>CAZKQJ010000038.1:0-44524 GCA_964554875.1 uncultured Spirochaetaceae bacterium | reverse complement strand
AGTAATGATTACTATCGATGAAAATACTTTATTGTTGTCTTCTTTCTCCAATGCCACGACAAAGAAGAATACCCAAATATTTCTCTTCCAATAAGGTAAAACATGACAATCGCTTCTGTTCCAGTCGTTTGCTATATTTCTTATAATCTTATACAGTGCGAGCTTTTTCTCCTGGGGCCATAACACGTGCTGTACCGGAGACTCTTATTGAGCTGCCGGGCACTGGTGGGATTTCAGCATGCAGGATGGAACGCATTCCCATGTCTTCACCTTGTATTATGTCTATGGCTCCCCCATATGGCCAGTTAATGTCGCGTAAATAGCCGGCGAAAGCTGCCGCCGCTGCACCAGTCGCGGGGTCTTCGTAAACACCCCGGAAGCAAATGGATTGCGAGCATGGAAAAGGCGTTGAGTCTGAGCTTGGAGACGCCGTCCCCATTTTCTATGGCCAATACTGCTCCCAGGGCAATGGTTGCATGCCCACAGAAGGGAACCTCACATTCAGGTGAAAAATAACGTACCCGCCAAGACTCACCATCAAAGGCTGCGAATGCAGTCTCGGAAAAACCGACGTCTGATGCTATCCGCTGCATTTCTGACTCGGCCGGCAGAGATGATCCGATCCACACTCCGGCCGGATTACCTCCTTGATTACCATCTGAAAAAGCTGCTATTCGACGAATATTCATGCTATGTTCTCCACAACAAGAGTTCGTAATAATTCAGTTCGAAATAGTATTATACAACGGCGAGGAGCTATTAATCCTTAATCTCGATTATGGCTTCGATTTCTACGCTTGCATCCAGCGGAAGCTCATTTGTACAAATAACGGTACGTGCATGCCTTCCCGCTTCACCGAATATATCATATAACAATTTGGAAGCTGCATTTATAACAATATGTGCCTGATTGAAAGTTGCTTCACTATTTACAAATCCCTGTAATTTAATTACATTGTTAATTTTATCCAAATCACCCAAATATTCTTTAGCTGCAGCGATAATATTGACAACACATATTTTCGCCGCATCCTGAGCTTCTTCAAGAGATCTCTCGCTCCCAACTTTTCCAGTGTAAACCAACTCATTATCCCTAAAGGGAATTTGTCCCGATATATACAGTGCATTCCCAATTTGTTTTGCAGGTATATACATTGCAGCCGGTTTTACTGCTTCCGGAAGAACAATTTGCAGTTCTTTCAGCTTTTGTTCAATTATCATAAGCATCCTCCCATTATTTTTCTTACATATACATCAGCTGTCAGCTAAAATCACGCACATCAATAATACCACGTAATTCCTTACAGTACAATAAAAAAGCTCCCGTAAGGGAGCTTTAAGGTTAGCCGACTGTCAGATTCGAACTGACGACCCCGAGATTACAAGGCCGCCCTAACGCTTTAACATGTTTAGTCATCTATAGACTATCTTCATACAGTATAAGGCCTTAACACTGCCCTGTCAACTTTTATTTATGGCAAGTTTTAACAAGTTTTAGCAGGTTTATCGGTAAAAAGAGGGTGTTTTACTGTCACTTTTTTTCTGTGAATTTCATTTTTTCGGCCAGTCGACCGATTATCCATAAGACCCCGAGACCATCAGGCAGGAGATTTCACCCTTTTGTATTTGCTTGCCGTGTCGATTGATACCCCGGCATAGTCGGCCATTTCTTTTGTGGTGTTAATTGTTGGCAAGTTCGACTTTTCAGATTTCTGAAAAGTGGTTTTCCTTTCATATTCCTTTTCTTTCGCCTTCTCCTCCAACAGCTCCGCCCTTTTCATTCCAAGATCAAGAAGCTGCTCACGTGAAAGATTACGGCGGCCGTGTTAGTTCCAAAATTACAATTCGCCTTCAGCCACGGGAGAAATCCCGGACAACGTTGTCCAGGTGCAACCTCCGACGATCGTCGGAGGTAAGCGCGGATAGGTCTGTCCGCGCTTAGAGCAACAAAAAACCCCGCCGGAGCGGGGCTGTCTGTCAATTTTCGTCAGGTGCTCGTTGTGGTGTTGATTCATTAGGCCAGGATACGAAATTCCCGCTGTCGCTTTCTGCCAGACGCAGCGTTTCGGCGAACAACGGAAAATCAACCTTGTATTTTTTACATAATCGGAGGACGTCGCTTTTCCGTTTCCAGTCATCGGAGCGTAGCAGGTCGGCCAGCTGCCCGGTCAGCTGGAGGAAACGCGTTTGCTCTGTCTGTTCAGTGTAAGCCCTGCGCCCTGGTCGCCGTCTGGTAGCCTTCAAGGGCTCCTCAGGTACATTTTTTATAAGGTTGTGCATCAGAAAACCCGCCTCTGCACGACCCGAGGTGTTACCATAACGGGCTGTGGAATTCTGAATTGCTTAATAATTCTATATAGGTAAAACACTTATATGCCCCTTAGCCTATATATAGGTTATGTTTTCCCGGAGTGACGTGCGTGCAGGCCCGAAAAAAAATTCCACTGTGGTAGTCTGCACCGGGGTGTGGGGAAATACCCATGACCGGGTGGGGGTATGCTCACAGTACCTTTTGATTTTAAGTCAAATATATCCATTTTATCCCCCTTGCACGGCTGCGAGTATCTCAACAAACCGTTGTGCTGCATGATCCCAGGTGAATTGGTTGTGCATCCTATCGCTTGCTTTCTTCCCGCGTTTCAGGGCTTCCGGGTAGTTGTCGTATATGTGCCGCATCCGCTTCTTGATTTCCGTTATGTCGGGTAGAGTTCCGGTACTGCGGCCACCATCGGCAAATTCAATAGGGGTCATGGTGATTTTCTTTATGGGGAAACCTATCGCTGCATCCGCATAATCCACAGGGCCGGACCAATGAGTCCAGATAGCAGGACAGCCGGTCGCCAGGGCTTCATGCAGGGTCAATCCCCATCCTTCACCAGTTGTAGGCAAAATGAAAGCGTGGGCAGAATGATAGAGTTTGCATAGCTCTGCTGTATCAATGTTCCTCTGGTCAATAACCATTGAAGGGAGAACGGGGTTTTCCCCAGGTGCCGGCCTGTATCCCTTGAAATTGACCCGCTTTTCGTCCGGTTTCAGGTAGTGAATTTCAGACAGTCCGATGTCAATGAGATTCGTCGTTTTCAGGTAAAGCTGTGCATTGTCGGGTAAGTCGCCGCCTCCAAGCCATTCATTGAACAGGTTTGCAATGCGGGTAAGTCCCTTTCGGTCGTTAAGTGCTCCGACAAACAGAAATCGAAAGGGCTTATTTTTCGCCGGCTCTTTTCTTTCGTAATACGGAAATTCTGCGGGGTTGATTCCCTCGGGGCAAACGTGTACGGGTTTCCCTCTGTAGAATTGCTTGAAGATGCGCCGGTTGTGCTCACAAGGAACAATAAAAACATCAGGCTGTCTTTCTCGCTCGATCTGAAGGTGCCCTGGAATTGTCGCTGTCTCTACCATCGTAAACAATACGTTTACCATCCCCGGGATAGGTTCATAAAAATCTGCCGGGGTAAGGTGAACGGCAATCTTTGCGGAACCATCCAGGGCCGTGGATATTTCTACCCCGGCCCTCTGTAGTGCGTGCATCATCTGACGTGTATGATTCGAGTATCCGTAACCGTCGCCCTTCGGATCATTTATTGCGTTCGCCCAAAGTATCGGTTCCATCAATACCCCGCCTTTTCCGCCCATTCGAGATACTCTTCAATCGGCATCTGGGCGATCTTTGCGGCCAGGATGTCATCCGGGCGGATTATCCTGGTCTTTGCTGCCGGTGTGCGGACTGCTCCTGCATAGGCGGCAATCTCTGCGGGAGATGGTGGAGAATACGCAGCGCGGAACCGGGCTTTTGCGTCGATCAGAGCGGCAGTCTTTCCGATAGCGGAGCCGGTTTCTGTGTATGAGTCTGCGAAACCCGCTTCGAGAATCTCGCTTCCGAAGTACCAGCTTTCGACCCGCATCAATTCCAGAATTTCATAGACAGGTTTTCCGCTCTTCTGGGAATACAGGTTTGCCAGTTGGTTGTCTATTCCGTCAAGAACCTTCTGCATCTTCTGGAAGTCATCGGAATTCCCCATAGCAGCCCCGGCGGCCTTATGTATCATCCAGGAGCTCTGGTCTGTAACGGTAACCGAATCACAGGCGGCGGCCAGTGCGCTTGCCATGCTCGCGGCTGTCCCGACAATCCGGGCGGTTATCTGTCCGGCGTAATTTCGTACCGCGTCGATCATTTCTTGACCGCTAAAAACTTGACCGCCAGGTGAATTGATATGCAGTTCAACCGGCCCCCCGTTCATTTTCTGGAGTTCCGACCGAAGCCAGGCGGGGGTAAGTTCCCCGCCGATAGTTCCGCTAAAATGGATTATTTTCATAAGACACCTCGATAATGTTCTGTTGTTACCCCGGAAACGCTCCGGGCTTTAAAATCCGCGATAACCGGACCGTTTGCCAAGAATTCCCCGGTACTCGGGCTGAAGTGCTCCCGGCATAGCCGGGGCAATTCTTCGACAACGGAAGGAGATAAAAGGTATCCGCGTTCCGCGTCAGTCCGCGAAAAAATCAATTCATTCCAGACGAGCAGGAGTACTTTCCGCTGAGGAACCCCGGCCCGGTTTGCAGCCTGATTGACGGTCAAAAGACCGTCCGTTTTCTGTAGTTTGCTCATCGCAGCTTACCCCCGTCGTATTGAGCCAACACCTTAAAAGCATCAAGCGGGTCCCCCTGGTCATCTCTGGGGACGGGCTTCGATGGGTAGCAGGGAACTGTCTCTTTGTACGATTCGTTAAATTCTGCCAGCATTGCCGCCCATATCGTGTCAGCGACGGCATCCAGCATTTGAGCCATAGTCTTTTTTGTGATCGTCCGGTCCTTGAGGGCCTTCCCCAGGGGTTTCTTAACTGCACGAAGAGAAGAGGCGATATCCTCCATAGTTGAAGTAAATTTCGCGCGGGCTTCCTCTTCGACCGCCTTTGACATTTCGGTATGCTCTCGGAGCTGCGTGTCAAACGCCTTCTGCTCGAGCTCTTTTAGGGCCCCGAGCATTGCGCCCAGGTCAGCCCGTGAAAGCTGCAAGTCTTTCATAACGACCACCGCGTCTCCGTCTTCGGCGTATGCGTCGGCAAGTTTTTTTTCAAGCGCGGTGATTTCGGCTTTTTTCGCTTTTACATCGTCTAAGAGTTTTGCAACTCTTTCATACATCAATTTTGTCTCTGTCATTTCCCCTCCTCCGTGTCCAGGTTTTCAAAAATACGTCCCGGTAGAGGTGGCATTTCCAGGACTAGTGTGTGCCCAGGTCGCCGGATCATTTTATCCGCGACGCGTTTATTCATTCGGCTTATATGTCCGTTCGGGTGGCGGACCAAAACGCTTTCATTTTCTTCATTCATTCGTTACTCCTTCGTTTTTCTCGTTCTCGATTGCATCACGTGCTTCGTCAGCGATTGCGAGAAGCTCTTCAAGACTGCGACCTGTCCGGCGGGCCAGTATTTCGTAAAACTTCCGCCGGCGCATTGCGTGGTCGGCCTTTTCCCTGATTAGTCGCTGTTTTGCGATCTCTTCACCTGTTCTTATTTCGTTCATATAAAAATCCTTATGTATTCACAAAATTCTTTACCCTGCCATACGGCAAAGGCTGTCTGTCGGTCGGCCGCCTTCAAGGGGGGCGCGGTTCCCGGTTGTGGTTCATGCGGAGACCTGCCTTTCGGCAATGTCGAGAATCAGCCTTTGTTGTTTCAGTGAAGGGCGGCGGCCTGAACGTGTCCAGCTTCGGACGTCGAAGAGGAATTGCTTTTCCCAGGAGTTGCACCAGAGCTCCTGGTCAATCAACGAATCGAGAAGCTCGGTCCAGTCTGCTGAGTTTTCCGGTTCGATAATCTCGACCGGTTCCGGCTGGTTGTCGTCCCTAATGGCTGCGGCAAGATCATGGAATGTCAGACCATCAGCGGCCAAGGCTCGGCGTAAAGCTTCAACGGTGGCGATTACTTCCCCGGGAGCATCGCTTCCCAGCCGGGGCAAGATTTTGCGGATCTTCAGTGCGTCCACGGCAGGCCCCCGGACACCGACACTACCGACACTAAAAGCGTTTTTCTGTTTTGTTCCCTATGAGTGTTTTTTCCTAGTAGTGAAATAGAATTTCCGGTATAGTGTCGGTAGTGTCGGTAAAAACGTTCTTTAAGCATCGACAACCTCCCGAATTCCAGCTTGTCCGCGACTTTTTCCGACTGCTGCGGGCTCGATTCCGGGTATTTTCTTCTTAATACGGTTAACCAGCGTTTGTGACGTGGTTCGTTTATCCCCTGTGAATTGCTGGTACAATTCGAGAAGGCGGGAATTTGCGATCTTCCCGGAAGAATCACGGACAATCATTTCATCAAGGAAAGATTCTACCCTGTCGTTTGTGCTGCGGTAGTTCTCTTTGGAATGTTTGCACAGGTCGGATTCCGGTACTTTACCGCCGTATTCGTCCCGTAGTGCGATGGCATCTTCTATCATCGTTCGGAGTATTCCGGGCCGCTCGGGTTCCAGTTCGGCGATGATCTCGCGTTTATCCCGGGCTGGAAGCAGGTGCTCCGGGTCTGCCCCACGCTCAAGAAGCTGCTGCCGTTGTTCCTCGGATTCATAAAATACCGATTGATAGGGAATAACGATTAGCCTATTCAGGAAGGCTGAATCATCCGGAGGGAAAAAAGCTGGTAACTCATTGGTTAAGATAAAAATGCACCATGTCTGCTGGAATGTGACTGCATCCTGACCTTTTGCTTCACCGCGGATCTCTGACAATGACGTGAGCCTCTTTAGGGCTGAAACATCGAAAACTCCGGTCACTTCGTCGAACACCGCGAAACGGGCACCCCGTAGGCGGATACTGTCGAAGCGTTTTTCCCCGCTGTCCCCCTTGCTGGTAACAAGGGCCCCTGAGGGAAAAGCGAACATCCCGGATCCTGTCATTCTTGAATGGACGTCAAAGTCTGTATTTTTGGCTCCGTTGCCAAGGGAATTCCAGGCAATAACAATACTTTTCGTTCCGGTTCCGCGAATAGCAGCGGCGCGACAATACCGGGCAGTCAAATTTGTGTGCAAATCGGGGAAAATCTCGAAAAGAAACTTCTCGTATTTTACAGGGTGCGGACTCTCGATGATTTCAGCTGCCGTGAACGGTACCGGGTCGCGCCAGTATTCCCCTGGTTCCGGCTCTCTGGTCTTTATCTTGGGACCAGAAAAATCAATCAGGGCATCAGTACATGGCAACGTATCCGGGGTACTGTTCCAGGCAATAGGATCAACGCCTAGGGCTTCTCGTAGGATCTCTTCTGTCTTATTCAAGAAATCTACACTCTGAGCCTTCTGAATCGCCTTACCGGTTTTTTTGAAAATATCAGCGGTTTTTTTACCGTCGAAAGTAATCGCATCCAGTCGCGCGTGAGCCGCATATATTTCGGCTTCGAGAACTTCCCTTTCCAAGATTCTGATTTGGTACTCAGGTTCCCAGACAACCCCGTTCTTACGGTACCATTGCCCCCCGCCCCTATTGTTGGTTCTTTCAAATATATAATCACCTTCTAAGTGAGGGGTAAGTACATTCTCTGCCAGGCCATGAGTCGGGGTCTCGATTAGCTCTTCCGCTTTCTTTTGGTGTGTCGCGTTGTGAAGGATAATCTCACCATCTTTTAATTGTGCGATTAAGCGGCCCGCGTCGAAGTCGAAACGAATAGAATCGTCGCTGAATGGGTCAATGGAATTTGTATCAAGGCCGGGGAATTCTAAAATCCGTTTTTTATAGTCGCTTATCCAGTTTAGAAGGTAGTCAACGGCCGGAGTCATAGCGCGCTCCGGCATGTCCGGCCAACTCGGCAGGCTTATGTTTGATAACCGTTCCGATTTCGACGTGTACGGCCTTTCCGTTTTGAATTCTTACGGACAAGGTCGCGTCAACAAATGGAGACGATTCCAATGCTTTTTGAAATTCCTCAGCTGCGGCGACAAGGTAAGCGGGTAACTTCGTCATAGGTCACCCCCCGATAAACTGAGCGAAATAGGTGCGCGGGATCATTACGCGGCCACCTAAACGGATAGCGGGAATCTTGTCACTTTTGGTATGACGATAAATGCTTATCGTTGACGTTCCAGTCAGTGAAGCAAACTCGTCAACTGTGAGAGCCGCCCTTTTCCGGGCATCCTCAATGGAAATTTCGTCTTTTTTCATATCACCATCCTTGGCGTAATAGTTTTAGATTCTTCCGAGATGAGGCTATGGGATAGGCAAGGTCGTAAGTTCGTACTCTCTCAAATTGCGTATTCATTGTACTATTTTTATCAGTTCCCGTCAAGGGGTTAAACGCTATATGTGGTGCTTATTATCTTCATTTAAGTCACTTAACACTACATCTAGTGCCTTATGTCCCCTTATGTCACCCTATGTTACCCTATGGGTAGCTTCCACGCAGGACACTGAAGTATTTTTTTTCACCCCCCTATTAATAAGGACGCAAAAAAGGCGATTTTGGTCACTTTTTTGACCAAAAAACTTTGTCTTTTTTTATCTAAAGTCATCACCAATCAACCCCTCTAATAACAAGAAGGATAAAAAGGCGATTTTAGACACTTTTCTGTCTAAGAAACTTCAATTTTTAAATATTCTTTTATGACATAAAAAAGCCCCGGTTTCCCGGGGCCTGTGTACTTGCGTTAAAATGCCTAACTGCTTTTTCACATTAACGGCGGCATCCGTCGGCGCCATTCGGTCAGTAGGTCAATTTCCTCTGCGGAAGCCTCTTCTATCTGATAGTCAAGCAGGGCGGCACTTTGATAATCCAAGACCCCGCCGTCCGGGAGGACGATTACGGGCCCGCCATAGTGGCTTGCTGGGTGGTCTGTCGTGAGCGTGGCATCAATATTTTTCCGTTCGCCGTCGTCGAGGATATCGCAATATGATAGCCTCATGCTATACCCCCAACGCCTGAAAAAAACTTTCTGCCGCACTGTCCAGGACCCGCCTGTCCTTCGCGGTCGGTGCTGACTCAAGGCGGGCTTGGATCATCTCCAGGACCTGACATGCGCTGTCTGCCAGCCAGTCACTTTCAGGCGTCACAATGTTGAGCTGCTCCGATGATTCGTGATATAATGCTTTACAAGAGGTTGCCATCTTTGGCCTCCTATTCGCCCCCTGGAAGCTGCAACCTTTCCGGGGGGCTGTTTTTTTTATCCGCTCCCATACGGGCGCGGTGGTTCACACTTTGTGCAATTCCGCCCGCAGCTTTTCGGCTGCGGATATCATCCGGTACGCTTCCTCTTCATCCTCCGCCCGTCGCCTAAAATCGTCGAACGTTGCCCGGCGGAGAAAGGTTTCAAGCAGATATGCCTCTTGTTCTGTAATTTTTATGGTCATGCCGGATCCTCCTTTTTAAACTGCAGCACCCGCCCGAATACTTCGGCGGTTGCCGCGGCTGCCTTCTGGAAATCCTCCGCGCTTGCGTGATCCGCGTAATTCTCGAATACTGCGGCGCTCTTGTGCCCTGACAGCATCATTGCCCGCTTATCAAGGGTCAGGCTCATTTTCTTTATGTAGTAGTGCCTGAGGCCGTGGAAAACGATATTCCGGGCCTTTCTCTCATCTTCCCCTAAAATGCTTTCTACTGCTCCCCTGAACCGTGCGGAGATAGTTTCCGCCCGCATGGGGGCTTCCCCGTTGTCAGCCTGGAAGAAAACAAAACTGTTCAGCCCGAAGTCAAAAGGGTTCTTCTGCGCCCATTCAAGAATTGCTTTTCGTGTTTCTGGGAGTATGGGTACTTGCCGGGTCTCCCCGGTTTTCGTTGATTTCAAGCCGTCAACTTTGCTGTAACTGTGCCGGACGAACAGGCGATCCGCTCCAATGTCGCCGACCTGCAGGGCGATCACCTCCCCTATCCTAAGGCCGGTCTGTGAGGCAAGCAGAGAAGCCAGGCGGGCTCCTTCGTTCTTCTTCCAGTCTCCTGTAATAAATAACTTTTGCATTTCGTCATCAGAAAGGATCCCCCGCCTTTTTACCTTGAGTCCGAATTTCTTTAATCCTTTCGCCGGGTTGTTGACGATCAATCCGTTATTGTGCGCCCAATTTATGGCCACCGTTCCGGCCTTTAGAATGATATTGCAGGTCCGGGGAGATATAACCTCCGGCAGTTCCCGCCGTTCTTTGTCCCTGGTCTTTTTGTGCTGCTTGGAAAGCCATATCGAGAATTCCCGCAACTGGTCCCGGATAACACCGGAAAGTTTTAAGGACGGGTCAATCTGATTGAAATAGGGCTTCCAGTAGCGCCTTATCCGGCGCTGCATGTCCTGGACGTGGTTTTGACCGATTGACTGCTGGTAGGCTTTTTTCTCTTTGACGTAGGGGCCGGACCATTCCCAGAAGTCGAGGAGGAACGGTATCAACTGCGGGCTGTCATCGTCTTTTTGCGTAGGTAGGAGTCCCTGGTTCTCAAAGAATGTAAGGAACCGGGAAACATCGGCAGGGGTGAGGCTGGGAATATCTTTGAGGCTGGAAAGGACCTGGTCAACGGTAAAAACATGGTTTGCCGGCACCGATTCCCCGCCGGCGCTCGGGAATCCTTCATAGAGCCATTTCTGGGCGATGAATTCCGCCTTTTCCCGGTCGCTGGTTCCGGTACTTTTTGCGGGGAGAAGGTTCCCTGTCTGCGGGTTTTTCAGTTGGCAGTAGTAGTTTTTACCACGCTTATAAAGATAAAACCGGCGCATATCCGCTCCTTTTCCTACAGTCTTTCTGTAGGTAGTGCATGATAAAGCGTCGGTTTTTCCGATGGCTTTTTTATTTCCTTACTATGTAAGGTTTTATTTAGCCGACTGTCAGATTCGAACTGACGACCCCGAGATTACAAGTCACGTGCTCTGGCCAGCTGAGCTAAGTCGGCGTTTGCAGGGCGCATATTATTAGATAAACGGGGGAAAGTCAAGCATCAGGTCCTGCTGATTCCGCAAGGTCAGAACCTCGGTATGGTCCGAGAAAACAGCCACGGTATGTTCAAACTGGGCCGTCAGGCTTCCGTCAACCGTAGTCTGCGACCATCCGTCTTCCAGAAGCCTGGTGGCAGATCCGCCAAGGGAAACAATGGGCTCAATGGTAACCACTAGACCCGGGACAACGGGACAGGGTATGTGGTCCATCCTGGTATGCAGGACCTTAGGTTCCTCGTGTATGCTCCGGCCGATACCGTGTCCTACAAAATACGGCAGTACCGTACAGCCGTACCTGCGGGTAACAGAATCAATGGCCTTCCCTACCTCACTCAGATATGAACCTGCCCTCAGTGCGAGAATCCCCTCCCGTGTGGCCTGCCAGGCGCAGCGCAGGAGCCTTTTTGCCTCCGGGGTAGGTCTTCCAACAACGAAGGTCCAGGCGCTGTCGCCGTGCCATCCGTTCCTCACTGTTGTAACGTCGACAGTAACCAGGTCGCCCTCCTCCAGCACCTCGGCTGTAGAGATTCCGTGGGCAGCAACATTGTTGACGGAAATACATACATCCTCGGGAAATCCGTTAAACCCCCGCAGCGCGGGTTCAGAGCCCTGTCTGCGCAGGAATTTCGAACAGTAGCACCGCAGGTCCTCAATCGGGTATCCTGTTTTCAGGACCGATGGAAGAGATCTGAACAGTTCTTCTATGGGAGTACAGGCGTAGCGAATCCTGTGGACCTCGAGTCTGGTCTTTAAAACCACCCCTTTCACAGAGAATACAGCCATGCCTTCAGGAACTTAATAAAAAGGAGCAACACTATAAGGGTAAAAAGTCCAAGGGAAGAGCTTATCCAGACAGCAATGGATAATTCCCTGCCAATTACTGCCAAAAAGAGGCTCAGAATAATAAGAAAGAAAAGAGAAATACTGCCGATCATGGCGGTAGTTTCCAGAATCATCAGGATTCTCTCCAGGGTTGAATCGAGAAAGTTCTGGAAATTCCCTATCACAAACACCGTCATTACGATGCAGACATACAAAAAGAGAAACAGGGAAAGTCGGCGGAGAAAATGAATGAACCAGTATCTTGTTCCGGAAAATCTCACGATGATAAAAATGTAGCATACTATTTAAAAAATTGCCATGAATCTTGATAGTTGCCGGTGTAAAGAATAAAATGACCTGTAATGAGTACTGTCGCCAGTGTCTATTACGAACGACTTTTCAACCGTTACTGTTCTTCCCTGGAGCCGGAGCCGACAGGCCTTTCTCCTCTGCTTCCCGATCTTACTACTATCGACGCAGTATTATTCGATGTGTATGGCACGCTGATCATCAGTTCCAGTGGTGATGTGGGGACAGTCATGGAAGATTCGGCAGGCGACACTTTTCGTCAGATGGTATTCAGAGAGCTGGATATTGTAATTCCGGAGGATATCCAGGTGGATGATCTTATAAAAGATGAGATCATCAGGGAGCATCAGCAAAAAAAAGAGAGAGGCATACAATACCCGGAGGTTGAAATCAGATCAATTTGGCAGCGGGTACTTGGAAAAATCCTGCCGCAACATGCTTGCTCCGATGTATCAGCTCTGGCTGAAGAGGTCGCAATGCTGCATGAACTCTCCAGAAACAGGGTCTGGCCAATGCCGGGAAGCAGGGATATTCTTGAAATGATGCGTGGCCGTTTTCGCACTGGCCTGGTATCCAATGCCCAGTTTTACACTCCCCTTACGATGCAGCATTTTTTTGGTGACAGTTTTTCCATCTTTGAAGACAATCTATGCATTTGGTCGTATTGTGAAGAGATGGCAAAACCTGATACTGCTTTGTTCAATAAAGCCCTGTCAAATCTCGGTAAAAAGTACCTTTCTCACCCCTCACGGGTACTTTATATTGGAAACGACATGCTCAACGATATAGCTGCAGCTTCGTCTGCAGGAATGCGGACCCTTCTGTTTGCAGGGGACAGAAGGTCTTTGCGAATGAGAAGTTCTGATCCCCGCGTCGCACAGATACAACCCGACGGAATTGTTACGGATTTCGATCAGATGGCCAAAATATTAGGTATTGGAGAGTAACCCGGATGAAGAAGTTCATTTTTACACTGGTCCTGCTCATTATTGTTGTCGGTACGGTATTCTATTTCGGGTATGTTTCTTTCCGTATACCCGAAGGTTACTACGGGGTCGTGCTGACACGAACAAACGGTTACGATCATCCGGTGCTCATCCCGGGAAGTTTTAAATGGATGTGGCAGGGATTATTACCCACAAATTTGCGTATTTTTCATGTACGTCTTCAGGAACGGTCTCTTTCTCTTGATTTTGAGGGAGAGCTTCCTTCCGCCGGGGCGTATGAGAGCTACGCTGATTCAGACGTGGATTTTGCGATTCGGCTTAAGGCTTTATTTCGTTATCGCCTTCAGCCCCGGTCCTTGCCGCAGATTTTTCAACGAGCGGGCATAAACGCCGATACCGAAGAGTACAGCAACATACTTGATGAAACCTACAGCACTATCGAGACTGATGTAAAAACTTACTTCTCTGAAACCGTTAATACGCTTATAAAAGATGAGGGTTTCGCGATAGCTGTCTCGGATTTCGAAGAATCACTGAGGGCCCGTATAACCCGTGAGATACCTCAGCTTGAGGATTTCGATATCAGCATATCCGGGTACAGTTTTCCGGACATGGATCTCTATCGTGCGGTTAAAGAGAATTATCTGGCTTATCTGGAAAAAAGCCACGATATAGCCGTCCAGGCCCTGGAAGCTGCATCAAGCGCACGCACCCGGGAAATAAGCCGCATCGAAGTACTCAAGGAATACGGGGCTCTGCTTCAGGAGTATCCTGTTTTGTTGGAAATTTTCAGAGAGAAAAGCGAAGAGCCATTGATTATTCTTCCGGGAACAGACTAGAGAGCACCTTCGTATGGACTATTTTCTAAACTTTTCCAAAGGAGATTACGTCCGGGGGAAACGACCGGATGGATGTATTCTCTGCAAGCTGGTCAGGGGAGACTCTGAAGTAACTGACCTTACGGTTTTCTGCTCCGAGAATTTCGGTGTAACCGTCAATCTGTACCCCTTCAATCCCGGACACCTGCTGATTTTCTCCCTGCGACACACAGAAGACTTGAGAAGCCTTTCCGACCCGGAACAGACGGAGCTCTGGCAGCTTAGAAACTACCTTCTGGATATGCTGGATTCGATCTATCGTCCCCATGCCTACAATGTAGGAGTAAATATGGGACTGGCGGCAGGAGCATCTATTTCACATCTTCATGAACACATTATTCCCCGATACCCCAACGAAATAGGAATACCGGAGCTGATGGGAGGCAAGAGGGTTCTGGTGGAAGATCCACAAAAAACCTGTCAGCGCCTCAAGGAGTATTATGAAGATCTTCCCTTTTCTATCCGCAGCACCTGATTAAAGAGAATGAGAAAATCGTTTATATGTCTGCTCCAGTGCTTCAAAGCCGATTCAAGGCTTGTGGATTTTCCATTCAGCAGAAAGTGGCTTTTAAGCTGTATTCTCATGCTGTCGGATCTGGTATAAATGAGCTCCTGAAAAATTTTTGAAAGCCCCTCCAGAGACTCGTGGGAACGGTCGAGAAGTGTTTTTACCTCACGGTCCTTCTGTACCACGAGGGTTCGGTACATGCGCTGATGAGAAGGATCCCCGGCCAGGGAAAATCGCAGACGTTGAAGGAGTTTTCCGTCCTCCGAGTCCGGCGACAGGGAATAGTCAAACTGCTTTATCTTGTCCTCCAGATCCTCGAGGTTTGCGGCATGTGACAACAGGAGGTCCCGGGTAATACGATTCTGGTCAAGAACGTTCCGTTCAAGTACTCTGACTATTTCCTGCATTGATTCCCTGTAGAAACTTTTCAGATAATTATAGACAAGAGAAACTGAACGGGTATGGATAAAAAAGGGCAAATCAGCCGCTTTATAATCGATACTCGTGTATACCCGGTAATAGGGAAAGTTGAAATAGCGTTTATCCTTGAAAATCTTCGCCGTCTCCCGCTCAATATAGGTATCCCGCACCTTGTCGAATACATCATCAAGATCAGACAACAATCGAATTTTCAGTATCGAAAGATAAAAATCTTTAAGATTCATACTAGGCATGTAAAAAATCAGTTGATAGTAGGGATCCTTTCGGAAAAACCGGATAATATCCGCCAGAGGTACTTCATGGTAGAAACTTTTCCCGAGCTTGATAACATCCTTGATGCACCGAATAACCTGCTCTTCGTCCTCTTCGACATCCTGTTCGTCGTTGCTGAACAAACGTCTCAAAACGTTTACATTCAGTTCCCCTCGATCATCAACCTTAGAAATTATATAGACGGCATAGTAGAGACGCTCTACAAGATCCAGGCTCAAATTAGCAGAGGCACTCGTAAAAAACGGTGTGCTCTCTTCGGGGTCCCGGGGCGCTGTATAGTGAAACATTTCAAAAAAGGAATAAAAGGGGAAACTAACGAGTTCTTTTATATAATAGACCGGAAGGATTTCCTCCTCGATGGTATGAAAAACTTCATCTCCAAGGGTATCGGTGTAGGTCTGAAGCCGGGAAATAAACTCACTGCGAACAGCAGCGCGGGTTCCCTTTTGGGAATAAATCTCCACCATTTCTTCGGTCGTAATCAAATCTTCTACTTTTTGTCGGGGCTCACCAATTCGTTCCTCAATAAGAGATGTCAAAACTGCGTGAAAATGTTCCCCCTCGGTCCAGAAGCGTTTAAATGGTACCCTTAGCGGCATTACAGCCTTGAAGAGCTCAAATACCTTCATTGCGAAGGAGGGATACAGTACCTGTGTATCGAATCCGGCAAGACCAGGGATCTTCCTGCTTACCCGGCGCTGTATGGCTTTTAATTTGTGTTCACTTACTACCTGATTTACGGGTTTTCCGGAAAACGTCATTCTAATCCACAAAAAAAACCTTTGCAGCCAGTTGAGTCCGGCAATCTCTTTTTCAATGAGTTTTTTTCGTTCTTCCCTGTCAGGATCTTTGTGGTAGATGTTGTCTTCCGCGTCACTTTGGTAATTAAGACTTTCAGATATCCTCTTTAAAAGAGCTTTTCGTTCTTCTTCTCCCAGGGACCTGGACAGCTCGTGAAAAACATCACTCATACACTGTCCTCGTTACCCAAATCATATACCATTATCAATTTTCCTTTTTTCATTTCAATTTTTATTTCATCATGGGTTGCAATATTGCTTATGCCGAAGTCCCCCACTTTCCAGCACAGTTCGTCAAGGGGCCATTTGAGACCGGAAGTCTTCATGCTGCACGGCCCTAACCCCAGGGGGAAGAAAGAGACCCTGCGGTTCTTTCCGGGCCGCACGGACATTTTCCCTTGAATAAGCTGTATCTGCTCACGGTGGGTATACCAGAAGTCGGGAGGATCGTCACGATGGAACAGGGATAAAATCGCATACAGATGATCCAGCCGACCGCCACCGCCGCCGACAATATGTATTCGTGCGGCCCCGCGCGTACGCAGAAGTTCTATTCCCAGTTCGGTATCCGTTTCATCCTTGTCCCGTTCATGCTGATGAATAATGATATTTGGATACTTTTTCACAAAACCCTGCTCCACAGAATCAAAATCCCCGATAATCTCGCTTGGAACAAGACCAAGATTCCTGGCATGGTGCAAGCCTGAGTCCGCAGCGACAATGATGTCCCAATCATGTATACGAGGACCAAGTAATTTTCTATCCGGCGCTTTTCCGCCTATCAGTAAACAACCATCCATATTGTGTTGTACCAAGCATACCAAAGCCTTATGGTATTTGCAATTTGTAGCGTAAAAAAACTAAAGACTTATTTTCTTCTGTCGATCAGTATAGGTGAAGGAACAAGGAAGTTCCTATCGAAAACATCACGGAGGATGTTATGATCATCAATCACAACATGAGCGCACACTTCGCTCAACGGACCCTCAAATTCTCAAACCGACGTGTTGACGGCAACATGGAAGCTCTCTCTTCCGGTATGCGCATCAATCGCGCCGGCGACGATGCGTCCGGACTGGCTGTAAGCGAGAAAATGCGGTCCCAGATCCGCGGTCTTCAGCGGGCGGAACGGAATGCCCAGGACGGCATATCCTTTATCCAGACCACCGAAGGCTACCTGCAGGAGTCCCAGGATATCCTGCAGAGGATGAGGGAGCTCGCAGTACAGTCTTCCAACGGAATCTACTCAGCGGAAGACAGAATGCAGATTCAGGTCGAGATTTCTCAGCTCGTCGACGAGATCAACCGGATCGCCAGTCATGCCCAGTTCAACGGCATGAACATGCTTACCGGGCGTTTTGCTTCACAGACGGGAGAGAATGTGGTTACCGCCTCAATGTGGTTCCATATCGGCGCCAACATGGATCAGCGGGAACGCGTGTATATCGGGACAATGACCGCCCAGGGGCTAGGTATCCAAGGGGCCAATGGTGTACCCGAGACAGCTACTTTTATCTCCATGGAAACCCCCGATCAGGCGAACATCTCCATTGGTGTTCTGGATGAAGCGCTTAAAAAGGTATCCAAGCAGCGTGCCGACCTTGGCGCCTATCAGAACAGGCTTGAATATGCTTCCCAGGGCCTTGCGGTCGGTGCTGAAAATCTGCAGGCTTCGGAATCCCGCATACGCGACGCGGACATGGCGGAAGAAATGGTTGATTTTACCCGCAACCAGATCCTCGTCCAGAGCGGTACGGCTATGCTGGCTCAGGCAAACCAGAAGACCCAGTCGGTCCTCCAGCTCTTCCAGTAAAAAGCTCACCTGCAACATCATTGTGCGGCTGCACCTCTTCAAGGGGTGCAGCATTTTTTTATGTCGCTTCTTGACAGCCTTGTTCCCTGCTGATTGAATCATGCACAGCTTATGCATGTACCAAAACAAATACGCAGCATTAACTCTATCCTCACAGGAGCCGGATATCAGTGCTATATCGTTGGCGGCGCGGTTCGTAATGATATTGCCGGGATTCCCCCCACGGATTACGATCTGGCTACAGACGCTCCTCCCTCTGAGGTTCAACGTCTTTTTCATCGAACTGTCCCAACCGGGATTGACCACGGCACTGTGACAATTCTCATGGGCGGAGGACAGTACGAAATTACCACTTTTCGTACCGAATCCAGCTACAGCGATTCCAGACATCCTGACCAGGTGGAATTCTCCACTTCAATTGAAGAAGATCTCAGCCGCCGGGACTTCAGTATGAACGCCCTGGCCTGGAATGTTTCCGACTCCAGACTGATCGATCTTTACGACGGGGTAAAGGCAATACGTTCCGGCATTATCGCGGCCATAGGAAGACCCGAAAAACGTTTTGCCGAAGACCCGCTTCGTATTCTCAGGGGCTGTCGTTTTGCCGCCCAGTTGGGATTTACTATTGAGAACGAAACACGGCAGGCAGCTGCTGAACTGTGTGCGTCCCTGAAAAGGATATCTTCAGAGCGGATCCGCGATGAGTTCAACAAGCTGGTGACCGGCCCATACTGCGCTCAGGGTCTTTTCCTGCTGCGGGATCTTGGTATTCTGCCGCATATTCTTCCGGAACTGCAGCGGTGCACCGGTGTTTTTCAGAAAGGTGCCCATTCCTTCGATGTATTCGAACACAGTGTGTATTCCTGTGAAGGCGCTCCACAAGAGGATTTGACTCTTCGTCTCGCTGCCCTTTTCCATGATCTTGGAAAACCGGCCAGCGTCCAGGAAGCGGAGGACGGTACAATCAGCTTTCACCGGCATGAAATCCTGGGAGCTGAAATAACGGGAAACCTCATGTACCGCCTGAAGTATCCAAAACATACTATCAGGGAGGTCCTGCATCTTATTCGCCAGCATATGTTCAATTATACCGATGATTGGACCGATGCTGCGGTGCGACGATTCCTCGCCAGAGTCGGGAGGGAAAACATAGAAAAACTATTTACGCTTCGCCGTGCGGATGCCTATGGGCTCGATCGCCGACCTCTGCCTCTGGACTATCTGTCTGCCCTTCAGCGACGCATAGACCTGGTTCTCACCGATGAGAATGCCCTCAGTTTAAAGGATTTGAAAGTGAACGGCAGGGATTTGATGGAACTCGGACTGCCTGCCGGGCCTCTTCTGGGCGTAGTTCTTGACCAACTGCTTGAGACAGTTCTGGACGATCCGAATATGAACAGTCGCGATAAGCTCCTGCCTCTTGCAAAGAATCTCTACGAGGAGCTCCGGTCAAGAGATTCCTGATTTACTTCGCACAGCTGAGCATAGGCAATGGAAGCAGCCTCCTGCTCAGCCTGCTTTTTATTCTTTCCCTTTCCAGGGCCGAAGCTGCGGTTGTTCAGTTCAACATCTATCCAGAATGTGCGATCATGATCGGGCCCGGATTTTTTTACAAGCCGATAACGCGGGTAGCTGTGATACTTTTTTTGGGCATATTCCTGCAGCAGGGTCTTGTAGTCTTTCTGATGTTTGTTCTCGAGAACCTTGTCTATTTCCTCTACAAAAAAAGAGAGAACAAAATTGCGGGCGCTCTTTATCCCTGAATCCAGATAATACGCGCCAATAATCGCTTCCATGCAGTCTGCAAGAATCGCCTTTTTCTCTCTTCCCCCGGAATATTCTTCGCCCTTGCCTATCAGGATAAAATTATCGACCCTCAGGGTCCGTGCAATCTGGGCAAGACTGTTCTCACTGACAACAAAGGATTTTATACGAGCAAGATCCCCTTCGTTCTTGTCGGGAAGCGAACGGAAGAGATACTCGCTTACAACAATCCCGAGAACACTGTCGCCGAGGAATTCAAGCTTTTCATTATTATCTACAATGCCGGGATTTTCGTTCGCGTAGGAACGGTGGGTAAAAGCTAGGTTCAAGAGATCGAGTCTCTTGAACCTGACTTTTGCGTTACGTTCAAAAAGGAGCAGCTCCTTTTTACGTTCCGCATCCACAGTAGGGGTGTTAAATGACTGAAGTTTAGGTGAAGACCCCACTGTTCTTTACAGTTATTTTACCTGTGATTTGATGTACTCAAAAGCATCGGCCACGGTCTCGAACTCGTTAGCCTTCTCGTCGGGAATACTGATTCCAAGTTCTTCCTCGATAGCATATACAAGTTCATATGTATCAAGACTATCCGCTCCGAGGTCCTGACGGAAGGATGCTTCCGGCTTGATCTGGTCCTCTTCGATCTCCAGTTTCTCGGCGATCAGTTTCTTGAGTTTTTCAAAAAGCTCATCCATTTCTTACTCCTTAGCTTGTGCTCTAGGCCATATCTTTAAGATCCAGGACCTGCCGGCCCCGGTAGAAACCGCATTTAGGACAAACGCGGTGTGGGAGTACTTTGTTGCCGCAGGTACCGCACTCAGTCAGCTGAGGAGCTACCAGTCGGTTGTTTATGGATCGGCGCCGTCGTGTACGTGCCTTTGAAGTTTTATATTTTGGTACTGCCATATCTTACAACCTCACAATCTCTTTTAGTCAAAAGAACTTAACCCATATATATTCCATTGTCAAGCACCTGAGAGCCGCTTTTGCAATGCGCTCGCCACATTCGGAGGGACCATGGTTTCAATATCCCCTCCGAACATCGCAATCTCTTTGATAGCGGAGGATCTCAAAACAAAATACTTGGGGTCAGTAGGCATGAATATAATCTCCAGGGGTGGATACAGCTCCTTGTTTGTCATGGCAAGCTCAAATTCGTAGCTGAAGTCGGCCAGGGCCCGGACGCCGCGGATCATTACGGAGATATTTTCCCTCTTTGCATAGTCGACAACAAGCCGGTCCCACAGACTTACCCGCACATTCGGCATATCCTTCACCAGCTCCTGCATAAGCGCTTTTCTTTCATATTCATCGAAGAGGTAGTTCTTTCCACGGTTAAAGGCTATTACAACATGCAGCTCATCGAATATCCCGGCGGCACGGGTAATCAGATTGAGGTGGCCATTGGTAGGCGGATCGAAGGAACCCGGAAGAACAGCTCTTTGCATACGCAATAATACGCGGCTGGCAAACAAATTGTCAATGTTAAAAGGGTACTCTTCTTCTTTTTCGTTTTGACAAACCACCGTCAAACGGGTAAACTTATCATCGATGAAAGTTATCATTGCATGGGTTTTCGCCTGGCTTATTGCGGGAGTAGCAGTATTGACCTTCGCCGGCTGTGCATCGGTGGAACCCGAAGCCGCGAAACCTGTCGATCCGGTCGTCGTTGAGGAATTTCCGGAACCGGAACAGGTCCAGGAAAAAGCTGATCAGGAGAAAACCGATGACTTTGTCGTTACCCAGGAGATCTACGAAAAGACCTTTGAAGATATAGAGGCCTTGATCGATCGTTTGAATAGCATTATTCGTAACGAAAACTTTGAAGAGTGGAACGAGTATTTAACCGATGAATATCGGTCGCAT
Source organism: uncultured Spirochaetaceae bacterium (assembly GCA_964554875.1). Lineage (GTDB taxonomy): Bacteria > Spirochaetota > Spirochaetia > JC444 > Marispirochaetaceae > Marispirochaeta. The sequence continues at coordinate 23,216 of CAZKQJ010000038.1, read as the reverse complement.
TACTCAAATCCTGCGGTTCTCAGGGAAATCTCTGATGATTTAAGGAAGAAATACCGATACGAACTCCGTTTACGCAGCCTCCGGGACTATTTTCTCTATATCGTGGTCGGCAGCCGGGAAGAGGCGACTCTCGACAAGATCGAGTTTATCGACGAAGACCATCTGCTGGCCTTCAGTATCGTAAATGATACCCCGGTAATACTTTATTATCTGGCCAACGACGGAGATGGCTGGAAGATTGCCCTTTGGCAGTGATATACTGTATTGTGTATAATGAATTATATTAATGATATTCTATATTGATTTTGAGAGCAGGGAGTTACAATGAAAATCAAGTCTAAAGTTACTGTTCTTCTTCTGGGCCTCTTTGCCCTGTCTGCAGTATTCGCCCAGGAATCCGGGCAGACTGTTCCCAGGGAAAAAACGGCAACCATTGAGGAGCTGTATCTTCAAAGCGGCGATATCATGATAATGCGTGAAATGGCCTTTCTCGATGACCGGGACATGAAGCTGATGTCTCTTACCATGATAGAGGAGTCGATCAAGGACGGTTCTTTTGGAACCGGCGATCCCGGAGCCCACTTTGTACTGGATTATCTCTCCGAGGAAGGAATAAGCAGGATCGTCAAGGAAAATAACAGGACGGTAAACTATTTTCCCACCGTTCGCCGCGAGGCCTGCCGGCTCCTTGGAGAACTTGGCGGGGAAAACTCAAAAGATACCCTTCTGAATGTACTGAGAACCGATGATGACCCCGTCGTACTGGCTGAAGCTGCCTATGCCCTGGGTACAATCGGGCTGGATGAAGAAGGCGAAGTGAGCCGTGCCATTGCCTTTGCGCTTCAGAATCAGGATCAGATGGTTCCGAACGATAATTTTGCCCACGCCTCTCTTTTAGCTATCCAGAAGCTCATGGAAAAGAACGGTTCAGCCAACAACCGTCAGGTTTATGCAGCGGTGGTTCAGATAGCACAGAACGGAAACTATATCCGTCCAGTAAAAGAGAAAGCCTACCAGGTAATCTCGCTCATGCGTGAAAAAAACTAAATTAAACCTTGTGTTATACCAAATAAAAACGGCTGCTTTTAATGCAGCCGTTTTTTGGTCTATCTGATATCCTTACTGACCTTTTTTCGCCAGTCCAGTTTTTCTTCCTTTTCTTCCAGCTGCACTCTCTTACGCACAATGAAACGTTGAGAAGATCCCGTCCCGGAACGGAATTGTACAATTCCAAAACTTCCCGCTCCCAGGTACACCACCTTCTCTTTTGCCTGAACATCCTCCTGTTCAGCTATTGCTTTAAGTACACAGTCAAAATGGCTTGGTTTTCGTTCCTGGCCCCAGGCAACCGCAGTAAGAAGATCCCGTACTCCCTTGCCGCAGATGGGACATTCGGCGTAATAACGCTTGTTTGAACCGCCTCTCCCTCCCCTTCTTTTACCCCGCTGGGACGGACGGGATCGGCCGTTGGACTTTTGGCGGTCATTCTGATTCCTGTTTTCCTGATCCATTGCTCATACCTCGTCGATGTGCAGAATTTCCTTGGTTATTGTATGCGCCAGGGTCTGTATAGCCGCATCCAGATACTTTTTATCATTAATCTTTTTTTTCAATTCCGCAATTTTTTTAGGATCCGTTGGCTTTGCGATTCGTATCATTCTGCTCCACCTTCAAAGGCCTGCGGGATGTAATGCACGCAGCGGTCAGATTCTGAGATATATACCACATCAAACTGCTTTTCCCAATTCAGGAACCGGCTGTTCTTTGCGAGAAAGTCCTCGGCAGTACGCCTGATTCGGTGTATCTTACGCCGGTTTATGGAGAACTCGAGGTTCTCCTGATCCAGTATCCATTTCTTTACCTCGACGAAATGCAAACGTTCATTCAGTTGTGTTATCAGATCGATCTCCCCGCATCTGGCAGAATAGTTTCTTGCAAGAATGTCATGTCCCAGGTCCTGCAGATAGTGCGCGGCTTCCTGTTCCCCTGAACGACCCTGCTGTGAACGATTCATCTGTTTTCCCGCCGGTTTCCCAGTTCCCTGGGATTAATGGCCCGCACAATAAAGAGGGTTTTTGTTTCAAGAAGATCGATGGTTTCACCATCTTCGTTATCATACCTCTTGCCCCCGCTGTCCATTAAAATTCTGACAACTGGTCTTAGCGGTACGGAGGCATGGGTACGTATTACGCTTCCTATTGATCCGTCATTCAATATAACAACGCTTCCGACAGGATAAATCCCCATGCTTTTTAGAAAAACCTTTACAATTCCACTGTCAAATCGCCGGGAATTATCGTTCAGGATCTGTCTCATGGCGCTGTATCCGATCATGGAGTCCCTGTAGGGCTTATCCCTCACCATTGCCTCAAAAGAATCCACCAGAGAAACAATACGGGCAAGAATATATATCTGTTCCCCCGAAATCTGATGGGGATACCCTTTCCCATCCCAGCGTTCGTGATGCTGCAGAGCAATAAGGCCTATATCCTCGGGGTATCCCAGTTCTTTTGTTATAATATTATAGGAGTGTACCGTGTGGGTATATATAGTCTTGTATTCCGCTTCGTGCAGATCACCCGTTTTATTCAGAATTGTATCCGGCATCTTGAGCATACCTATGTCGTGGAGAAGCGCCCCGACAGCCAGACTGTGCAGCTTGGCAGTATCCAGTTCCAGATTCATTCCGGTAACCAGGGCAAGAATGGCGCAGTTTACCGAACTTACAGCCAAGCCCTGATGATTCTTGTCTGTCCGTATTGTAATACCGGTCATTTCTGTGGGGCAGCGTTTAACCGTCTGATACAGCAGTTCCGCAACCTTGTTAAACTCCTTGGTAGTGACCCGTCTTCCCTGCTTCATGGTTGCAAAAAGTATATTTATCTGCTTTATTGCGGCCAGATAGATCTGCAGAAGTTCCTTGTAGGTCCTGGACTCCTTGAGATCATGGATGGTCTGTTCCTTCGTCTTTCGCTCTTCTTCTTCATCAATGACCGACCCGGCGGTCTGGACACTTTCGATTTCCCATTTCCGCAGACGGGAAATGTCCTTCTCGGTAATACGTATCTCCGCGGGCACCAGGATATTCTCCCCGTCGATATAAACGGGTTGGTCAAACTTCATTCCGGCTCTTAGATTATCTACTGCTATTTTTTTCATCAGGATTCCTGTACACTGTATATAAAGGCAAGTATTTCCGCAACCACAGCAAAAAGGTATTCGGGGATAAGTTCACCTGGTTCAAGAAAGAAAAGATCCTCCGCTGTTTGTTCCGCAGATATTACGGGAATTCCCGATTCCTCCGCAATCTCCACCATGCGCCTGGCAAGAAAACCCTTTGCCCTGGCGGACACAAAAGGCGCCGGTAATGCCGGATCGTATTTGAGACTTACAGCCTTCTGTTCTTTGGCCTTCCTCATGCCTGTGCGTCCACACTCCCTGGTAGTTTTGTTTCAGAAACCGTGAAACCGTCGAAATCTCCCCTACTTAGAGTATCGACATACGGGAAGCCCAGTTTTCGTACTTTTTGAACAAAAGCCGCCAGTTTTTCCTTGTCAACGGGAGGATGCTCAACAAGATAGAAGGATCTTTCGGGGATATCAGTAATTCCGAAAACCCAGGACGCTCCATCATCGTCAGATTCATCAACAAGTTTAAGTATACCGTCCATAAGGGCCCTGTCAGAAATACGAATCCTGAGCCTGAGTTCACCGAAAAAAACCTTTTCGTCTATTTTCAGACGCATGGGGATTTTCATCCAGTGCTCCTTCTTACCGCTTTTTCTATGATTAAAGAGAGCAGTTTCGCTCAGGGAAGGGGATTTTCTCAGCAGAACCTCTCGTATTCCTGAAGGATCTGCAGCAGCTTCCTTCCAGGTATCGGTGCCTTCAGACTGTTCCTGCTCCCTGTCATCCGTCAAGGAGGACGTCATCCCAGGTTCCAGCAGGGGCAGAAGGCTTTTTTCATCCATAAGTGTTATAAATCTGGCGTACTCTTCCCGTTCTTTTCCTCTCTTTTCGAGTAAAAAACGTTTGTAGCGCTTAATGTTCTCATCATTCAGCGACATACCGGAACGAATAAGCGCACGGACCAGTTCGGGTTCCTGACGCATCAATTCAGAAAGACGGTTGACATCTCCAGGATGATGGTCTCCGGGACTCTCGAGAATCTTCAGGAATACGCCCCGGGGACCGTTTTCCACCCGGGATACAAAAACATCCCCTTTCTGCAAGGGGATATTCGATGAGACTCTGAAACGTTTGCCGTCAGCTTCTATAACCAGCCCCCGGGAACCGATTTGACGAACTATTACCGTCAACAAGCGCCCGGACCGGAATATCGGACCAGGTCCACCGCCGCTGAAACTCAGCGTACCGCGGACAAGGCTGATCATAAAGTCGAGGAAATCAGGCCTGGTCGGCCTTGGACTTCTGCTGCTTCCGGCGGATAAGTTCAGCTACCTTGGCGGCTTTTCCGACTCTGCTTCTCAGGTAGTACAGCTTTGCACGTCGAACACGGCCTCTTCGCACTACCTCGACACGCTCAACCCGTGGTGAGTGGAGGGGAAATACACGCTCTACACCCACGCCATAGGAGATTTTTCTCACGGTGAAGGTTTTGCGGATTCCGCTGTTGTTCTTGGCAATAACAACACCTTCAAAAATCTGAACACGCTCGGTTGTTCCCTCTACAATCTTAAAGTGGACCTTAACGGTATCGCCGATGCGGAACTCTTCGACATTTTCCTTCATCTGTTCGGCTTCAATGGCATTAATGGTATTCATGGGTTCTCTCCTCCCTGATTTCCTGTTTTTCTCGCAGTTCCTCTAGTAGTCTTTTCTCCCCGTCATCGAGGTTCCTGTTTTCAAGCAGATCGGGACGGTTTCTCAGGGTCTTTGCCAGACGCTGACGCATTCTCCATTCCCGTATCTTTTCATGATGCCCGGACAACAGAATCTCCGGGACCTTTTCGCCCTCAAAGACTTCCGGGCGAGTATAATGGGGATACTCGAGCAGTCCATCGGAGAAGCTCTCCTCCTCCAGGGACTCGGCACTGATGATCCCCTCCATCAGGCGGTACACCGCGTCGACTATTACCATGGCTGCGACCTCACCCGAGGAGAGCACATAATCACCAACGCAGACCTCGTCATCGACATAACGATCGATTATGCGCTGATCAAGGCCTTCATAACGCCCGCAGATAATAACCAGCTCTTTTTCCCGGGAGAATTCTTCCGCCATGGTCTGGCGAAACAATCGTCCCGAGGGACTGGGATATAAGACCCGCTTCCCGTCGGTCCCCACAGATTCAAGGGCCTTTGCCACAGGTTCGGGTTTCAGAACCATACCGGCACCGCCGCCATAGGGAGCATCATCGCAGGTACGGTGCTTGTCGAAGGCAAAGTCCCGAAAGTTGATCAGCCTGTACGAAAAAAGTCCCCGATCAACGGCCTTCGCCATAATGGAGGAGCTGAAATAGCCCTCCAGTATTTCCGGAAAAAGTGTAAGGATGCTTACCCTCATTCCAGAATCCAGTCAACCTTTAATTCGATCCTCCCGGCCTTCGTATCTACCCCTCCGACATACTCTTCCTTAAGGGGCAGATAACGGAATCCCCGGTCCGGGGTTTTGATCTCCAGCAGGTCGGCCAGCCCCGTCTCGGCAACCCCGATTACCGTACCGTATTCTTTGTCGCCGTAGAAAACCGAACAGCCCTTAAGATCGGCGATGTAGTATTCGTCCTTTCCCAGCGGAGCGGCGTGTTTTTTGTCGACCCAGAGCTCCCCGCCGGTTAAAGCACGCGCTGTTTCGGGAGAATCATATCCGACAAATTTAAGCAGAACCCGATCGCCAAACGGCACGACTTCCTCGATTCGTACGGAGATCTCCTTACCGTGCCGGAAAACCAGGGTACCTTCTTCAATACCCCCGATATGCTCGTAGCTTCCTGAGAAGCTGTTTACCTTGACGTAGCCTTTGACGCCATGGGTTTTGCCGATCCGCGCTACGGTAACACGTTCCATTAATCGAGAATTTCCAGCACGATCCTTTTGCCGGTCTTGGTCGCTGCCGCGCTCAGGATGGTCCGAACGGCTTTGGCAATACGACCGTGCTTACCGATTACTTTACCGATATCGTCGGGAGAGACCCTCAGCTCAAGAATTGTGGACTTCTCACCTTCGATAACATTCACTACGACCTCAGCCGGGTCGTCTACGAGAGATTTCGCAATATATTCAACGAGATCTTTTTCCACGCAATAATCCTTGCTTGTTTATCTGTTGTTCCGCGGCCCTTATTTCATATAGAGGTTCAGCTTGTTCAGAAGCCGCTTAACAGTATCTGTAGGACGAGCACCCTTGGAAATCCATTCACGGATACGCTCTTCCTTTATACTCAACTGTTTCTCTTCCACTTCGATTGGGTGATACAGTCCGACCTCTTCAATAGCGCGGCCGTCCCGGGGTGCGCGGGAATCCATTACAACAATCCGGTAGTACGGCCTCTTCTTTGTGCCGAACCTTTTCAATCTGATCTTAACGCTCACTCGATCCTCCTGTCTATAATCGAACGCTTAAGCTATATATTTCCATTAAACTGTGAAAGCATCTGAGCCTGAAGTTTCTTGTTCCTGGTCATTTTCTTCATCATCAAACGCATCTTGTCAAACTTCTTCAAAAGACGATTAACGTCAAAAACCGACGTACCGCTTCCCGATGCAATCCTTTTACGTCGGGAAGGACCGATAATGCGGTGGTTATGACGTTCCTGAAGTGTCATGGACAGTATTATCGCCTCTTCCTTCTTCATCTCCTTGCTGTTCAGAGCATCCTCGTCGATATTTCCCTTCATTCCGGGAATCATCTCGACAAGCGATTGCAGACTACCCATTTTTTTTATTCTTGTAAACTGTTCCAGGTAATCCTGCAGGGTAAAAGTTGAGCTTTGCAGCTTCTTTTGCAGCTCCTCAGCCTCTTCTTCCTGTATCGTCTCCTGGGCTTTCTCAACCAGAGAGACGACATCCCCCATACCAAGGATTCTCGATGCCATCCGGTCAGGATGAAACTGCTCGAGTTCCTCGATTTTCTCACCTACACCGACGTATTTAATCGGCTTCTTGGTAACGCTCTTCAGCGAGAGGGCCGCTCCGCCCCGGGTATCCGAATCGAACTTGGAAAGGATTACACCGGTAATCCCGACCCGCTCGTTAAACTCCTTCGCGATTTCCACCGCCTGCTGGCCGGTCATGGCATCTGCAACCAGCAGCCCTTCAACGGGCTTCAACACGGAGTTGATCTCCTGGATCTCTTTCATTAAATCGTCATCAAGATGCATGCGGCCGGATGTATCAACGATCATTGTGTTGAAGCTGTTTTTCTTTGCGTAACCAAGGGCCTGCTTAACGACCTTTAGCGGTTTTTTTTCCCCTTCAAGGGCAAATACGGGGACCCCGCTCTGTTCCCCTAAAAGCTGCAGCTGTTTGACTGCAGCCGGCCGGACAAGGTCTGCGGCAACAAGCAGAGGTTTGCGTCCCTCTTTTTTCAGACGCAGTGCCAACTTGGCGCAGGTGGTTGTTTTTCCCGACCCCTGCAGTCCCATAAACAGAATGGGACTCAAGGTATCCGGGCCTTTCAGCTGCAGACCTTCGGTTTCCGACCCCAGCAGCATGACCATCCTGTCGTGGACGATCTTGATAAACTGCTGTCCGGGATTTACCGAACGCAATACCTTTTCGCCCAGGGCCTCTTCGATGGTATGATTGACAAAGCGACGCACCACCCGCAGATTGACATCCGCTTCGAGCAGAGCGATTTTAATTTCCTCCACCGCGTCCTGGATGTTTTTCTCGGATATGCTGCTTTTGCCGGAAACCTGTCGAAGAACATCGGAAAAAGTCCGTGTCAGTTTATCAAACATACGCTGTGCTGCTACCCCAAAGCATAAAGTTTAGGGTCAGTTATAGCCGATAAACGCCGCCCCTGTCAATGGGATACCGGGACACAGGTGAACGCAAATTACCGTACTAGAAGGAAATGCCGTTCAAGATAATTGGCCCGCTCCTCCGCTTTCTGCCAGTAGGCACTGAGGGGATATTCGGAAGTCAGATACCGATACCAGCGTACAGCGTCCGCGATATCACGGGCGGGACCGCTTTCCTCATAGTCCCTGGCCAGGGCAAAAACGAGTTCATCCATGCCGTGATAAGCGGGCAGAAGCTCAAGAGATGCAACAAGAAGGCGCCGTCTGAGCTCGACGGACAGATCCCGGCCAAGATTCAGGATACTGTCAATGAAATCTTTCTGACGGGAAGCAGTAAAACCGGCAAAATCCAGGGCGAGCATATAATCATCCATAAAAATAGCGGATGCAAAAACCGCGGCGGTAACATGTGAGGGTATTGCAGGATCAAACTCCTTCGAATCGGTAAGAAGCATGAAAGCATCCTGCCATTCCTCTTTTTTCATATGTTCCAGGGCAGCCCTGTAACGCTCCTCCATTGAAAGCTCGAGCTCCATTTCTTCCTCCGACGGAAGGGAGCCCTCTTTGCCGGGCCCTGATGGTGCGGACTCGCCGGTAACCCTGGCGGCAAACTCATCCGGGGACAGGACCTCTACGGCAACCCGATGCCTGCTCCCGCTCCCGCCGCCTGAGCTTCCCTGAACAAACTGAAGAATGTATCTGCCCTTTTTCTGAGCCCGAAAGCTGAAACGCGTAAACCGGGCCTCCCGCAGCCTGCCGTCATATGCAATGCCGCCGGAAGGATATGCTTCTATAAAGAGCCATGATCCACCTTCCAGAGCCAGACTGAATCGCTCGTTCAGGCGGGCGTACACTTCAGAGGCGACATCCTTCATGCTGTCCTCTTCACTTAGCGCCGTGTCACCGGAATCCGGCGTTGTTTTATCTTCCGAAGGCGCTGTCCGGTCAGCTTCGGCCTTCGCTTTCGTTTCCGCCTGAGGGGACTTTTCTTCATCCTTCCTGTTAGCTGATTCCCGGGGCATCGATTGTTCGGAAACAGCTTCAGGCTCAGTCCTGATCGGGACTTTGTCACCGGATGGATCCAGAATGGGGTACTCAACTATTTTTTGCGGAGGAGCGGGAGGGAGAAGGTATAAATCAAATCGCGGCTGCGGAGGCTGTGGTGGAGACGCATACAGCTGTGCGAAAAACAGAAGAGCGGAGATTGTCGGCTTAAGGCAGCCTTTACGGGACGGATTCAAAGATCTCCTCCAATACAGCTTCGTTCTCGTACCTCAGGAGTTCAAGAACGATGGACCTGGGGGGAATCCAGTAACGTTCCACCTGCTCACGGGTCCACTTCTGGCGTTTTGGCCGTAGAGGAAGGTGATCACTGGCTATCAGACCTCGTTTTTCTTGCGGCAGGATCAGCCTGGAGTAAACACTGCCGTCTGCTTCAATACGAAGTGTCTGTTCAGCTTTCGGCTTTTCGGGAGAGTAGAACAGCAGCAGAGCGAGCACGGACAGCAGTGCAACAGCGGCAACAGACAGGAGATAGATACGCATTCCCGGTGATATTCCTTTTTTTACCCCTGCATCTCTGGGCATACGGCCGACCTACTCCTCTTCCTCCATATCCAGATCAAGCTCCTCAACAAGCTCATCGGGAACAGAATCAAGGCTTCCCTCCTTATCGACCCTGATGGCGATAATCTTGGAGATACCCGACTCCTCCATGGTAATACCCAGAAGGGTCTGGGCACCTGCAACAGTCTTTTTATTATGGGTAATGACTATAAACTGGGAAGAATTGGCGAACTCCATCAACATCGTTACAAAGCGCCCGACGTTGTTTTCATCCAGAGCGGCATCGATTTCGTCAAGGATGCAAAAGGGTGACGGTCGGACCATGTAGGTTGCAAAAAGAAGGGCTACCGCCGTCAGAGAGCGCTCACCGCCTGAAAGCAGGGTAATATTCTCAAGGCGCTTACCCGGAGGCTGGGCGAAGATTTCGATGCCCGAGGTCAGTACCTGATCCGGCTCGGTCAGCTTGAGTTCTCCCCTGCCTCCGCCAAACAGTCTGCGAAAGGTTACGTGAAAATTTTTCTTGATCTTCTCATAGGTCGACAGAAACAGCTCCGTGGACTCGGTGCGTATCTGCTTAGTTATGGCGTTCAGGTCTTCCCGGGCCTTCCTGAGGTCCTGCAGCTGATTTTCGAGAAAATCGTAGCGTTCCTTGACCTCCGCGAACTCCTCGGGAGCCATAAGGTTAACATGACCAAGACCGCGCAGCTGTTCCCGGGCGGAACCGAGCTTCTCCCGTAGAAGTTTTACATCCTCGCGAATTTCGTACATGCGGTCTTCAAACTCGGTCAGTTCACGGGAGTGTTTTTCCCGGAAATTCTCAAAAAGGTTGCGGATCTCTGTTTTAACGGCAGAGAGATCTACCTGAATTTTCTCAACCTGACTCTGGGTCTGGGCAAGCTGGGACATCTTGTCCTTCAGGCTCTTTTCCTTCTGCAGGGCGTCCTTGTTCCGCAGACTGATTCCTTTTTCCAACTCATCCAGGCTTTTACGGAGCTTTTTTTCTTCGTCCAGTATGGCGGTATGCCGCTTTTTAAGTTCGTTGATCCTCTTTTCCGTGGAAGCCAGTTTTATACCGGTCTCCTCCAGGTCTCCCTGGTTTTCTTCCATTGCGGCTACGGTGGAACGTATCTCCTTTTCCGTAAGGGCAAGGGCATCCTCGGCGGCGGTAATCTGGGCGGAGACCTTGGCCTTCGTGATCTTCAGATCCTGAAGCGTACCCCGGTATTCCTCGATTTTACCGAAGAGTGTCCGGTTTTCCTGCTGCAGCCGGCTGATCATCTCCTTGTCGGCAGTTATGCTGTTCCTGGTGGATTCTATCTGATCGTCGATGTTACGTTTTCGGGTCATCGTCCCTTCGGGAGCAAGAAAATCATCAAGAAAGGCCGGAATCGTCTCGGTGTACTGTTTGAACTCTCCCTGGAGCGCATCTATTCCCGCAAGGGCGTCATTCAATCCGCCGCGAATCGAGCTGACAAGTTCAGAGCGTTCCCGTTCTCCAATTTCCGAGATTGAGCCAAGGTCACCAAGGAGATCAAGTTTTCCTTTTACGTGGATGCGAATGCGATCAATCCTGTCCCGTACAGCAGCCTCGACCCGCATTCGTTCACCATGGGAATAGCCGCTCTCTTCGAGCTTGCGATCCAGCTGTCCGACTATGTCGTCGGTTATTGCCCGCAGCTGGTCCTGCAGATCGTTTACTGTCGATTCATTCGCAGTAATCTGCCCCTCAAGCCGGCTGATCCCGGCCTCGTTTCGTCTGATCGTATCCTGTGAGCTGTTGATCCGTTCATCGAACTCAAGAATGTTCCTGTCGATGGAAGCATGACGGTTTTTCAGATCGTCCAGGACTCCCCTTTTTTCAGTGAGGGAGGCCTCGAACCCGGCCTTCTGCTCCTCAAGCTGGGAATGACGGTTTTTGCAGTATTCCAGATGACGATGAAGCTCGCCCCGGCGTTCCTGGATTATGGACTGCTGGTTCTGAAGATTGCCCTTCTCAACATCGATACCGTAGAGCATCTTCTGGTTCTCAATGAGGGAAGACTCCATGGTGTTGACCTGATCCAGGTTCTCTTCCAGGGATTCATTTATGGTATCGATCTCGTTTTTAATGGAATCCCTGAGCCCCCCCTTTTCCTTGAGCTGCTTCTCCTTTGAGAGTTCGTCATCGAGAAAACCCTTGAGCTTCAGGAGCTGTATCTTCAGTTCCAGTTCAAAGATATCCTCACGAAACTGGCGGTACTGTTCGGTCTTATCGGCCTGTTTTTTCAGGGAGTCGTAGGAGCGCTTTACCTCGCCGAGGATGCCCTCCACCTGGCGCATATTCTCTTCGGTGCGGGTCAGCTTTCGTTCCGCCTCGGCCCCTTTGACCTTGAACTTGGTTATCCCCGCGGCCTCTTCGAAAATATAGCGGCGCTCCTCCGGCTTGTGGGAAAGAATCTGGTCGATCTTTCCCTGTTCCATGATCGAATAGGCTGATTTTCCGACCCCGGTATCGAAGAAGAGTTCCCTGAGCTCCCTGAGCTTTACGGGAGTGTTATTTACAAAGTATTCGCTCTCTCCGGACCGGTACAGGCGGCGCTTGATGGCGATCTCCGGCATGTCCATGGGAAGGACCCCTTCGTCGTTGCTCAGGGTAAGGGTAACCTCCGCCACATTCAGGGCTTTGCGCTGTTCGGTTCCGTTGAAGATAACGTCTTCCATACGCTCCGCCCGCAGACTCCGGGATGCCTGTTCGCCCAACACCCACTTTATCGCGTCTACAACATTGCTTTTTCCGCAGCCGTTGGGCCCGAGAAGGGCGGAAATTCCAGGAGCAAAATCAATTTTTACCCTGTCGGCAAAAGACTTAAAACCGAAGATCTCAATATTTTTTAAGAACACTTACTTCGTTCCTGTATACGCAAAGTTGGAATTTGGTTATGAAACACTTGTTCAACCTACTGCTACTATCTAACACTAGCTGATCTGAATCGTCAAGTTGACGGACAGCCATTTATTTCCGGTCCTTGATTCCCTCTCATCCCCGGTTTAGTATCTCCTGCATGAAGATTATCTGCGGTATCGACGAGGCCGGCCGGGGACCCATTGCGGGACCGGTAAGCGCCGCGGCGGTTGTTCTGCCCCTGGATTTTCCCAGGGATATATTGAAAGACTCCAAGAAGATGAACCCTTCAGCCCGGGAAGAGGCTTTTTCCCGCATGCTGTCCATGAAGATACCGGTGGGTATCGGCTGGTCATGGCCCGAGGAGATAGACAGAATCAACATCCACAGGGCAAGCCTCCTGGCAATGTCCAGGGCTTTCGAAGCCATGGGCTGTCTGCCCGACGAAGTTATCGTCGACGGACTGCATGTTCCTGAGATTCAGGTTCCTGCCAGGCCCATGATCAAGGCAGACGCCACTGTCCCGGAGGTTATGGCAGCATCCATCGCCGCCAAGGTCGTACGGGATCGCTGGATGATTCGCTACTCATGGTTTGAGCCGGAATACGGATATGAACGGCACAAGGGCTACCCCACCCGGGCCCACAGGGAGGTCTGCCTCCGTCTGGGACCGAGCCCAATTCAGAGACTGAGCTTCCGCGTCAGGTAATCAGGATTCCGATCTGGTTCCGCCTCCGCGGTTCTGCATGAATCCCACAGCCTTCTGCAGCTCCTCCACAAAGCTCTCCAGATCTTCGTTGAAAACGATGACCGAATGACGTTCAAAGCCGGTGCCTTCGTGTTTTTTACTCTCTACGATGTTCAGGAAAAGATCACCGTGCCTGTTTTCCTTGACATTGAAAAAATAGGTCCGTTTGCCAACCGACGTTTTTGATGAAAAGACTTCCCCGCGAATTCCCATAGTACCTGCCCTTAACCTTTATTATTCCCTTCACGCGACGGGTCAGAAAAAATGTGCTGGCCGAATAGTATAGAATTTGGGGCTTCACATCAAGTTGCCCGGCCTATTTCATGGATTTATCTTGTACAGCAGAACTCTTTTTCTTAAGCTATAAATATGGATACAAGCAAGGCTGTATGCGCCTTTCCGGGCTGTGAGAAACCAGCTTTGAGTTTTACCAGCTACTGCGCGGAACATCTACCCGACCCGCACCGGCATATGGAAAGGGTTATGGATTATCTTTCAGGCAGGGAGGACCACAGCGACATTTGCCTGGCGGGAATCACCATAAGCGGGATGAATCTGGAAAAGCACCGATTCCGGGACTGTATTTTCGATGAGGCGGTTTTTCTTGACTGCAGTCTGGAAAAAAGTATGATCCAGGGTTGTTTTTTTTCCAATGCCCGTTTTGAAAACTGCCGTTTTAGCGGATGCGAAATCCGTTACAGTATTTTCTGCGGTTCCGATTTCAGGGATTGTGACTTTCAGGGTTCGGATATCCTCCACTCGAATTTCAACGGCATTCACGGACTTCGTTTGAATTTCAGCGATTCCGACCTTTACTATTCAAGTTTTGTCTCCTCCAGGCTCGAAGAAGTCCGTTTCATCGACTGTAACCTGAAAAAGGTGAACTATCTGAACACCACACGGGATACGGTCAACTTTAAATACTCCAACTACGAGGAAGCGGTTTTTGCCGCCATTCAAAACGAAGAATGAAGATTTTTACCCACTTCTCATTTGTAAGTTTTTCGAACTCCTACCTGGTCGGCCCCGCCGAAGGGGGAGATGCAATAATCATCGACCCGGGAATCATGGATGTTCCTCTTCTTCAGCTAATCGAGAAGAACTCTTACACGATCCGCTACATTTTAATAACCCATAACCATGAGTCCCATATACGGGGAGGCCGTACACTGCTGAAGATTTATCCCGCCGAGGTTTTTGGAGGGTCCGCGAATCTTCTTGATAGGGATTCTTCCCTTTTAAAGGATGGAGACAGTATCGAACTGGGTGGAATAAAGATTGAAAGCCTTCAGGTTTTCGGCCATTCAAGCGACTCCATGGTCTACCGTATAGGTTCCTGTTTTTTTACCGGGGATGTCCTCTCCGCCGGCGGAATCGGCTCGACTCCCAATCGCTATGCCCGGGCGCTTCTTATTCAGGGAATACAGCAGAAGCTGCTGAGCTTTCCAAAGGGAACCGTCTACCCTGGTCATGGTCCGCCGAGTACCATCGAAGCGGAACGCCGCTTCAATCCGTTTCTGCAGAAAGAGAACGAATAACTTTACCGAAACGCGGCGGAAGGGGCGCAATGAATCGTGAAGGCATTGTTGAATCAGGCAGCATGATCTCGAGGGAAAAAGCGTGGAGCATCAGGCTGCAGCCGTCCTGTTCTCCTGAGCCGTAGAGGGGATCGCCCAATATGGGATGCCCTATACCCCGCATGTGGACCCGAAGCTGGTGTGTTCGTCCGGTGGCAGGATAGAGGGCCACAAAACTTGCCTGCTTCCAGCGCCTCAAAACCCTGTAATTGCTAAGGGCCGTCTTTCCTCCCCGACTGACGGCTGTAAAAAGCTGCCGGTTTCTTTCGGACCGGCCAAGACGGTTTTCCACCCTGCCTTCGGCCTCCTCGATTCTTCCCCGGCAAAGGGCAAAATAGACTTTGCAGGTCGTCTTCTCCTGAAACTGGCGAGCAAGAAACTCGTGGGCCTCCTGGTCTCTGGCGGTTATCAGCACACCGCTGGTATCCTTGTCCAGGCGGTGGACTATACCGGGTCGAAAATCCTCTTCCGGAGCTTCGATTTCCCGGTAGTGAAGAAGACCATGGACCAGGGTCCCCGTATAGTTTCCCGGCGCGGGATGTACGACAAGCCCCTGGGGCTTGTTTATTACAATTACCCTCGCATCCTCATAGAGAATATCCAGTGGGATTTCTTCCGGAACAAGTTCGATTTTCCGGGGAGCTTCCAGATCCAGCTGCACCCTGTCCTGCGGGGCGATTTTACGTGAAAGTTTTACCGGCTTCCCGTTGATCTTCAGTTCCCTGACTCTCTGCTTCAGCTGGTTACGGCTTATAAGACCCAGTTCGTCACTTATGAACTGGTCGATCCGCAGGGGATACCGGAATTCCCGAAGCACACAAAAATCGTACTGCATCATGTTCTGACTATTCCAGGCGCCCGAGAATAAAATCGATCAATGCGATTCCCAGAGAAAGGGTCCCGGCGCTTATAAGAATGTTATAGGTATGCTGCTCATCGGAAAAGGGGTACGCATCTCCGGCTGCGGCCTGTCCGATCTCCCAGCAGAGCCCGGAAAGCAGAAAGGTAATGGGAACCGAGCCGAAAAAAATGATCTCCCCCCGGCGCAGGTCCCTTAAAGGCCGGGGAAACTCACCTATTTCATAGGGAACCGCCTCCTGCTCTTCGGCAAAGAGGCCTGCTGATGAGACCGTTCCAAAAAGAATAACTGCTGTCAAGAACAACCAGACGGTCCGCTTCATCCTTCTTAACTCTCCGACGAGTCAGCGCGCTCCGAAAAGAGCGGTACCGATCCTGACCAGGGTAGAGCCTTCTTCGACGGCGATTTCAAAATCATTGGTCATCCCCATGGAGAGAACGTCAAAATAGCCGGCTCCGTAACTCTCCGCACATTTGTGCCTGATTGCATGCAGGGACCGAAAACATTTCCGTATTATATTCGTGTCGTCGATAAAAGGGGCCATGGTCATGAGACCCCGAAGCTCGAGATTCCGGCAGGCCATAATTGAATCTACCAGAGTATGGAGATCTTTTTCTTCCCTGATTCCCTGCTTGGAATCCTCCCCGCCGGTATTGACTTCGATAAGCACGGAGATTTTCCGGTCAATCCGGGCCGCATGGCTGTCCAGGGCCTTCGCCGTGCGTACAGCGTCAAGGGACTGGATACACTCCGCAATCTCCACGGCTTTCTGTGCCTTGTTACGCTGAATATGGCCTATAAGATGCAGTTCCGCCTCCGGGAAGCGGCCGCTGAATTTTTCGGCGGCTTCGAATACACGGTTCTCTCCAAACAGGCGCAATCCGGCATCGTAGGCTTCCTGTATTCGTTCCAGCGGCTGGGTTTTGGAAACCGCCATAAGGCGCAGTTCCTCCCGACGACGGCCGGACCGCACGCAGGCTGCTTCAAGACGTTCTTCCAGTATTTTCAGGTTTTCCCTAATCACTCTGAGATTGTACCAAGATACGACTGCATGGAAAAGAGGCACCGTAAGCGGCTTCTTGACTTTTCAGTCCTTCTGACCTATTTTGACCTAGAATCAATATACAACAGCAGTTGCTGATCCCATAGAACAGAGGACGAATAAATGGCTGAACAAAACTGGTCGAGCAGACAGCAGGCAACCTGGCGGAACAAGGTGGGCCTGGCGGAGATGCTCAAAGGCGGCGTCATAATGGACGTCGTTACCCCTGACCATGCAAAAATAGCGGAAGATGCCGGTGCCGCGGCGGTGATGGCCCTGGAGAGGGTTCCCGCGGACATCCGCGTAAGCGGTGGAGTCGCCCGAATGTCGGACCCGAAAATGATTCAGGGTATTCAGGAAGCGGTATCAATCCCTGTCATGGCGAAGTGCCGCATCGGACACTTTGTGGAAGCCCAGATCCTTGAAGCCCTGGGGGTCGATTTTATTGACGAGAGCGAGGTTCTTACCCCCGCAGACGACGCCTATCACGTTGAAAAACACAGTTTCAAGGTGCCTTTTGTCTGCGGCTGCCGCGATCTGGGAGAAGCCCTGCGCCGTATCGGCGAAGGGGCCGCCATGATCCGCACCAAGGGTGAGGCCGGAACCGGGGATGTTGTAGAAGCCGTACGCCACATGCGGACCGTCATGGACGGCATCCGTCGCCTGACAATCCTTCCCAGGGAAGAACTCATGACGGAAGCGAAAAACCTTGGCGCCCCCTACGATCTTATCGTCGAAATCGCGGAAAGCGGCAGACTCCCGGTACCGAACTTCTCCGCCGGTGGTGTAGCTACCCCCGCTGATGCCGCATTGATGATGCAGCTTGGCGCTGAAGCGGTCTTTGTGGGCTCCGGTATATTCAAGTCAGGAAACCCTGCCAAGAGGGCCAAGGCAATCGTGGAAGCGGTAACCTTCTACCAGGACCCTAAAAAGCTGGCGGAGATTTCCTACGATCTTGGCGAACCCATGGTTGGAATCGGTCTGGAAGAGCTGGAACCGGAAAAGCGGATTGCAGGCAGAGGCTGGTAAGCAGTTCTCAGAGAGATCAAGAGCCTGATGAAAATTGGCGTACTATCCCTTCAGGGGGATTTCCATAAACACGGTGGGCACCTGGGACGCTTGGGAATTGAAGCAGTATACGTGCGTACCCGGGATGACATACTCTCCATCGACGGATTGATTATACCCGGAGGTGAGAGTACAACCATGGGCAAGTTGCTGGTGGACTTTGGCCTCGATATCCCTTTAAAGCAGCGCCTGAATCTGGGGCTCCCGGTTTTCGGGACCTGTGCGGGAATGATTTTGA
Source organism: uncultured Spirochaetaceae bacterium (assembly GCA_964554875.1). GTDB lineage: Bacteria > Spirochaetota > Spirochaetia > JC444 > Marispirochaetaceae > Marispirochaeta. Next base: position 5,254 of record CAZKQJ010000038.1, on the reverse strand, counting down.
TGGCGAAAGAGATAGTCGGTCGTAAACAGTTCAGCCTGAAAATCATGGATATTTCAGTGGAGCGCAACGCCTACGGTCGGCAGATCGACAGCTTTGAGGCTGAGTTTGAACACACTTTACCCCTCCAGGGTCTGCTGCACGGGGTATTTATCCGGGCCCCCAGGATTGCCAGGGTCGCCCCGGAGGTGGAAATTCTCGCCCGTTTTGAAAACTACCCCGTTCTGGTCAGACAGGGTCAATACCTGGCGGCCTCTTTCCATCCTGAACTCACGGAAAATCTTGAACTCCACCGTTACTTTCTCTCCATGGTTGAATCGACTAAAGGCGAAGGGTCCCCTTCGCCTGCCCTGAACGCGACAGAGCGGAGCTGACTGCCCTAAGTCCGATGGCGACCGTGAAAAAGGAGATATCGTTATGAAAAGAATCTTATTCCTGATGTCTGCGGCTCTGGTGATTTTCGGAACCGGAATCTGCGGACTCTTTGCCGATTCAGGACTCCCGGTGAACCTGGCCGAAGACCTTGAAAAGGATGGGGAACTTGTACGCTATTTCTACGGTGACCTGGATCTGCAGTATCTTCCCTTCGGTCCCTTGAGTGAGGAAGTCATTGACGACCTCAGGGGACAGGACTCCACAATCGGCGTTGAAGCCCTCTTCAGGATTAACCTCCCGGCTGCTCTTGCAGAAAAAGACGGAGAAGAACGGGACCTCGCCATCTTTAACATTCTCAACCGGGTGTCCACCCTGAGCGGCATTGAGTATTACTCCGCCAGCCGGGAACGCATGCGCACCCTCTTTGCCGAAGTCTACCGGGTAGAAAAAGAGGGATCAAAAAAAGCCCTTCCTGACAGGGAATTCGATTCTGTACCGGCTCTCCAGGAGGACATTCTCTTTCAGGAAGACCTTAGCTTCGGGAAGAACTATGTGCGTAACCGCTGCCTGTACAGGGACGGACGCTTTCTGCTGCAGGTAAGAAACCTTTCCACCATGTGGTATTTTATTCTGCCCCTTGTGCGACCTGAGAATTTCCGGATGGACCTGCTGATAATTCCACAGGAAGACCATCTTGTTTTCTACGGTGCCTCGAGCGTCGACTCGGCCTCACTCTTCGGCATCGAGAAGTCCAAGAAGGATTCCTTCTACAACCGCATCAAGGCCATGCAGGGCTGGTTTTCCGGGCAGCTGGAAATGGATTTCGGAGCCTGATCATGCTTCGTCGATGGTAAAATATTCACATTTGCAGTCAAAAGCTTATTGACACTTTCCGGCCCTCCATGATAGTTTCCTTTTGTCTTTCGGGCGATTAGCTCAGTTGGGAGAGCGCCTGCCTTACAAGCAGGATGTCGGCGGTTCAAGTCCGTCATCGCCCATATAAAAACCCGGTAAATACCGGGAAATATGGAAAGCCTACCGGAAAACCGGCGGTTTTAACCCTTATTGTTACCAGAACTGTTACCAGTCTGGAATGGAGGTGTTATGGCCGTCGGTTATCGTTTTTTTAAGCGACAATCAGGAAAAAAGAAAGTTTATTATGCCCGTATCCTCGATGACAGCGGAAATATTATTAAAACTGTCTCTACCGGGGAAACTAATCAATACCGCGCTCACGACTGGATAAAAGCCCACCTTAGAGAGTATGACCCGGAAATCAAGAACCCTACCCTTTCAGAATACGCAGAGGATTTCTTTCTTTGGGGAAAGTGCGATTACATCGCCCGACAGAACGCAAAGGACCGGTCTATAGTCGAAGAGACCGCGAAGGATCGCCGGGGCCACCTGCTGCATTACATCCTCCCGGCCTGGGGAGACTGTAAGCTGAAAGACATAACCGCCCCTTCTATTGAAAAATGGCTCCTGCATCTGAAATCCTACAAACTGAAGAACTCAGACGATACCCACCGCGAATTGTCCAACAACAGCAAAAACCAGATTATCTATACCTTTAATATCATCCTCCGCGAAGCCAAGCGGGAGAACCTCATCCAATCAGTCCCGCAGATAGAACCCTACGGAACCAAGAGGATCAAACAGCGGGAACCCCTCACAGATAATGAAATAAACGCACTCTTCCCGACAGACAGGCAAGAATTCCTTTCTGTCTGGGATGACTTCCAGGTGGGTGTAATGATGGAGACCATCATGAGTACCGGAGCCCGCAGCGGAGAGGCCCGGGGATGGTGGAAGTCCGATGTAATGCCGGATGCAAAGGCTATCAAGATATTCAGGCAGATATACAGATCCGGGGAATACGGTCTACCTGGCCGGCAGCGGAACCCGGACAAGGATCCACGGAGGATCGCCCTCCTACCGGATAGAACCTTGAACGATCTTGTAGAAATCATCGGAGAGCCGCCCTATGACGATACCCCGCTTTTTACCTGGAATGAAAAGCCCTTTGATCAAACATACATATTGAAACGGTTAAAACGGGCCACTGAGAAAACCATACAGCGGGAAATTGACGTTCACACGCTCAGATACACGTATACCAGCAAGATGAGGGAATTGATGATAAACGCTGATGTTCCAGACTCGATCCTTCAGACCTTATTAGGACATGCAGATTCAAAGACTACAGATATTTACGACCCGTTCCAGTTGGAGCGCGCCATAAAGAAGGCCTTACCGTCGAAACCCGCAATTGATGAATTCTGGAAGACCAGAAATGAAGACACGGTTTAAACCCGCGCCCGTATGGGAGCGGATAAATATTTTCAAATCCGGGGAAACCCGGACAGGGGGAGTTATGAAACTTTTTACACGCGAGACAGTCGGCCAGAATTTGGTAGGAAAGGTCATCGTCAACAGATTCGGGGCCGTTGGCAAAGTTACGGAGGTTGACCCGAAGTTAGAGACCATCGAATGTGATAGCTTGCTTTTACCTGGGGGCTTTGGGGTCTGCTTTGATCAGGTTGTGGATGGTGATGCAATCGTAATGACAGTGACCGAAGCCCGGAAACTTTTTGACAAACCGATAAAGGTCCTGGCCGGAGTATTTGAAAAACAACCCGTTGCTGTTTGAAAGAGTATGGAACAAAAGCAATCGGATGCTGTATCATCCTGAAAGACGGCCGACCCATTTTCCTTCCCTGGCTGCCCCTTTTGGGGCGGCCTATTTCAAAAATACCGCTATATGTGGGGTAAATATTTAAAAATACACGCTACATCTATTGACTTCTACGATAATCTACGGTAAAATACTTAAAGGATGATAGAAATGCATCTTGGTACATTAGGGAGCAAACAACCAAATTTAATACCTGGCGGTAAAGATTATGGTCCTGATAAGGGCCGGATAGATTTATCTGCTACATTAAAATTGTGGGGTATATCTCCGGCAGTATTCGCCGAGCGAACAGGTTGGGATAGGCGTTCTATTGTACATTGGTGCAAAACAGGCGTTCCAAAGAGATTGGACAACGCTGTATATTGTGCTTTTAGGTTTTTTAACGGGTTACAGTATAATAGGCCGGATGAGAAACGAAAGCCCTATTCAAAAAGAAGGGCGCCCAACGCCTTAAAATAAAGTTTCAAGCTCTGGAAGGATGTAGCGCGCTCTACACGAACCAGAGAGGGTACAGCAGTTAGCTAAGTATCCTGACCGTGTCCTGTAGGTCTCAATCAAAGCGTATTTATACGCAAGATTAGGGGCCTGCTATGCCCGAACGATTACTATCCTACAACGATCTAAGAACTCATGGAATTCTCCCGCTTGCAGCGCAGACTTTGCGCCGCTACGTCAGCGAGGGAAGGCTCCCGCACGTCAAAATCGGTTCCCGTGTATTTTTCAAAGAAAACGAAATCCGCAGTTGGGTAGACGAACACGCGGTTCCCGCCGGGGGTGGTCGATGACGCGTGAACTTCGCCCCGAAATCATGGCCGCCGCACTCTGGATCCAGGAGCAACTTGACCGCGAGCCCTTCGCTGACGCTGGGGTCAGTCTGTCTCAGCACGATGGTCGTATAACTCGAATTGATCACAGCCTAACCACTAAAACAAAGGCTACCGGAACCGGGGCGCGTCATGGTAGCCGTTGACGATATTGTCAATAAATACCTGGAAAACGCGCGCCTGGCCAGAGAATACCGATTTCATCGGCCATTAACGGACGCCGGAAATGCTGAACGCTTCGCAGACTCCTGGCATGAGACTGTCCGTTTTAATCATTCCTCCCGATGCTGGATGATTTTTGACGGTAAGCGGTGGACCCGAGATGAACGCGGCTTAGCCCTCCACCTTGCACGCCTAACCGTTCGCGGGATTTACGGCGAAGCTGGAACGCTTGACAGCGAATCGGAACGCAAGGCCACGGCTTCCCATGCAAGAAAATCTGAATCAATCGGACGGATCCGCGCAATGCTGGAACTTGCCGCCGGTGATCCTCAGCTTTCCTGCACTCAGTCAGATTTTGACGCTGACCCGGACCTGTTCAATACGCCTTCCGGTGTTTTTAATCTCAGAACCGGGGAACAACTTCCCCATTCACCGGATCAAATGCTTTCCAAAATATCCGCAATACAGCCAGATCCGAACCACGACCCCACCGCATGGATTGAACTTCTCGATTTCATAACCGCCGGACGTGCTGACCTGAAAACAGCCTTACAGCGTTTTTTCGGTTCAGGTGCGAGCGGTCGGACACCAAAGGAACGGCTTTTAATCGCATACGGCACAGGCGCTAATAGTAAAACCGCAACCTTTGAGACTGCGGCCCGAGCCCTGGGAGATTACGCCTCTCCGGTTGCAATTGAAACGCTATCCAGCACCAGGCGCGCCGCCGGACACTCTGACGACCTGGCAGCTTTGCAGGGAACGCGCTTCACGTATGCGGCAGAACCAGGACACGGAATCCGACTCGATGAAGGCCGCGTCAAAATGCTCACCGGTGGAGATAAAATTTCAGCATCCCACAAAGGCGAGCGGACTTTTACTTACCGCCCTGCTGCCAGTATTTCAATCTTAACAAACCACAAACCACGTATAACCGGGCGGGATACCGGAATCTGGCGACGGATGGCGCTTTTCCCATTCTTGAACACGATTCCAGAAGAAAAACGAGACCCTGAATTCTCAGAAAAACTATGGGAAAAATCCGGCCCGTTTATTCTCGCATGGATTATCGCCGGGGCCGTCGAATGGTACCGGGACGGCTGGGGAGACTCAGAAACAATCAAGGCTGCAACCGATGATTACCGGCTTGATGAGGACGTTTTCCAGGGATTCATTGACGACTGCTGCGAGATAAACCCCTTGT
>CAZKQJ010000037.1:42350-45209 GCA_964554875.1 uncultured Spirochaetaceae bacterium | reverse complement strand
ATATACTATGTTCTGTACCATTAATACAGCGGAAGATGGGCTGTTGCTTCAGGGGAGATTAAACCACTACCGACACAACAGGAGCACGACATATGCATGGTCCCCGTTTCCTCTGTCGTACTGGTAGTGAATGTCGTGGTCAAAATCTTCAGTTCAGAACAGGCTGGGACTACGCGCGTTGCTGGGCCATTGCATCAATATTTCATCCCGCTTTTTCCAGTACCTTCAACACATAACGTGGCTTAGCCATTGACGACAGATATTAATTCTACTATCATGAAACAATTCGACTGATATGCCGGTCAATAAAAATCGCAGGGATAAACAGGAGGCAGCTATGGGAAAATTTAAAGTCGTTATTACCGATGGAGAATACGCCAACTTTGATGGGGAAAAGAAGGTTTTCAAAGATGATAACTTCGATTTGCAAATCAATCAGTGTAAAACCGAAGACGAGGTAATCGAGGCCGCCAAAGACGCTGACGCCGTTCTTAATCAGTATGCACCGGTTACCAGTAAAGTGATTGAGCAGCTGACCAAATGCAAGGTAATTACCAGATACGGGGTCGGCGTAGACACAATCGATGTCGAAGCGGCCACCGACCATTCCATTATTGTGGCCAATGTAACCGATTACTGCATCGACGAGGTATCTGATCATGCCATGGCCCTGCTTTTATCCTTGTCCCGGAGAATCAACTCCCTGGACAGATCGGTAAAAAGCGGCGAATGGAGTTATAACCATGTAAAACCCATAAACAGATTACGGGGCATGACTCTCGGTATCTGCGGTTTCGGGTCCATCGGCAGAGAGGTCGCCCGAAAAGCTCAGGCCTTTAACCTGAAGGTGATCGCCTTTGATCCCTATGTAAATGAGCAGACAGCCAAAGAGTACAATGTAAAGCTTGTCGACTTTGATACCGTTCTTACAGAGTCGGATTTCCTGTCCCTCCACATGCCCTTGAACAAGCAGACCGAGCACATGATCGATGCGCAGGCCCTCGCCCGGGTCAAAAGCAGCGTATATATAATCAACACCGGTCGCGGCGGTCTGATCGATGAAGACGCATTGATCGACGCTCTGAAAAACGGGAAAATCGCCGGAGCTGGCCTGGATGTAGTGGAAACCATGCCGCTGAAAAGCCCGCTGGACAAACTTGACAATGTAATCGTAACACCCCACGTGGGGTATTATTCAGAAAGCTCCCTCAAGGATCTGCAGAGAATCGCTGCAGAACAGTGCCGTATGGTATTGAATGGATACTTTCCAAAATGCTTCGTGAATAAAGAACTGAAAAATACGCTGAAGCTGAAAGAAGCCTGAAGGAGTGCATGATGTATATACTTTCCATGGATTTCGGGACCTCTTCAATCAAGGCTTCGCTGATCGACGAACATCTGCGTACTGTAGATACTGTCAAGGAAGAGTATTTCTTTAAAATCCCGAAACCGAACTTCGTAGAACTGGATCCTGAGGATGTATTCTCCGCCATGCTGAAGTGCATTAAGCGTTTTGAGCCCTACCATGACGGGATAGAGGTCATTGCCTACGACACGTTTTCGCCTTCTGTGGCGTTCATGGACAAAGAGGGCAATCCCCTGTATCCGATTATTACCCACCTTGACCGGCGCAGCAGCAGACAGTCGAAAAAGATTATCCGTGAAATGGGAGAAAACGAGTTTCAGCAAATTACCGGGACCTTTCCCTTTACCGGCGGCGCCTCCGTTACCACGATGCTCTGGATCAAGGAGAATATGCCCGGGATTTATCACGACACTCATAAAATCGGTCACCTGGTTACCTACCTCTATAAAAAATTTACCGGACACTGGGCAACAGACCCGACAAACGCCGCACAGATGGCTATGTATGAAACCACCAAATGGAGCGGCTGGTCACAGGAAATCCTCACACAGTTCGGTATTGACGAGTCCAAACTGCCGGAAATCCACAATGCAGGGACCGTTCTTTCCGGTCTGTCACAGGAGTTTTCCAGACTGAGCGGATTGAAGGAAGGCATACCGGTATTGCTGGGAACCAATGATGCCACTGTCGCACATGTCGGTGCCGGTAACAACAATCCCGGAGATATCCTGGATATCTCCGGCAGCAGCGAAATTATCACCATTCTGTCCGATAAGCCGGTTACCAACAGCAAATATTACCTGCGTAATGCCTACTATCCCGGCCAGTGGCAGATTTTCGCTATTACCACCGGCGGTTTTGCCATAGACTGGTTCAAGAACGAGTTCTGCAGGGAGATGTCCAAGGATGAGTTCTTCGGCTCCTATGTTCCGGAAATCATGCAGCGGAACCCGGAGGAAAATCCTGTCACCTTTCTACCCTACCTTACAGGAGACAGGCAGAGCCTCAGAAAAAAGAAAGGTGCGTTTAAGGGTTTAAGCCTCGATACCGGACGGGATGAAATGCTGTTGAGTCTGCTAACGGGTATTCATGAGCCTGTTATCGAGACAATCAGGCTGGCCGGAGAGTTCCAGAAGTTGAACCCTGTAATCAAGCTTACCGGCGGTCTTATCAGCGAGAACTTTATCAATTTTAAAAAACGCCTTCTGAAGGGTTTTGAATTCGAAAAGAAGGACGATTGTCCCATTCTGGGAAATGCGATCTCAGCCCTGAGGTATTTGAACAGCAGGCAATCCTGAGGATTATAAAGTCTGACTACTGGTATTATAGGGCAGCGTATCGCCTGACAGGCTGCCCTCTTTTAACTTATTATGCAGTTCCCAGTGCTTCGGAATGGATACGATGCCCAGACCACCGAACAACAGGATTTCCAGAAAGCTCCGAACCACTACGGCCACTACAGGAGCACGACGAATTCAAGGTTCCCGTTTCCT
>CAZKQJ010000037.1:0-42250 GCA_964554875.1 uncultured Spirochaetaceae bacterium | reverse complement strand
TCCGAACCACTACGGCCACTACAGGAGCACGACGAATTCAAGGTTCCCGTTTCCTTGGTCGTTGTTTTCGTGAATGTCGTGGTTAAAAGCGTCTTTGCTCCGCTCCTCGAAAGCGTTAGTTCATCGAGAAAGTGGAAAACTTTATGGTTCACTGGAAACAAAGCTTCTGTGGTCCTCTCTGCAGATGAGCTGGATAGTATGATTGCCTGACATTACGGCCGTCGGAATTCCACCCCCCGGGTTTACCCACTGCCCCGCCATGTAGAACTTCTTAAGCCCCGGCAGGGTCTTTTTCATGGAGGATGTAAAGCTTTCCGCATCAAAAAGCCATCCTTCGTAGGAACCGCGCCAGTTACCGGTATAGCGTTCCCAGGTAACGGGGGTAGCAACATCGGTCATTTCTATCCGCGCAGTGATTCCGTTGAACCGCTGTTCCAGGCCGGCGATTACCTCCGCGGTAATTCGTTCCTTCTCCTGTGTGTAATGATCCGGGTCTTCCTTTAGATTCTTCCAGTAATCGTAATCGGTTTCATACTGTACAATGAGCAGGGTCTTTCCCTTCGGAGCAAGAGTCGGGTCGAAACAGTAGGACCGGACGTTTATTATATTCTGTTCCTTACCGGCAATGATCAGCGTTCGATCCAGAGGGTAGGTCAATCCTCCGCATGAAGCAGGAAGTTCCTCGACCATGCCGTCCACTCCCAGGGAGACATAGACCAGGGGCTTAAACAGTTTTGGATTCTCGTAGCGGTCGGTAATGTCCTTATCGACATACCGCCCGTCCAGCATGTCAAAAATTGTTGTCCTGCCGTCTGCCGCCGATATGATCCAGTCGGCATGGTGCTCTGTGCCGTCTGTCAGACGAATACCCTTTGCCGTGTCGTTCTCGACGAGTATTTTCTTAACCCGTGCCTGGTAGTGCGCTTCGCCGCCCAGGTCTTTATACCGCTTCTCGATCGACTCCACCAAAGGCAGCGCGCCGCCGATCAGGTAACCCGCCAGCTTGCCGTGCTGCCAGCCGAGCATCATTATCAGCATGATCATTGGTGCATCGAATCCGAAAACGAGGGGAAGCATCTCCTTTAGATAGGGGCTCTTGAGTCCAGCGATAAAATCCCTTACGGATTTCCTGCTCCATTTCTGCATGAATCTCAGCATGGGAAGCTTCCTGATCATTTTAAGCTTGTCAATGATACTGTACAGTTCCTCCGGCTTGTCCACCGACATATTTATACCCGCAGCATAGCGGATTGCATCCGTGAACTCCCGGATAAGCTTGCCGTCCTCCGGTGCGATTTCCATCATTTCGCGTTCAAGACGATCGGCATCGGTGTAGAAGGTGAATGCCCTGCCCTTCCTGTCCTCCATAGCCATGCTTCGTTCGTGATTGTAGACCTGCCAGTTTTGTGCCGCACCCAGTTCAAGCCAGAATCGATGGAATGCCGTACCCGGTGCCGTTCCCAGTACCCAGTTGACCGCTCCGTCGATGGTGTAGCCCTTTCGCTTCCAGGCGGTACAAACACCTCCGGCCATGGTGTGCATCTCAAACAGCCGCGTTTTGTAGCCGTTCATCCGGCCATAGCAACCGGCAGCCAGACCGGTTAACCCGGCCCCGATAATTATGATGGATTGTTCCATGATTTTGCCCCCTAGCGGTAGGCCCGCTTTTTCTTTACAGTATACCCCAGGAGCAGAAGTGTTGGTATGAGTATTTTCTGTGCAAAAATTATGAACTGGTACCCGAATCAGGAGGTCCTGTCATGCTCGATCCACAAGAGCTCATTAACTGCAAATCCTGCCTGCCGGGCAATTTCCAGGTATCGGTTTCTGACTTCCTCGGGTATTGTCGACGTTCGCGAGAGTATCCAGAGATAATCGGTGTTCTTGCCGGCTACCAGGGCATGCCGGTAATCATCATCCAGGGCAATTATATTGTAGGCACCGTAAAAGGGTCCGAAAAATGAGACCTTGAGTCTACCCTCATTGTGACTGCCCACAAAGACAGCTCGTCCTTCTGCCGTTTTCCAGAGACCCTTCTTTGGGTTATATCCGCGGTTGACTACCTTTATTGAACCGTCCGGGTTGCGGGTATATGTCGCAGTGGTATTGTTCAATCCCCGTTCAAAAAAGAAATCCAGCCGGGCAACCTCGTACCAGGTACCCAGATAGGGGTCAACGTCGAAGGGCTTGACCGCCTGGACTCCGCGGGGGATGGTCCTGCAGGATGAAAGAAAGACACAAAGCGCGGCTATCCAGAAAAAGATTTTCACCCCTGCTTCAGGATTGCTTTTTCTGCTCATACTTTCTCCTTGGTAAAAAAAGGTTTCTCCCTTATCTGTTCCCGGGCAAATTCAATAAACTCATGGATTGAGCACTCCGGCTGCACGGACCTGTGGTTCACCCGAAGGTCGAGGATCCAGGTACCGACCCGCGGGTCCTTCAAGCGCTCGGAATAGAGCTTCAAGCCCTTTCGATAGAGGCTGTTGTAGTCCCCCCTGTACTTGATTATCAGGATGTCGTTCCCCTGTGTATCCGTAATCTCAGCACTCCGCGTACATTCCGGCAGACAGCGTATATCCATAACGCTTTTTCCACAGTCCCTGCAGTTCCGCACAAGGCAATGCCGGCTCTTCATCAAAAAATCGGCCCCGGCAAAAGGGGACCAGAGTTCAATCCCTGGCGGGACGGTAATGCTCTCAAACTGCGAAGACTCCAGCTCGCTGGAACAGAAAGCCCCCGTGGCACCGTGCTGCCGGAAAAACTCCAGAGCATAGCCGTTGGTGGCGTTCAGCAGAGGTCCGGCAATCCAGGGTATGCCCCGTTCTCGGGCCAAAAAAGCAATTCCGCTGTTATCGGTAATAATCTGCCGGGCGCCCGATCGTATAAGAAAATCACTGGCCGCCGCATACTGCGGTCCTATCAATATCGATGGAAACCAGGGGATCAGGTCCGGGTACTCATCAAAGATGGGCGCGATGTCCTGCAGGACCTCCGGGTCCGCGGGGAGCTGAAAAACCAGGATCACCGATCCGTCGTCCGGGATCTGTTTCAGCTGTTCCCTGTCCGCGACTGCAAGGGCGATTCGTGGTTTTTTGGGTAATTCCCCGGGCAGCAGCCGGGGGAGTTTTAATTGTTCCTCTCGACTGTGCAGGTCTGCCTCAAAGGCGGCGACGGCTTTTCGGCGCAGATCATTCAGTGTTTTTACCGGAATGAAGAGCCCCTCTTCCAGACCGCCAAGATCACAGGAAGCCAGGTAAAAGCGGGTGTTTCCCAGTCGTGAAAGCTGCTTCTCAATCGCTTCGGCGGGTGTCGGATGCTCCGAGGCTTTCTCCAGCTGAAGGTCAGCGACAATGGTAACGCCTGCCCCCCGGAAACTCGCGGACAGCTCCAGAACATCGCCGGCTTTACCCTTCAGGCTGAAATCCAGGGGCAGTTTTTCCGGTTCCGCGGACATTCCGGATATTCTTTCGTCAATCGCGGAAAAATCGATCAGCCGGGGCTGGGCCAGAATCATCTGGCCCTTCTTTATCTTTCCCATCAGCTTGTGTTCAATGCGAAAGTGAAAACCCCGGTCGCCGGTACTCTCGGTCAGCGTTCCGGTACAGACAAAGCTGCCGCCTCTCTCGGTAATGCTAATGCTCTGTCCGGGAGAAAGCCTTGAATCTGTGGAGACTATGAGTACCCTCTCCCCGGCGTTGTAGGCAGCCACGGTTCCAACCGGCACCAGGGACTGATCTCCGCTGTCCGGAGTAAAGGAATCTGCGCCAAGTCGCCCCTGTATGAGATTATCGCTGAAGGAGCGGTTAAAAACCGCGGAAAGTCGTGGATCCTGTTCCGCAGCCTCCTCTCCGGCGTATATCCGGTCAAGCTGTTCCCGCCAGGAGAGTACTGTGCTGTAGACGTACTCGAAACCTTTAATGCGGCCTTCGATCTTGAGGGAATCGACTCCCGCGGAGACGATTTCCTTTGCCTGTGAAAAGACCGAATTATCCTTCAGGTTGAGGGGTTTGGCTCCTGACTCGAAGCCCTCCGATCCGATTGCATAGTCCCTGCGGCAGGGTTGCACGCAGGCACCGCGGTTGGCGCTGTTTTCGTAGAGCAGTCCGGACATATAACATTGACCAGAAAAGGATACACAGTATGCGCCGTGGACAAAAACTTCCGCCTTGAGCCCCTCTTCATGAGCCGCAGCGCTCAGTTCTGTCAGCTCCGGGAGGGATAGTTCCCGGGCAAAATTGACCTGTCCGACGCCGCTGTGGGAAAGCAGCTTCAACTGCCCGATGTTGTGGGTTGTCATCTGAGTAGAGGCGTGCAGCTCCAGATTCGGAAAAACGCGGCGAACAAAGTTCAGAAGTCCGTAATCCTGGATTATGACGGCATCGATTCCGTATTCCACCGTTTGGACAAGGAGTTCCGCGATATGGGGAAACTCGGCCTCAAAGGCTAGAATGTTCAGGGTAAGATATATCCGACAACCGGCCTGCCGGGCCAGACGGCACAGCTCCGGGAACTCCTCCGGGCGAATATTTACCGCCCGTTTACGGGCATTGAAATCTCCCACCCCCAGGTAAACAGCGTCTGCTCCTGCGAGAATGGCAGCCTTGACCGACCGGGCATCTCCCCCGGGGGCGAGGAGTTCAATCTTCTTTTTATCCACCGACAGTCCTATTTCTCCACCAGTTCATGGGTATCCCGCATTTTTTTCAGCTCAGCCATTTCCACTAGTGCAAGTACCGCTGTAACCAAAAAAGCCAGAATGTCCGCTGCAGGCTGGGCCAGGAACACTCCGTTCAGCCCCCACATGCGAGGAAGGATCAGGACCAGGGGAATAAAGAATATCCCCTGTCGGGCAACGGCGAGAATCCCGGCCTGACGACCCTTCCCAAGTGCCTGATAGAGGGTGCTGAAAACAACCTGGCTGCCGACAAAGATCATGGTAGTACTGAGAAATCGGAAAGCCCGGACCCCCAGGGATACGACCTCCGGGTCCTGGGAAAAGGCCAGCACAATCCATCGGGCAAAAACAAAGAACGCGGCCGCCATGCATCCTGCAAAAACGGTGCTCCAGACCAGGGCTTTTTTGGTGGCGTCTATAACCCTGGAGAACTGCCGGGCTCCGAAGTTGTACCCTGCCAGGGGCTGCAGTCCCTGGCCTATGCCGAAAATGGCCATCATGAGCAGGGATACTACCCTCATGACAATTCCGATTGCCGCCACCGCCGGGTCCCCATACGCCGCCGCGGCATTATTGAACATGCCCATGGCAATGCTGGTCAGCACCTGCCGGAAAAAGGTTGGCAGTCCTACGGTCATTATATCCCGGTACAGCCCGAAGCGGGGGGAAAAGTCCCTGAAACGAATCTTCAGGACCCCCCTGTCGCTCACAAAATAGTAGAGCAGATAGAGGGTGCTCACCATCTGGGCGGTAATGGTTGCCATGGCCGCGCCGGCCAGACCAAAATCGAGAACAAACATGAAGATGGGATCAAAGATGATGTTCAGCACCCCGCCGGTTATCAGGGCTATACTGCTGTACCTGGCAGCCCCTTCCGCCCGCAAAAGATTGTTCATGCACATATTGAGTATCTGGAAAAAGGAACCGCCGATTATTATGCGCCCGTACAGTACGGCCCGGTCAAGAATCGTTTCGGTGGCTCCGAAAAGGATAAGGATCTCTTCTATGAAAATATTGCCGAATACTGCAAATGTAACGCCGATTATCAGAGTTGAATAAAAGGCCGTGGAGGCAGTGCTTATGGCTCCTTTGACATTCTGTTCCCCCAGCTGCCTGGAAATAAGAGACGCTGAGCCCATACCAAAGGTCAGACCGATGGCGCCGATGAGCATGAAAATCGGGAACAGAATGGCAGCCGCTCCGATAGCGGCGGTATCGTTCAGCATACCGATAAAGGCGGTATCCACTACATTGTAAATGGCGTTCACCATCATCGCGGTGGCCGCCGGAATGGCAAGGGTGCGAAGAGCGACACCTATCTCTCCGCTGCGCAGGAGTTCAATTCGTTGGGTTTTATCCATAAGGGCTAACAATAATGGGTGAATAATTTAATATCAAGAGAGTAATCGGGACCGTTAATACAATGTTTATAGCCTTGATATTTTTATACCTGACGGGTTCTGTGGTTTTTAAAAATACGAGAATGATTATTACAAAAAACGTGACGGATTTACTGCCCCGAATTCGAAAAAGTCAGGATCGACTTCGGCGAATACAGGTTTCAGAGGAATAACCAGCGGATTTTTATCATCGCCGTATTTCCTGTCTTCGTGCGCCTGTCATCCGTTCCACTGACTGCTCCTTCGTCAATGTCTCTACCCGGCGGACAATCTCCATGCGGTCATGACTGTTCAGAAAGGCGCCCAGCACATGGGCGATTATTATAATCCCGGGAATGTTCACTGCCATGCGGGTCAACGCAAAAGGCGTACCAAGGGCCTCGAGTTCAAAGAGGAACATGGGGATTTTTGTGGTCGACCAGGCTCCGAGAAATATGAATATATTCTGAAAACTCGCTCCCTTCTTCAGGAAAACGGCGGCAACAGGAAAAGCCCCGTATAAGGGCCCCGCCGCTGCTGATCCGATCAAGACGGAAAGCAGCACACCTTTTATTCCCGACCCATGTCCCATGAAGCGTACCATGGTGTGCCTTGGTACCCATACATCCAGCAGCCCAAGGAGCACAAATATGGGCGGTATTACGAGCAGCATTTCCCGCACACTGAAGGCGGTAACCTCAAGCGCCCGGCGGGCCAGGGCACTGTTTACTGCAAACAACAGCCCCAGCAAAATGAGCATGGCAAGAAAAAAGCGGTAGCGTATAATCACTCCCTTCATCATGCGTGTACCCAGGCAATAATTGCGGCGACAATAAAGGTAAAAACAAAGGCAAAAAGGTTCCGCAGTATGGTGGCCTTTCTGCCGAAGTAGCTTATCTCCACCGGAAAGGTAACGACCCCCACCATCATCAGGGCCGAAACAAAGGCGGCTATCTGCATATACCCTGCCCCGTTCTGCAGCAGCAGCGACGCAGTTGGAAAGGCGACAAAACCGGGGATCAGGGTAAGTGCACCTACCAGGGCCGCGATGATGGTACCGATCCAGCCTGACTCGACTCCGATAATCCGGGATATAAGCCGCGGATTCAGCACGGCGATCATGATCCCCGTCAAAATAAGCACCCCCAGAAACTGGGGCATGATATTTTCGAAGGCCTTCCAGGCCTTTTTCAGCGCCATGAGCGTCTTTTTCCTGTCCCTGAAAACAGATACACCCAGTGCCGCCAGTGTTATCATATAGAGGACTGTTGTCATTGCTTTTCCCCAAACCTGTAGCGGCGGCTACTTCAGTTCCTCGATATAGCGCGAAAGCTTGGTACTCCGCTCCTGGAACTCGCTCAGTTTCTCCCGCTCCTTGGCTATGACCTCTTCCGGGGCGTTGGAGATAAACTTGTCGTTGGAGAGCTTTCCTTCGGTGGATTTTATCAGCTTCATGAGCTTGCCGATTTCTTTTTCCATCTTGGCGCTTTCCGCTTCCGCATCGATAGCGTCCCTGATATACACGAAACTCTCATACCCGCTTCCCGCCACTGGAATAGCTCCATCGTCGATGTTGATATCATCGCCGATTAGCAGCTCGGAGGCGCTCATCAGGTTTTTCGCCAGGGCGCTATGGTCCCGGAAAAAATCGGCGGCGGAGAAACCGGGGTCCACTTTTACAAGAACCCGAACCTTTTTCTCCGGAGGAACGGTAAACTCGCTGCGAAGGGTTCGTACTCCCCGGATCATGTCCTGAAGCAGACCAAACTGCCGGACCGTCGCATCCGCCCGGCGCTCTTCACGATATTCAGGATATTTAGCGGTAATCAGAATTCCCTTCTTGAGTGGGAGTTTCTGGTAGATCTCTTCGGTCAGAAAGGAGACGAAGGGATGCAAAAGCCTCAGGGATTCTTCCAGAATCGCCGCTAGGAGGCTTGCCGACCGGTCCCTCTCGGCCTCGTCGTCGGAATAGAGTGAAAGCTTCGACGCCTCGATGTACCAGTCGCAGAAGTCGTTCCAGAAGAATTCGTAAACGGCCTGGGCGGCTTCGTTGAAGCGATAGCCGGTAATGGCGCGGTCCACCGTTGCTGCGGCCTCGTTGAGCTGATGCAGTATCCAGCGGTCCACCTGCTTCAGTTCGCAATCGTCCAGAGCTTTGAGAGTCCGTCCTTCCATGTTCATCAGAAGGAAGCGGGCGGCGTTCCATATCTTGTTCGCAAACTTGCTGCCCAGCTTGAAGCTGTCCATATCAATCAGGATATCCTGACCCTGGGACGCAAGGAAAACAAGGGTAAAGCGCATGGCATCCGCCCCGTAGGTATCGACGACATCCAGGGGATCAATACCGTTACCCAGGGATTTGGACATTTTTCGGCCCTGTTTGTCCCGGACCAGTCCCGTTATATAGATGTCCCGAAAGGGGACCTTTTCCATGAACTCAAGTCCCGCCATGATCATTCGGGATACCCAGAAAAAGATGATATCGTAGCCGGTCACCAGCGCGGTGGTGGGATAAAAACGTTTAAGGTCTTCAGTTTTCCCGGGCCAGCCGAGGGTGGAGAACGGCCAGAGCCAGGAGGAGAACCAGGTATCCAGAACGTCTTCGTCCTGACGGATCTTTTTCGAGCCGCATTTAGAACAGGCTTCCGGGTCTTCCCGCAGCACCATGGTCTCGCCGCACTCGTCGCAGTACCAGACGGGAATCCTGTGGCCCCACCAGAGCTGCCGGGAAATACACCAGTCCCTGATTCCTTCCAGCCAGTTGCGGTAGGTATTTTCCCACTTTCGGGGGAAAAAGATGATCTCTTCCTTGCGCCAGGCGTCAAGGGCTTTGTCGGCCAGGGAGCGCATACGCACGAACCACTGCTCCGACAGATAGGGCTCTATGACGGTATCGCAGCGGTAGCAGTGCCCGACCTGGTGAACATGCTCCTTTGAATCGACCACCACGCCAAGCCGGTCCAGGGCTTCGAGCACCTTTTTCCTGGCCTCCGGAACCGCCAGCCCCCGGAACTCTTCCGGAACGTTTTCGTTCATGCTTGCGTCTTCCGCCAGAACGTTTATTACTTCGAGATTATGCCGCTTTCCGATCTCCCAGTCGTTGGGGTCGTGGGCGGGGGTTATTTTTACCGCGCCGGAGCCGAACTCCCTGTCAACGTAGCTGTCTGCAATGATCGGTATAAGCCGGTCCGCCAGGGGAAGGCGCACATTCCTGCCCACCAGCCGGGTGTATCGCTCATCCTCGGGATGCACCGCCACCGCGGTGTCGCCGAGCATGGTTTCCGGCCTCGTCGTGGCAACCTGAATGTGACCCGAACCGTCCTCCAGAGGATACTTGAGCCAGGTCAGCCTGCCGTGAGCCTCCTGGTGTTCAACTTCATCATCCGCCAGGGCCGTACCGCAGGAGGGGCACCAGTTGACCAGGTAATTGCCTTTATAGATCAGTCCCCGTTCGTAGAGGGAGACAAATACCTCCCGAACAGCAGTGGACAGTCCCTCATCCAGGGTAAATCGCTCCCGGCTCCAGTCGCAGGAGGCGCCGATTTTCTTGAGCTGACGGGTAATGACGCCGTGGTGCTCCTCTTTTACCTTCCATGTCTCCTGTACAAACTTCTCTCTGCCAATATCATGCCGGCTGGTCCCCCGGGCTTTCAGGCGCCGTTCCACGACATTCTGGGTAGCGATGCCCGCATGGTCCGTTCCCGGAACCCAGAGGGTCGGAACGCCCTTCATGCGGTAAAAACGGATAAGGATATCCTGCAGGGTATTGTTAAGGCCATGTCCCATATGCAGGACACCGGTTACGTTGGGAGGGGGAATTACGATAACAAAAGGGGATTCATGGGCATCGCCCTCAGGAGCAAAGGCGTTCTGGTCCTCCCACATGGCATAGATTCGGTCTTCAAAATCCTTGGGATTATATGCTTTCGGTAACATTTCCGTACCCATGAAGATCTCCTGTTGTCTGGTAATGGGGCCCATAGTACCAGAGAGACAGTTTCTCTTCAACTGTTGTTCAGGCAATATGATCTGGAAGCGCTGACGGCTTTGGTGTACACTGCATTATTATGAACCGAGCCTGCGGATTACGTCTGTTCCCCGCTCTGTTGAGCCTGCTTCTGGTCACTCTGTTCTCTCTTAACCTTTATGCCCAGTCAGGGGATGCCCCTCGGGCGGAAGAATCCCGATCGGTTACCGCAAACCAGCGGACTGCCCTTGCGGAGGAGATATCCCTGCTCCGGATTCTCCCGCCCGCACTGGTACAACGCAGTTTTGCCCAGGTTCCCCGCCATCGTTTTATTTCCGGGTCTCCCCAGGCCCTGGCGTATACAAACAGTCCGCTGCCTCTGGGAGCCGGGGTATTGATACCCAGCCCGGAGGAACATGCCAGGATGATGGCTGCAGCGGGAGAGCTTTCGGGGACATCTGTTCTGGTGGCGGGACCTGAATCGGGCTACCTTGCCGCCCTGGTCTCCAGGATAGCCGACAGGGTTGTTCAGGTTGAGTTTATCCCCTCCCGGGCCCAGGACTTCATTACACTCTTTGAGGAACTGGAATACGACAATATTGAAGTTGTAAGCGGAAAAGAGATTCTGGAACAGGATACGGTAAATCGCTACGACAGGATTCTTCTTGCCTACGGAACCGAGACCATTCCCCTGCCTCTTATAGCCCGGCTCAGTCAATCGGGTACCCTCGCGGCGGTGCTCAGCTATCAGCAGGGAGAACAGCTTCTTATCGAGTACCGCAGAGTGCGCAACGGCGCCTCTCTTCGGGTAGTGGACAGGGTATTCTTTCCGGGGGGATGATTATTTTCGCAGGTTCATGGATCCCTGACGTCGGGCTTTTTCGATCTTCTCCATTTTGCGGTAGTACTTGGCCTGCTTTTCGATCTCTTCTATGTCCGAAACATGGATATGATTATCTACGATTTTGACCTTGGAATTCTGAAAGAGTTTCTGTAACACCAGGTTCAGCTCTTCCTTCGGAAGCCCTACCATATTGCCCAGCTCCTTGGGACCGAGGTCGAAGGTGTACGCCTCAGAGGAAATGGGAATCCTCAGCTTTTCAAGCTGAATAAGAAGGGCATCGTAGAGCCGTCCCACTGGGTCGGAGAGCTGCGTGTTGGCAAGCTGCTTGTAGATAAACCAGATTCGTTCAGAGAGGATCTGGGTAAGCTTCGAGATAAGCTGGGGCTGGTTGGAGACCATACGGGTAAAGTTGGCCTTGTTTACCGCCATAAGGACCGTATCCTCATGGGCAATGGCCGAAGCTGAACGAGGTTTGTCTTCCAGCAGGGACATCTCACCGAACATGTCACCGGCCTTCAGAAGAGCGAGCATAACCTCGTTGTCGTTCTGGATCTTGGTGATTTTTACGCTGCCCTTCTGAATTATGTACATCTCCTTTCCGGGCTGGGCTTCGGAGAAGATCATGGTGTTCTTAGGATAACTGCGGGTGAACTCCTCTCCCTGTATGTCCAGATACACAGCTTTGGCGTAGGGTTGTATCTTCGCCATCCTCTCCTTGGCCAGGTTGACGTTCTGCCCTCTGGGGGAATTGACTATGTACTGATGATAGGCGTAATAGGCAAGATTGTACTGACTCTGCCGGGCGTAGTACTCTGCAACCCGAAAAAGGTGAGCTATATCCTCGGAATCCCCGCTTTTCAGAGTAAGACGGGCAAGGGCTGCATCCAGATAGCGCATTTTTTTTGAGAACTGCTGAATAATCTTCATTGCCACCGGAGCATTGCGCTCGATCAGCAGTCCGTACTGCTCCCGGCGCACGGCAATCAGGGTAACATCCGTTATGGCTTGAGCGGTCTCGATGTGGCTGTGGGACGACATTGTCGAAACGACACCGAAAAAATCTCCCGGCGCAAGGATGTTGCCTCCTTCCTCTTCGACAACCTCAACCTCTTTGCTGATACTTACCTTACCGGAGCGAATTATATAGAAGCAATCCGCCTTCTGCTTCCCTTCGACAATTATATAGGCTCCCTTTTTAAAGTTGACCAGCGACAGCTGTAAAGGATTATTCATATCGCTCCCGGTTCATATGCTACGATAAAGTATATGGCCCGCGCTATTGCTTTGTCAACGCCGACCGGCAATCCTAGTTTCGGTCAAAAAGGGCAAAAAATGAAGCAGTCTACCAACGGTCGATCACCCGTACCGGAAACCAGCGGCTCTGATAGGAAGATATATTCCCTACCGCCTCCTCGTGGATGGTCTGAAGGCTGTAAATCCGGCTTTTGACACTCAGGCGGCTGCCGGGATCAGTGGGCCTGAGTTCAATGATACCACGGGAAAAGGCAATTCTCCGGTTATCCACATTGGCAAAATAGTATTCCTGGGGACTCTCGACCTCGGAGTCTTCTCCGTATCCGCCGTCTCCGATAAAGGGGTCCGAGGGTATCCAGCCGAAACCGGGAACGTAGAATTCAACCCAATAATGAAAGGAGGTTGTGCTGTCGCTGAAAATGTAGCAGCCGCTTATAATGCGAGCCGGGACTCCCGAGGCCCGCAGCATTGCCGTGTACAGACGGGCATAATCGAAGGAATCTCCCTGTCTGTTCTCCATGAAGAGTGAAACAGTATCGTTCCCTTCCTGGCCGGGTGCAAAATCTCTGACCAGGACCCTGAAGATATTCCGGGCTTTCAGATAGGGATTAGCTTCCCTGCCGATGGCACGGGCAGCCACGGTCTCTACCTCCTGATTCCCTGAGGGAACATAGGAGTCCGGCGATGTGTAAACCCGGTACAGGCGCCAGTTCCGGTCGTACTCACCACTTATACGGGAGGGTACGATTCTGGTTTCCAGGGCGGTTCGGTCCAGCCAGTAGGTAACCGAAACGGTATAGCGTCTCCATGGTTCCAGCTCCTGCATGCGGTACCTGGCAACACCGTTGTAATCCTCCCAGAGGGGGATGGGATCCCGGACAGCCTCAAGATTATCCTGGGTGGGAGATTTCATTACATTGGGAATCCAGAGGTTCAGGGAATTCCCTGGAGAGGCATCCACTTCCTCTATTTCCACGGTATAGTTGATCTGATAGCCCCGCTTCTCCTTGAGAATACGGTCCCCGGCCAGGTGGGTAACCTCAAAATAGAGGGCATTGCTCACCCCCCTATCGGTAACAACCCGGATACTGCCGGACGTCGCGTTATCCGGTACCCTGACCTTTATGGCCTGGTCCTCCCAGCTTTCGTAATCATAGTCAGCGAGACTGCATATGATGCCGCGGTCTATAATCTCCCGTCCCTGATCGTTCTGGGCAATGGTTGAGGAAAAATAGACTCGACCGCTGCCCTGTTCGGAACCGAAGTTCAAGCCCCGGATGCTGACAACAGAACCGATTGGACCGCCCGGATTGTCCAGGGAGGCAATATAGGGCATCCCCGGAGCCGCTGGTCCGGAGAGCTGTTTGGGAATATGCCTGCTGTTTGTAAACAGAACGGAGTTGCTTGTTTTATTCCCGATCCTTACATACAGCTTGCCGGAGCCCACATCATCCGGGATGCGTACGCTTATCCGGGTTTCCGTCCACTCGACATAGGAGGTGGAATTGGGCCTGGTGCCGGCAAAGATAACCTCAGCTCCATTGCGCTCCGGGCCGAAGTGCTCACCGCTTATGACGAGCACTTTTCCCGGGGCACCCACCTCGGGGGTGATGCTTTCGATACGGGGAGACTGTTCAATCATCTGGGAAGAGAATACATACAATCCTATCAGAAGCAGCAGAACGATTATGGGTAAACTTCGCTGATCCTTAAACAGGTTTTTCAGAGGGGTGAATACAGCCACGATACCACCAAGTTTATCGGTTTTTCTGGAGTTGAGTATAGCGGTCCACGGTTATTTCTATTTCAATTATATAGGCGGTCTGCTCGATTTTCTCATTCAGTCCCAGGGGAAAGAAGATTGCGCTCTCTCCCAGTTCAATGGGTATACTGGTCATTCCCGAGTAATATTTTACATCTCTGGGATTATTCCGGTTGTACCAGACCTCTCCCTGGGCTACGAGCAGGACCATATCATCGTTCCGGAGGTAGGGCGTCAAATGCGAAATGGCAAGAACGTTGCCTCCCTCCAGGCGGACATCCACGGTGCGGCCGGAGATGGTATAAGCCTTATTTTCCATTTCCCACAGGAGTTCGCCGCCCCCGGTGAGGAGTCTGGCATGGAACTCAAGATAGAGGACCTGGCGGATAAGGTCGTCAACGTCGCCTTCCTGGCCGGGACTGTGCATCGGGAGCAACAACATCAGAGTGAGAACAAGAAATCCCGTACGCCTCAAGCTATTCTCCCTGGCGATAGTCCGCAGCCCTCAACAGCTGCGGTTCCCCCAGAACAAGGAAGACCGGCTCCTCGGGGAGTTGTATGGTTATATTCAGGCTCTTTTCGTGCCGGGAAAGATACTCCAGAAGCTCTTCCGCGCTGGAAAATTGATGGTCATCCGGAATTGCGGCAACCGGACTCTCCCGGTCCATCATATAGCCTCCGGTCCACAGCATCATTGTCCCGGCCCCCATAACCAGACATAAAACAGCGATCAGGGCCATGGTGGGTACCGGAATCTTTACGACCCTGAATGGTAAAGAGTGATAGGTTCTCTGTTCACAGGAAGATCGGACCCCCCGCCAGACCCGATACCGGGCCGCCTCCAGGGCATCCGTGACTGCAGTGTCCCCGGCGTGCATAACATTGGTCAGGCCATGTAGCTGCCTGACATTCCGGGAGCAGGCAGAGCAGCCTTCCAGGTGATAATTCAGGGTCTCGTTCCACCCCTGTTCCAGTTCACCATCGACATAGGCGGACAGGGTTTCTTTATCAGGACACATCGATTCCCTCCTGATCCAGATATTGCTGTAATTGGTTCCGGGCCCGGAAAATACGGACCTTCACGTTTCCTTCGGTAATACGCAGAATTTTTCCGATTTCCTTGTAACTCAAGCCGCCGTACTCCTTGAGAATAATGGGCGAACGCAAACGGGGAGGAAGCCTTTCCAGGGCATTCCGGACCATTCGGGAGGTTTCAGTCCGCAGGTACTCCTCCTCGCCGTCGGGCATCCTGGGTTGAGGCTCGTTGAATACCTTGACATTGGCTTTCTGCTCACGCCCTTTACGCTTCTGATAATTGAAACTGAGATTTTTGACAACTCGAATAAGCCAATATTTCGCATCATCTATCGTTTTCAGAGGAGTCGCCCGGTTAAAATAGCGGATGAAAGCCTCCTGACACAGGTCTTCGGTCGCGTTCTTATCACCGGTTATATGATACGCCACCCGAAACAGAACGGGAAAGACTTCTTTGTACACCCGCTCGAAGGATTCGGCGTGTTGCGATTCGTGACTCATCTCTTAAACAACTCTCCACACTGAAGGTTACAGCTCAGCGGGTTTCACCACCGTTCCATCGGGGGTGTCCTTGAGTACAAGTCCCTTTCGGATAAAATAGTCACGGATTTCATCCGCCCGGGCAAAATTCTTCTCTTTTCTTGCGGCATTACGCTCATCGAGAAGAGACTTTTCCTCCTCGGAGAGCACATACTCCCCGGGAGCTTCGATCTCGGAGAGTCGAAGGCCGAGGACCTGGTCAAAATCGTACAACAGGCTCAACGTTTCTTCCGGAGAGAGGTTCCTGTCCTTCAGCACCGTCCAGATTGTCGCCAGGGCCCTGGGAGTATTCAGATCAGCCTCGAGGTCCTCCCGGAAAGCTTCCCGATACTCCCTGCCCCGTTCCTTCAGTTCGCGGATATCCCCTGCTGACACCCCGGAGCGCAGAAGATCCTGTATTTTCTCTACAAGGGAGATCCGGGCGGATCGGGCCCCTTTCAGGTTCTCGAAAGAGAAGCGAAGCTGCGTCCGGTAATGGGCCCCCAGAAGGAAATAGCGGTAATCCAGCGGGTCGTAGCCCTCTTCGATAAGGGACTGGAGGGTAAGAAAGCCGCCCTTGGATTTGGACATTTTCCCCGACTCCATGAGCAGGAACTCGTTATGCAGCCAGTAACGAACCCACTGTTTTCCCGTAGCGGCTTCCGACTGGGCGATTTCGTTGGTGTGGTGCACCGGAATATGGTCTATGCCTCCGCAGTGGATGTCGAACTGTTCCCCCAGGTACTTCATGCTCATGGCGGAGCACTCAATATGCCAGCCCGGGTATCCCCGTCCCCAGGGGGAATCCCAGAGCATGATATGGTTTTCAAACTTCGACTGGGTAAACCAGAGAACAAAATCCCGGGGATGTCGCTTGTTCTGATCAATATCCACCCGGGCTCCCGCCTGCTGTTCCTGCCGGTCAAGCAGGGCCATTTTGCCATAATCGGCGAATTTGGAGGTGTCGAAGTATACATTCCCCCCGGCTG
The DNA here is from genome assembly GCA_964554875.1 of uncultured Spirochaetaceae bacterium. Classification (GTDB taxonomy): domain Bacteria; phylum Spirochaetota; class Spirochaetia; order JC444; family Marispirochaetaceae; genus Marispirochaeta. The sequence continues at coordinate 25,826 of CAZKQJ010000037.1, read as the reverse complement.
TATAGGTGAAGTCCTTCTCCTCGAGACGCTTTATAAGGGCGATCATATCCTCGACGTGCTCTGTGGCGGCACAGGCAACGGAGGGCCTTTTTATATTCAGCCGGTCGGTATCCTGAAAAAAAGCATCGGTATAAAATTTGGCAATATCCCATACGCTTTTTCCGCTTTCCCGGGAGCGTTTGACCATCTTGTCTTCGCCCTCGTCGCCGTCATCGGTCAAATGGCCGACATCCGTAATATTCATTACATGATTGACGCTGTATCCCAGATATTCCAGGCTGCGGCGGAGGACATCTTCGAACACATAGGCCCGGAGATTACCGATATGGGCGTAGTTATAGACCGTGGGACCGCAGGCATAGAACGAGACGGTCTTGTCCTTCAGGGGAACAAACTCTTCCAGGGTCCGTGTATAGGAGTTGAAAAACTGAAGCGCCATGAAGATACCGTCCTTGTGGGAAACACCCCGTATGGAATAATCAGGCCAATACAGGGTAGAATATGACGATGAATAATGTACGCCATTCAGCAGAAAGAATCAACATCGAAGGTTCTGTCGAGTTCAACGTACCCATGGCTCCGTACACATCTTTTCGTGTCGGCGGTCCGGCGGAAATCTTTATACACCCGAAAAACTGGCATGACGTTCAGCGTGCCATGGTCTGGGCGCGGAAGGAAGGCCTGCCCTTTTTTCTTCTCGGCGGCGGCGCGAACATCCTGGTAGCGGACAGGGGAATCCCGGGAGTCGTTGTTCACTCCCGGGGTCTCGATACAATCGAAATTGACGGTTCCCTCGTTAGCGCCGAGGCAGGGGCGGAGATTTCCCTGGTTGCGGAGAGATCGGCCGAAGCGGAGCTTACGGGGCTTGAGTTCATCTACCGTATGCCCGGAAGCGTAGGCGGAGCTGTCTGGATGAACGCCCGCTGTTACGGAGTTTCCCTGAATGAACGACTTGCCTGGGTAGATCTTATCGATGCCGACGGGACTCATTCGCGCTATCATCCACGAGATGAGGATTTCGCATATAAAAAGTCCCCTTTCCAGAAAGGAAACCCCATCATTACCCGGGCCGGATTCAGTCTGAATCCGGGCACCCCTGAAACCATCCGCAGTCTCATGGAAGAACATGCCAGGGACAGGGAAGAAAAAGGACATTTCCGGTATCCCAGCGCCGGTTCGGTTTTCAAGAACGACAGAACCTTCGGTATGCCCACGGGCAAACTGATCGACACTGCGGGACTCAAAGGAAAGCGTGTCGGAGGAGCCATGATAGCTCCATTTCATGCTAACATAATAGTGAACACAGGCTCCGCCTCGGCTTCGGACATTCTGGCCCTGATACGACTGGCGGAAAAAAAGGTGGACGAAACCTTCGGCTTCCAGCTGGAAAGGGAAGTCCTTCTGGTGGGAGCCTGGAACTGAAATAAGGAAGGCACACAATGCGGGACCTGAACGAAATACTCAATGAACAGCCTCATACCCCCGCGCAGCTCAACGAACTGCTTGCCGGCATTCCCCTGGCGGAACTGATAGACCAGTGGGACAGCCTTGAAGAGGAACAGAAAAAAGAGATCTTCCACGCCCTGGACCGGGAGGACAAGGGAGACCTGCTGATCTCGCTGCCGGCTTCGGAACAGGCAATCCTTACGGAGATAATAGGAGACGGAGACTTCAAGGACCTGCTCCGGGACATGGAACCCGACGACCTGGTGGACTTCATACAGGCAGCATCTTCGGAGGTACGAAAAACCCTCTGGCGAAAACTGAGTCCCGAATCCAAACGGGAAATCCTCTATCTGCTCCGTTTTGACGAAGACGACGCGGCGGGATTGATGACCCCCCGTTTTCTTGCGGTTCAATCCCACATCAGCGTCTCCCAGGCCCTGCACTTCCTGCGCCGCAACGCCAAAAAAGTGGAGATGGTATATTACATCTACGTGGTCGACAAGGAACGGCGCCTCCAGGGGGTCTGTTCCCTCAAGGACATTCTGACCGCTCCGGACGACGCGATCATCGAAAACGTTATGGAGAGGGAGATAATAGCCGTCAGGGAGGATACCGACCAGGAGGAGGTCGCAAAAATCCTGGAGACCTACGACGTCATGGCGCTTCCCGTTGTGAACAGCCAGAATGCCCTGCTGGGTATTATTACCTTTGACGATATCATCGACGTTATCAGGGAGGAGCAGACCGAGGACGTCTACAAGATGGGAGCCATGGAAGGAGGCCTTGACCGCTACCTGGACAGCTCTATTGGGGCTCTGGTAAAAAAGCGGGTTCCCTGGCTGATCATCCTGCTGCTGGTGGGCACCATAACCACCAATGTTGTGCATCACTATGAGTCCCTGGTAATAGGCGCGGCCTTCCTGTTTATTTTCATGCCCGTAATAACCCAGACCGGAGGTAACACGGGCAGTCAGTCGTCGACCCTGATGATCCGGGGTCTGGCCACCGGGGAGATCCACTTTCGCGACATAGGAACCGTCATGCTCAAGGAGGTTCTGGTGGGTTTGATTATGGGCCTTGTCACCGGGGGAGTAATAATCCTGCGCAGCTACCTGCTGCCGCCGGGGATTCCCTTTTTCGATGCCGTGGTAATCGGAGTAAGCCTTACCTTCGTGGTGGTTTTCTCCACCTTTATCGGTGCCCTGGCACCCCTCGTTATTCACCGTATGGGATTTGACCCTACGGTTATGTCGGCCCCCCTGATGGCTACGGTTATAGACGTCTGCGGACTAACAATATATTTTGAGACCGCCCGGATTTTTCTGGGCCTCTAAAGAGGACTAAAAGAAAAAAGAGAGACAATCGAATGAATCAGAAAGAGAAAGAACAGGTACTGCGAAACGAGCTGGAGGCACTCCTTGAAGGAGGCAACGCCCACGACGGCTGGCAGCATAAGTTGAAAAACTTTCCGGTTGAAAAGATCAACCTCAGCCTCCCCGGTCTGCGAACCCCCATCAAGACTCTCCTGACTCCCTGGGCTCTGCTGGTACATATTCGGATCTGTGTAAAGGATATCCTGGAGTTTATTCAGCAGAGGGATTACAGTCCCCTTCCTTACCCGGAGGGTTACTGGCCGGTGGAAGACAGGATTCCGTCACAGACGGAGTGGAACAGGGAGCTGGAAGCTTTTGCCCTCGTAATGGCCGAAGCTCTCCAGCTTGTGCGAGACCCGAAAACCGATTTCTTCTCGCCTCTTCCCCACGCTCCGGAATACACGGTCTACCGGGAGCTTCTTCTCGTCGCCGACCACAACGCGTATCACCTTGGACAGCTGGGGCTTTTTGAGGATATCTAGGTATCCGTCCTTTTACGAGCCGTTCAGAATCTCGTAGGTATCGCTGGCTATCTGCAGTTCCTCGTTGGTGGGGACAACACAGATTGCGGTCTTGGAGTAGTCCGCGGAAATGACCCCCTGGCGGCTGCCGTTTTCCCTGTTCCTGTCGTCATCCAGAATTATTCCCAGACTCTCAAGCCGGTGGCAGATCCGTTCACGCATCTTTACGGAGTTTTCGCCGATGCCCCCGGTAAAGACAAGGATGTCCGTCCGCACCATATTGGCCGCAAAGGCGCCGATATACTTGCGAATACGGTAGGCATAGACATCCAGGGCCTCCTGGGCCTGTTTGTTCCCCGAAGCCGCGGCTTCCTCGATATCCCGCATATCATTGGATATTCCCGAAAGTCCCAGCATACCGCTCTCCTTGTTAAGGATACGGTTCAGGTCCTCCTTGGAGAAGCCCCGCTCCATAAGATAGAAGAGAATCTGCGGATCGATATCCCCCGATCTGGTTCCCATGACCACCCCTTCCAGAGGGGTAAAGCCCATGGATGTGTCCATGGATTTTCCATTGGTGATGGCGGTTATGGACGCTCCGTTTCCCAGGTGGCAGGAAATGACGTTGGTATTCGATGGGTGGCGCTTCATCAGTTTTATGGCTTCCCCGGATACATAGCGATGGCTGGTGCCGTGGAAACCGTACCTGCGGATACGGTATTTGTCGTAAAACTCTCTGGGCAGACCGTAAAGGTAAGCCGCCGGAGAGAGGGTCTGATGAAAGGAGGTATCAAAGACCGCGACCTGGGTGCAGCCTGGAAGCTGATTTATGGCCTCACGAATGCCGATAAGATTTGCCGGGTTATGCAGGGGAGCAAGCTCTATGTTCTTTTCTATGGCGGCGATTACCTTGCCGTCGATCATTACCGAGGATGAATACTCTTCTCCTCCGTGCACTACCCTGTGTCCCACACCATGGATCTCCGCCATGGAGCCGATAAGACCTGACTCCCCGTCCACAAGAGCGTTTTTCAGGTGCTCCATTGCCGCCTTGTGATCCGGCATGGGGGCGTTAAGATCGCAGGTTTTACCATCGGGCCGTTTCTGGCAGATGTGACCCATATCCTGCCCTATCCGTTCAATAAGACCCTTTCCGATGCTCTCCCTGTCGGGCATACGGTAGACCTCGTATTTTATCGATGAACTGCCGCAGTTTATTACCAGGATTGTGTGCATTCGGAAACTCCTCCATAATTTGGTCTTACCAATTATAGACGGCAAACTGTAAATCCGCAATGAAATTAGTAATAAAATTTTACCCGCCCGGGAAGCGGAAGCTCCGTCCGCCGGAAAGGGAAAAGCTGGACGTTTCTCCTTCCATGGAAAAACCGGCCTTGACCTCCCAGTCGTTAAAAATCAGGGCCAGATCCCCTTTCATGATCAGAAAGCTCTCCTGGGGCGGCTCGCCGAGCTCCTTCTCGCGGGAAATACCGGAACTGAAGGAGACATCCAGAGGAAGCCTGCGCAGGCTGAATCCAGCTGAAGCTTTTTCCATCATATTGTAGCCCAGTATATATGATCCCGCTGCAAAAAGCCGTGTCCTCCCGGCACCAAGGAGCCCGGGAAGATATGCAGCTACATTACCCCCCAGGGATTCCTCCCAGGAATAGAGGTCCTCCTCCCGTTTAACAATCAGTTCCCGGGTTATCTCCCCCGATAGACAGCTGAAAACCCAGGCAGCTCCCCCCTCCAGGCTGAAACGAAGATCCGCCGGTTCCTGACCATACACGGGAGGATGCTTAAGCCGTGCACTGCTTCTCAGTAGCCCCGTAACCGGGTAGACCGGGAGGATCAGCACATCGAAGGCGGAAGAGAGATGATAGGGACTTACAGAGTAGCGGGAGCTGCGATAGTATCTGTCCAGCCAGGAAAGGGCAAACCTGGTACTTAAAAGTGCTGAATCAAAGCGACAGGAAGCCCGCAGGTAGCTCCCTGCAGGCAGTACACGATGCAGGGAGGTGCCGGCAAAACATGAGAGACCCGTGTGTTCTCCCTGCACGATGAGTCTGATGCCTCCAAGAAAAAGCTCGCCCTCCGGCGGAAAGCCCTCTTTCCGGATCCACGCATTATCCGTATCCTCAGGGATATCAGTAAAAAAGCCGGCTCCAGCCAAACGAATCCAGGGGCGGGGAGAAACCTCGGTTTCAAATCCCAGTTCAGGCAGACTGCCCTGCCCTTCAAGAATCGAAAACTGAAGGGTCCCCGGCAGTCCCAGCACAAGGGCTTTGCGGGAGGACGGCGACCAGCCCCTCTGCAGTGAAAACGCCGGGGCATCACTGTACTTAGCGGAGGAAGCGCTCAGGGCTCCAGGTTTGATAAGCTCCTGCAGGGGTCCGCGAAGGGAAAGGGACCCCAGAGCGATGAACGGCAGGGCAAGTCCGCCCAAAAAGGAATACCCACCCTCTTCGTCGCGGATCACCAGCAGGCCGGTCTTTAGTTTGCGGTAATCCGCGGTAAGTTTTCCGGCGATTTCTCCAGAATCTTCGTAGCGGCCGGCCAGCTCGAGAAGTACCGGAGGCTCATCAGCCGCGAGCAGAACAGTCAGGTAAAGCAGTATCCCTGCACGATAGCAGAACTTCATACAGGGTAAAACCGGCACATCAGCCGTCATGATTTTACAAAGCGGAAAAAATCGCCCTTCCGGGCATACTTGAAAGCCGCAGTGAGTTCGTTTACACTAACGGCAAGAACCACTTTATACACCAACGCAAAGTATCATTTATTCGGAGGATTATTTTGACTATTCTTACCTTGAACTGCGGCTCCTCGTCGGTAAAGTATCAGCTCTACGACTGGGACAATAAAGTCATTCTCGCCGCCGGTATTGTCGAGAGGGTTACCCAGCCCGGATCAATAATCGAGCACCGGGCCACCGGTAAAGAGGAAATAACCAGGGAACACGCCTGTCCCACCCACAAGGAGGCGATCCAGCTGATTCTCGAGACCCTGGTGGATTCCGAGTACGGCGCCCTTTCGTCCATCGACGACATAAAAGCTGTGGGACACCGGGTTGTTCACGGCGGCGAGAAGTTCGCCCGCTCCGTAATTGTGGACGAACACGTCCTTGATTCCTTCAAAGCGATCCAGGACCTCGCTCCCCTGCATAACCCGGCGAATATCCTGGGCATAACTTCCGCTCAGGAGGTAATGCCGAGTATTCCTCACTGCGCCATAATGGACACCGCCTGGCACCAGACCATGCCCAAGACCTCCTACATGTACGCCCTGCCCTACAAATGGTACGAGGACCATGCCGTGCGGCGCTACGGATTTCATGGCACATCCTTTCTCTACTGCGCAAAACGGGCTGCTGTGCTCCTGGGCAAGAAACCCTTTGAAACCAACGTCATAATCGCCCATATTGGTAACGGATCTTCCATAAATGCGGTAAAGAACGGTGTCTCCGTTGACACATCCATGGGGCTGACTCCCCTGGAGGGACTTATCATGGGAACCCGCTCCGGTGATATCGATCCGGCCATCCCGTTCTTCATGATGAAGAAACTCGGCGTCGACGCCGACGAAATGGAGACAATCCTGAACAAGAAAAGCGGCGTGCTGGGAATTACCGAACAGTACGTAGACCGCCGGGACATCGAGATGGCCGCGGCCGACGGCGACAAAAAAGCTCAGCTCTCCATCGATATGGAGTCCTACCGCCTCAAGAAGTACGTTGGCGCCTACGCCGCAGCCCTCGGCCGGGTGGACGCCCTGGTATTTACCGCCGGTGTCGGAGAGCGGGGACCCCAGGTACGGGAGAGGGTCTGCAAGGAGATGGAGCACCTGGGAATCAAGTTCGATATGGACAAGAACACCGCATCCATGACCAGGTACGCCGAAACCGAGCTCTCCACTCCGGATTCTCCGGTCAAGGTATATGTAATTCCCACTGATGAAGAGCTGGTCATGACCGAGGACACCTATGCCCTTCTGGAGGGAACCTACAAGGACCATACTGAGTACACCTACTACTTCGAGAACCCCGACTACGCTAACAAGTCCCGCCTGGAGTCCCTCAAGAAGGACCTTGCAAAACGCCCCGGGCTGGACAAGATTCTGGTCTATCCTCCTAAAAAGTAGAGGTCCCTGTAATCGTCATATTCACCGCCGGATACGCGCCGGCGGTTTTTTATATCCCCCCTAGTCTTCTGAACAGTAACAACACTATTGACGATCCTGTCGGGCTGCTATATATTAAATTTAACCGGCTGGTTAGTTTTCTCCAGGAATGCGGGAGTGCATCATAGTGGCTAAAACAACAGACTCCGTTTCTAGGGATACGCCCCTCGAGGGCGGTTTATCCGATTCAAAGGACCGAATCCTCAAGGCCGCGGAAAAGCTCTTTGCCGACAAAGGCTTCAGCGGCGCGCGGGTGGACGACATAGCCCGGCAGGCACAGGTAAACAAGGCCCTTATCTACTACTACTTTAAAAACAAGGAAGCCATCCTGGAAGAACTTATGGATACGCTGATCGGCGAAGCCATGGAGGTGGTCAACGATATCGTGCCCCGTGACTTCTCCCTTGAATCCCTCTCCTCTCCGGACGAGCGGGAAAAGATCATGCAGCCCCTATTCGGATTTCTCCGAAAGCGGTCGAATCTCCTGAAAATTCTCCTTGCCGAATCTTTGAAGGAGTCTTCCCATAATGAAACGGTCTTCCGGCTCATATCCGCCATTGTGGAGCGTCAGAACGAGTTCTTCAAACGCTTCAACATGCCCGCTCCCAACGAAGAGGACAAAGCCCATCAAATTGTAGGAGAGTTCTTTACCGGAATGCTCCCCCTGGCGGGCTACTTTGCCATGGAGGAACGCTGGAGCGCCTTTCTCAATATTTCCCGGGACCGGCTGTGGAATATTTTCCTGAAATCCTTTATCAGTTCTCATGTAAGCTACACCATCGAAGGCATAAAAAAAGACTGAAAGTCTGATTTTTCTTCTTGACTTAACTAAACGGTTAGTATAATACTGTAAATATAACTAACTATTTGGTTAAGGACATATATGTGGACATACTGAAAAAAACTGGGAGACTGCTCACTGTTCAGATTATCCGACGAAAATGGTGGATCATCGGGGTCGCCGTGCTGCTCGTTCTGCTAAGTCTCTTTTTCTCGCAAAGGATTATCATTCGAACCCAGTTAAAGGATTTGCTCCCCGAATCCAACCGGCGGGTACAAAGCTACACCAGAATCACCGAACTCTTTACCACCAGCTCGATAATCCTGAGCTTCGAAGGAGACGACAGAGCGGAAATTATCCAGGCCGCCCGGGATACCCGGGAGTATATCGAAAATGACCCCGGTATCGCAGCCTTTATCACAGCAATCCAGCTGGAGCTGCCAGACGATTTTATTGAACACTGGGGACTCTACATGCAGAAGTCTGATGATATCCGCCGAAGTCGAAGCCTGTTTTCCAGGTTGAACCTGCTCCCCTTCCTGCGAGCCCTGAATGATAATTTTGAATCAAGCTATACCGGGGACTCCGCGGAAGAGGAGATCCTGACCAATCAGGACGAAGGGGAGATGGTCGGGATAATGTCGAACATGGAGCGCGCCATGCTTCTCCTCCGGGACTACCTGGAGAATCCCGATACAGCATCCTCAGCAAAAAAGGCGGAGGAACTGGCCGCCATCTTCGCCATAGGCGATACCTACAGTTTCGACGCGGAAGGAAGCATGCTCCTCATGACCCTGGTTCCCTCCTTCTCCATATCGGACTACGACAGCCTGCTCAGCATGATGCCGGAGTTCAGGCGGGTATTCCATGAAATCAGGCGCCGTCATCCAGGCTTAAGAATCGGGTATACGGGAGACCTGACAAGGGAGTTCGACGAGCAGGCGGCTCTGAGCTTCGATCTGCTGGTTCCCGGCCTCATTGCCCTGCTCCTGATCCTGATTCTGTTTGTCTTCTCCTTTCAGCAGGTACGAGCGGTCCTGCTTGCCCTTGTCTCCCTGCTTGTCGGGATTATTCTCGATGTGGGAATAATCGGTGTTACTCTCGGGGAACTGAATATTCTAACCACCTCCTTCGCGGTCATCCTTATCGGTCTTGGAATCGATTTTGCGATCCACCTTGTTTCCAACTTCACCGACTTTCGCAGCCGGGGCATGCCAGAGGAAGAAGCCCTGGCAGAGACATTCAGAAAAGCCGGGGTCTCGGTGCTTATTGGAGGGATTACCACAGCCATCGCCTTTTTCATGCTGATGTTTTCAGATTCCAGGGCAATCAGCCAGTTCGGCTTTATCGCAGGCTGCGGAATCCTCACCTGCCTGGCGTCGACACTCATACTGCTTCCGGCGCTTCTGCTTGCTTTCGGGGCACGACAGCAGAGAGCATCCCGCAGATACATTATCGATTACAGTTTTCTCGGATCCCTGGGAAGGTTCTGTCAGAAACAAAGAATCCCGGTGCTTGCCGCTGTTGTAATCATTACGGCGATATGCGCATTCAGTGCCGCCGGGAACAGGGTCGAATACAACATCGAGAACCTGACGGTCACAGACTCCCCCTCTTCGATTACCGAGGACCGCATCCGCGAAGGCTTTAACCTTTCCCCCCAGGCCAGCATGACAACGGCCGCATCCATCGAGGAGGCCCGGAGCTTGAGCGAAGCACTGAAACAGGAGTTCCTGGTCGCCCGGGTAGCTTCGGTCGCAGATTTTATCCCCTCCCCCGTGGAATCCCGGCAGCGCCTTAAGGAGCTTTCACTGTTTAGGAACAATCCACCCTCGTATCAACAGGAATACCGCTACGATCATGCTCGCCTGGAGGATCTCGTATATGAGATTCAGCGCCTGGAATGGAACATGATAGAAATCGGAGACCTTTCGGTTACCAATCTGGGAGAAGAGAATCTTATACTGAAGAAGCGGAATTCCATGATTCGGGAAATCTTCGGTGCCGAAGTCGGCCGCCCCGGCAGGGAGGTATTTCAGCACCTCATCGAATCCCTTGAATCTGAGCAGGAAAACAGCATGCGGCTCCTGGAAAGACTGGATGCCGACTTTGCTCCCGCCATGCTGAATCTGATACGACCAATGATGCAGACCGAAAGGCCCATGGAAATAGAGGATATCCCTGAAAGTTACCGCCTGGAGCTGATCAGCCCGGAGGGAGGACATTTCCTGGTTTCCATCCAGCCCACCAAAGCGGTAGCCAACGAGGCGGAGTTTATGAACTTCGACCGCAGGATGAAGGAGATCAATCCCGCCATTACCGGCACAGTGCAGATGGCCATCGACTGGACCCGTGAAATGGTAACTGAATCCCGGCGAGCGTCAGTCTACGTTTTTACGGCCATCATGGTACTTCTGCTCCTGACATTCAGAAGGGTCGTTCCAGCCCTGATATCCGCGGTTTTTCTGATTATATCCCTGATAATCATGTTCGGGATCTTTCCCCTTCTTGGAATACGCCTGAACCTTATGAGTGTTCTTGCCCTGCCCATGATAATCGGCATGGGTATCGACTACGCGGTCCATATTATCCACCGCTATATGCTGGAAGGAGATATCGGAACAAGCATGACCTGGTCAGGCAAGGCGGTGCTGCTTTCGGGAGTAACAACGGGATTCGGTTTCGGGTCCCTGGCGCTTTTCGGCAGTATGGCAGCGATCTCAAGTTTTGGCGGAGCCCTTTTTATCGGTGTCATGGTCTGTCTTGTACTTACTATCACTCTTCTGCCGGCTGTCTCGGGTTTCCCCGGTCTATTACGGCGGCGGCAATCACAACACAATCAGGAGCTTACCACGTGAAAAAAAGAAAAATACTTTGTGCCATGCTCATCTGTGCATCCACCCTGTGGGCGGAAACGGCCCTGGAAATAATACGCAGGGTGGACGAAAGGCAGCATTCGGCTACATCGGAGCAGAAGATGCTGATGCGGGTTTACCCGAGCCTTGCCAGCGACACGGGAGTGCGGGAGTTCAGGATATCCAGCGTCAGCCGAAGCGATGACGAGAGCTTTATGGTCTTCGAGGAGCCCCGAACCATCAAGGGGATGAAAATCCTCTCCAGGGGTGATGATCGCTGGGTGCATTTTCCCTCCACCGGCCGGGTGCGCAAGATAGTCGGAGAATCGAAAAAGCAGTCCGTTCAGGGAGTAGGAGGCGACTTCTCCTACGAAGACCTGGGAGGCGGCACACTGGAAGAGGACTACCGTACACGCCTGCTGGAAGAATCCGAATCATTTTTCATAATCGAAGGTATCCCTGTTGACAGCGATTCGGCATATAGCCGGCTTGTATTCGAGATCGAGAAAGAGAGCTACAGAACCCTGAAGATTCAGTATCATACCGAGAAGGAAGGACATCTGAAGGACCTCTTTTTCAGGGACTACACAGTAATGGGTGGAAAGGAGATTGCCCGCAGCATGGAGATGATCAACCGCCACAGGGAACGCAGAACGGAGGTCCTGATCCTGGAGTCCCGTTTTGACGGACCTGTGGATGAAAAGCTCTTCAATCCAACCCGTTTTTACCGCTGAATAAGGATAAACACCGATGAGAGGATTCAGAATAAACTGCGGCCTTTTGTGCACACTCCTTTTTGCCCTGACCCTTCCAGGCAGAGCGGAGCCCCCTCCCCCGGAAATCTACGGATACCTGGAGAGCGGGGCAAGTTCAAGCAGTTTTACCGATGACGATGGTTCAGACACCTGGCGTCCCGGGGCCTATACCAGGCTCCGTTTAAAGGGGAACTGGGAACCGGAAGAGAGGCTGCGGTTTCATCTCGAGGCAGAATGGATAGCGGCTTATGGAACCGAAAGCCCGGACTTCAGCGCGAGACGGCTGGGACTGGACAGCCTCAGCGGATGGGAAGCCTCGGATACCGGGGAGCTGCGGGTCGAGCATGCCTGGGGGCTCCTGGACCTGGGAAACTTTGACATCCAGGCAGGGAAGATTCCCCTGGCCTGGGGCACAGCCTACGTGTTCAATCCCAGCGCCCGGGTGAATCCCGCGGACTCCCTGAATCCAGGCGGAGACGAAGAAACCCCGGGCATAACAGGGATCAGCTCATCAGTCTACCTGAAGAATGGCCTTACCGTCTCGGCATACCTGGCTGCGGAGGACCGGGGGCGAGAGGCTGACCCGGACATGATTGCCCGGGATGCCGCGAATATCCCCTGGGGGACACGGATCAGGGCTTTCGCCGGGCCCTTTGATCTTTCTCTGGGAATTCTTCGGGAGATTCTGTATGATACTCCGACCTCTTCCTATGAACGTCCTCTCTGGCTCAGCTGTGACGGGGTCGGCAATCTTGCCGGACAAAATCTCTACTGGGAGGCGGCCCTGCGCATCAGCGATCCATCAGGCAATCCTGCAGACAGGGAATGGACCTTCGAAGACAATCTTGAACTTGCTGTGGGTTTTCATGCCCTTCCTTCTATATTCCAGGGGGTGGAAGTCCGGGGGGAATACTTTTACCAGGGCACGGGCAGCAGCCGGGAAAGAGGGTACGAGGTGCTGCCGATACTCGAGGGGACCCGCACAGTCATGGGAAGGCACTACCTCTTCGGCTATCTGGAAAAACGCTTTTTTGACTATAATCTTGTATCCTGCGGTACCCTGGTAAACGCAGTGGACCTTTCTGGAGCAGTTTTCTCCGAATACAGCCGGGAGATTACGGCAAACAGCAAATTCTCCCTGGGATCAGTCACCTATTACGGCAGCGGAGAGTTTCAAGGGATTATTGATCGCTCACTTCTCGGGACCGGAACAGGAACTGTCGACATGGCGGGGAACCGGATTTACGCAGACCTTCGCATCAGCTTCTGATACCTTGAAGGCCGCAAGTATCCCTGAATCACCTGCACGACATCATCCCATGGGATTCGGGTGTACCAATGTGTTCGCCCTGTTTCGACAATAGACACAGCTGGTATTTCGGTTTTACACTGTTCATGTGACCAATCATCTTTTCGATTTTATCAAACGACTGGTTGAGTATGAAATTGATTTTGTTATCTGCGGGGGGGTTGCCTGTGTACTTCAGGGCTGTGACCGTACTACCTTCGATATCGACATCAATGTCCCCCTAAAAGGGGAAAACATCCATCGTCTTGTGGAGCTTGCAAAAAACATCGATTTAAGACCAAGGAACCCGGAGCCTCTTGAAAACATACTCAAGGAAGAAAACCGCATCAGATGGCTGGAACAAAAAAACGCCCTGGTTTATACCTTGACGGATTCTACAGGACTGCTTCAGATTAATATCTTTTTACGGTATCCGATTCCCTGGCAAGAACTCAAATCCGGAGCTGATAGTTTTGAAATCGACGGTATCTATTTTTTTGTCTCCAGTAAACGAGACCTGATCTATGCAAAAGAGCAGGTATTTCCCTTACGGGAAAAAGACCGGCAGGATATTCAAAAACTGAGGGAATTACTGAACAATGAGGAATGAAGCTGTTCATCCCGATTTTGATGGGCATAATGAAATACGCCTGGAGAATTTATGCCCCAAGGAAAAGCTGCTCTACCTTTCACAACAGATAGAGTTACGTTTTTTCGCCCGCACAAAGGCAAAGCGCACTAAAAAGAAACCTAATCATTGACACACCCCGCCCGTCGGGGTATTTTGTGCCTATACACCTTGGGGTGCCGGAATTGGCCGGCTGAGAGGGGGACCCGTAAAGTCCCCGACCCACGAACCTGATCCGGATAATGCCGGCGTAGGAAAGCGTGAGGTTGATTCTTCCATCATCCAATCATACATACCTACCCACCCGGATCTCAAAACAACTGTTCGAAACCTGAGGACCCATGTTCTGTGCAGGTTTCGGGAAGGAGATCCTATGTACAACGTTCTCTCAATTGCAGGAAGCGACTGCTCGGGAGGCGCAGGCATCCAGGCCGACCTGAAGGCCTTTGCCGCCAACGGCGTCTACGGAATGACGGTCATAACCGCCGTCACCGCCCAGAATACCCGGGGAGTCACAGCCGTCCGGGTCCTTGACCCGGAAATTGTCAGCGCCCAGATCGAGGCGGTCTTCTCGGATATTCGGGTAGATGCGGTAAAAATCGGAATGCTTGCGGATGGGAAGATTATTTCCGCAGTCGCCGAAGCCCTGCGTCGATGGAACCCGCCTGTTCTGGTCCTTGACCCGGTAATGGTAGCAAAGTCGGGACACCGTCTGCTCGCGCCGGAGGCGGAAGAGAGCCTGATCAGTGAGCTGCTGCCCCTGGCGGACCTGCTTACCCCCAACATACCCGAGGCAGAGACCCTTTCGGGCCTGGAACTTCAAAGCGCGGACAGAGAGTCTCTGGAAAATGCCGGGCGACGAATACTCGAAACAGGAGCCAGGGCCGTCCTGATAAAAGGCGGCCATTCGGATGACCCGGAAAGCTCCGCGGACATTCTTGTGGACGCCGGAGGAAGCGGAGTCTACACCGCTCCCCGCCTGGAGGCCCGGCATACCCACGGCACCGGCTGTTCCCTCTCCAGCGCCCTGGCCGCCCTGCTTGCCAGAGGTTTTTCCCTTGACGAAGCAGTCAAATGGGCCAAGGCCTACATCTCAGAAGGGATTGCCCACGGTCTGCCCCTCGGAGGCGGATGCGGCCCGATCCACCATTTTTACAGTCTCTACGGCGGCAAGGAGCTTGCACAATGAAAACCGAAGCCCCCTATCGCTCCAACCAACCTACAGCATCCCCGATTTCCCTCTCATCCCTGCACCTGGGCATCCTCTGGTTCGGTGCCGCGGTTTCCCTGGCGGAGATTATTACCGGGACCCTGTTCGGCTCCATGAACACCGGGACTGCCGTCTTTGCAATACTTGCCGGGCACCTTATAGGGGCCATCGCCTTCTATACTGTCGGCTGGATATCCTGGAAGGAAGACAAGGACACCATAGCAATTGCAGACTCAAGCCTGGGAAATACAGGAGTACGGGTTTTCGCGCTGATCAACGCCCTTCAGCTTGTGGGGTGGACCGCAGTCATGATCCTGGCCGGAGCTGAAGGCCTGCAGGCTGCAGCAGCTTCGACGGGTCTGCGGATCAGTCTGCCCTGGGCTCGGCTGATTACCGGCCTGCTGCTCCTGGTATGGACAGCCGCGGGTTTCCGCGGCATGCGTAACCTGAACATCGCCGCCGTTGTACTCCTTTTAATCCTGTCGGTGTCATGGGCCCTAAGGCTGTTCATGCTTCCCGGAACTGCGGAACAGGAAACAAACGCAGCTCCCGCCTTTGGCGGTATGCTGGAATTAGCGGTCATAATGCCCCTGTCGTGGCTGCCTCTGGTGGGGGATTATACCCGGAATGCCAGGCATGGACGCAGGGGTGTAAGCGCAGCAGCCCTCGGATATTTTGTCGGAAGCTGCGCCATGTATCTGTTGGGACTGCTTTCAGTCAGGAAACTTCCCGAGGCCGGCCCTGTCTCCAGCATGCTTCTTGCAGGACTCGGCCCCGGGGCGGCCCTTGTTGTGCTGCTCTCCACTGTTACAACCGGTTTTCTGGATGTTCATTCCGCCGGAGTCTCCCTGCGTCTTGTATTTCCCCGTCTTGGACAGCGCAGGACACCCCTTTTAATGGGACTGCTTGGACTTGTCCTTGCCGTATCGGCCCCCGGCGGCTGGTACGAGCACTTTCTATACGCCCTTGGATCGGTCTTTGCGCCCTTTTTTGGGGTGATATTCTGCCGTCGATTTTTCTTCTCCACGTATCGGATATCGACGCGCGACATAGTCCTCGGTTTCATGGCATGGGCGGCAGGCCTTGCGGGGTACTACATACTGCTCCCCCTGGGATTTCCCCTGGGAGTCTCGGTTCCGGCCCTCATTGTTTCGATGATTTCTTATTACCTGCTGATGAAAGGAGCTATCCTGTGGACACAAAAGCATTAATTGACAGCCTCGATCTGATTCAGAATACCCATCCTCTGGTGCAGCATATTACGAATATGGTTACCGTAAATGACTGCGCCAATATAACCCTCGCCTTCGGCGGAGCCCCGGTTATGGCAGACTGGGGAGACGACGCCCTGGAGATGGTGGAACACGCCGGGTCCCTGGTCCTGAACATGGGGGTCCTGACTGCCGAGAGCATCGAGACCATGATAGCGGTGGGAAGAAAGGCGAAAACCCTGGGCGTTCCCGTGATTTTTGACCCTGTAGGGGCAGGAGCCACGGAATCCAGGCGCAGGGCTTCCCGCAGGATACTGTCGGAAATACGACCGGATATAGTAAAAGGCAATGCCGCGGAGGTCCTGTTTCTGGCGGGAGAAGATGTACTGCAGAAGGGAGTCGATTCGGATGTCAGCCGCGGAGCGGCTGACGCGGCCCGCCGACTGGCGGCGGAGAATGGCGCAGTCGTTGTTGCAACAGGAATCAGCGACCATGTTTCCGACGGAAAAAAGACCTTTCGCCTGGAAGGGGGATCTTCCATGATGGGACGCATAACCGGAACCGGCTGCATGAGCGCCTCGGTCCTCGGCTGTTTCGCCGCCGTACTCGACTCGATGCTGGATGCAGCGATACTGGGGACCCTGGCCATGAATATTGCAGGAGAACGGGCGGCGGAAAGCCTCTCTTCTGCTGAAGGCAGCGGAACCTTCCGTACCCGCCTGATCGATGCCGCAAGCCTTCTCTTGGCCCGTCCCCTGGAGACTGATCATGACAGGAGGATTTTCCATGAATAGCGGGGCCCTTGCTTTCTGCCTGGTTACCGATTCCGGCTTTCGTCCGGATAAGGAGTTTCTGCCCACCATAGAGGCTGCCCTGGAAGCTGGGGCAACGATGATCCAGTACCGGGAAAAAAGCGGCCGCTTCAGCGACAGACAAATCTATCAGCAGGCCCTGGAGGTGGCGGCTTTATGCCGCCGCTTCTCCGTTCCCCTGATCATCGACGACCGCCTTGACCTTGCCCTGGCCGTTGATGCCGACGGGCTGCATATCGGCCAGAAGGACCTGCCCCTGGATGTGGTAAAACGACTCTGGCCCGGGGGGCGCATCTTCGGGGTCTCCGTGGCAACTCCGCAGGAGATAAGCCGGGCCGAAGCAGAGGGTGCGGATTACCTGGGTATCGGGGCATTTCCCACGGAAACAAAACCGGACTATTCCAGCGTCGGCAGGGATGGTGTATCCTTGCTGCTGAAGGAGAGCAGTCTGCCGGTCATAGCCATCGGCGGTATCAAGACCTCCAACGCTGCCGGTCTTATCCTGGCCGGCTGTGCAGGGGTAGCGGTAGTCTCCGCGGTCTGGAATGCCCCGGACCCCGCTCTGGCTGCTCAGGAAATCCTGGATGCTGTTCGAAGGGCAGGAATGATACGACATGAAAATACAAGCGGAAACGATTAAAGCAGTATTGTGGGACAAGGACGGGACTCTTCTGGATAACTTCAGCGTCTGGATACGCCGGGAACGATCTCTGCTTGAGACCCTGTGTACAGATCTCGAGATTACCGAAAACCTTCGTTCCGATGCGGTGGAAAGCGGACTTGTCGCCATCGGTATTCACGGCGGCCGGGTCGATCCCCACGGAGAACTCGCCGGAGGAACCGAGGCCTCCATCTGCGACGCCATGGCGGAAGCCCTGTCCGGCTTTGCCAGGGTGCCGGAACCTGAAGATTTCCGCAGGCTTGTAAACGGACACCTCCACGAAATACTGGCCTGTGACACCGATCCGCCTCCCTTGCGGATCGGCGTCACCGACGCCCTCACAGCCGCCCGCAACCGGGGTCTCCCCCAGGGGCTCGCGACATCGGACAGCAGAAAATCCGCCGTCGCTGAGATTGCACCCTACGGACTCGCGGAGTTCTTCAGCTATTTTTCCTTTGGCGATGAAGCCTTGCGACCGAAACCCGACCCCTGGTGCATCCTTGAATTCTCCAGGATCACGGGCATTCCCGCAGGTTCCATTATTTTTGTTGGCGACTCCCCCGTGGACGAGGCCACAGCCAAAGCGGCGGGGGCCGGGTTCTGTGCAGTCCTCGGGGGAGCCGGAGGCCGGGGAGATTTTTCCCCGGAGACGCTGATTGCAGCAGAGCCGGAAGAGCTTGTATCCCTGCTTGCCGGAAAGATATAGTTCCAGGCATGATACGAAAAATACGAAAGAAAGAACTCCCCCAGGCAATCCAGCTTTTTCGGGAAGTTGTCGCGGACATGCAAAACAGAGGGATCGATCAGTGGGACGAGGTCTACCCCGGCCTCGCCGATATTAACGATGATCTTAAAAAAGACTGCGGTTTCGGATACTTTGAAGGGAATAAGCTTGTCGGCTATGTTGCCCTGAACGACGAATATGATCCCGAGTATGAAACCGGAAACTGGCAGTACACCGAGGGGCGCCCTCTCTATTTTCATCGGCTGGCCGTCCGACCGGCATTCCAGGGGCAGGGAGTAGCAGGAAGCCTGATACGCTTTGCGGAAAACCATGCCCTGGAAGCAGGTTACGCAGCCATCCGCCTGGACGCCTTTCCGCCCAATACAGCCGCTGTAGCCATGTACGAAAAACGGGGCTACTCCCGGGCGGGGTACGTTACCTTCAGGAAAGGCCGCTTTGTGCTGCTGGAGAAAAAGGTTCATGAAAATATTGCAGAATATGGAAAACAGTCGTAGACTGAATTGTCAGGCCCTGTAAGCGTATACCCCTGCAAAGGATTACATGATCAATCCATAGATTTACACGTATTGAGGATTGCTTTTCGATATTTTATTTTTATTAAATGTCCAGATCAGAAAGGTTTATACAGATTGAGCAGCTCCTCCTTGACCATCCTGAAGGTCTGTATCAGATAGAACTGGCCCGGCGCCTGGGGGTCCATAAATCTACCATTTGCAGGGATGTGGCAATATTATCCACAATGCTGCCCCTGTTCGATGAAGCCGACGGCCGCATTCGCCTGAATAAGAGCGGATATCTGCACACCCTGCGGCTTTCAATGCATGAACTTGAGGCATTGCATCTTTCGGCACGACTTTATTGCAAGGTCATGAAATTCTCCTTTCCCTATGCATCGGCGGCACTTCGCAAATTAGCGGAAGCCCAGGGAAGGGTCAGTCCCGCCCTGGCAGACAGGATTCGGGACACAGCAGAGGAACTCGATTATTTCATATCCAGCAACTCTACAGAATATTCTGCTTATCGGAAAATCATCGAAGACCTCGGAATCGCAATATCGGAAAAGCGTCCGGTTGTAACCAGCCATTTTTCCCGGGGAAAACAGACAACCCAGCAATTCCGACTCCTTCCGGTCACTCTGGAGCCACATCCGGAGGGGAAGGCGGTCCACCTGATCGGCTGGGATATTGATACGGAACCGCCTTTTTTCAGAACTATTAAAAGTGAGAGAATCGAATCAATTATACTTGAGTCCCCCGCCCCGGAGCTTTTTGCCACCATACCCATGGACCTTTTACGCGAACGCCTGCGGGATGCCTGGAATATCTGGACTTCCGATGATGAACCTGTGACGGTCAGGCTCCGCTTTTCCGCAGATGTAGCCTACCGGGTGGCCGAAACCCAGTGGCACGCCAGTCAGAGTCTTGAAAACCTGCCCGACGGCCGCCTGATATGGACCGGCCGGATAGCCGAACCAAAAGAGATGTACCCCTGGATCCGCGGCTGGGGCCCGGATGTGGAGGTGCTGGAGCCGGAATGGCTGAGGGAGCAGCACAGGGGAGATTTTTTGCGGGGGGTGAGTTTGTATGAGAGATAGGATGAGTAGGTATTCTTTCTTTGTATTTGGGAAAAATGCAGGGAAAATGTTTGGCGTTGCGAAAGATGCAACGGGAAGGGGGGAGAATAGGAGATATGAAATATATTGCTCATACGGAAAATGAGAGTGGAGAATATCATCGCCTAAAAGACCATCTCTTAAAGACAGCAGAAGTCGCGGAAAGTTTTGCAAATATTCAATACTTGAAAAATCTATGCAAAATTGAAGGAAAAACCCATGATCTTGGGAAATATCTTGATGCTTTTCAATATTACTTAATTAACGGCGGTCAAAGGGGAAGTGTCCCACATGCGAAATATGGAGCTATTTTATATCGACTTCTTCATGATCAAATGCAGATGTCATGGGCTAAAGAAATTTCTTTCTGTATCGCCGGGCATCACGCTGGTTTGCCGGATTATTCAGATTGGAAACAGAATATTACAGATTATAATGATTACAAGGTCCAAAAGGATTATAAAACAGTTCTTCCTCTTTTGTTGGATGATCTCAATGCAGACCAGAAAGATTTATTCATAACTGAAACCGAAAAAAACATGGAGGTTTTAGATAAAGAATTGATCACACGGTTTCTTTTCAGCTGTTTGACTGATGCCGACTGGCTGGATACTGAAAGGCATTTTGAATCTTTCAAATACGAAACAAGAAAAGCAAAGAGATTAAATCCAGAAAGACTCATACAAATTTTGGATAAGTTTTTTAATCAACTATCTAAGGATGGAAAAATTAACAAGCTGAGAAATCAAGTTCGCGATTTCGCTGTATCAAAAGCAGATAAGGCGACTGGTTTTTTCTCATTAAATCTACCTACCGGAATGGGCAAGACCTTTACTTCTGTTTATTGGGCGTTGAAGCATGCCCAGTCAAATCAATTACAAAGGATTATCATAGTACTGCCTTTTGTTAATATCATTGACCAGACCGCGCAGATATTTAAAGAAAGGTTTGGTGAAGAATATGTTCTTGAGCATCATTCTGGCATATCGGAAAATGACGATAACGATACAAAATATGATGTAAGAAAACTTGCTTGTGAGAATTGGGATTATCCGATTGTCATTACAACGACAGTACAGTTTTTTGAGTCATTGTTCGGAAACAAACCATCAAAATGTAGAAAAATACACAATATCGCTGATTCAGTTGTTATCTTCGACGAAGTCCAGTCCCTGCCAAAAGAACTCATCGTGCCGACTCTTACAATGCTGAAGAATATTAACAAAAACTTACATTCAAGTTTTTTATTCTGTACAGCAACATTACCTGCTTTTCAGAAAAGGCGGGATTTTGAAGGATTAGAGACTATTGACCCCTTGGTAAAAAATCCAGGGCACATCTATAGAGAAACAAAACGGGTTGAATATGAATTAATCAATGATTTAGAATCGATTACCCATGATGCGCTTTTTAATCAGATAAAAGAAAAAGATTTCTCTGCACTTGTTGTGTTTAACACAAAAGTGGATGCGTATGAATTCTACCATAGATTAACAAAGGATAAGGATAGCTGGTATAAGTTATTTCATCTATCGACGGCTATGTGCCCGATGCATAGAAAATCCGTAATTTCTGAAATACGGAGTGCCTTGCAGGAAAGAAAAAAAATAATCGTCACATCCACACAGTTGATCGAAGCCGGTGTGGATTTTGATTTTCCGTCAGTGTATCGTGCCATGGCACCGTTGGATTCGATTATCCAGACGGCAGGCCGGTGTAACCGGGAAGGAAAGATGCCCGGATACGGAAAGGCATATATTTTCAAGCCTGATGAAAACAGAATGCCGGATAAGACCTATAATGCCATATCGGTGCACGCAAGCAATATGATTAAAAACAATCTTAATCGGTTGGATGAGTATGATTTCTATGGCGAGTATTATGAACAGATCATCAGTTTATATATTGATCCAGACAGCAGGAAAATCAATGAAGAAAGAAGAAGATATAATTTCAGTTCCATTGCTAAGCAATATCGAATTATCGACAGTTTGACTTATTCCCTGTTGATTCATCAGTTTGATACATCCAGTGAAATGTTTTTTGAACGGATAAAATATAAGGAAAAATTATCAAAGAATGATTTCCGAAAAATGCAATTGTATTCAGTTCAGGTTTATGAAATTTTTATTCATAAATTTAAAAACTGGATTGTTGATATGCCTCAAGGCTTTAAAGTTTGGTATGGAGATTATGATGATGAAACAGGTATTTCGCTAAATGAAAATAAAAATAGAATTTTTATTGTATAGGAGGGAAAATGCTCGATAATGAAGTTGTCAGTATTAAGGTAGAAGGGGAATTCGCCTGTTTTACTCGACCTGATTTAAAGGTCGAGAGAATGAGTTATCCCTGTATGACTCCTTCGGCTGCCAGGGGTATTCTGGATTCAATATTATGGAAGCCGGAGTTTAAGTGGTATGTCCGCAGGATAAACGTATTAAAACCGGTCAAGTATATGTCTTTCAAACGGAATGAAATTAACAGTAAACAGAATACAGCTCCTCTTGTCGTTGACGAGTTGAATAATCAAGGAAAACCTAAAAATCGTTCCCAACGAAACAGCATTATTCTAAAAGATGTTGCCTATATTATCGAAGCAAGCTTGTATGTTGATGAATACTCTGAAAAGAATCCACCCCGAAAATATGTAGAAATGTTCAAGCGGCGAGTAAAGAAGGGGCAATGTTTTCGACGGCCGTATCTTGGCACAAGGGAGTTCGCTGCTGAATTCATGCTGCCAGATAATAATGATGTTTTGATTCAGGAGACAATTCCCATAGGCAGTATGCTATTTGACATATTCTATAATGAGAGCGGCTTACCGGAACCGGTTTACTTTTTCGATGTGGCAATCAAGGAAGGGGTCCTTGATTGTGAAGTGCCGGAAAATGACAGGTTAATGAAGTCAAGCCATATCCAACCGCCTTTGGAGAATGAAATTCAAATGCAGCTGAAAGCAATAAGGAGTATGGAAGAATGATCGCTCAATTATGTGAATTGGGAAATAAATTAAGGCAGGAGAAGAAAGGGATCGTTCATGATGCGTTGAAGGAAGAACCCTTCGCTATAGATTTAGTCATTAATGAAACGGGGGAATTTCAAAGTTTTGTACTATTTGAAAAACGAATGACAACTGCTGAAGCATTGCCTTCAAAAAAAGGAAAAGCTCGCTTACTTGTCGATAAAGCAGAAGAAGTGCTGTGTCTTGGCGGAGATACAAAAAAGCATGAATTATTTTTAGCGAAATTGGAAGAATATAAGGGTTTAGAAGAATTAAAACCTGTATTCGAGTTTTATAGTAGTAAAAGTGCTTTAGAATTAGCAGCCCGAAATTTTGTTAAAGTAATTCCCGAAAAAGAGAGAGCGAATAATATAGCTTTTCGAATAGTCGATGAAAAAACAAGGATTCATGAAAAAAAGAGGGTGTATGAAGCCATCATTAAAAAATATGTTGACTGGGAACAAGCTGAACTAAAAGAATACAAAACAACTTGTGCCGTATGTGGTAAGGCAGAACATCCTGTACTTGATCGTCCGCATGGTTTGATAAAACGTGTGCCAAATGGACAAACAGCGGGCTGTGCTTTGGTTTCTTATAACGAGAATGCTTTTGAATCCTATAAGCAAAAAGGAAATCTAAATTCTAGCATTTGCATGCGTTGTGCAAAAACTTATGTAGAATCCTTAAATTGGCTACTTGGGAACGGAAAAAAAATCATTACAAAAAAAGGGGGAAATGGTTTTGAATATTCGAATAGAAAAAAACTAAGCAATGATACAGCTATTATCTTTTGGACAAGAAACAATCAATCAATAAAAGAGCTGGAATTGATCGACAAAAAAAACGAATTTGATTTGCTTGATCCGTTTAACAATGTGAAAAACGATGGTAAGCAAAGGGCTGCTATTGGTGACGTAAAAGAAATGTTCAATTCTCTTTATACAGGTAAAGATAAAGCAGTAAAAAATTTAGAAAACGATCAATTCTATGCATTAATTCTTTCAAGTGCCGCAGCAAGAATTGCAATCCGAAGCTGGATTGAACTCACCTTGCATGAAATGCAAAATAATATCGAAAAATGGCTTATTGACATCTCTATAATCAAATTCGAGAAGCCTGTTGTTAAAAGAGTTTTTAACCCTATTCAGTCACTGGCAAATTCCTGCGCGGTACATCGTAAAAATGATAAAGGTGTTTTTAGCTGTGATTATAAGGATACTATAATCGGGATTTTCAGCAATAACCTATGGAAATCGGCGCTTCAAAACACAACGGTGCCTTTTCATATTCTGGATAAAGTACTTCAAAGGATAAAGACAGAACAGGGACGCATTACAGATTCGCGTGCCGCTCTGATAAAATTAATTTTGAACAGAAATAATAAAGGAGATCTTATGATCAAAGAGGAATTAGATATGAAGAATGAATCTACTGCCTATGTTTGTGGCCGGATTTTTTCTGTCCTGGAAAGCATTCAACGGGCAGCCCTTGGCAAAAACATTAATGCCGGGATTCGGGAACGTTTTTTCAGTTCCGCTTCCACTACCCCTTCATTGGCTTTCGGAAGATTGATGAAGATGAGTCAAAATCATCTTTCGAAAATTAAGAATAACAAGCCTGGATTTGCAATTTTCTTGGATAAGCAGTTGCAGGAATTGTTTTCCAGTATTGAGGTTCTTCCTACGATTTTTTCGTTAGAGGAGCAGGGGCAGTTTGCCATAGGATATTATCATCAGAAGCAGGATAATTTCATAAAAGCAGTTGATAAAGAAGAACTTAAATCCATGATAGAAGGAGAAGAAGAAAATGAGTGAGGTTGTAAAGAATCGTTATGATTTTGTTTTTTTGTTCGATGTAAAAGATGGCAATCCAAATGGTGATCCTGACCAGGGGAATCTCCCTCGTGCGGACGTTGAAAACCAGGAAGGGCTAATAAGTGACGTTTGCATTAAGCGCAAAGTAAGAAATTATGTGATGCTGAGACATGAATGCAAATTACCTTATGACATTTTCATTAGGCAAGATGCAATCTTGAACAAAATCATAGATGCTTCAAAAGGAACGGAACCTGAAGAAAGACAGAAGAATCTATGCAAAGATTATTTTGATATAAGATCATTTGGTGCTGTTTTGAGCACAGGAAAAGGGGCAGGAACAATTCGTGGACCAGTTCAATTTACCTTCTCTCGTTCGTTGGATAGGATTTATCAGGCAGAACATTCAATTACACGATGTGCCGTTACCACTGAAAAAGAAGCAGAAGCTCAAAAAAAACGCGACCATGCTTCAACTTTTGGACGAAAAACGACTGTTCCCTATGCTTTATATAGAATGCATGGCTTTATTTCGGCAATTGACGCAATAAAATCGCAATTTACCGAGAATGATCTTGAATTATTGTGGGAAGGACTTATAAACGCTTTTGAACATGACCGGGCAGCTGCACGCGGTGAGATGAACCCCCGAAAGCTTATTGTCTTCAAACATGATGGCCATTTAGGAAATGCTCGTTCTGGAGAATTATTTGATCTTATAAAAATCAGCAAGGCAAATAATTTGCCCAGAAAGTGGACAGATTATATGGTGGAGATTAAAAGGGATAATTTGCCAAAAGGTGTTCAACTTATCGAAAAACTTTGAAAATTACTATAGGTATGTTTTGTTTTCAGGCGGTCTGAACTCGCCCCGGAGAGGGGGGAGCGGAAGACTCCCCGCCGGGGCCGGGCGGCGCGTGAGCAAGCCCGATAAGCCCCGGCAATACAGAGAGGCTGGAGCGAGGGGGAGACTTCCCCCTTCAGATACTTT
>CAZKQJ010000036.1:0-47297 GCA_964554875.1 uncultured Spirochaetaceae bacterium | reverse complement strand
CACATCTATACCGACGGCGGCTGTTGGGGGAATCCCGGCCCCGGTGGCTGGGCCTACTGCATTTTCTGTGACGGGAACAGCCTGGAAAAGAACGGAGGCGACGCTGCCACCACCAACAACCGTATGGAGCTGACGGCGGTAATCGAGGCGCTGACAGAGGTCCGGAGGCACCCGGACTGGGCTTCACGGGCTGTGGCAGTCCATACGGACAGCCAGTACGTCAAAAACGGAATTACCAGCTGGATAGAGACCTGGTCCCGGAACGGCTGGAAGACTGCGGCAAGAAAGCCCGTCAAGAACCAGGACCTCTGGGTCCCTTTAAAGGAGCTCAGGGACTCCCTGAATATCCGCTGGCAGTGGGTCAAGGGCCATGCGGGAAACGAGCATAACGAACGCTGCGACGCCCTGGTTCAGGAGGCTGTCTCCTCCATACAGACGGCAAAAAAGTAGATTCCCACCTGAAGCAAAGAGGTTCTCCTGCGGTTTTATAGCGTGAGGAGGACCTATGACTATCTTCAGCTACGCCTCTTTCGGTTACGAGGGAGAACTGGTCACCGTCGAGGTAGACCTGCGTCCTGCCCTGCCGGGAATCGAGATTGTGGGGCTGCCGGACAGCGCCATCCGGGAGGCCAAGGAGCGGATCCGGGTGGCCATCCGCAATTCCGGCTTCGAGTATCCGACAAAACGTATCCTGGTAAATCTCTACCCCGCGGGAGTCCCCAAGGCTGGGGCCTCCTTTGACCTGCCCATCGCCCTGGGAATCCTGGCGGCCTGCGGCATTCCGGAGAATCCGCCGGAACGCATTCTGGCCCTGGGGGAGCTGCAGCTCTCCGGCAGGGTGCGGGCCGTGGACGGGGTTATTGCCGCCCTCCATGAATCCGAAGCTCTGGGGGAGCTTCCCCGGCTGGTCCCGCTGGAGAACAGCCCCGAGGCTGCAGCTGCGGGAATCAGGAGTCTTCGTCCTGTACGGGACCTGGCAGATGCCGTTGAGTTGCTGCGTGCCCCTGAGTCCTGGACGGCCCGGGATGAGGATGCGGAGGGGAATGACAGTGAGGACCAAAAGAATGAGCTCGACTACGGCGATATGGCCGGCTGTCCGGAGCTCCTCCGGGCCCTGCAGATTGCCGCCGTGGGGGGGCACCATGTAATGCTTTTTGGTCCACCGGGATCGGGAAAGTCAATGGCGGCAGTTCGCTTTCCTTCGATTCTACCCCCCCTGTGCCACAGGGAAGCCCTCGAGGTAACCCGCATCTACTCGGTGGCGGGCAAGCTGCCCCGTCGTTCCGGGCTCATAAAGGATCCGCCCTTCCGCAAGCCTCACCACAGCGCAAGCCGGGAGGGCCTTATCGGCGGAGGACCGGCCCTGCAGCCCGGAGAGGTCTCTCTGGCTCATAACGGTGTGCTCCTCCTGGACGAGGCTGCCGAGTTCCATTCAGGTGTGCTACAGGCCCTCCGGGAACCGGTGGAGCAGCGCAGGGTCGACATAGTCCGGGCCGGCCGACGGGCCTTCTTTCCCGCCCGTTTTCAGCTGCTTCTTACCCTGAATCCATGCCCCTGCGGAAACCTGGGCAAGGAGGATGCGGTCTGCCTCTGCACGGAGCGGGAAATCTCCCGCTACTGGAAGACCCTGGGGGGTGCCCTCTTAGACAGGATCGATATTCGCATACCTCTGAATCCTGCGGGGCCGGATGCGCTTCTGGGGGGGAAGAGAAGGGAATCGGGCAGCCTGCGCGAGGGGGTTATCCGTGCGCGTCAGTTCGGGAAAAACCTCAGAATGACGGATCGTCTCAACACAGATCTTGAAGGGCGGGAGCTATCGGAGGCTGCGGCCCTCGAACAGAATTCCCGCAGGGTACTGATGGAGGAGACCCATCGCGAAGGATTCTCGAACCGGGCGGTCCATGGTGTATTGAAGCTGGCCTTAAGTATTGCAGACCTGGATGCTTCGGACAGGGTCAGGGGTGATCATATACTCGAGGCTGTACAGATGCGGAGGGTGGGGGAGAACCTTTTTTACTCCGGGCTAAGGATCAGATCACCCTAGTATCTGTAAACCGAGTTGGCATTATTCTCCTATCCGGCTATATTTAGAAGGACAGGAGGAAATATGAAGCTCTACAGCCGAGGACAGCTTGTTTTCTACTCCCTGGCCAGCGGGCTTATAGTTCTGCTCTTTGCGGCAGGCATGGGGCTTTTCAGCCGGGAGAAAACCGGATCCGCAGCAGTTGAAACAGTTTCCGCGGTGGAGGATGGGATTTTCAGGCTGGAGACGAATCCCATCCCTCCGGAAAACACCTATCTGACCCAGAGCGCCGGTGATTACACCGATGATGAACTGGCTACCATCCGCACCTACGAGAATCTGAACCGCGGGGTAGTCAATATAGCCACAGAGACCCTTGCCCTGAACTGGTTTCTGGAGCCGGTGCCTTCGGAAGGGGGAACCGGTTCCGGCTCGATTATAGACCGCCGGGGATACATCCTGACCAACTACCACGTGGTTGACAAGGCCTACAAGGTCCACATAAATCTTTTCGACGGCAGCCAGTATGACGGGGAGGTAATCGGCAAGGACCCGGAGAACGATCTGGCGGTGGTAAAGTTTAACCCCGAGGGTAAGGAACTGGTTACCATTCCCTTTGGAGACTCATCCAGCCTGAAGGTGGGGCAAAAGGTCCTTGCCATAGGAAATCCCTTTGGTTACGACCGGACCCTTACCACGGGTATTGTGTCCGGCCTGGGGAGGCCTGTGCGAACATCCTCGAATATCGTTATCCGCGATATGATCCAGACCGACGCCAGCATCAATCCGGGGAACTCCGGCGGACCCCTGCTGAATTCCCGGGGAGAGATGATCGGCATCAACACCATGATCTACAGCCCTTCCGGAGGATCCGTGGGTATCGGTTTCGCCACACCGGTGAATACCGCCCGGAGGGTTGTGCCGGATCTTATCGAGTACGGGCTGGTGCGAAGGGGTTGGATAGACATTGTCCCCGTGCAGCTGGACAGGAATATCGTCCGTTACGGAAAGTTGTCGGTGGAAAAGGGTATTCTGGTTTCAAAAACCGTCAAAGGCGGTGCCGCCGACAAGGCGGAAATCCGAGGGGGTGACCAGACCAATCCCATCCGCTACGGACGGTCCATTCTCTATCTGGGGGGGGATATTATCGTCGAAGTCGACGGCGACAAGACCGAGACCATATCCGACCTTCTGGGGGCCCTGGAGGATAACCGGCCGGGGGAGATTATCGATCTGGTTGTATACCGGGGCCGGCAGCGGCGGAGTTTCCAGGTGGAACTCTCCGAGCGCCCGGAAGAACTCTACTGGAATTAGCTTTATGCCCCGTTTTCGTGTAGAATCCCCTTTTGCCCCCGCCGGGGACCAGGGACAGGCAATCAGCAACCTGGTGGAAGGACTCAAGGCTGGCGATCGTTTCCAGACCCTGAAAGGAGTCACGGGTTCCGGAAAGACCTTTACCATGGCCAAGATCATCGAGGAGGTCCAGAAGCCGACCCTGGTTATTTCCCACAACAAGACTCTGGCGGCCCAGCTCTACCGGGAGTTCAAGGACTTTTTTCCCGACAACGCCGTGGAGTACTTTGTCTCCTATTACGACTACTATCAGCCGGAAGCCTATGTTCCCTCCCGGGATCTCTACATCGAAAAGGACGCCTCCATCAACGATGAGATAGACCGCCTGAGGCTCTCGGCGACCTCCTCGCTGATGGAACGGGAGGATGTAATAATCGTGGCCACCGTATCCTGCATATACGGCCTGGGAAACCCGAAGTCCTTCCACGAGATGCGTCTCCGGCTCAAAGTCGGCGATGAGGCGGACATCGGATCCATAAGCAGGCAGCTGATCTCCCTGCAGTACGAACGAAACGACCATATTCTGGATCGGGGGAATTTCAGGATCCGGGGGGACGTTATCGAAATCTATCCCGCCTACACGGAACACGCCTTCCGGGTGGAGCTTGACTGGGATACCATTGCCCGCATACGGCGGATCGACCCTGTGGGCATGCAGGTCCTGGATGAGCGGGACCACTGCGTTATCTATCCCGCCAAGCACTTCGTGATGCCCGAGGATCAGATCCAGAAGTCCCTGGCGGATATACGGGAGGAGCTGGAGGAACAGTATCGCCGTTTTACCGAAGAAGGAAAAATCGTCGAGGCACAGCGCCTCAAGACCCGGACTGAGTACGATCTGGAGATGATGGAGGAGATGGGCTACTGCTCGGGAATAGAGAACTACTCCCGGCATCTTTCCAACAGGATAGAAGGGGAGAGGCCCTCGGTACTGCTGGACTATTTTCCTCAGGGCTTCCTTACCATGATCGACGAGAGCCATGTAACCCTGCCCCAGGTAGGGGCTATGTACGAGGGAGACCGCTCCCGCAAGCTGAATCTCGTTAATCACGGGTTCCGGCTCCCCTCGGCCCTGGACAACCGTCCCCTGATATTTGGCGAGTTCGAGCAGATCCTGGACCAGACCATCTTCGTTTCAGCGACCCCGGGGAAGGAGGAGATACGGCGATCCGCCAGGGTTGTGGAACAGATTATCCGCCCTACCGGGCTCCTGGATCCGGGAATCGAGGTTCGTCCCACGGAGGGGCAGATCGAGGATCTCTACGGCGAGATTGAGGCAAGCACCGCTCTGGGATACCGGACCCTGATAACAACCCTCACCAAGAAGATGGCCGAGGACCTGACGGATTATCTGGCAAACCTGGGGGTACGGGTACGCTACCTGCACTCCGAGGTGGAAACCATCGAGCGGGTGGAAATACTGACCCAGCTCAGGCAGGGGGTTTTCGATGTTCTGGTGGGCATAAACCTGCTCAGGGAGGGGCTGGACCTGCCGGAGGTTGCCCTGATTGCCATTCTGGACGCGGATAAAATCGGTTTTTTGAGGAGCGCCACCTCCCTTATCCAGACAATCGGCCGGGCGGCCCGCAACCTGGACGGAAGGGTCCTTATGTACGCCGATAAAATCTCCCCGGCAATGAAAACCGCCATGGATGAGACCGAACGCCGACGCAGCATTCAGGAGGAGTATAACCGGACTCACGGGATTACCCCCCAGTCGGTCAGAAAGTCCATTCACGATATCCTGGTCAGGCAGAAAGAGGAAAGCCGGGCCGCGGAGGAGCAGGCCCTGGAGGTGCTGAAACGCGGCTATAACGTGCTTATTCCCAGGGAGAAGGCTGCTCTTATAAAGGCCCTTGAAAAGGAGATGCTCGAGATGGCCAAGAATCTCGAGTACGAGAAGGCCGCCCTTATACGGGATGAGATTCTGCATCTCAAGGGTGAGGACTGACAGAGACGGGTATTTATGATACTATCTCTCCAAAATATGGGCTGTAAAAAATATATGCTCCTCGGCGTATTCGGAATACTCCTTGCGGTGACGGGCTGTTCAAAAGAAGAGGCGCTGACCAATATTGAGCTTCCTCCTACATCCCTTCTGTCCATGCGGGAGAAATGGGGGGTTATCGCTTCGTCCCATCTGCGGATGAGAGAGAAGCCTGATCAGCAGAGCGGGGTTGTTACCACCTTCTGGAACCGACGGGGAGTGGTGTTGGAGGTCCTTTCCCGGGCTCCGGACAAGGTTTTCCTGGAAGGCTACGAGGACTACTGGTACCAGGCATCCTACGACGGGCTTACAGGCTGGGTCTTCGGCGCTTACGTTGAACTGTACGGCAGCAGGGAACAGGCACTGAGGGCCGCCAGGGAAACACGGTAATCCGGAACTATGAACCTTTCTCCTCTTTTTTTCTACCTGATGCCTCCCCTGGTCGGCGCTCTGATCGGCTATATTACCAACAAGATTGCCATAACCATGCTTTTTCGACCCCACCGGGAAAAACGCTTCCTGAGGCTGAGGGTCCCCTTTACTCCGGGAATTATCCCGAGGCAGCGGCATGAGCTTGCCCGCAGCATAGCCCGTCAGGTCTCCAGGGAACTCTTTACCGTCGAAGCGGTAAGCGCCCAGATGAGGACCCCGGGTTTTATCCAGGGCCTTGAGTCGGCCATACGCCGGGGCGGGGATGCACTCAGTCCGGTCAGGATTTCTTCTCTCCTGAAAAATCCGGATACAACGCCCCTGAGACGTTTCTCCTCCCTCTGGAAGGAACTTTCCGCTTCTCCGGGAATCCACAGTCTGGGAAACGCTCTGGTGAGGGGCCTTTTCAGAATCTATCTCGGCCCGAATCAGACTGATAACAGAGAGCAGAAAAGCTTCGGTCCTGCGGGAGAACTGACAGCCGGGGTTCTTCGCAGGCATATACGGGAGAACCGAAAGCTTGAGGATATCCTCAGTCCGGAAGCGACCCATGCCATTACTGCAGCCCTGGGAGGACTTCTTCCCTCCCTGAGGCGCATGCTGATACAGTGGCTCAACAGGCGGACTACACGGAAGGAACTTCACCGCCGTGGGGTTCTGCTGTTACGCGACGCGGTGGACAGTCTATCAGGCATCCAGCGCCTGGTGGTCGTAGCCGGGCAGTATCACCGGACCATGGAAGAGAACATGTCCTATCTGGTGGACCGTTTTGTGCAGAATCTGGAGGAGAGCCTGGAATCGCCGGATACCGTAAAGGGCTTGCTCGCCGCGGCACGGGAATACCTGGAGCAGAACCTCGATAAACCGCTTGGTAATTTTATTGAACCTGAAAAGATCGACGAGCTCGCGGGTGTGGTGGATAAACTGTTCAGCGGCGTCGATCTGTTCAGTTCTGAATCAGGAATAAGCGCAGCCGGGATTCTCTCTCTGGTCCCCGATGACCTGCGTCTGGGTGACCTTGTACAGTGGGACAGCGGAGGAAGTGAGCTTCTGGTTCCTCTGCTGCGGGACTTTGTCCTTGGACTCCTTGTAAAAGCTGTTCCCCTGGCCCTTGAGGTTATGGACATTGAAAAGCTGGTGATTTTACGTATCGACAGCCTTGCCATTGCCGAGGTTGAATCACTATTATTAGAAGTAATAAAGAAGCAGCTTAAGTGGATCAACATCTTCGGGGCGCTTCTTGGAGCAGTTCTTGGAGGTATCCAGGTTCTGTTTATGGTCCTTCGGGGCTGATTAATAAAAAAATGAGGGTATATGACCCGTATTCTGTTAATTGACAGTAATCCCGGCGATCTTGAAAAGATGAGCCGTTACCTGCTGGAAGAAGCGTATTCAGTCATACCTGCCGGGAGCTCCGCAGATGCCCTGGCATATCTTCAGGAAACGGACATACATATCATCCTGATCGACCTTGATGTAAAGGATCCTCCATGGAAGGAACTGGCCATTGAATTCAGAAAAAGCTATTTCCAGCGACCTCTGCAGATAATCCTGACTGCCCGTGAAAAGCGGCGCCTGAAGGATGCTCTGGAAGAGGGGGCCGATGATTATATCCAGAAACCGGTCCGCAAGCTCGAGTTCCAGACCCGCATAAAGGCATCGTACATCCGTTTGAAAAGCCAGATGCGTCTTTTCGAAGAGCGGGAGTTTTTTCGTCAGGCCGTAAAACAGGAGGAAGAACTCGCGAGTAAAATCCTGGATCGGCACCTGCATCTGAAACAGACACTGGAAGTAATCGAGACCGAGAAGGAGGAGCTTGAGCGGTCAAAGGCAAAACTGGAACGGATTGCCAAGTTCGATATGCTCTCGGGACTTCTGAACCGGATGAGCCTGTTTTCCATTATAGATATTGAGATTGACCGTGCCCTGCGGACTGATGAACCCTTGTCGGGTATCATGATGGATATCGACCATTTTAAACCGATTAATGATAATTACGGACATCCGGTGGGCGATGTGGTTATAAAAGAAATCGGCCGGCTCTTGCAGGAGACCCTGCGAAAATACGACCATGCCGGACGCTACGGAGGCGAGGAGTTTTTCATGATCCTCCCCAATACCTATAAGGACCAGGCCTATACAATAGCTGAACGATTTCGTCTGTCGCTGATGGAATGCGTAATTGATACGGGTGACATGGAAATTTCGGTCACCGCTTCCCTGGGAGTTGCCCAGTATCATTCGGGAGAGAGCAGGGAAGCCTGGATTGCCAGGGCGGATTCAGCAATGTACCGGGCCAAACAGAACGGACGTAACCTGACCATGATGGAATAGACTGTTTCCGTTTTCATGTTTTTTCCCGCATACGATACCCGACGCCACGGATGGTCTCGATATACTCACCGTAGTTCCCGAGTTTCTTTCTCAGCCCAAGGATCTGTACATCCACCGCCCGCTCGGTAACGGGATAGGAATCCCCCTTTACGGCACCGATTATCTGGCTCCGGGAGAATACCCAGCCGGCGTTCCTGGCTAAAAACTCAAGGATGGAGAATTCGGTTACGCTGAGGTTTACAGGTTCCACTCCGCAACGAACCTGATGCCTCTTTGTATCGATGGATATACCGTGAATATCGAAAGAGGCTTCTCCTTCCCGGGAAGGACTCCTTATGTCTTTTCTGCGTAAAACCGCGCGCACTCTGGCGCCCAGAACCCTGGGACTGAAGGGTTTTGTTATATAGTCATCTGCGCCGATTTCCAGGCCGACTACAATATCGGCATCCTCTCCTTTGGCGCTTGCCATGATGATCGGGATTTCCGCGGTTTGCGCATCCTTTTTCAATCTGCGGCATACATCGATCCCGTCTATTCCAGGCAGCATTAAATCAAGGATTATCAGGGATGGCTGGTACCGTCGTGCCAGATCGAGCCCCTCTTCGCCGCTCGCCGCGGGGATTGTTGCATACCCTTCTTTTTCCAGGTTGTATTGAAGGAGTTCACGAATATACTGTTCATCGTCGATGAGCAGTATTGTTTCGTTATGCTGTGACATATCGATCTTTCCTACCTGTTTAATTCCACATGTTTGCCGGAGGCGTTATAGATTATCAACTCGGAAATGTTGGTAACGTGGTCGCCCATCCTCTCGAGGTAACGGACGATAAAAATCAGCTCAAGTCCCCGGTTGATCTTTGCCTTGTCTTCGATCATGCTGGTAACGAGGTCTCGGGTCATTCTGTAGTAAAGTTTGTCCACCTCGTCGTCTCTTCCGGCTACCTCCCGGGCGTAGTCGCTGTCATTATTGATCAGAGCTGTCAGAATGTCGCCGATCATGGACTGGCATATTTCGGCCATACGGGGTATGTCGATCAGGTCCTTGATGAAGGGGTCATGCGACAATTTCAGCACACTCTTGGCTATGTGCACCGCATGGTCGCCGATACGCTCCAGCTGTGTTGCAACCTTGATCGCTGTAACGATAGTACGCAGGTCACCGGCCACGGGCTGCTGAGTTGCCAGGAGCTTGGTACAGTGATCAAGTATTCCGGTTTCTGCGCTGTTGATGTCATCATCGTCCTGTATGATCTTTTCTGCCAGTTCGCTGTTGTATCCTTTCAGGGCGATGATGGATTTTTGTATTGACTCCTCCACCAGGATTCCCATTTTCAACAGACTCTGGTGAAGATCGTTCAGTTCTTCTGAAAAATGTTTTCGTGTGCTTGGCATAATCTGCTTTCTCCCTATCCCTGGCCTTAGCCGAATTTTCCGGTTATGTAGGCTTCTGTCTGAGGATTATCCGGATTGAAAAAGATCTGTTCCGTAGTGCCGAACTCCTCGATTACTCCGTTAAGGAAAAAGGCGGTGTAATCGGAGACCCTCCCGGCCTGCTGCATGTTATGGGTAACAATCACAATGGTGTATTTCTGTTTCAGCTCATCTATAAGATCTTCTATCCGTGAGGTGGATATGGGATCCAGTGCGGATGTCGGCTCATCCATCAGCACGACATCGGGATTAACCGCCAGGGTCCGGGCTATGCAGAGACGCTGCTGTTGTCCGCCGGATATACCCAGGGCCGGTTTATGGAGCCGGTCCTTGATTTCGTCCCAGATGGCAGCCTGCCTGAGGGATGTTTCCACAAGTTCTTCCAGCCGGGTTTTATCCTTGATTCCATGCAGCCTGGGGCCGTATGCTACGTTGTCAAAGACGCTCATGGGAAAAGGATTCGGTTTTTGGAAAACCATACCTATTTTTTTTCTGAGTTCTATGACATCGTAATCCCTGTATACATCCATTCCGTCGTATTCGATAGTTCCGCTTAT
Source organism: uncultured Spirochaetaceae bacterium (assembly GCA_964554875.1). GTDB lineage: Bacteria > Spirochaetota > Spirochaetia > JC444 > Marispirochaetaceae > Marispirochaeta. The sequence goes on along the minus strand of CAZKQJ010000036.1, from coordinate 37,183 downwards.
ACTTACATAATCGATAATATCGTTCATTCTGTTCAGAGCCCGGATAAAGGTCGATTTACCGCAACCCGATGGCCCGATCAGGGCGGTTACCTTCGCCTTTTCTATATCCATGGAGACGTCGTGAAGGGCCTGAAAATCTCCGTAAAACAGATTGAGATTGCTGCATTTAATTTTAACCTTAGAATCCATGTGAAACTCCTCTATTTGCCGGACATTCGGTTCATGCGGCCGATCATCCGGGTCGTCAGGCGGTTGACAATAAGAATGATGAAAATCAGAACCGTTCCGGTGGCGAAGGCCCGGTCAAAGGAGACAGCCTCCGAGAACAGCAGATACAGGTGCAGGGACAGGACCCGCGCCGGGGAACTGGGACCTGCTACCAGTTCGTAGCTGGATCCAAGGGTATAGAGCAGTACGGCGGTTTCTCCAACCACCCTGCCGATTCCCAGGATTATCCCCGTCAGGATCCCCGGGCTTGCCGCTGGAAGGACTACCTTGAAGATGGTATCCAGTTTTGTGGCCCCCAGGGCCAGAGAGCCTTCCCGGTAGGTACCGGGAACCGAGGTCAGGGCCTCCTCTGATGTCCGTACGATGGTGGGCAGAATCATCAGGGTTACGGTCAGGGTTGCGGAAAGAAAACCGATCCCCATCCCCAGGATCTGCACGAAAAATATACGTCCGAAAAGACCGAAAACAATGGAAGGAATACCCGCCAGGGTTTCCGTGCCCATGCGGAGTATTCTGACCAGGGGACCCTGCCTGGCATATTCGACCAGGTAGATGGCTGCGGCAACCCCGACGGGGGTAGAGAAGAGCAGGGTGAAGGTGATAAGCAGCAGAGTGTTTATTATGATGTAGGATATCCCTCCCCAGGCCCCGGAGCGGGAAGGGGACTCCAGAAGAAAACTTATGGTAAGGTTGGGTCCGGTCTCCTTGCGTATGACCGGAACAGAGGGGAGTTCCCGGTCCATTACCTCATCGTACAGGGCAATACCGACGGAACCGGGGGTCGATGCAATGTAGTCGAAGTACTCACTCTTGCTGGTATATACAGGTATTTTCGACTCTTCCAGGGAACTGAGTGAAACAAGATCCAGCAGCTGTTCAGTAAAACGGCCATTATACATGTAGAGAGCGGGGAGTATTTCAAGATCTATACCCCCCAGATCAAGCCAGTTCACGGAGTTTCTATTGAAAATTTTCTGCAGCTTATCCCGGTCCAGCTCCTGAAGTTTATTGTTGTCCTCAAGTTTGACTGTTTCAGGGTTGAAAAATACGCTGTACCTTCGGAGAGGTACAGTTTTTACCCGGCTTAAAGAGCCCCTGTAGCCTGCGGACACAAATCCGACGGCTCCCGGGGTTTTTGCCACCATGTCTACCATTTCATCGAAATCGGAAACGAAGCTCGTGTACTTGCTGAACTCCTTCTCCTCAGGCAATACGGCCCGGGCGGCTTCAGCGGCAAATCTCGATAAAGCTCCTGTCGCTTTCAGGGCAAAGGGCTGCACCGGCAGGTCCTGCCGGGTGTAGAAGCCCCAGTTCTCCCGGCGTCGTTTGGAATAGAGTTCGTTCAGCTGGGATTCCGTAAGGTCCCGGATTTTTACTTTTTTGTTGACGATAATCTGCATCCCCTTTTCGTCTGTTTCTTCAAGGGGAATTACCTCTTCACTTATGGGAAGCACATCGTAGGGAATATATTGCCGGGAGTAAAAGCCCCGGAAGAGAATGTAGCCCACAATCCAGACCAGGATGATGATGGTAAGACCGGCAAAAAGCCATATAAAGCCGCGGGCTATGTTCTCTTCCAGTTTGTTTATGCGTGTAGACCGGGATAATTCCATTAGTTCATGTCCTTTACGGCTTTTTTCATGAGAATCTGTACCGTAATGTTGATTACGAGGATAAAGAGAAAAAGGACCATCCCCGTGGCAAACAGGCTGGTCCAGTGGTCTCCCGAGGCATAGGACATGTCGGTGGCCACGTTCATGGTAAGGGTTCTGGCCAGGGAGAGGGGTCCGGTGGGTATGGTGACGGCATTACCTGCCACCATCAGCACCGCCATGGTCTCTCCGATGGAGCGGCCCATACCCAGAACGATTCCGGCCAGAATCCCGGACCGTGCCGCCGGAATCAGGGTGTGGACAATGGTCTGCCAGTGGGTGGCTCCCAGGGCAAGGGACGCTTCCTTCAGTTCCGGCGCCACCGCCCGCAGGGATACCTCGGTAATATTTATTATTGTTGGAAGCACCATGATGGCCAGAACTATTGATGCCGTCAGTACCCCAAGTCCTGTGTTGCTGGAGCTAAGGTTCCGCACCAGCGGCGCAATGGCTATATATCCGAAGAGACCGTAAATAACGGAAGGTATACCCGCCAGGAGCTCAACCACCGAACGGACGGTGTTTGCAAAGCGGCCTCTGGCGTACTCGGCCATGAAGATACCCACAGAAAGACCCACCGGAAGGGCCAGAATCAGGGAGCCAAAGGTTATCCAGATGGATCCGGCAATAAAAGGGACTATCCCGTAGCGTGGAGGGTCTCCCGTAGGCTCCCAGACGGTGCCGAAGAGGAAGTCCAGGACTCCAGTTACCCGGAAAAGCGGCAGACCTTCGATGAAGATAAAGATAGAAATGAAAAGGACACTCAGAACCGAGACAAGAGCGCAAAAGGCGAAAGCTACCTTTGCAGTACTGTCACGCAGCTTTTTCATGTTCAAAACTTGTCACTCCTTGCTGTTGCGCATGTCCATATAACGAGTGCCATATGAAAGACGGATAAAAGTTGTGTTAGAGTTCTGTTAAAAAAAACAGCCCCTCCGCAAGGAAGGAGCCGCCTGGTAATAAGGTTTTCTCGATACGCGTTGTGCTATTTTATCGATATGAAGCCTTCTTCCTCGATGATTGCCTGGCCGTCCTCGGAAAGCAGGTAATCAAGAAAAGCCTGTTCAACCTTGTCCAGGTCGCCGGTATGGACCATGTTCAGGGGGCGCTGGATGGGGAAGGTTTCGCTGAGTACATTCTCCATGGTGGGCTCTACACCTTCCACGGTAACAGCCTTAGTACCGGGTTCCCGATCGATGTAGGCGAAGCCGCAGTAACCGATGGCATAGGGAGTGGAGCCGACCTTGGAAACCATGTCCCCGTTACCGGTGGTAATAATCGCCTTGTCGGTGAACTTCGCTTTTCCCAGGACAATGTCGCCGAAGGCCGCACGGGTTCCGGAGGCCTCATCACGGTTTACCACAACGATTTGGGCATTTGGACCGCCGACAGCGCTCCAGTTGCTTATTTCACCGGAGAAGATCTTCTGAATCTGCTCCATGCCGAGATTGCCGATGGTTACGGACTCCTTGTTGACTACAACTGCTACTCCGTCCAGGGCTACTACCACCGGAACCGCGCCGTCGGCTTTTTCCGAGTCCTTGATCTTGCGGGAGGCGGCTCCCAGATTGTAGGTGCCGTCCAGGGCACCCTTGACGCCGGCGGAAGAACCGGGGGCATCGTAGGATATTGTCACGCCGGGGTGCATTTCGGTGAACTCGTCGATGGCGGGCCGCAGGAAACCTTCCAGGGTGGTGGACCCGCCGAAGGCGTAATTGCCGGAGAAACCGTCACTGCTTTCAGCGGCCTGCTGTCCGCCGGCGAATACGAGCCCTGCAGTCAGAAGCAGGGAAACAAGAATCAGCATCTTTTTCATTCTTTCCTCCATAGAAACTAAATGATGACTAAGAAATAAAATCCCCGGATAAGAACTGTATGAAAGACAGGTTAGGAATACGTTAAATCCGTGGCTTCTCTTTTTCCTGTGCCCTGGGGACTGCAGTTCTGTTCGTTGCACAAGCAGCGGAGGCTGTGGTAATCTCGCTTACGGAGAAGAGGTTCCGATGAGTAAAAAGATGCGAAAACTGCTTGTTTTTGCCGGTGGGGGTACCGGAGGGCATGTGTATCCCGGTCTGGCGATCATTGATGAACTTGAAAAAGAGAGAAGGATCTCTTCCGAGAATATCTGCTGGATCGGTTCAGGAAAAGGAATGGAACGGGACATCCTGGGAAAGCGGGGAATCTCCTTTTTTTCTGTTCCTTCGGGAAAGTTTCGACGCTATTTTTCCCTGAAGAATGTAACGGATCTCTTTCTGATTGCCCTTGCCCTGCTTAAATCCCTGTTCTTCATGCTGAGGTACAGGCCTGTCCTGCTCTTTTCCAAGGGGGGCTATGTTTCGGTTCCCCCGGTAATCGCGGCAAAAATCTGCCGTATCCCAGTTATTACCCATGAATCCGACCTGGACCCGGGACTTGCCACCCGGCTGAACGCCCGTTTCGCGGATAGAATTTGTATTTCCTACGAAAAGACCCGTGAGTATTTCCCTTCTTCCGCCGCCGACCGGCTTCTGCTTACCGGAAATCCTGTACGACCTGCTGTTCTCGAAGGAGACCCTGAAATCGGCCGGCGGAGTTTCGGCCTGTCCGGGTCCGGACCCCTGGTCCTGGTCATTGGCGGAAGCCTGGGAGCGCAGCAGATAAACCTGCTTATGGCGGATGTAATAGATGATATTCTGCCCCACGCGGAGGTCCTTCATCAGACCGGGGCCGGAAACGGCAGTGATAACCCCGCTGTGGGCTACGTACGGCGGGAATATATTCATGAGGAGATGCCCCATGTCCTGGCAGCCGCGGACCTTGTAATAACGAGGGCGGGCGCGGGAACCCTCTGGGAGTGCGGAAGCCTGGGAAAAGCGATGATTCTCATTCCCCTGGGAACCGACGGCAGCCGGGGAGATCAGCTGCGCAATGCTGCGTACTTTGCGGAGAAAGGGGCGGCCCGTGTTCTTGCCGGAAAAAAGGCTGCTGCTGAATCCCTGAAAAGCGCCGTTCTGGAGTTGGTTTCCTCCCAAGAATTACGCTTCAGAATGGGAGAAGCCGCAAGGCAGATATGCGGAATAAACGCTGCCCGGGCCTGTGGAGACCTTATAATGGAATTTTATGGGGAAACGGTTCTTCACAGATGAATCCGGGGGTATTGGACTATTTCTTTGGCGCCATAATACTGGTTATGGTAATCCGCTGCCTTATAAAGGGCTTTATTGCCGAACTCGCGGCCGTTGCAGCAATAGGCGGCGGCATCGTGGGGGGAATCCTCTTCTCCGCCGCGGGGGGAGATTTTCTATCCCAGGTGTTGGGAGATTCCCCCTGGAACCGGGTTATTGCTTTTCTGGCAATCTTTCTGTCCGTATATTTAGTTCTGAAGATAACAGAGGGCCTTCTGTACCGGCTTGTCGAGGCGGTGCACCTGGAGAATCTCGACCGGGCCCTGGGCTTCTTCTGGGGACTAGCGGAGGGTATTGTACTGAGCATTCTGTTGCTCCTTGTACTTGAGACACAGCCCTTTGTGGATACCCGTCGGATAATCGATGAGAGCCTCTTTGCACGCTTCATGACCGGGGTCCTGCCTGAATCGCAGATTCCCGGAAAAATTCCCCTTGGAGAGAGCAATAAAGGTGTTTGAAAACATTCTTGATCAGGAACATGTAGTATCACGACTTAGGGAGGACCTGGAGAACCAGCGTCTGCCTTCGTCGCTGCTTTTTTTCGGACCTGCCCTCAGCGGAAAACTCTCCGCCGCCCTTGAGCTGGCCCGGGGATTGAGCTGTTTCCGGGGACGGGAGTGGTCCTGTTCCTGCTCCGATTGCCGCAAGCACCGTACCCTTACCCATCCTGATCTGGGAATGCTTGGCCCCCGCTATTTTCAGCAGGAGATGGACGCAAGTCTCGAAGTCCTGCGGCGTTCCAGAAAGGATTTTGCCCGATACCTTGTTATCCGGGGAGCCCGTAAACTGACCCGGCGTTTTGATCCCTGGATATGGGAAGGCGAAGAGAGCAGGTTGAAGGGGGTTCGTTCTTCCCTTGATTCCCTGGAGGAACTGCTGGACGAGCTTGATCCGGCGGCGGGGGAACTCGGTGAAAAACGGGCGGAAAAGATTATCTCTTCCATCTCAAAAGAGTCTGGCTCTGTCCTTAAGGCTGCCAACTTGAGCCATATCCCCATTTTCATGGTGCGAAATCTTGCATACTGGGCCCGGACAACGGGGCATGGAAAAGCTAAGATAATCATCATGGAAAATGCCGAGGCCATGATGGATTCCGCCCGCAACGCGGTTCTGAAAATACTGGAGGAGCCGCCGACGGGCGTGCATTTCATCCTGACCACCTCCAAACGGGCCGCCCTTATTCAGACAATCCTTTCCCGGGTGCGGCCCTATGCCTTCAAGGAACGGGATACTGACGGCGAAAGGCAGGTGCTTGACAGGATTTTCCGGGAGCCCTCCGGGGAATTCCGCTCCCTTCGGGAGTATTTTCTCGGATTTGACCTGGGTGCTGGTGAAATCAGAAAGCATGCTGAAGCCCTTGCCGACTTAGTCCTAGGTAAGGATTCTCAGAGAGATCTATCGGAGGTCTTTTCCATGCTCCAGAAAAAAGAACGTTTTCTCCCGCTTTTGGAAGAGGTCGAGGAGATCCTCCGGCTCCGGCTTCGTACAAAGGATTCCGGGGCGGAACTTTCCCGCTTTGAAAGCCTGCTTGACCAGTTGACCCGGAGCCGCAGGATGTTTGAAAGCTACAATCAGAATCCCGACCTGCTGCTCGAAGGTCTGCTCTACGGAGGAGGCCGGTGAGAAAGTTCCTGAACAGAGCCCTGAAAAAAATCGGGAAACTGGATATCGACCAGATACGCTCCCTTATAATGGATGTTGTCCAGGAGAACGAACTCCTTGAAATGGTTCTCTATTCCATGACCGACGGGGTCGTAGTTCTCGATGAGAAGCACGCGGTAATTTTGCTGAACAAGGCGGCGGAGAGGCTCTTTCCTTTCAAGAACGGCGATGTTGTTGAGCGTCCTTTGTGGGATGCCCTTGCTGACAGCAGCCTGAGCGAGTTTTTTCACAAGGCCCTGGTGGAACAGGAGAACATCGAGGACAAGGAGATTTCCCTGCAGACCGGCGCTTCGACCCGGGTCCTCTCCTGCACAATGATGCCCCTGGTCCGGGAAGGGCGCATTCAGGGCGGATTGCTGCACATCGAGGATATTACGGAAAAGAAGGCCAAGGAGGCCCGTCTGCGCCGGGCGGAAAATCTTGCGGCCCTTACGACCTTGACTGCCGGTGTGGCACATGAGATTAAAAATCCTCTGGGCTCCATCAGCATCCACATTCAGCTCATTCAAAAGGCCTTGAGCAACGGTGCCGACGGAAAAAATGCCGAGACGATCCAAAACTACCTTGATATTGTGAACGAAGAGGTTGAACGCCTCAACGGTATCATCGTGGACTTCCTTTTTGCCGTCCGGCCCATGGACGTCAACCTGGTCGCACAGAATCTGAACGACCTTGTGCACGAGCTCTTCGAGTTTATTCATTACGAACTGGAAGAACAGAAAATAGAATTGGAGCTCAACCTGGACGATCAGATGCCTGAACTGCAGCTGGATGTAAAATACATGAAGCAGGCCCTTTTGAACATTGTCAAGAACTCTATCTCCGCCATGCCTGAAGGTGGGACTCTACGAGTTGAAACTGTCGCCAGGGACGACCAGGTGGAACTCTCCATCAGTGATTCGGGGGTCGGTATCCCGGAAGAGAATATGACCAAGATATTCGAACCCTATTTTACTACCAAGGATTTCGGCTCCGGCCTGGGTCTGACCCTGGTATATAAGATAATCAAAGAGCATCAGGGAGAGATTAATCTGGAAAGCCGGGAAGGAGAGGGCACCACCTTTACCATAACCCTGCCTGTTCCTCAGAAGGAGCAGCGATTATTAGGATGGCAGAGCAATGAAGTTTAATGTGCTGATTGTAGACGACGAAAAAAACATTCGCGAAGGTCTCGGCAAAGCTCTCGAGCTTGAGGACTATAATGTCTTTCTGGCAGCCGACGGCAAGGAGGCCCTGGCCATTATCAACACCGAAGAGGTCGATCTGATAATTACGGACCTCAAGATGCCCGAAATGTCGGGAGAGGAGCTGTTGAAGAAGGTCGCCTCCGCCTATCCTACGGTACCGGTTATTATCCTGACCGGACACGGGACCATTGAATCCGCCGTCAACGCCATGAGAGACGGAGCCTATGATTTTATAACCAAACCCCTGAACCTGGACCGACTCTCCCTTCTGGTAAAGCGGGCCCTGCAGAACCGCGAACTGGTACTGCAGCACCGTGCCCTGCAGGAGGAGATTGACCTTATCGGGGAGCGGAACCGTTACGCGAAGATTATCGGTAAAAGCCCGCAGATGCGGCGGGTCATGGAGGTGGTGGAGCAGGTTGCCGCCACCAAGGCGTCGGTGCTCATTACCGGAGAAAGCGGTGTCGGCAAGGAACTTATCGCCGATGCCATACACAAGCTTTCTCCTCGCAAGGACAAGCCTCACATAAAAGTCCACTGTGCCGCTCTGTCGGAAAGTCTTCTGGAGAGCGAACTCTTCGGCCACGAGAAAGGTGCCTTTACCGGGGCCGTGGCCCGTAAAAGGGGGCGTTTTGAACTTGCCCACACGGGGTCGATATTTCTGGACGAAATAGGGGAGATATCCCAGTCAGTGCAGATAAAGATCCTGCGGGTGCTCCAGGAGAAACGTTTCGAGCGTGTCGGAGGCGAGGAGACCCAGGAGGTGGATGTCCGTATAATCTCCGCCACCAACCGGGACCTGAAGACGGAGATCGAGAAGGGGAATTTCCGTGAAGACCTATATTACCGCCTCAATGTGGTCAATATCCATGTTCCCCCCTTGCGGGAGCGCAAGGAGGACATTCCCCTGCTGGCCGCGGCTTTTCTCAAGGAGTTTGCCGAGGAGAACGGAAAAAGCATAGAAGGAATTGATCATAAGGCAAATCTGGCGCTGTACAACTATTCATGGCCAGGGAATATACGGGAACTGAGAAACTCGATCGAGAGCGCGGTGGTTCTCTGCAAGGGAAACATTATCACCACCGAAGATATGCCTCCCAGTGTGGTTACCGGTGAAGAGGGAACCTATATTAAGATCGATCTCGGCGTCAGCATGGAGGAAGCCGAGAGGGTGATTATCGAAAGTACCCTGAATTACTGCAATGGTAACAAGAGCAGGACCGCCGAGGTTCTGGGCATTGGCCGCAAGACCCTGCACCGAAAAATCAGCGAGTACGATATAAACGAAATATAGAGATGTATGGTGACACAAGGAGAGCTTTCAACGTTCTTCTATTCGCTGTAAAAGGGCTCTTCATCAAAGTAGTAATCCCCGGTAAAGACGTACTGAGCGCCGCCGGTAAGGAGGATTTCTCCTTCGGGATCCTTCCATTCAATGTAAAAATCATCCTTTCCGCAGCGGGTCATCAATGAGCGGCTGGTAAAGCCCCTGACCGCCGCCGCCACCGCCGCCGCCCCGGCGGCAAGGCTTGTCTCCTGGAGTCCATATCCTTTTTTCCACCAGGGCCAGAAGGAGATATCGTCATCGGAATAGAGCTGGATAAAAAGGGGATGAAACTCCTTCGCAAAGAGCCCGGCCTTTGCCAGGGCCTTTCCTGTTTGCTTTCCCTTTTTAGGGGGAGTGCTGAAAAAGAGGGCCCCGAACAACTGGTATACTACTACGGGGGTGACCGGAAAGGTCCTTCCCTCCAGGGAAAGATAACTCCCCGTATCCGTACTGATCATCTCCTTCAGTCTGTTCCCCTCCACATCCAGCGGAGTTCCCAGGGAAATCCGGAAGTTGGCGCTGTCGATGGCCTCGACGCTTTTTATTCCCTCCGGGGTGGATATGGTAATGGCCCTGGTTCCTGCAAAACCGGAGTCGAAAAGGTATCTGGCTGCACCCAGAAGGGGATCAAAAAAGTTTTTCAGCTCTTCTCCCCGGGGATTGAAACAGCGGAGGTCGGCTCCTGCCTCGGGATGGTCCAGCAGAATTGCCACCCCGTTGGCACCGATACCCCGGTGCCTTCGGCACATGCTGCGGACAATTAAGGGAAGAATCTCCTCGTCCGGCAGGGCATCTCCCATGAAATTGACGAGGAGCGTGTCGTTTTTTCCAACCCTCAATTTGTAAAACGGAAGATTCACTAATGTTCCTCAAGAAGCTTTTCATGTAAGGTCCTGATTGCCTGATCGGCGTACTCATCCGGGACAACGCAGGAGAGGTTAATATCCGAAGCCCCCAGGGAGACCATCTCGATGGGGATTCCCTCCAGTGCGGAGAAAGCCCGTGCAATGAAGGCTGAGTCCCGCCACAGGTTAAAACCTACCATGCAGATGATGCTGGTTTTCTGTACAATCTTTACCTGACCCAGTTTTTCCAGCTCTTCGCTGATTTCCTTGAGGTACCTGGTATTGTCGATGGTCATGGAGACGCTGACCTCGGAGGTTGCTACAAGGTCGACGGAGGTTTTATAGGTGTTGAAGACTGAGAAAATCCTGCTCAGGAAACCATAGGCGTTCAGCATCCTGGAGGAAGAAATATTCATGAGGGTTACATTTTTTTTTCCGGCTATTGCCCGCAGCCCGCTGCCGGACACTTCGGCGGATATCAGCGTCCCTGAATGTTCCGGGTTTCCGCTGTTCTTTACCCATACGGGAATTCCGTGACGAATAGCAGGCTGAATTGTGGATGGATGCACTACCTTTGCACCGAAAAAGGCGAGCTCGGCGGCTTCGTCGTAGGTAATCCTGTCGATTGTTCTGGCACCTGCCACAAGCCGCGGGTCGGATGTTAGTATCCCGTTTACATCAGTCCATATCTGTACTTCGTCGGCCTTGAGGGCGGCCCCGAAGATAGCTGCAGTGTAGTCGCTGCCACCCCGTCCCAGGGTAGTGGTTGTGCCTTCGGCAGTCCTGGATATAAAACCCTGGGCGATAATAAGGCGACCCCTGTGGGGCTTTACGTGTTTCTTTATTGCCTTGTTCGTCGCGTCAAAGTCAGGAGCGGCACAGGTATAATTATCATCCGTGATAATGCACTCCCTGGAGTCAATCCACTGGGCATCCATTCCCCGGGCCAGAGCACGGTAATAGATGATTGTAGTTGACAGAAGTTCTCCGAACGCAAGTATTGCATCACGACTCCGGGGACTGCATTCGTGCAGGAGACTTGAACCGCGAACCAGGGCAATCAGTTGGAGATAGAGCTCATCGATAGCCCGGCGGCAGTCGTCACGCTGCTGACCGTTCAGGAAGTCTTCCGCTACGGAGAAATGGGTGTCCTTCAGGATGGTCAGTTCTTTTTCAGCCTCGCTGAACATACCCTTTTCGGCAAGATCGGTAATGGCAACCAGGGCATCAGTGGTTTTCCCCATTGCCGAGGATATAAGAAGAGGTGCGCTGTCGAGCTGTTTCTCCGCGATATCCAGGGCACGATCAATATATTCACCGTTCTGGACTGAGGTTCCGCCAAATTTCATAACCACCATATCATGCTCCTTCAGGTAACCGGCACTGGTAAAAAAAATGATTTTTCTCTAGTACCATTTTGAAAAACCTGTGTCAATGTGTCGGGATTTTCCCGTCCCTGAGGCGGTCCTCCTTGCTTGATCTTTTCTTTTCCAGCGGGGATAATTCGCTTACGTAAGCAAGGAGGAAAACGATGGCTGACTACAGCAAAACAATAGAGGCTTTCCGGGATTCCCTGAAAAAGAGTACGGAATTCAGGCCAAGGGTGGGGGTAATCCTGGGATCGGGTCTTTCGAAAATTGCCGATTCCCTTTCCGGAACAGCGATTGATTACTCAGAAATACCTGAAATGCCGGAGCCTACTGTTGAAGGCCATCGGGGCTTCCTGAAAATCAGCAGTAATTTTGCTCTTCTTGCCGGGCGTTTCCACTACTATGAAGGACACGCCATACATGATGTAGTCAAACCGGTACTCCTCTTGAAAGCCCTCGGGGTGGAACGTCTTATCGTAACGAACGCCGCGGGGGGGATTAATCCCGGCTTTGAACCGGGACAGATCGTATTGATTCGGGACCATATAAACCTTATGGGGACTAACCCGCTTATCGGTCCGAACAATGAGGACGGGGGCCCCCGGTTTCCCGACATGAGCGATGCCTACTCCCGGTCTTTGAGAAAGCGAATTGTCACCCGAATGGAGCATTCCCTCACTGAAGGGGTCTACGCAGGCTTGAGCGGTCCCTGCTACGAAACCCCGGCGGAAATCAGAATGCTTGAAAGGCTCGGAGCCGACATGGTGGGAATGTCGACGGTACCGGAGGTCATTATGGCTAATTACCTGGGAATCAGGACCGTGGGGTTCTCCTGCATAACCAACATGGCCGCCGGAATTCTCGATCAGCCCCTGAGCCACCAGGAAGTTATCGAGACCGCCGCCAGGGTGGAGACCCGATTCCGGGAAATTGTCGAAAACGTTATGGAACTGCTTGCCTCGGAATGAGAATCCAGGACTATTTTCTGCCCCATATTGTGGTTAACATCGCCGATGCCGTTGCAGAAGCTTCGGGCAACGAGGTTTTCTTCATAGGGACCATCAACGACGAGGGCCTTGTCTCATCTGTAATGATCGGTGCCCGGGGAAACCGGATCTCCGTCCCGGCTCTGAGCCCCTACCTGGAAACGGCGGATGTGGTTATCCATAATCACCCCTCCGGGAACCTCACCCCCAGCAGTGCCGATCTGGGAATTGCCTCCTACCTGGGTAACCGGGGGGTGGGTTTTTACATTGTCGACAACCATGTCAGCGATATCTATGTGGTGGCCGAAGCGGTCATGGAATCGGAGATTTCCCACCTTGATTCGGCACGGCTCTCCGGTCTGCTTCTTCCGGAAGGCCCTCTGGCGGGGGAGATCCGTTACGAGAAGCGGGATTCCCAGATTGCCATGGTCGAAGAGGTCTGTCGCAGTTTTAACGAGAATGATGTCAGCCTGATCGAAGCAGGGACCGGGGTGGGAAAATCCTTTGCCTATCTGGTACCGGCCATCGCCTGGGCGGAGAAGAACCGCCAGCGGGTGGTGATTTCCACGGGCACAATCAACCTTCAAAACCAGCTTCTGGACAAGGATATTCCCACAGTTCTGAAAATCATGAAGTCAAAGGTCTCCTGTGCCCTGGTAAAAGGACGGGGAAACTATCTGTGCCTGCATCGGCTGAACGAAGCCCTGGAAGAGGATTCCCTCTTTCGCGAGGAGGGGCATGATCTTGAATCCATAAGGGCATGGGCAGGGGTCACAGAGTCCGGTTCCCTGAGTGATCTTCCTATTCTGCCTCCCCGGGACCTGTGGAACCGGATCAACTCCGAGGCAGATTCCTGCCTGGGACTTCGCTGCCGTCATCGGGAAAACTGCTTTGTTATCCGGGCCCGCCGCACGGCCGCCGCCGCTCAGGTGCTTGTGGTCAACCATCACCTGCTTTTTTCAGATCTCGCCCTGAGGCTGGAGGAGCTCGGTTTCGAGGGCACAGCGGTACTGCCGCCGTTTCATAAAATCGTCTTTGACGAGGCTCATAATGTGGAGCGCAACGCCACCTCTTATTTTTCAACCAGCCTCGGGCGCCTGTCCATTTACAAACAACTCTCCCGGCTTCTCCGCCGACGCAGGAACCGCAGCTTCGGAGCCTTGATCAAGATAGAAGCCTTTCTTCCGGATACCCGATTAAGCTCCCAGGCCCCTCAGGCAATCAGCAAGCTGCGGGAGGTTCTGGAAGCGGCGGAGGAGAGCATACTGCCCCTCATGTCCGGGGCGTCGAGTTATCGTCTTCGGGGAACCGCTGTTCCCGGCGACGAGGAAGGGATTGATCTTGTGATTTCAAACCAGGTAGCTGCAATTCGCAAACCTCTGGGAGAACTCTATACCCTTCTCGGACGCATTGCCGAGTCTGTATCCGATGATGCCGGAGAGGAACCGGCCCTGCATGAGCTGAAGGTCATTCAACGGCGTCTGTCCGGTTTTCTCATGGTCTGCGATTCGTTCCGGGAGCGGGAAAACCGTCCTGACCAGGTTTTCTGGATCGAGACAAAGAGGATCGGCAGGGAGACTCATCTGTTTTTTACCGTCAGTCCATTGGAAGTCAGTTCTCTCATGCGGGATGCGGTGTATAATCCCTTCGATACCGTGGTTATGACTTCCGCAACCCTCACCATTCAGGAGAATTTCCGGTACTGGGAAGAGAGGATGGGGCTAAGCGAGTATCCCCATCATACCGGCCGTTTTCCCTCTCCCTTTCCCTATAAATCCAACGTCCTGCTCTGTGTGCCCCAGGAAGCCCCGGACCCGAAGGGGCCCGGTTATACAGATTTTGCCGCCCGTCTGGCACGGGACCTCCTCCTTGTGAGTGAGGGAAGGGGACTTCTGCTCTTTACCTCCTACGCCATGCTGAGGGAGGTATACGATTTTCTTGCCCCCCCGCTTGAAGAGGCGGGTATTGCGGTTCTGCGCCAGGGAGATGACGACCGAAGCAGGCTGCTGGAGCGTTTCAACAGCGATACGAGTAGCGTTCTGCTGGCAACCGAATCCTTCTGGGAAGGGGTGGACAGCCCCGGTGAAACCCTTACCCTGCTCATCCTGTTCCGGCTCCCCTTTACCGTACCCTCCGATCCGGTCCTCCAGGCCCGGATGGAAGCCATTGAAGCCAGGGGGGGGAATTCGTTTTTCCAGCTGTCTCTTCCCATGGCGGTAATGCGCTTCAAGCAGGGTTTCGGCCGCCTGATACGCTCCTCCTCGGACCGTGGGGCAGTGGTAATCTGCGATCCCAGGATACTGAAGAAAAACTACGGGGGAGTTTTTCTCGATTCTCTCCCCGCCACTCGACGTTGTTTTGGTACGAACGAGACGATTTTGCGGGAGCTTGAGTCTTTTCTGTATTCCTGAACAGCAACAAAAAAGCCTTCCGTCCTCGAGACAGAAGGCTTCGATAAAGATGCGGATTATCCGTATTATTCGATAACAGCCATGATATCGGACATCCGGACAAGGAGCATGTCCTTTCCGTCGACCTTTATTGTAGTGCCGGCATACTTGTCGTACATTACCTTTTCTCCAGCCTTTACCGTGATGCTTTCATCATCGCCGACAGCTTCTACAGTACCGGTCTGGGTTTTTTCCTGGGCAGTCTGGGGAATAAAGATTCCGCTTGCGGTCTTCTCCTCCACCTCTTCCAGCTTCACCAATACACGATCACCGATGGGATTAACCTTCATATCTTCCTCCTGATTCCAATTGTAATAGGATTTTTCCTTTTTGTTCGCAGTAGAATCACTGGAAATATACGGATCACGGCGAAAAGGGTCAAGGGCGGTTGTCAAAGAGCCCGGGCTTAAGTATTTTAATCCAAGGAGTTACTATGCATACCAGCACCAGATCCTTTCGGACAGGCAAGCGCTTTCTGGCCCATCACCGTCCGAAGATTGCTCTTGAGTATTTCCGAAAAGCCCTGCGAAGCTGCCCCGTGGATCAACGGCAGGAGCTGGTAAAAACACTGTTCTACACCGGTATCGTATTAAAAAAGATCGGGCTCCCCTCGTCGGCTTTGAAATCCTGGCTTACCGCCCGCAGTCTGGATAAACGCAGTTACGCCGGCAGGATGGCGGATCGCTATTTGAACGATTATGGTATGCTCCGGCAGATGAGCAGCGAGCTGGATGACTGGAACGCCTTCTATTCCGTACAGCTCAAAAAGTATCTGGAATCCAAGCGCAGCCGCAAAATAGGCAGCCAGGGCGAAAAAGACATGATCTGGGACCTTATCTTCGAGTACTGGCAGGGTATTGTGTACTCCGGGGTTCTGCGGGGAAAAACCAACAGCGAGAAGCTGGCTCTTTTTTCCGATGTGGAGATCATCTTTCCGTATTTTTCTCCCCCCGGGGAAAAACACGAGATTATCCACGTGAACTTCTTTTCCCGATCCAGGGTTTCTCCCGATGATCCATGTCCATGTCACAGCGGCTTACCCTACGGACAGTGCTGCGGACGCATTAAATGCGACGAAGAGCTCCTGTATGGTCTTTTTTGACGCAGTATAAGCGTATATATCTCTGATTGGGTAAATACGACACAGCGAAGTTTTTTTGTTATTCTGACTGTAATGGTAAAGTATTATAAATGTTTGTATTATAAGGAGTTATAAAATATGATAATTACTCCTGAGTTGGCATATAGATTGCATCTATATTATCAGGAGGCATAAATGGCCCAGAACAGACGATATAACGGCACACGAAACTCATACGACGACGAAAATGTCCTTTCCATGTACCTGAAGGAGATCAACCAGATCCCCCTTCTGACCCGCGAAGAGGAGGACAAGTACGCCAGAGCAGCCGCCAAGGACGACCAGTATGCCAAGGATATGCTCGTCAAATCGAATCTGCGCTTTGTGGTCAACGTCGCCAAGAAATACCAGAATCAGGGACTGCCCCTGACGGACCTGATAAGCGAAGGCAATATCGGTCTTATGAACGCCATAGAGCGTTTTGATGTGGAAAAGGGATACCACTTTATCTCCTATGCTGTCTGGTGGATCCGGCAGGCAATTCTGAAAGCTATCTGTGAAAAATCCAGGATGATCAGGCTTCCCCTGAATCGTGCGAATGAACTGGTACAGATAGAGAAAGCCAGGAAGGAGCTGCAGTCAGGCAAAGCCGAGGATCCTGAACTCAAGGAGATCGCCAGAGCAGTGAATATGGATGAATCCCACGTCCTTGATCTGATCAATATCGCCAGAGACCTGGTGTCCCTTGAAACCCCGGTGTACAACGAAAAGGATTCCTCTCAGCTGGGTGATTTCATTGAAGATTCCGGCTACGAGCATCCCGAGGATGCTGCCATTGAGCATTCCCTTATCGAGGATATCAATGAGGTGCTGAACACCCTTACGGATAAGGAGTCGGAGATAATTCAGTACCGCTTCGGACTGAACGGTTACAGCCCCCTTTCCTTAAAGGAGATCGGGGATAAGTACAACCTGACAAAGGAGCGCATCCGGCAGATAGAAAAAAAGGCCATCAAGCGGCTTCAGCACCCCTCCCGGAGTCAGTATCTCGAGGCCTATACGGCCTGATCTGTCCCACGGGTTGAATATAATGCCCCCAATTATCACATATGTGGTATCGGGGGCTTTTTTTTATTTCGCATTTCCTATATAGTTCGGAACTGGTAAGACCAATTATTTCGAGAATTCTGGCCGCTGGAAAAACAGTGGTAACATATATGGAGGATGAAAGCATCTATGGAGAAATTCGTCTATTTCTTCGGTAACGGCAGAGCCGACGGAAACGCCGGCATGAAGGAGCTTCTTGGAGGAAAAGGAGCGAATCTTGCTGAAATGACTAACCTCGGGATCCCTGTGCCCCCGGGGTTTACGCTCTCTACTGCGGTGTGCAGGGCCTATTATGAGAATAATCGGGACTATCCGGCGGGGGTATTGGATCAGGTTGATGAAAATCTGGACAAGCTCGAGCGGCTGATGGGGAAAAAACTGGGAGATCCGAAGGATCCCCTGCTGGTTTCCGTACGGTCCGGAGCCGCGGTGTCCATGCCCGGCATGATGGATACCATTCTGAATCTCGGTATGAACGATCAGGCCGTACAGGGACTAAGCTCTCAAACCGGCAATCCCCGTTTTGCCTGGGACGCCTACCGGCGCTTTATTCAGATGTTTGCCAACGTGGCCATGGGAATGGATATAAATGTTTTCGAGGAAATCCTGGCAAAAATGAAAAAGAGCAAGGGTGTCGAGCTTGATACCCGGCTCGATGCCGGAGACCTCGAGAAACTCGTCGGGCTGTATAAACAGGCGTATAAAAAACACAAAAAAGAGGAGTTCCCCCAGGATCCCAAAATGCAGCTCAAGGCAGCCATTGATGCAGTCTTTGGTTCCTGGAACAATCCTCAAGCCATTAAATATCGTAAAATTAATTCCATCGACGGTCTTCTGGGCACCGCAGTCAATGTTCAGACCATGGTCTTTGGCAATTTTGGAGATACCTCCGGTACCGGAGTCTGCTTTTCCCGGGACCCTTCCACCGGAAAAAACGTATTTTACGGCGAGTATCTGATGAACGCTCAGGGCGAGGATGTGGTCGCCGGAATCCGTACCCCCGAGCCCATCTCCACATTGAAGAAAACGAATCCCGATGCCTACCAGAAGCTTGTAGCCCTGAAGGACCGGCTGGAACAGCACTATCGCGACATGCAGGATATGGAGTTTACCCTCCAGGAAGGGGATCTCTATATTCTTCAGACCCGAAACGCCAAAAGAACCGGCGCGGCGGCGGTAAAATGCGCCGTTGACATGGTAGACGAGAAGCTCATCGATGAGGAGACTGCGGTAAGCCGGGTAAGTCCTGCCCAGCTTGACCAGCTTTTCCATCCCAATATCGATCCCAAGCAGAAACAGGTAATGGAGCTGATAGCCACGGGACTGAACGCTTCTCCCGGAGCAGCCACCGGGCAGGTTGTCTTTTCCGCTGAAGAAGCCGAACGCTGGGTAGCCGTCGGACAGAAGGTGCTGCTGGTACGGAAAGAGACCAGCCCCGAGGACATCGGCGGAATGCATGCCGCCGAAGGTGTTCTTACCTCCACCGGCGGAATGACCTCCCATGCGGCGGTTGTTGCCCGGGGTATGGGAACTCCCTGTGTCGCAGGCTGCAAGGATGTTGTCATTACCGGTAAAAGCTTTACCGTAAAGGGGAAAAAATACAAGGAAGGCGACTGGATAACCATTAACGGAACAACGGGAAATGTCTATTCCGGAAAGGCTGTGCTTTCGGTTCCCAAAATGACCCAGGACCTTACCCGCTTTTTAAGCTGGACCGACACAATCCGCAAGGCTGCTGAACGTCCTGGTCTCAAGGAAAAAGGCATCGCTATCCGGACAAACGCGGACCAGCCTAACGATGCCAAGGTTGCCCGCGCCTTTGGAGCCGAAGGTATCGGCCTCTGCCGAACGGAGCACATGTTTTTTGACGATGGTAAACTGGAGATTTTCCAGGAGATGATTGTTTCCGACACTCTGGAAGACAGAAAAGCGGCCCTGAAAAAACTGCTTCCTCTGCAGAAGAAAGACTTTACCGGTATTTTCAAGGCAATGGATGGTCTGCCCGTTACCATTCGGCTCCTTGATCCGCCCCTTCACGAGTTTGTTCCCTCCACGGTCAAGGACATCAAGACTATTTCTGAAGAACTGGGAATCAAGCCCGCGAAACTCAGGGAGAAAATTGCAAATTTAAAGGAAGCGAATCCCATGCTCGGTCACCGGGGATGCCGCCTTGGAATCACCTATCCCGAAATCTACGAAATGCAGGTCGAGGCAATAACCCTGGCTGCCTGTGATGTAGTGAAGTCCGGTGGAAAGATCTTCCCGGAGATAATGATTCCGCTGGTTGGGACCCGGGAAGAGACCCAGATTATGCACGACCGGATTGAAGCCGTGGTACAGGATGTTCTGACCCGACGAAAGATGCGGATAGACTACTCCATTGGAACCATGATAGAGATTCCCCGGGCTGCGATGACCGCCGATGAGGTAGCGGAGCACGCTGATTTCTTCTCCTTCGGGACCAACGACCTGACCCAGATGACCTACGGCTTCTCCCGGGACGACGCGGGAAGCTTTATTCCCCTCTACCTGGAACAGAATATTATGCACCACGACCCCTTCTCCAGCATCGATATTTCCGGCGTCGGAAGGCTCGTGGCTACAGCAGTCGAGCTTGGTCGCAAGACAAAACCGGATATGAAGATGGGAGTCTGCGGTGAGCATGGCGGAGATCCCCGGTCCATCGAGTTTTTCTATAAAACCGGCCTGAACTACGTTTCCTGCTCTCCCTTCCGGGTTCCGGTGGCACGGCTCGCAGCAGCACAGGCGGCAATCGCAGCCAGAAACTGATTTTTTATATGCCGACAGTTTTCGATGTGTACAAGATTCTGTCAGCTGCTTACGGATACCAGGGGTGGTGGCCCCTGGTATCAAAACGCGGCAGTCCCGGTTTTGACGGCCGGGGCTACCGCCTCTATCCTGCACCCCATTCCCTTTCCATCGCAGAGCGTGTCGAGATTACCCTGGGCGCAGTTCTTACCCAGAACACCAGCTGGAAGAACGTGGAAAAGGCCCTGGATAATCTGCTTGACGCAGGAGCCCTGTCGGCAGCGGATATCGCAGACATCCCGGTGGAAGAACTGCAGGCACTGATTCGGCCAAGCGGTTATTTCCGGCAGAAAGCCGGGCGTCTCAAGGAGCTTATTCCCCTCATCTTTGGAAAAACAGGCAATGGCGGCGACTGTTCGCCCGACAGGGATTTTCTGCTGTCCTTACGAGGAATAGGGCCGGAGACGGCTGATTCCATACTCCTCTACGCATATAATCGGGCCACGTTTATAGCTGACCTGTATACCCGTCGTTTCCATGCACGTCTTGCGGGAGATAAAAAAATAGATAAATATGAAAGTGTGAAATCCATTTTTGAAAATGGCCTTCCCGGGGATGCGGAACTCTATGGGGAATACCACGCCCTTATTGTGAAGCATGGAAAGGAGCACTGCAGCGCCCGCCCTGTCTGCCGGGGCTGCCCCTGCTTTTCGTTTTGTCGCGGCCGCAGGGAGGGTTGAATACAGTGCTTGCCAGGCGGCCCCGCACTAAACCTGTTTTGCTGACTCTGCTTCTTGTTTTGGGCCTCTATCTGTATTCGATCGATAATGAAATCTCTGAACTCTCGCTTCTTTTCAGACTGCCTACGGGGGGAAAACTCAAGGGCAGGCCCATGGAAGACGTCGATGGAATGTTCCTCGCCGCTTCGGAAGATCGATATCTGTACAGGATGGATAGGCAGGGGCAGATACTGTCTCGCACGAACCTGCCGGGGGTGCCTTCGGGGTTTAACGCCCTTGGAGTCGACAATACCGTCTATATTGCCTTCCGAAGTTCCGTTGCAGCAATAAACCCCGCCGGTGGACTCCTGTGGCGACACACTCTTCCGGAGCCCCTTTTATCTGATCCGGTTATTAGCGCCGACGGCAGGATCTTCCTGGTTGACGGATCCGGGGCTCTGACGGCTCTGGACCATCGAGGAGAAGTCCTGTGGCGGGAGAACCTGAACGGCGGAGCAGGAGGACAGGCCATAATCGATTCGAGAGGGGTACTGATTGTTCCGGATGGTCACGGCTTCCTGAATGCCTGGCTCCCCTGGGGGCGTTTTCTCTGGCGTTTCCGCCTGGCCGGAATGCAGACGGCAATCCTCGCTGCGGATACGGCTATCTACGCCGCCAGTGACGAGGGAACGCTGGCCAAAGTGTCTCTTCTGGGAACACTGCTCTGGAGCAGGCGGCTGGAAACCCGGGCTCTCTTTCTTTCCGAAAATGCCGGAGGAATCGCGGTCCTTGATGCCTCGGGAAAACTGAGCCTACTCAATCGTGACGGAGAGTTTTCTGCGGACCCGGTTTATGCCCTGTCCAGGCCTGTGGGTCTTTTTTCCATGAAAGACGGTCTGCTTGCCGTCGGCGGCGGAGGGGGGGTAAAAATCTTTTCCCGGGAGGGGCAGATGACTGGCACCGGCAGCATCCCTGCCAGTGTGGTAGCAGCAGGTCTCGCCTCCGCCGGCGGGCTCATTGCAGGCGGTGAAGACTGGAACATCTATACCCTTGCAACAGAAGCCCGGGACAATCAGGGGTGGAGCGGACCTGGTGCTGAAACAGGAAATCGCTGGAACAGGCGCTACACAGGAGGATCACGGCCGGCAGAAATTTGGAAAACAGATCCGGACTATCTGCTCCTCTCTGCCCTGATGGCTTCTGGAGGACGAGAGGGTCGTGAGATGGCAATTGGGATTATCCAGGAGGTTCTGAACAAAAGTCGGCCTGGTGACCGTCGGTATCCTCCCTACTACGGGATTTTTGCCCGGGATATTGCCGGGGAAGCTTTCGAGAGGCCCCTCCTCCAGGGAGGACGGGTAGTTAACGACTACCCGGATCTGCGAAGAGCGGCGCTGGAACTTCTCTCCCGGGAAGCTGCCTATGCCTCATTGGAAACGCTGAGAATAGCCGCAGCGCAGGAGTGGTTTTCGGACAACAGAACGATAGCCGTACAGGGTCTCGGACGTATCGGGAGCGATCCCGACGGTAACTCATCAAGGACAATCGCCCGCATACTTCTTGCAGAAAACACCATCGAAACAAAGCCTGTCCTTACGGCAACTGCCATGGAAGCTCTGCACAGGATTCTTCTGTATAATGGAACTGCCCCTGACCGTTCTCTCTATGAATGTGCCATAGAGGTGTACCGGCGATCCCGGGACAGGGCGAGTCGTGAACAGGCACTGAAAATTCTCCGCTTCGGGACCTGAAGAATAAGAGAAATGGGCTGTCAAAACAGTCCCTGTGGCTTATACTGAAAATGTGTGGAGGTTGCTATGAAAGGTCTTTTCCGGATACTGCTTATTCTGCTGCTGGTTCCGACCCTGTTGGCTCAGGATCTGGCGGAAACCGAATTAAAAAGCATTGATATCGGGACTGTCGAGTTTGTAAACTACGAAGGTCCCCACGAGAGGATCGATACCCTGGCCCAGATTCTGGGAATCGGCCGCTCTCTGGCGGCCGGGCTTGAAGAAGGCGGCGAAGGATTTCTTTTTGACGGAAAATACCGGATACGGCGCATTTTCGATGCCGATGCCGCACTCCTGAGCGCAGATGTTTTTATTCTGGAGCCGGAAGCCAGGGTGGACCATGTCCGCAACCTGCGGAGAATTCTTGCCGCATATCTTTCAGAAGCTTTTGATTACAGTTTTTCCGATGCAGAGACCCTTGCCGAGTTCGCAACCTACTACAACGCTGTCTACCGGGGAGATATGGAGTACATCGGTAATAAGTATCAGCACCGGGTGGTGGAGTCCCTTGACCCGGAAAAGGCAGGCCTCGCGACGGTCTATTCCCAGTGGCCCGGGAACACCCAGATGCTTCTTCCCTTACGGGTTCTTCCCTTAAGCGGCGGGATCGGCGCTGTTGATGCGGATATCCTCAGCGAGGACGAGGTAATTGCCAAACTTCAGGAGGATGAGGACAAGGGTATTCCGGAACGAAAGGAGATGACTGAACTCAGGGAAAGGGAGATTGAAGCCGACGAGGAGCGTATAGACGATGCGAAAGCAGAGATAGCGGAAGAGGAGGCTGCAATCAGCGCAGAGGAGCAGCAGCTCGAAGCTGTTCGGGAGGATCTTGATCGCCGCAGGGATGAGGCTGCTGCTATTGAGGACGGTGAAGAACGTGCCGCAGAAGAAGAAGCCATCGCTGCTGCCGAGGAGGATCTCAGGGAGCGGGAAGAAGCCCTCGAGGGGCGGCAGGAAGCCGTGGAAGAGCAAAAAGAAGAGGTCGCCAGAGCAGAACAGGATGTTCAGGAGCGGGTGGACCGCATCCGGGAAGAACGTGAAAGGATCGCCTCTGATGAGAGGGGTATCCTTGAAGAGCAGAAGGAAACGACACCTCCGGAAGTGCCATTCCTGTACATTGTGGAAGGCCGGGAGAACTTTAGAATGCTTGTTTCCGCATTATCAGGTTCCGGAGAGATTCGCAGGCGTTCGGCCATCAACACAATTCGTTCCCGGGACCTTCTTATTCTCGGCGATTCCTACCTCGTTGTAGCCGGCGAGACCGGCGGGAACAGGGCTGTTCGGCTGGTCAGCATTGATCCGGAGAGCTTTGAGATGAAAAACCAGGGCGATACGGACATGTATCCAATGAGTTTTCTCCTCCTTGACAGAAGGAATATATACGGTATCGCCGAGAGTAACGGCTACCGGCTGGCCCGGTTCAATACGGATCTCGATCTGCAGGCCCTCTCGGATGAGACTGTCAATCCGGATACCTGGATTACTATACGGGACGGAGGCATCTATGTTCAGAGCGGTGGAAGGCTCCTTGTACTGGACCCGGACTCTCTGCAGGCGGTTTCTCAATAGAGATTTTTCATAAAACCAGGTATTAATTGTAACAGGAGGCGCATGTGTCTGTATTTTCTGGACGCAGCTTGACAGTGGTCGAGGATTTCTCAATCGACGAGCAGCTATACATGTACGAAAAAACCCGGGAGCTCAAGGAACGCATACGCTCCGGCGGGGATGTGTCGGCTTTTAAGATCGGTGACAGCCGCCTGGGGGTATACCTTGTATTCCTGGAGGACAGCACCCGGACACGTGAGTCCTTTGCCAACGCAGCCCAGTTTCATGAGGTCAGGGTAAATCATTTCAACACCGCAACCTCTTCCTTTAACAAGAACGAAAGCATAACCGACACAATGAAGATGCTCTTCGGTTACAGCGACCGGTCCCTTTTTGTCGTCCGTTCCCGGCAGGAGGGACTATGCCGCTGGCTTCATGATGAGCTGGGGGCCTATGCGGAGAGAATTTCCATGCCCAGGCCGGTTTTCATTAACGCCGGTGACGGCAAGCACGAGCATCCCACTCAGGAGTTCCTGGACGAGTTCAGTTTTCTCGAACAGCAGAACTGGAACCGTGATCATCTGCGCATTGTTCTGGTGGGGGACCTTTTTCACGGCAGGACCGTCCATTCCAAGGTCGATGGCTTGAAGATTTTCAAGAACGTGGAGGTTGATCTTATCGCTCCCGAGGAGCTGGCGATGCCTTCCTATTACGTGGACCGGATGAGGGACAATGGATTCCAGGTCAATGAGTACGTCTCCATCGAAGAGTATCTGGCGACCGGGAATCCTGCGAGAATCTGGTATTTTACCCGACCGCAGCTTGAACGGATGGGGGAGGAAATCCGGGAGAAGGCAGCCATGCTGCGCAACGCGATTACCTTTCGCAAGGAATTCATGGGACAGCTCAAGGAAGGGACCCGATTCTATCACCCCCTTCCCCGGCATCGGGAGTATCCGACCATTCCCGGTTTCCTTGATCACACCCCCCTGAATGCCTGGGACGAGCAGTCTACCAACGGCTATTTTACCCGGATTGTGGAGATCGCTCTGCTGGCGGGAAAACTGGGCGACGGCTTTACAGGGTCAGTCCGGGAGTGGGAGGAGCTGTCGGATGAGTTTATCCAGGAAGCTCCGGTGGGCAGCGGCAGGAAACCCGAGTACAAGGTAGGGATAAAGCCGGTAGAGCGGGGGATTGTAATCGACCATATCGGCAGGGGAAGGAATCTGAAGAAGATATGGGACCATATCGACAAGATACGCCGGATCATGGGATTCAATATACGCTCATCCCACGGAGTTTACCATACCAACGACAGCGAAATCTTCAAGGGAATAATCTCTCTTCCGGATGTAATCTCCTTCGATGAAAGTCAGCTCAAGATGCTGGCGGCCATTGCCCCAGGCTGTACCCTCAATATTATCGACGACAGCAAGGTGCAGAAGAAGTACCGCCTCCGTATTCCTCCGAAGGTCTACGGGTTCAAGGAAATCTCCTGCAAGAACGAGAACTGCATCTCCCGGCCGGAGCTGTATGAGAATGTGCAGCCCGAGTTTATCCGCTCAAGGGGTAATCGCTTTGTGTGCCGCTACTGCGACCACAGCCATTCATTCCATGAGATCTGGGATTTTTAACGTCGTCGCTTGAATTTAAAGAGTCGTTTGAAAAACCCGGTTATCGATCGCCACAGCCGGCGAAAGAAACCGGGGTTTCGCAGTTTTGTCAGGCGGGAGTAGCCGTCAGCAAGTTCATCCGGGTTTAAGGGTCGGCGGTGCAGATTTTCATCGATCTCCATTTCGAGTCTGTCCGCATCATTCAGATTATCAACAATTCGTGCCTCTATAGTCTGCCATCCCAGGCGTTTAACAGCCTCAAGACGCCGCTGGCCGGCAATCAGTTCGTATTTGGGTGTAACAAGAATCGGGTTCATCAGGCCGTAATGGCGGATGCTCTCCATAAGCTGGTTAATGTTTCCAAGATTCACCCGAATGCGGTTCTTGACGCTTATGTCTTTAATGTTAATCTGCATATACAGACTCCTCTAATCGAGCAGCGGATTGAAAGACCCCGACGTATCCGGATCCTCAAGCAGAGGTTCATCATCCAGGTCTCCGTCGAAGAAAGGCGGTGTCAGCTCAGGAAAATCACTCTCCGGTACGGAGAAATCCTGTATCAGTACATTGTCCTGAATATGCTTGAGAAGGACTTCGTTTCGCTGTCTCTGAAACTGGTGAATTTCACAGGCCTCCCGGGGCTCCGTTCCGGCAATAAATATCTCCTCAACGGTACCGTCGTCACACTCCTGGGTCGGCAGTTGCCCTGAGACGGAGCAGACCCGAACGGTTACGATACCCGAGTCGGGTTTGAAGAAATCCCTGGGTTCAAGTCCGTTGTGTACCTCTTTCATGAAACGGGCCCATATTGGTCCTGCAGCGGTTGCTCCGGTCAGATAACGGCCAAGACTGTTTCCGGGCATATCAAATCCGAACCAGATTGCAGTCGTCATGTAGGGGGAAAAGCCGACCGTCCAGGCATCTCCCCAGTTCTGGGTGGTTCCGGTTTTTCCCGCCATGGGCATGCCGTCAAAGCCCCCGATATTGCGTCGCCTGTTCGCCAGGGTGCCGTATTCAACGGTACTCTCAAGCAGGTCCACCATAACATAGGCGGCCTGGGGTGAGAGTATCCGGGTATCACGGTTCTTGCGCTGACTGAGGAGCTCCTTCTCGTGCTCCAGGACCATGTTTCCCTGACGGTCCTGGATATAGGTTATCCCGATGGGCTCAACCTCCTTGCCGGCATTGGGGAAGGTCGCAAAGGCCCGCGCCATGTTTATAGGGGCGACAGATATAATTCCCAGGCCCAAAGGATAGCGGCGGGGGAAGATATTCTCGTTGTTGCGCTGATCATACAGACCCAGCAGACGGGCTGACCTTTCGATGGCCGCGTCGAAACCGACACCGTCCAGTACCTGTATGGAGGGGACGTTCATCGAAGTAGCAAGGGCAAAGCGCAGAAGTACGGATCCCTGCCACTCTCCAAGATAATTATTCGGCTGATACGGGGTCCCGTCGGCGTTCCAGAATACAATCGGGCCGTCATACAGACGGGTGGCGGGAGTAAATTTGCCTGATGAAATGGCTGCGGAGTAGTACAGGGGCTTGAAGGACGAGCCGGGCTGAAGCCTGGACTGAACGGCACGGTTCAGCTTGGTAACCTCGAAATCGGATCCCCCCACCATGGAGAGTATGTGTCCCGTTTCATTCTCCAGAGTAATCAGCGCACCCTCTATAATCGAACGATCATTCTCCGCTTTCTGATAATCGTAGGTTCGATTGGCAAAGCTCTTCAGGGACTGAGAACCGGTGGACATGGCGACCAGGTCTACCAGGGGATTGATGTTTTTCAGGTACGATGTTTTTGCTTCCTTCCGCTGTCGTGAACCTGCGACCTTGATGTTATCAACATTGAATGCAAGGGACAGCATATCAAGAAGGGGAACATACTGGGTATCAACTACCGAGAAGCGCTCCTGAGAAGAGGCCCGGTAGCGCTGATTGATGGACCTGATTCCCTCCTTCATTACCGAATCAGCGATCCGCTGATAGTCCAAATCCAGGGTCGTATGGACGATATAGCCGTCTTTGTAAATGTCCACTGAACCAAAGAGCAGGTCCTCCAGCTGTCGACGGATATACTCGCTGAAATAGGGGGCCTGACTTTCGTTGGTCAGATAGGCGCTGGTACTGCTTGATCGGGTATAATCCCAGGAGTCCCAGAACTGCTGGAAAGAGGCGTCAGCCTCATCCTTATCCACGTAACCCAGCTCGATCATCTGGTCCAGGACATAGCGCTGACGGCCCCGGGCTGTCTCGGGATGCAGGATAGGGGAGTATCCTGTGGGGGCGGAAAAAAGCGGAACAAGAATCGCAGCCTCAGCGATGCTCACATCGCTGGCGGAGTGGCCGAAATAGAGCTGGGATGCCGCCTCGACACCATAGGTTCCATGGCCCAGAAACTCCTGGTTCAGGTAAAGCTCCAGGATTTCATTCTTCGTAAAAGAGCGTTCCAGCAAAAAGGCGTACCAGAGTTCCCGAATCTTTCTCGTATAGGTTTTCTGGCTTCGGTCAGCAAAAAGCCGACCGGCAACCTGCTGGGTTATGGTACTTCCACCGCCGGAAAACCTGCCCATGGATAAATCAATGGCGGCTTTCGCGGTACGGACGAAATCAAAGCCGGAATGGGTGTAAAAATTGCGGTCCTCTCTGGTGAGCACGGCGTAAATAAGGTGCTTCGGAAGCTCGTCAATATGGATTATTTCCCGCTTCTCCTCTCCGAAAAGCTCGGTAATAAGCTTGCCGTTGCGGTCGAGGATCTGGGTCGGTAGAGAAGGACGGTAATCCCTGAGTTCCCGGACCACATCGACATTCCGTATTGATGCGATTGCCATTCCGAGGGTTATTCCGACGCCCATGGCGACCAGAAGGGTTATACCGATGATGATTTGCACAATTACGCGCTGACGACGGGAAAATGCCATAGGGCTACAGTAGGTAGGCACTCCGGTTTTGTCAAGATAGGACGCTTGCCTCCGGAAGCCTAAAAAAAGGCCGATTCCGAAGAATCGGCCAGGTTGGTAGGTTGCCGAATACTATAGTAAACTGGGAGGGGAACTATAAATATCCGACACCTTTATTTTCGGTCATTCCGTAAAAAAGATTAGTCTTCCTTTACCAAAACATCTAAAATCAGGGTGATTGTGTAGGTTTTTCCGTCGACTACCTCGAATTCCCGTGTCAGGGAGTAATCCCCCAGTTTAAAGACAACAGTGTGCACCCCTCTCTCTACTTTCAATGATGCACTGCTGACCCGCTCACCGTCAAGGAAAATCATCGTTCCTTTGGGGGTTTCAAAAACAATACGGGGATCTTTCTTTTCAAGAACGATGCTCTGGGTGGTTCTTGTTCCCCGGGCAATGGATACGGTTCGTTTAACCGGCATGTAAACGGAGGATTCAATACTGATTTCGTGGATTCCTTCGGAAAGAAGATAGCCCTTTTCCCGGTAGGGCGGCTCCTTTCCGTCAATCCGAAGGGTGTAGGGGTGTTCATCCGGAGCGCTTATCGTCAGATCTAGGATTCCCTCTGCGGCAAGATAGGGATACGCCTTTATGTGTACGGGAGCTGTGTAGATATCCGACGGAATACCTTTCATTATGGGCAGTACAGTAAGGAGCAGTGGGAAATCCTCCGCGGTAATCTGGTCCTTCAGGAGAACCGTCTCGGTGTTTCGCGGCAGTTCGGTGTCTCTCCTCAGGGGTATCTGGATGTACATTTTTCGCGTTCCCGGAAGAATATAATAATCCAGGGATTCTCCAAAATAGCGCCGCATACCGGAGGTCTCCGGCTGAGGATCGACTCTCCGGTAGAGATAGAGGGCGAAACTGTCCCGCAAGCGCCGTAATTCCTCGGGAATTGTCAGCTCAATTTCCACACCTGTTATAAACGCGGTATCCCTGCCGAGGCTTAATGAAACAAGCTCCTCAATAGTAAAGGAAGCCTCTGGCTTTTTGTCCGCCCTTATATCCAGAATTTCGACTACGGAACCCCTCACCGCGTCGGCTCTCAGCAGCGGCGACGCTGAAAGAAAAAGAATGAGGATTAGAAGAATGGGGAATACCGATTTCATCGTGTATCCTTACCGTATAAAATGGGAAGGATCCGTAGAAACGCCCTTCCGTCTGACTTCGAAATGAAGATGAGGACCCGTGGTCTGCCCGGTTACACCAACCTCACCTATAATCATACCCAATACGACCTCCTGATTCAATCGTACAAGGCTGTTTTTTAAATGGCCGTAGAGGGTTTGGTATCCGTTTGCATGCTGCAGAACGATATAGTTGCCATAAACTTCGTCGAATCCTGTAAAAATGACCCTTCCTTCCCTGGCTGCCAGTACCTCGGAACCCAGGGGGGCTGCAAGATCAATTCCGTGATGAAATTGGGTGTGCCCGGTAAAAGGGTCGATTCTTGCTCCGTACCGGGAACTGACTACCCCCGTCCGCAGGGGAAAACCGAGAAAAACTCCCAGAAAAAAGGATCGTTCCACGGGTCCGAACTTTTCTCCGGGATAGAAGGTATATTCCATCTTTCCAAAGGGCTTGCAGGTGATTCCCTTCTCCCGGGGGATTGATTCGGAGAAACGGTCCATATCGTTACGGGGTTGCCGGGGTACGAAGAGTCCCGGCAGGTTCGGGATCAGCAGGCTTTCACCTTTCTGTACGGTCCTGTTTCGGGCGAATCCGTTCAGACTGGCCAGTGTATCGTAGGGCAGAGAACAGCGGGAAGCCAGGGAAAAGAGGTCGAGGTCTTCCTTGAGGGTGTGCCGAAAAAAGATAAGCTCCGGAAGCACCGCGTTCCGCGCCTCCGCTTTATGGAAATCAGAGATATCCTCTCCCAGTTGAACAAAAAGAGGGTCTCGAAAGCTCAACTCTCGTATAAGCGGATAGTCGGGAAGAGCAAACAGAAGCCCCTGTATCAGCAGCACCGGGTAGAGCAGGCTGCGTAATCTCATGCTCTCTCGGGTTTGCGCCGGATAAGCAATCCGAACAGCAGCAGGGTCAAAATGACGGCCAGCAGTCCCGGGAGAACCGCACCGTACATAAAGGCCATTGCAGCGGAATAGACTGATACAAGTATTCCTCCGGCATGAAGCACCCGGAGCAGAAGAACGGAAAGACTTCTTCGGCGGACTGAACGATACAAAAGCCATGCCAGGGTACAGGAAATTAACACCCAGGAGTAAACATTTGTGTGCTGAATGGCAAGAAACCAGAGGGGAAAAGCGATAAGCGCTGCAGTCAGGGCGATAATGATGCCTGCAAGGACAAATCGCAGAAGATTCCTGAAAAAACTTCCATAGCCCTTAAGAATGGAACGGAAAATTTCATGGAAAGCTGTCATCCGGCAATCCTTTCTATCTCTTCCATGGTTCTTCGGTAGATATCAGCTTCATCGTCGCGCCCAAGCTTGTCTGCCAGGTCGATCAGTACAGAGATGGTCTCAAGAGTGTTCTCCAGCCGGTTCAGTACGGCGTATATCTCCAGGGCTGTCTGAAGATGAAGATAGGCATCCTCCTGATTTCCCATCTTTTGATTTACAATTCCCAGGGCAAAGTAGTCGTCAGCTATACCCAGGGTATTTTCTATCTGTTTGTCAATATCCAGAGCAGTGTGCAGATATTCCCTGGCTGCCACATATTCTCCAAGTTTCGAATAAACCGAAGCCAGCATGTACAGGGATCCGGCAGTCTCTTCCTTTCGATCCAGGCGTCTGTTGACGGCAATACTCTTTTCGAGATTGATCCTGGCGTCCTGGAGATTCCCGTCAGCCTTTTCCAGAGATCCAATGCTGTGGTAGATATCGGCCCGGATATATTCCGGAGGATTCCCTGCCTGATTCAGGAGCTCCCGGGCTTCGTCGAAGATTGTACGGGCCTGCGCCATTCTCCCCTGATGTAAGGCCAGCTTCCCCTGACTGTTCAGTACCCGGAGTTCAAGATCGTTCCGCTGCATGCGTGCAGCCAGCTCCCTGGCAGCCTGGAGCGAACTGCCGGCTTCTGCAAAACGCCCGAGCATCAGGTATGTCTGTCCGAGGGCATCCCGGGAAAGGACGATTCCCTCTTTATAATCCACAGCGATATTGTTATCCAGAGCCATCATGTAGAACTTCAGGGCCTGGTCAAAACGGGCCTGGTCAAAATAGCGCTTACCGTATTCGGTATACTCCGCCGCCCGGTTTTTGGCGATGGATACTGTTTCCGCTTTATCCGGCGTGGAGGAGCAGCCGGTGAACAGAAGAATCAGACCAGCGCAGATAAGCAGCATGTGTCGTTTACTCATCAGAAATCCCTGTCCCGGTATGATTTATATACAGCCGTCTGTTCCCTGGTTTCGCTGATGCCGCCCCGGAGGAGGGGGTTGTTTTTCAGGCCTTCGAGAACGTCCTTGCCGTGGTTCAGTGCCACCCGTCCGTCTTCGATTATACCGGAGAGCTGGGGGGTCGTCGCGTTTATGAACACGGCGAACTCCTCGAGCTGAATAAGGCTTTTGTTGATACCTGTCAGAATGCCTTCGATTTCTGTGTAGAGACGAGCCTTGTCGTTGAGGAACATCGCAATAGAACTGTCCGAAGCCACAATATCGGAAATGAACTTCTGCGGATCGGAGAGTTCTCCGGACAGTTTTTCCACGTTTGTCATGGTGGCATTCAGCCGGGATGTAAGTCCCTCCATGGAGTCGGCAAGCTGAGCGCTTATGCTCTCGGCATTGCGGATCGTTCCTCCCACGGGGCCGGGATTCTTTCCCGCCAGGGTAAGCGTGGTTGTATCGATCAGCTCATTCAAAGAGAGCAGGGTGTCTGTGGCAACGGCGATGATGGTGGAAACATCGTTCATAAGCATGTTTACCGCGTCGCTTCGGCTTATCTGCACAAGACCTGCGCTCACCAGGCGCCTGCCTTCCTCGAAGTCGGTTGATGGAATATATGCTCCGTTGGGTAGAGGGTCCGTGGGCTTCAGTCCCGGATACAGGATAAGCCCGCCTCCCAGCCCCAGGGGATTGGACGCCAGCTCGAGGATTGAGTTTTCGTATATCTTTTCATGAAAATTATCAAAAATGGAAAAGATTATCTCTACCCGGTTGTCTTCCATCAGACTTATATCGTTGACTTTCCCGACCTGGAAGCCCTTGAGGGTTATGGACATTCCCCGTTTAAGACCTTCCGCGGAGTCGAAGATGCTGTAGAAGGAGGGATCATTCTTGAACCAGCGCTGGTTAATCCCCATCAGAATCATAACCAGTCCGACGAATACAATTGCCAGAAGAACAAAGATGCCGGTTATCTGCTCTGCATAGCGAATTTTAAACTTCATTCTCTACCTTCACGTTCTTCTCGATGACTTCCCCCATTCTAGTGCTGCCCGTGCTGCCTGTCAATTATCGGTGAGCCTGGAACAAAGCTCCTCCGCTTTATATATCAAAGGGATTTTCCCCTTCAGGAGAGAGCAGCTGAAGCAGATCATCACCGAGAATCGAGTCTGCGTCCACTACCGTTCCGATAATCTCCTTGACTGTTTCGTCCTCTCCGCTCAGTACATCCCGCAAAGGTCCGTGGCTCAGTATGGTACCGCTGTCTATGATCATCAGATCATCCGCAATGGCGGAGATTAATTCCTTGTCGTGGGAGCAGATAAAAAGGGTTTTCCCCTGTTCTTTCAAGCTTTTCATGATGTTGCGCATCCGGGCGGCAATGTTCGTGTCGACGTTCCCCGTCGGGGTATCCAGAAACAGGATGTCCGGGTCGGTAATCAGGGCCCGCATAAAACCGATCATCTTGCATTCACCACCGGAGAGCTGGGCAGGACGCAGCTGGGGGTTATCCCGGAACCCGATCTGACTGATGGCTTTCTCTATTCTGCGGCCCCTCTCTTTCTTGTCCAGGCCGGGATAATGATACTCAAGAGGAAGACTCAGGTTCTCCCAAATGGAGCGGTTCGCCCAGAGGGCTCCGTCCTGGAAAACGAAACCGCAACGGCGCCGGAAATTCCGGTTCTCCATCTCGCTCATCTGGAAAATGTCGCTTCCCCGATAATAGACCTTGCCGTTTTCCGGCGGAATGATTCCCGCGGCGATTTTAAGAAGGGTGCTCTTTCCCGAGCCCGATGGGCCGAGGAAGAAGGTCGCCCTGCATTCCTGGAAACGGGCGGAAGCCTCCTTGATAATCTGCGCTCCTCCGCGAATAAGGCTCACCTCTTCGAGTTCAAGGACAGTTTCCATTCCCATATACCGGCCTCACAAATAGTAGATCATCGTTATTACAGCGTTGGCGATTATACAGAGTATAAAACCCTGACCCACCGCTTTGATGACCTTCTGGGGGATCTCGGTGGATGCCTGCTGCACCGCAAATCCGTTGTAGGTGGCTACGGTACTGATAATTACACCAAAGACCAGACTTTTAACGAAAGCCGATGCAATATCAGCCAGCCGTATCTGGGCCAGAAGCTTTCCGAAGTATTCAAGAAACTGTATCGGGCGAATTAGCTGGGTCAAAAAGTAGGAACCCACCAGACCGAAGATGTTGAAATAGATGTTGAGTATCAGTAATGAGATCGTTACCCCCAGAAACCTGGGAACAACGAGATAGGAGATCGGGTTTATGCCTATGGATACATAGGCTTCCACCTCGTGGGAGATAACCATGTTGCCAAGTTCCGTCGCAATGGCGGTACCCGAGCGGGCGGTTATAATAAATGCCGTCAGTAGGGGGCCCAGCTCCCGGGTTATAACGGTAATCAGGATTGTGTAGATCAGCTCCCCCTGTCCGAACTGAGGCAGCAGATTGACCCCCTGAACGATTATAACCGCCCCCAGGGCCATGGCTATGAGACCGGTAATTGCAAGGGCCTCGAAACCGGTAAAAAGGATCTGCATGACCAGTACATGAAAACCGACCTGTTTCCGACGGATAAAGAGCACCGCCTCCTTGATTACCAGAAAGAAAAATCCTGCGGCGTAGAACAGACCCTCAACCTTTCCAATAAACCAGCGGCCCAGTTGTGTTACCATAGATGCTACTATAATAGGATATAGCGGCATATCCCGCAAGCTCGAAGCAGCTGCTATATTCCGAGATGGACCAGCAGTGAAAGGTCCCGGGGGATTCTTTTGCCCCAGGATGTTTTCCCGAAGAAACGCCGATCCTCCGGAACTCCGTGAAAATCCGAACCTCCGGAACAGAGCATTCCGTTCTCCCGGGCCAGAAGAGTGAGCCGTTTGCTCTGGTCTCTGTTGACCGAGGGGTGGATACTTTCTATACCCATTATTCCGATCTCCTTCCACCGGGGAACAAGACCGACAAGTGTTCCGAAGGAGACCCTCAGGGACCAGGGATGGGCGACTACCGGGACGCCCCCCGCGGACAGAATGGCCTTGACGCACTCCTCGAGGGGAGGGTTTTCCCTGGGACGGTAATAGGAGCGACCTTCCGAAAGAAAACGGTCAAAGGCCTCTCTTCTGCTTCCGGCAATGCCCTTTTCTATCAAGTAATCCGCAATGTGGGGCCGTCCGGGAGAAGGCCCGGGAATTGCCTCTCTCCATTCACTGTAATCCACCGGCAGAGCATCTGCTGTCATGCTGTGAAAGAGACTGCGGTTACGTTCTTCCCGGGCATCCCTGATCCGCTCCAGAAGACCGACGGCCTCGAGACGCTCCGGGTCAAAACCGTATCCCAGAAGATGAAGTTCGCCATGGGGAAAATCAGCTGAAAGCTCCACTCCGGAAAGAGCTGTGACTCCGTGTTTCCCGGCCGCCTCCAGAAACTCCGGCAGGCCCGAAAGGGTGTCGTGGTCGGTAAGGGAGAGAATTGATCCGGCTTCTCCGGCTCCTTTGAGTATCAGTTCTGCAGGAGAGAGCCGCCCGTCAGAGGCCGTTGAGTGGAGGTGAAGGTCGGTCACCCGGCCATACTAGGCATTATATCTCTCTTTAACAAGGGAAAGGCTTCCATTATTCGGGAATTAATCCGATAGTTATAGGGAGAGACAGAGATTGACAGTATCTCTGTTTCGTCGCTACAATTTTCACCAAACGAGGTGGTGGTAACCTGCGATGCCTAAAGCGATTAATTTCAAGGCAAACTCGGTGGTCTACTTCCGGGGCGATGTCAGCGAAAAGATTTATATACTCAAGTCCGGACGCGTCAATCTTCGGTCCAACGATATTGAAACCGGTCAGGAGATAAATGAGCAGATTAAAACCGGTGAGTTCTTCGGTGTTAAATCCTCCCTGGGAAAGTATCCCCGGGAAGAGACGGCCATGGTGCTCTCGGATTCAACGATGCTGGTTTTCTCCGTACCCGAGTTCGAGCAGATTGTGCTGAAAAACACCCGAATCATCATGAAGATGCTCAAGGTCTTCTCGAATCAGCTGCGCAGGATCCACACACAGGTCCAGAACCTTATCTCCACCAGTGACAGTGAGACGGATCCGGAAGACGGGCTGTTCCAGATCGGTGAATACTACCTGAAGAACAAGCGGTACCGCCAGGCCCTCTACACCTTTCAGCGTTACCTTTTGTACTATCCCCAGGGAAAATTCGCCGAGGAGGCCACCGCCAACATCTCCCTGGCGGAACAGTACAGTCAGCGAAGTGTTCCTCTGCGGGAGGAAAACCCCAACGAGGTCCGGCCTGCTGCCAGGGGGGCGGGCCTGAGTGCCGGGGCCCGGGAGTACTACGATGCCGTAAGCCTTTTCAGCCAGCAGCGCTACGACGAGGCTTTGAAACAGTTCAAACTGATTGTGGAAAAGGGTGATGACGACGAATATGTGGCCAAGTCCTACTACGAACTAGGCCGCTGTCTTTTCTCGTTAAACAAGTACGCCGAGACCGTCAGCCATTTTACCGGTTTGATTCAGCGTTATCCGAAACATCCCGATCTTGCAGACGCCCTCTTCTATGTCGCAAGCGCATATGAGAAGGAGGGAAGCGCGGCGAAAGCCAGGGGACTGTTTACCAAAATTCTGAATATGACTACCGAGGATAATCCTGTCAACAGAAAGTCCAGGAAAGCCTTGAAAGCCCTGGAGGGGAGGGGATAATGGCGCTGGATATGTCCATGTTCAACCGATTTGCCGTTACCTTTGAAAAAGGGGACATTATATTCTGTGAGCATGAACCGGGGGACACCTTTTACCTGATACAGTCAGGCCGGGTACAGATTGTCAAGATAATGGAGGACCTGGAAAAGAATCTGGATATTCTTCAGCCCGGCGAGATATTCGGCGAAATGGCCATTCTGGAGGACTCCCCCAGGTCGGCAACTGCCATCGCCCTGGATCAGTGTAAGCTGCTGGAGTTCAACCAGGAGAACTTTGAAGTCCTCATGCAGGGGAATCCCCAGATAGCCCTCAAGCTGCTGAAGCTCTTTACCAAGCGGGTCTACGACCAGAAACGCCGTTTTATGATTCTTACCCTGGAAGACGAACAGGCCAGGGTTGCCGACGTGTTTCTTATGCTTGCAGAAACACAGCAGCGGCAGCTGAACGACAACGACGAGAGGACCTTTATGACCAGCGTTGACGACATCGCCCACTGGGCGGGGATGAGCACCGACAAGGTCCGCCAGATTCTGAACCATTTTGTCGCCCAGCGGCGGGTGGATATTTACAGTGACAGGATCGTGGTTAAAAACATCAATGACTTTCAGCGCTTTGTAAACACCAGAAGAAAAAAACAGCAGGTAGA
>CAZKQJ010000035.1:3552-49131 GCA_964554875.1 uncultured Spirochaetaceae bacterium | reverse complement strand
CCAGCGGAACAAGGAGTTTGCTTCAGCTCATCCCCACGGTTATGGACAGTAGCTAAATATTCTTGAAAAAAATGTAACTTCTAAACCGGTTTGGGGTTAGAAATATTGAGAGAGTTTTCTTTTTCATTGACCTCCTTTGGCCCCCCGGGTTTTACTCCTTTTACCGGGGGGTCGCTTTTTTTAGGCTCATGTCATTAAGATCAGTCAGTCAGCGGAAGCCGTCGCGCCCCGAGGTATCGAGCCTTGTAATAGGGGGTATCAAGGGATGAGATTATGATACCCTGTCTGTCCTCCCCCGAGGCGGCGTGAATAAAGCGTCTATCCCCCAGATATATGCCCACGTGGCTTGCAGTCCATCCTTCGGTATTAAAAAAGACCAGGTCGCCGGGTTGTTCTTTTCCAGTTGATACGGCGCTGCCGTAACGGTACTGATCTACTGACCTGCGGGGCAGGTACGGATCCCTGTCGGAATAGATCATGTATACAAAGCCCGAACAGTCCAGGCCTTTGAGATTTGTTCCTCCCCAGCGGTAGGGAATACCGGTAAGAGAGACCGATTCCAATACCACTGCCAGCGAAGCCTCCTTTTCCGGAGTCTCCTCACCTGCAATGAGACCGGATGTCATAATGGTCAGAGTGAGAAGAAGAAATCTTTTTGGGGCTGCAATCATACATCAGTATTATCGGCAGTCCCGGGGCCCGGTTTTACAGCTCAAGAATCCGCGCGTAGGTATCGAGGAGCTTTCCCCGCTTTTCCGGCGCACCCAGCACCTGGGTGGTGAGGATCTTTCCCAGCTGGACCCCTTCCTGGTCAAAGGAGTTGATGTTCCAGATAAAACCCTGAAACATGACTTTGTTCTCATAGTGGGCCAGCAGGGCCCCCAGGGCTTCCGGGCTCAGCTGTTCTGCGTAGATCAGGCTTGAAGGACGCTCTCCGGGAAAGTTTTTGTTCAGGTTGTCGTTTTCCTTTCCCGCGGCGAAGGCAACAATCTGGGCGGTCAGGTTGGCCTTGAGCTTCTGCTGGCTCGTAGATCCCTCGTACTCGGTGTCGTAACCGGTCTGGGAGTTTATGAAGCCGATAAACTGCAGGGGTACGATGTCCGTTCCCTGGTGGAGAAGCTGGTAAAAAGAGTGCTGACCATTGGTTCCGGGCTCGCCGAAGATTACCGGACCTGTGGAGTACTCCACCGCACTGCCCTCGCGGTTGACCTGTTTTCCGTTGGATTCCATGTCCAGCTGCTGAAGATGGGCGGGAAAACGGTGCAGAGCCTGGCTGTAGGGCAGGATGGCGGAGACGGGGTAGCCGCATATGTTGCGCTCCCACACTCCGATCAGGGCGTCCATGAGGGCGGCATTGCGGAAGACGTCCTTCTCCATGGCGGCCTTGTCTGCCTCATGGGCCCCTGTAAGCAGGCGTTCGAAAATCTCCGGTCCAAAGGCGAGGCTTAAAACCGCTCCCCCCACGGCGCTCGTGGAGGAGTAACGTCCTCCGATGTAATCGTCAATAAAGAAGGAGTCCAGAAAGCCCGGTGCCTGAGCCAGAGGGCTGGTCTCGGAGGTTACCGCCACAAAGTGCCGTTCCGGATCCAGTCCCGGGATGTCCTTCGAACGCATCATTCCGGCCACCAGGGCGCGGTTGGTGAGGGTCTCCTGGGTTGTGCCGGACTTGGAGACCAGAATAAAGAGGGTCCGTTCAAAATCGAGGCTGCTCAGGACCTCTTCCGCGTCGTCGGGGTCTACGTTGGAGATAAAACGGGCTTCCAGCCGGGGGACCCTTAGTTTAGCGCGGCACCAGTTCTTCAGAGCCAGGTAGAGAGCCCGGGGGCCCAGGTCGGAACCGCCGATTCCGATCTGTACAACCGTGGTAAATTTCTTGCCCGTGGATCCGGTAATCTCGCCGGAGCGCACACCGCGGCTGAAATGGGCTATCCTCTTCTGCTGTTCCCGGTAAAAGGCTCCGAGATCGCGCCCGTCTTCTGTTACCGGTCCTGCCAGTTCTCCCCGGGTAAGATGGTGCAGTACACACCGGTCTTCTCCGGTATTCATTCTCTCACCGCCTGCCAGGGCGCGGTACTTCTCGATGCATCCCGACTCTGAGGCCAGCTCCGCCAATAGGTCCAGGATTTTCTCGTCCAGCTGCTTGGCTGCGTAATTGTAGGTAAGTCCCCCCCCGGCAGCAATGCTGAATCTGGTAATACGTTCCGCAGAAAGAAGCTTTTTCAGGGAAAGTCTCTCTGCAGCGGAAGAGTACTCTTTCTTCAGTTTCCGATACGCTTCGGTCGTGTCCAGATTTGCAAACTTCACCGGGGGGCTCCTTGTTTTTTATTTGTCGTGGAAGGTGGCAGCCACGTGCTTCATTTCCGGGGCCTGTCCCTCCTCGACATCTATTCTCTTATGTACCATGGCCTCAACGCCAGTGGCAAGTCCGTAGAGGTTGATGAATCCCGTGGCATCGGTGTGGTCGTAGGAGGATTCTCCGAAGGATGCCAGGTCCTCAAGATAGAGGGAGTAGGGGGATTTTCTGCCGGCAATGATGACGTTTCCTTTGTAAAGAACCAGTCGCACGGAGCCGGTGACATACTGATATGCCTTGTCCATGAAGGCGTCCATGGATTCCCTGAAAGTGGTGTACCATTTGCCGGCGTAGACGATATCGGCGTACTGCTGGCTCATCTTGCGTTTGAAGCTCAGGGTGTTGAAATCCATGGTCATCATCTCCAGCTCCGACAGGGCCGTTAGGAGGATTTCCCCGGCAGGGGTTTCGTAGACACCCCTGCTCTTCATGCCGACAACCCTGGTTTCAACCATGTCGACCCGGCCGATCCCGTTTTCCGCTCCGAGCTTGTTCAGCCGGGAGAGCAGCTCCACCGCGTTCAGCCGCTCGCCGTTTATTCCCACGGGGAATCCCTTTTCAATGTCGATGGCTATCTCCGTCTCTTTGTCGGGGGCTTCCTGGGGGGATTTTGTCAGCTGGAACATCTCGTTCTTCGGTCTGTTCCAGGGGTCTTCCAGGTCTCCGCCCTCGTGGCTCATATGCCAAATGTTCCAGTCCCGGGAGTAGATGTTCTTCTTGCTGATATTTCCCAGGGGGATGCCCTTCTCCTGGGCGTATTCGATGGCGTCTTCCCGGCTGCTGATGTCCCAGAGCCGCCAGGGGGCGATTACCTCGAGCTGGGGGGCCAGGGCTTTATAGGTCAGCTCAAAGCGGACCTGGTCGTTTCCTTTTCCGGTACAGCCATGGGCCACCGCGTCAGCTTCCTCCTGCAGGGCTACTTCTACCTGGCACTTTGCCTGCAGGGGGCGGGCGATTGAGGTTCCCAGCAGGTATTTTCCCTCGTAGCGGGCCCC
Source organism: uncultured Spirochaetaceae bacterium (assembly GCA_964554875.1). Lineage (GTDB taxonomy): Bacteria > Spirochaetota > Spirochaetia > JC444 > Marispirochaetaceae > Marispirochaeta. Next base: position 45,783 of record CAZKQJ010000035.1, on the reverse strand, counting down.
GGCCCGTACAATGCGGAAAAGGAAGTCCCTGGCAAACTCCTCCCGGATGTCCCGGATGTAGAGCTTCGATGCCCCCGAGGCCAGAGCCTTCTTTTCCATCCCGTCCCAGTCTTCATCCTGGCCTACATTGGTACAGATTCCGACGATTTCGGCGCCGTCGTAGTTTTCCTTGAGCCAGGGAATGATGATGGAAGTGTCCAGTCCGCCGGAATAGGCGAGTACGATTTTCTTGATCTCTCTCTTGTGTTGTTTCATCTCTGTCTCCTTGAGTCTTTACTCGGTTTCTTCTGCCAGAACGGAGGCGATGATTTCACAGCCTTCGTCGATTTGTTCATTCTTAATGATCAGCGGCGGGGCAATTCTCAGGATATTGGTTCCGGATCGCAGGGCGAGGAGTCCTCGCTCCTGGAGCTTTTCAATGAGGCTTCCCATCCGGGACTTTGCATCCCGCTCGGGGTATCCAATGGCGATACCGGCGAGGAGTCCGTGACCCCGGACCTCCATAGCCAGGGGATTTTTGTCGCAGATCTCCTGAAGCCGCTTATGCAGGTGGTCTCCGGCCTCCTGGACCCGTTTTAGAAAGGCTGCATCGCAGACAATATCCAGCACGGCCCCTGCCACGGCGGTGGTTACCGGTCCGCCGCCGAAGGTGGATGCATGTTCTCCGACCTTGATCAGTTTGTTGATTCGCTCAGGCACAAGAACAGCCGACAGGGGAAGCCCCCCCGCCAGAGGCTTGGCCAGAGTTACCATGTCGGGGGTCAGCCCGGTCCAGCTGGAGGCAAGTATCTCTCCCGTCCGACCCAGGCCGGTCTGAACCTCGTCGGCGATGAGGGCAATATCGTTTTTCCTGCAGATTCGGTTCAGCGCCTCGGCAAATTCAGGGCTGACGGAACGCAATCCTCCTTCTCCTTGGAGGGGTTCCACGATTACCGCGGCAAAGCTCTCGTCCAGGGTCTCTTCCAGGGCGTCCACATCGTTATAGGGCAGTGCCAGGCAGCCGGGAACCAGAGGGCGGAAGGGATCCTGGTAGGCCGGGGTATGGGTTGCCGAGAGAGCCCCCATGGTCCTTCCGTGAAAAGCTCCGGAGAAACTGGCGATCCGGTGGTTTCCCTCTCCCTTAGTCCGCAGGGCGTAGAGTCGGGCGAACTTCAGGGCCGCTTCTACCGCTTCAGTCCCGGAATTCCCGAAGTAAACGGCATCAAAGTTGCCCAGATGCATCAGTCGTCCCGCGCACTGCAGGGCCGGTTCGGTGGTATAGAGATTGGATACATGAATGATCTTTTTCATCTGTGCCGCAGCAATCTCCGCCAGATCCTCCCTGCCGTGTCCCAGGGCGTTGACAGCGATTCCGGATCCGAAGTCCAGATAAGCCCTGTCGTCGGCATCAAAGAGCCGGCAGCCTTCGCCGCGATCAAGCAAAAGCAGGGTGCGGGCATAGTTGTTGGCAAAGGGCGGATTGTGGACAAGCCTGAAGGTCTTGTTTTTCTGATAATCCTGTGTATACATACGTTTATCTCCTTTGACCCTGGTGTTGATTAGTTCAGCCGCAGGTGGGTTCCCGAACCCTGAAGCAGGGCCGGCAGGTCCCCCTCCCTGTCGCAGCCACCGATGATGATTTCACCGATTCCCCGGGACAGCCCCTGAAAGGAGGAGCGCACCTTGGGGATCATGCCTCCCGCTATCTCTCCAGCATGTATCTTCTTTTCCGCTTCTTCGGGTCCGAGAACCGGAACGACCCGCTTATCCAGAAGGATTCCGGGAACGTCGGAGAGGTAGATCAGCCGGGAGGCCTCAACCGCGGCGGCGATCTCCAGGGCAGCCTCGTCGGCATTGATATTCAGGGCCTCCCCCTGGTTGTCCATGGCTACGGATGAACAGACCGGGAGGTAGCTGCCCTGAATCAGGTCGGTAATCAGCTTTCCGTCGCACGCAACAATCCTGCCGGTACGGCTTCCGGGTGCGGCGGGTTCAGCGATCAGCATTCCCGCGTCACAGCCGGAGAGTCCCACGGCGCGCATTCCCCTGGCTGCAAGGGAGCGGACAAGCAGGGTATTCATTCTGCCCGCGAGAACCATCTCCACGACGGCCATCTCCTCTTCGCTGGTGCTGCGCAGTCCGTCCACGAAGACCGGTTCCAGACCGAAGATCCGGGATATCCTGCTTACCTCGCTGCCCCCTCCGTGAATTAGCGCCACCGGTGTATCCCGGTTTATTCTCTCTATTTCTCCGCAAAGTACCTTCAGGCTTTCCGGTTCCGCCAGCGGACGTCCGCCGATTTTGATAATACAGAGTTCTGTCATCTCTATACCATTCCCGATATGGCCAGTCCGGCTCTGATGTCAAATCCCAGACGGAGGTTCATGTTCTGTACCGCCTGGCCTGAAGCACCCTTTACCAGGTTGTCGATGCAGGAGAAGAGGTACAGCCGGTCCTCCTGGAGACGAAAGGCGATATCGCAGCGGTTGGAACCCCAGACTTCCCGGGTCTCAGGAAGCTTTTTCTCCAGGAGTCTGACGAAGGGCTGCCCGGCATAGGTCCTTTCATAGGCTCTGATGATGGAATCCTCCGTAATCCCGGGTTTTGTCCTCAGGGTTGTTGTTACCGCCATTCCCCGGCGCAGCGGGGCAAGGTGGGGGGTAAAATAGAGTTCGCCGTCAAGGCGGTTGATCCGCAGCTGGTCGGTCATTTCCGCCCAGTGCCGATGGCTCCTGCCCGGGCTGTAGGCTCCGGCGTTCTCGCTCCGTTCGCAAAAGAGGTAATTCTCCTGACTTTTTTTTCCCGCCCCGGATATTCCGGAGATCGCGTTGACGATAATCGGTCCCTCGGCGAGTTTCTCCTTCAGAACAGGCAGCAGGGGGAGCAGGGTAGCCGTAGGGTAGCAGCCGGGATTGGCAATAAGGTCGGCCTTTTGTATCTCCTTTCCGTAGATCTCGCAGAGACCGTAGACCGGAGGAACTTCGGCCTCCGGGGCGGGCGCGCCGTAGGCGGAGGAGAAGAGCTCTTTATCCGTGATGCGGAAATCCGCGGAAAGATCGATGACGAGGCTCTTCCCTATAAAGGGGGCGCATACCTTCGCCGAAGCCAGATGGGGGAGCCCTGCAAAAACCACATCCGGTTTTTGTGCGCTCATCTCTTCCAGGCTCAGGTATTCCGGGCGGATAAGTTTGGCGTCATCTGCGAAACCCTTGTCTCCGGCCTGTATCGCCGTTCCGGCTTTGGATGAGGAAACGGGCAGGATTTTCTCCACTCCGGGGTGGTCTGCCAGAAGCCTGGCAAGTAACATTCCGGTATATCCGGTTGACCCGAGAATTGCTGCTTTCATGAGTTGCTCTTCCTTTACAGTTCAAGGTCCGGCATAAAACTGCTTAATAGGTTTATAAGGTCTCCGGGACTGTTTTCTTCCTTCAACACAAGAAAGATCGTATCGTCCCCGGCAATTGTTCCGAGAATGCAGTCCAGGTTGAACCTGTCAATGGCGAAGGCTACGCTGTCCGCGTGGCCCTGGAGGGTCCGGATGACTCCGATTTTCCCGGAGAAATCCAGGGACAGGAAACCACGCTGCAGATCCTGAATATAGGTGCGCTGAATATCCGGAGGTACATCCGATTCCGGAAGGGTATAATAGTAGCCGTTCCAGCCGTCGGAGACCTTGCCCACCTTCAGGAGTTTCAGATCCCTGGACAGGGTTGCCTGGGTGACGTTTATTCCCTGTTTTTCCAGTTCTCCCAGAAGGGCCTCCTGGCTTGAGATGCGATTCTCCTTGATGATGCGCATTATTAATCGAAGTCTGTCGTCCCGCAGTTTCATTCTACCCATCTCGCTGTATATTTATTCCGTATAGACGTATAAAATTGCATAAAAATAGAGTTCTTGCAAGCAGAAAGGGCAAAAAAGCTGAAAAACTGACACTTTTTGCGTATACGGCCGATATGGATACTATGGGTAAGCGAAATCGGGATGCCCGGATACTGATTACTCTTCGTGACGACGAAATGGAGGCCCAGGGTACCCTGTATCCTGCTCTGGGCGAAGGGCAATCTTTAAGTATGGAATACATTGAAGAAAGCCTCCGGGACGCCGGTATTGTTGCGGGGATCCTTCATGACGAAATGGAAAAGCTTCTGGAAGATGCGGACCCTTCAGGTAAACCTGCCTCCCGGGTTCTTGCCCGGGGAACCCCTGCGGATGATGCCGATCCTGCATATCTCAAGCTCTCCCAGAAGCTTTTTGATCTCAGGCTCTATGGAAAGGAGAAGGGGGGCAGGGTCGATTTCCGGGAAGCCCGCCCTTTTGCGATTGTACAGAAAGGTGAAGCCCTCGGCAGATTTCTGCCTCCCAGTCCGGGGACTCCCGGGATTACCGTAACAGGGCGGGTCATTGAACCGGGAATAAAGAAACGGATTCCCTTTGAACCCGGAGAGAACACCTTCAGGGATGGCGATTACATCCGCGCCGCGATTTCCGGACGCTTTGTTCTCCAGAGACTGCGCTTTTCCGTGAGCGAGGTTCTGGAACTCGATGGAGTCGATTTTCGCAGCGGCAATATACGCTATCCGGGAGATGTAGTCCTGCGGGGAGAGATCTGTGACGGATTCAGCCTGAGTTGCGGAGGAGATCTCTATTCGGCGGTTCCCCTGGATGCTACGGAGGTCATGGTAAAGGGTGACCTGATTGTCGAAGGCGGCATTATCGGAAGAGAACCCGGAACTCTCAAGGTTGGGGGTGCCGTCAGGGCCCGGTTTATAGAAAACCTGGAGCTGGAATGCCGCGGCTCGGTACGGTTGGAAGGGGTAATCCTGCAGAGCAGGATATCCACCCTCGGCTTCGTGCACTGCGGAGAGAAAGGGCGTATTTTCAATTCCACCCTTCAGGCGGTGGAGGGTATCGAAACCTGGCAGCTTGGCCACCCCGCGGGCAGGAAAACCCTTGTCCGCTGCGGTTCCGATTTTCGTAAATTGAAACTCTACGCCGAGCTCAAAAGCAGGGAAGAGGACATCCTGCGTCAGCTTGGGAAAAAAAATCCGGAAACCGACGCTACGGCTCTGCTGTATCTGCGCCGGGAACTTGAAGAGCTGAGGGATTCCGCTGCTGCCGTACTTCGGGATGTTCACCCCCGTCCCGATGCACGGATTACCGTCAGGGACACAATATATCCCGGGGTTACCATCGAAATCTGCCAGGTTCTGTACCGTGTTGAGAGCCCGATACCCCGGGGAAGCTTTTACCTTGACCGCGATTCGGGGCAGGTGAAACTGACCGGGACCTGAATTACACTATTTTCATTCCTTAGTATCTCGTGTAGTATGAGTAATCATGTCAACTATTACCATTGATTCAAATACCCCGGTAGCCGTTGGAATGTCCGGCGGAGTGGACTCCTCGGCCGCCGCGTTCCTTCTTCAGCAGTACAGCTCCCGACTTATGGGAGTCAGCCATTATATATGGCCCGAAGGCGACTGCTGTTCTGCGGAGCTTCTCGCCCGCGCCAGGGATGCCTGCGCGCATCTGGAAATACCCTACCTGGTGGAGGATCTCCAGGAGGAGTTTACCCGGGCTGTGGTTCAGGACTTCGTGGACGCCTATCTTGACGGAAAGACGCCGAATCCCTGTGTGCGCTGCAACCAGCGCATCCGCTTTTCCACTTTCTACAGACGCCTGGAATCCAAGCTCCGGAGCACAGGATTCCTGGAGCAAGGGGAAACCCTGAAGATGGCCACCGGTCACTATGTGCGTGTGGAGGAGACCGATGAGGGGCTCTTTCTCCGCCGGGGGCTGGACAAACGGAAGGACCAGAGCTACATGCTCTACCAGATTCCCAAAGAGCTTCTTTCCAATTTCATATTCCCCCTGGGGGAGATGAAAAAGACCGAGGTCGTGGCTCTGGCCAAAGAACATGGACTGCCTGCAGCGGCCGCCCGTGAGAGCCAGGATGCGTGCTTTGTTCATGGCCGCTACGGAGACTTCATTGCTGATTTTACCGGAAGCAGGAAAGGAAACGAACCGGGAGAGATCGTTGATACCGCGGGAACAGTCCTGGGGACCCACCGGGGGTACATAAACTATACCATCGGTCAGCGCCAGGGACTGGGGCTGGGAAGCGGTCCCTGGTTTGTCGTTGGGGTCGATCCCCGTTCGAACCGGATTGTCGTCGGCCGCAGGGAAGAGCTGGGGACCCGGGAGTTCGGTATAAGCGGATGCAACTGGTTTTTCCGGAAAACCCCCGCGAGCTTTGAGGGAAAGGTGAAAATACGCTACAACTCACCGGGCATTCCCTGTCGGGTGCGTATCGACAGGGAATGCCGGGCCCGGGTTACCCTGTCTCGCCAGGAAGCCGTAACCCCCGGGCAGTCTGCGGTCTTTTATCGGGAAGATCTGGTACTGGGGGGAGGCATTATTGACTGAGCTGGACCTGGCGAATCCGTTTTTCTCCGCCCCGGTCTACCATACGGAAGAGACATCTTCCACCATGGAGGACGCGGCACGCCTTGCAGGGGAGGATAAAGCCTCGGGCTTTGTTGTGATGACGGATTTCCAGACCGCGGGGCGCGGGCGAATCGCCGAACGGCACTGGGAATCCCCCCGGGGCAAGAACCTGCTTTTTACCCTGGCCCTGAAGGGACGTGACATTCCCTTTGGTCCGGCGGCCCTTTCCCTGCGCTGCGGACTGGGCTTGGCAATTCTCCTGGAAACACGATGGGGCCTGGAACCGCGGATAAAGTGGCCCAACGATCTGCTTGTAAAGGGCGGAAAGATCGCAGGGATCCTGTGCCAGGGCAGAGGAGACTGGTTCTTTGCCGGGATCGGTCTGAACCTTGCATCCCCGTCTTCCAGCCTGGCGCTGAGACGTCAGCCAGCTTCGATCAGGGAGGTATCCGGTGTGGAAGAGAAGCCTTCCCTGGTTCTCACTGCGCTGCTTCCCGCCCTTAAGGAGGCGCTGTCGCGTCCTGACTGGCAGGAGCAGATTAACCGCAGGCTCTTCGGGGCCGGTTCTCCGGTTACCGTCCATGCCGGAGCTGCCGGATCCGGAGAGAGTTTCTGCACCCGGGTTGTAGGTGTGGCCCCGGACGGAGGGCTCATTCTTATGGATGATGCGGGCCGTCGTGTTTCCCTGTTTGCCGGAGAACTCGATTTCGGAGATTTAACCTGAGTCAATCGTTTTGTGTGTCTGTGGTTTTCTGCAGAGCTGATGGCTCTCCAGGTGGGGCAGGAGGGGAGCCAGGGACTGTAAGGGCGGGTTCCCGGGAGAAAGGGCGTCGAGGCTTAATACAATGCTGAAGCGTTCCCGCAGCCCCTCAATTTTGCTGCCTGGAAATCCGCGGTACGCACCCCCGGGATTAATGCGCAGAATCCCGTCGCGTATATAAAAAGGAAGCTCCCTGACCTTTGTCTGATGATCCGCAAATACGAGGCTCAAAACGCTGGACTCATTTTTGAAGGAAAAGGCCGTACCGTGAAGCAGTCCGCCCGATGATGAATCTACAGGAACAGGAGAAGCACCTTCATCAGGATAATGAACCTCCACTCCTGGAAATTTCCCGTCAATCTTAATGGGAATTTCGCACACGCCATAGGAACGGATTTCTACGCCCGGTCTGCACCGGGGAAAGTACAGGAAAAAGGAGATGCAGAGCCGGGGATCTCCGGCGGTGAAGAAGTAGTCCCTGACAAGCCGTCCCTGCTCGGTAAATTCTTCGGATTCAAAAATGGAGCTGTCCCGCAGACCCCGGATACTGCTGTTCTGAAACGAGAAGGACCCGAGGCTCCGGGAGCGTACAAGCTTTTCGGAGGTCGCTATCCATGAAGTCGAAGATGAATGGATAGTTCCGGCTGTGCCCGATTTTGAGAGACCGGTGAGTTCTCCGTGACGGAAGAAAGCGGCGATATCTCCTTCTTCCATCTCTACCTCCCCTGGCATGTGGGCAATCATTCCTCGTTCGGGAACCGGAAAGGTCCCGCATTCCTGCTTCTCTTCATCCGTATCCGGCCCAAGAGCCCTGCCAAGCAGGAGAAAACGGGTCTCCTTCGGTTTGTCCCAGGCTATCTCCCGGCGGTAACGACTCCAGGGGTCCGACGGCAGGGCTGTATCCGGATTATGGGAAAGCAGTAGTTCCTCCGTCTTCATACCGGAGGGTTTGGGGGTACCGGCGGTTTTGAGAATATCCTCCAGCTCCAGGAGATCGAAGCGGATTTTTTTTCGGAGCTTTACGAGATGCAGGACCGCAGTCTCCGCAGCTGCTTTTGTTCCCGCTTCCAGGATGATAATAACCGGGGCCTCGTCTGCCTGTCCCAGACGCCGGAGCTTTTTCATGTGTCTTTTCAGAAAAGGATAATGCTCCGTACCGTCTACACGCAGCAGTGGTAGGCGGCCCCGCCGCCGGGAATCGATGTAATAGAGACTCTCCCGATCCTCCAGAAAAAGGCGCCCCCTTTCCAGGTACAAATCCTTCAGGGACGTGCGGAAAGGTGCGGGACAGGGGGGAAAGACGGGTTTGAGAAACCGCTTCGAAGATTTTTCGTTGGAGAAAAGGAGTTCTTCCTTAATCTCATCGATCCGCAGGAGGGCATGGGGCAGGACGTATTTCCCCTGGTAGAGTTTGCTCCTCTCCTCTGAGCCGGGGATATGGATGTTTCGCGGAAGGCTCCAGAAAAATAGAAAACCCTCCCGGGCAAGGATCTTCTGCAGATACTCGACTATCTCCAGGTCGTCGATCTGACAGGACCGGGATGGCCGGATACAGATCCCGCAGGTGAAAGGAAACCTGTTTTTCACTCCCTTATTCGGCCCGAAAGGGCCAAATAAGTCAAGGGATGGGGAAAAAATGGTTCAAAATCTCCAGCAATTGGTTGATGAAAGCAATAAGAATTTGTATCTTCTATTCAATTCCACTGCACTATAAAAATTACCACTGTTAGGAGAGGTGTATTAAAAATGGCTAAACAATTACAGTTCAACGAAGAGGCGCGCAGGGGCCTCCTGAGGGGCGTCGAAAAGCTTGCCGCCGCCGTAAAGGTTACCCTGGGCCCGAAGGGACGAAACGTTCTTCTGGATAAGAAATTCGGTGCTCCTACGGTAACGAAAGACGGTGTTTCCGTTGCAAAAGAGATTGAGCTGGAGGACCCCTTTGAAAACATGGGCGCCCAGCTTCTGAAAGAGGTTGCCACCAAGACCAACGACGTTGCCGGAGATGGAACCACCACAGCGACGGTACTTGCCTACTCCATCTGTAAAGAGGGTTTGAAGAGCGTCGCCGCCGGTATCAATCCCATGGGCATCAAACGGGGTATCGACAAGGCTGTCGAGGTCGCCGTAGAAGAGATTCGCAAGGCTGCGAAGGATATCAAGGACAAGGAAGAGATTTCCCAGGTTGCGGCCATCTCTGCCAACAATGACCGGGAAATCGGCGATGAAATCGCCAACGCCATGGAGAAGGTCGGTAAGGACGGCGTTATTACCGTTGAGGAGTCCAAGACCATCGAATCCAGTACCGACTTTGTAGAGGGAATGCAGTTCGACCGGGGTTACCTTTCTCCCTATTTTGCTACCAACCGCGACAACATGACCGCAATTCTCGATGATCCCTATATCCTGATCCACGACAAGAAGATCTCAAGCATGAAGGACCTGCTTCCGGTTCTCGAGAAGGTTGCCCAGGCAAGCAAGCCGATCCTGATTATCGCCGAGGACGTTGAAGGGGAAGCCCTGGCGACCCTGGTCGTGAACACCATTCGTGGAACCCTGAACGCCGTTGCAGTCAAGGCTCCCGGTTTCGGCGACCGGCGAAAGGCCATGCTCGAGGACATAGCAATCCTGACGGGCGGGCAGGTTATCTCCGAGGAGCTCGGGCTCAAGCTCGACGCGGTTGAACTTGAGCAGCTCGGCCGGGCCAAGAGCATCAAGGTTGAAAAAGAGAACACCACGATCATCAACGGCGAAGGCAAGGCTTCGGACATCAAGGACCGGATCGCCCAGATCAAGGCCCAGATCGAGGATACCACCTCCGATTACGACCGGGAAAAGCTGCAGGAACGGCTTGCCAAGCTGGCCGGCGGTGTCGCCGTCATCAACGTAGGGGCCGCCACCGAGGTCGAGCTGAAAGAAAAGAAGCACCGTGTTGAAGACGCCCTTTCCGCAACCAGGGCGGCCATCGAAGAAGGGGTTATTCCCGGCGGCGGACTTACCCTTATTCAGGCAGTGGCTGTGCTGGAAAAGGCGGATCTTTCCATTTATACGGACGAGGAAAAGGTGGGATTCAGGATCGTTACCCGCGCCCTGGAGGAACCGATCCGCCAGATCGCCGAGAACTGCGGCCTCGACGGTTCCATCGTTGCGGAGAAGGCCAAGCACGAGAAGAAAGGCATCGGTTTTAATGCGGCCACCATGGAATGGACCGACATGATCAAGGCGGGAATCATTGATCCTGCAAAGGTGACCCGTTCGGCCCTGCAGAACGCGGCATCCATTGCGTCCCTGCTGCTGACAACAGAGGCTACCGTTACGGATATCCCCGAACCCGAAGCCGCGGCTCCCGCGGGTGCCCCCGGTATGGGCGGCATGGGTGGAATGGGAGGCATGGGCGGTATGATGTAGCCCCCTGCTCACTGTTTTCGACTATCTTCGGCGGTCCTCTTGGCGGGGACCGCCGTTTTGTATACACTGTCTGAAACGGAGACGCTTGAATGAAACAGCAGGAGTACATGTTTACCATCGGTTTTTCCGGTAATACCGCTATTGTTGACGGTGCGGCGATGAAAAAGTACGGAAAGCTGGGATTTGACGAACTTGTCGGCCAGGGGCTCTACAAACCTGCCCTGGGGGCTGCATTTTTTTCCGGGGATACTGAAGCCCTTAACAGGATAGTCGTCGCCTACAACAGTGCTGCGGGCACGAATTTTGAAGGACCCGATCAGATTATGCGGGTTTTCGGCCTGGAACCTGCCCCTGAAAACCTGGAAAAAGTAAAAATTCTTTCCTGATATCCCCGGCGGACCTGCTGAGGACCACCGAATCTTTAAGCTTGACCGCGTTTACCTATATGTGTTACGTTTTTCCAATCCCATGGATAGAGGTAAGTGATTATAATGACTACGCTTTCTGCACTATTACCGATCGCCCAGGCGGGCGGTTCCGGTCAGTTGATGACAACCTTCGTGACCTTTGGTCTCGTCATCCTGATCTTTTATTTTCTTATTATCCGGCCCCAGAACAAACGCCAGAAAGAGGCGAAAAAAATGCTCGATGCCCTTAAGAAGGGTGATCGTGTTGCCAGTATCGGCGGAATTCGCGGGGTTGTTCAGTCCGTTAAAGAGGACACCGTAATTGTAAAGGTAGATGACGCGACCAAGCTTGAGTTTTCCAAGAACGCGATAGCTTCCGTGTTGGCCCCCAGGGAGGAAAAGGTCGAGGACTAGGGAAGCAATCCGTACACGGATTCCCGCTTTTTGATTTTTCTTTTCCAAAACAAATAAATTATTCCATCCGGAGTAGAACATGAGTAAACGATTCCGATTCTTCATCGTGCTCCTGGTGCTGGCGATATCGGGAGCCTTTCTGTACCCCACCTTTGAGTGGTACTTCCTGATACCCGATCAGAAGATCGACCTCGCCTCCGGTTCCCGCGAGCAGGTCCAGATGTACGCCAAAACCAAAGCTGCACAGGTTGCCGCCGAGCTCAAGGCCATGATTGCTGCAAGCCCCGACAGGGAAATCCCCGGGGAGTACGACTTTTTGATCACCACGGCAAAGGAGAACTACAAACTTGCCAAAAAAGAACTGCCCAGGGTATGGACCGTAGAGGCGGTTTTTGCCGGTTTTACCGGGGAGAGCGAGTTCTTTGCCGCTGTTGAGGATTATTACCGCAGTGATCTTCTCGCGGTTAAGGAACAGGGCAACTCCATTATGCAGCTCGGACTTGATCTGTCCGGAGGTATGCGGGTTCAGCTCAGCGCTGACCGGGAGAGCCTTGCCGAACGACTGGAGCGGGAACCCGGCACCACCGACATGAACGAGGCCGTGGACCGCGCCATGGAGATCCTCACCAACCGTATCGACAAGTTCGGCGTAACCGAGCCTTCGATCCGCAAACAGGGAGATTCCCAAATAGTCATAGAGATTCCCGGAGCTGCGGATCCCGACAGGGTGCGTTCCTTTCTCATGGGCAAAGGAAGTCTGAACTTCCACATTGTCGACCAGGAGATCAGCCAGGAGGTACAGAACTTTCTGAATGAAAACCCTCAGGCCATGGTCGGCGGCGATGGAAAGATTCGCGGTACCGACCTGGTCCCTGCCGGTTTCATTATCCGGGGATATTACATCAAGGACAGTTACGGCATTGACCAGCTGCAGCGCTATGTTGTTATCCGTCAGGACGCCGGACTCGACGGCGGTCATATTCAGGAGGCCACCGTTGGTTCCCACCCCATTACCGGCAAACCGGTAATCAATTTCCGTCTGGACCGCGAGGGGGGGGATATCTTCTTCAAACTTACCTCTGAAAATGAAGGAGAGACCCTGGCAATCCTTCTGGACGACAAGGTCAAGGCCATGGCCCGTATTTCCGAGCCCATCCGCGAAAGTGTTCAGATGACCGGTTTTGACCGGCAGGAAGCCAACGATCTCGCTCTCGTACTGCGGACCGCAGCCATGCCGGTGGATCTGATTATCGAGAACCAGCAGGCAATCGGCGCCGCTCTGGGAGAGGACTCCATTGCCGAGGGACTGATGGCCATAACCATCGGCTTTATCGCCGTCATAGTTTTCATGCTGATCTACTACAAGGGCGCGGGGCTCATCTCAGACCTGGCTCTGGTTCTGAATCTGATTTTTATCGTCGCCATTCTTTCGGCTTTTAACCTGACCCTTACCCTGACAAGTATTGCAGGTCTGATCCTTACCGTGGGTATGGCCGTGGATGCGAACGTTATCATCTTCGAAAGAATCAAGGAGGAATACCGTATCGGCAAAAGCGCTGATGCCGCTGTGAAGGCGGGCTTCCGTAAGGCTTTCTGGACGGTAATGGATGCGAATATAACCACCTTTATCGCGGCGATATTCCTGTCCCAGCTTGGGTCCGGTCCTATTCAGGGTTTTGCCTACACCCTTGCGGTTGGTATCGTATCGTCCATGTTTACAGCTCTCTTTGTTTCCCGTCTTGTCTTCGATTTCGGACTTGAGACCCTGGGTATGAAAAAATTGAGCATCGGGTGGAGGAAATAATGAAGCGCGTAATACAATTTACAAAATTCCGATATCTTATGATCATCTCTCTGCTGATTATCATAGCAGGCATTGCAGGGACTGTTGTCCAGGGTGGATTCAACCTGGGGATCGACTTCAACGCAGGCCTGAACCAGCGGGTACAGATTGCACCCGTGGCCATGAAGGTCAGCTACAGTGGAACGGATTCGGTCCTGTTCAATGTAAGCTCCTCTGGTCTTCTGCTTGAGGTGCGAAATGCCGACGGTCTTGAGCGTACGGAGATACCCTATGGTGATTATCCCGTACTGAGGGCGGTCGCGGCTGCGCTGAACGGTGTTGATGGCGTCCAGGCGGAACTGATGGTATCCGGCCAGATTCCTTCCCGTGACCTCTTGAGTCTCAACTTCGCCATCGATCTCTCCCAGGAAAGCGCCGTCGTGAATATGGCGCCCGCCGGGGATGAATCTAGCATTGAGGAGATCCGTTCGCTTCTGGACGGTATCGGTTCCACCTTGATCCAGATTGTGGGGACCCCTGAAGATCAGGAGTACCTGATCCGGGTAAAGGATCCCGGCAATGCCGACAATTTCAGCGAAACCATGGCCGCGGAAATCCGCAGCCGCCTGGCTTCCGAGTACGGAACGGAACAGGTCATTGTAAAGCAGACCGACTATGTCGGCCCCAGATTCTCCCATAACCTGGGAAGGCAGTCCGTTACCCTGACCCTTATTGCCCTGGCTCTGATCCTTGTGTACATATGGTTCAGGTTCCAGCTGGCCTACGCGGTTTCGGCGATTGCAGCCCTGATTCACGACGTAGTTTTCATGCTCGGTATAATCGGGTCCTTTCAGCTCGAGGTTTCTACTGCCACGATCGCGGCGGTGCTGACCATCATCGGATACTCGTTGAACGATACCATTGTTATATTCGACCGTATCCGCGAGAACCGGGATCTGATGAAGGACTCAAGACTCCCCGAGGTTATCAATACCAGTATAACCCAGTCCCTGAGCAGAACGCTTATCACCTCCATTACAACCCTTCTGGCGGTTCTGGCCATCTACATCTTTGCCTCGGGTTCAATCAAGCTCTTTGCACTGAATCTGATCATCGGTATCCTGGTTGGTACCTATTCGTCGATCTTTATTGCTTCTCCTGTGCTCATGACCTGGTCCTCCGTGGCCAATAAACGACGTCAGATCAGGGACGAAGCCAGGTATGGCAGCGCCAAAAAGGAGGCTCTGCCAAAGGAACCGGCAACTGAAGAGAAAACCCAAACCCCGAAAGCCGCAATTCCCACGGTGGAACGTAAAAAGCGGGGCGGAAAGCGCAAGAAAAAGTAAGCAGAAGTGTATCGATACATGATATTTTTCGGGGTCCCGCGTATGGGACCCCTTTTTTAAAGCTGCATGTTTAGAGCTTCATGAAAAACTGTTTGAATATTGCCGATTCTTTTTCGTACCTTTACAGGCATGGAACCGACGGAACTGGGAATACATCCTGCCATCGGAGAGATCGACCGGGACAGCTGGAACAGCCTTGCCCTTGACTCCCGAACGCCCTTTTATGAATGGGAATGGCTGGCCCTGCTCGAGCAGTCAGGTTCAATAGATATCTCCACCGGCTGGCAGCCTCTGCATGTAAGTTTTAGCCGGAACGGGCTTCTGGCAGGTATTATGCCGCTCTACCTGAAATCCCACAGTCACGGCGAATTCGTGTTCGATTACAGATGGGCCGATCTTGCCGGGCAGCTGAATATTCCCTACTATCCCAAAATTGTGGGAACGGTCCCCGCAACACCCTCCGGTTTTTACCGGCTCTTCTGTTCCGACCCCTCACAGATGGGGACGTTTCTGACCCGGGGAATCTCCACTCTTGAGGATGTGTGCAGGAATAACCGGATAGCCGGGATCAATTTTCTCTTCTGTGATCCGGCTTTTGCCCGGGAACTGAAGGATTTTTACCTGTGGGAGAACCAGAGTTACCTCTGGATCAATCGTGGATACTCACGCTTTGACGATTTTCTGAAGGAGCTGTCCAAGAACCACCGGAGGAATATCCGACGGGAATGGAATAGTCTTGCCGCTCAGAACCTGGAGATTACAGCCCTGACCGGATCCGATTTAACGGAAGAGGTAATGGACAGGATGTACCGGTTCTACCTGCAGACCAATGCGCGCTTTGGGCCCTGGGCAGCTAAGTTTTTGAACAGGGATTTTTTCCTGCGTTTACCCGAATATCTATCCCATCGGGTTGTTGTTTTCGCGGCGACTCCCCGTCATGCAGGCCCCGGGGAGGCTATGGGAATGTCCCTCTGCGTTTACAAGGGCGACTGGCTTTTCGGGCGCTACTGGGGCGGAGATCCGGAAATAAAGAACCTGCATTTTAACACCTGTTATTACGCCCCCATGCACTGGATGATAGATCGGGGTATGCGCTTCTTCGATCCCGGTGCCGGATCTCCCCACAAACTTCACCGGGGATTTATGCCCCATTCGGTGGTCAGCGGACACCGCTTCTTCGATCCGCTTTTCTCCGAAATATTCAGAGCGAATATCCCGGCGGTCAACCTGGAAAACAGAAGGATGATTCATGGCATGGAAGACTCCGTTCCCTTCCCGGAAAGTATAAAAGCGGAGCTCAGGAAAGAGATCCGGGATCTTTTTCCAATTCCGGAAGGCTCCATGCTGGGGGATACTGAAGAAGCTTCCGGGATTCAGGGACTCTATTGAGCTTGTTCTGCCATATTGGTAGGATACCGGCATGGAACACCGATGTACGTTGAATGTACGGTCCTATGAGCTTGATAACTACGGACATGTAAATAACGCTGTATACCTGAACTACCTTGAGTATGCCCGGCACCAGTTCCTGAATGATACGGGCTTTCCCTACGACGAGCTGCGGCGCCAGGGCTTTGGTCTGTATGTCGCCCGGGTGGATATCCGTTATCTTAAGCCCGCCTTTCTGGAGGACGAGCTGACTATTGTTTCGGAGCTGACAAGCATGGGAAGGGTCAAGGGAAGCGTCCGTCAGCTTATTCTCCGGGGCAGGGACCTGATTGCTGAAGCCCGGGTGGATTTTGCCACCGTCAACGGCAACGGAAGGCCCGCAGCAATGCCGGATGATGCCAGAAAGGCATGGACTGCCGCAGGAGCCCTGGAAGCAGCGGGAAGATGAACCTGGATCCCCTGTCGTTTTCGTATTCACGCCTTGTTGATGAGTTCCGGAGGCTCTATGGAAAAGGGGAATATTACTCAGGCCCTTTTTTCCGGAGACTCTATGAGAAAGGCAGTACCGCTGTATCCTGTATTCCCCGGTTTAGCTCACGCCCCGACCTCATCAAGCAGGTCAGGATGGATTTTAGCCTTCGACTCCCGGAGATACAGACCGTTTTGCGGGACGAGACGAGCATAAAGCTTCTTTTGAAGTATCCCGACGGCGTTCGTATAGAGACAGTGGTTCTGCTTATGAGCCGCTATGCATCCCTGTGCGAATCGACTCAGGTGGGCTGTGCCCGGGGCTGCAGTTTTTGCGAGACCGGACGCCTCGGTTTTCAGCGGAACCTGACGGCGGGAGAGATAGTCGCCCAGCTGCTGCTTGTTCAATTTTACCTGGGAATACGGGTGAGTAATATTGTCTTCATGGGAATGGGAGAGCCCTTTGACAATTTTGACCAGCTTCTCACCTCGATCGAAATAATGAGCGATCAGCGGGGTATTAACATTCCCGTATCCGCCATGACAGTTTCCACCGCCGGTCATGTTCCTGGAATCCGGCGGCTTGCACGCATTATTCGGGAAGAACCGGAAAGGGGACTGCATCGGATATGCCTCGCTGTGAGCCTGCACAGTGCGGATAATTGCAGGAGAAGCGAAATAATGCCCATAAATCGGGTCTGGCCCCTGGAGGAACTGCGTTCGGCCCTGCTTGACTTTCCCCTGGCCAGAAAGCGGGACCATATATTTATCGAGTATACCCTTATCCCCGGGTTTAACGATCAGCCCGAGGCGGTACAGGCTCTGCTTGACTATCTTGAAGGTATTCCGGTCTGCGTGAACATCATTCCCTGTAATCCCGTTTCAGACGGTGTTTTTCAGCGGCCGACCCGGGAGGATGTGGAAAAATTCTTCACGGCCCTGGTGGAGAGGGGGCAGTACTGCAGGGTACGGGATACCAGGGGTGATTCCATAGGCGCGGCCTGCGGGCAGCTTGGGGTTCTCACCCGTCGGCGACCCGGAAAGGATAGCGCCCCGGCGGCAGCTGCACCCGGGGGCATCCTTTTTCAGTTCTAGCGAAAATCGACGGTAACGGTTTCCTTTGACTCGACGCGCACACCTGCGGCGGCAAGGTCCTTCTGGATTGACTTGTCGCTTACGGAGCTGCTGGCTACAACCTTCGAAAAGAGCTTCTCGTTGTCCAGGATCTTGTCCATCCGGAAGTCCATGATGGTGACGGTATCGCCGTCGACAAAGCTGGCGTCGGTGGAGCGAATACCGCTGTCTATCTTTACTGCAACGGAAAAGGCCATTCCGCCGAGAAAGGGCTTCATCATCGAGGCCATCATTGCGGTTTCTTCCGGACTCTGCTCTTCCATCTCCTCTTCCTCTTCTTCAGGCTGCTGAAGGCTGATGGTCAGGCGGGGGGTGACGCCGCGGTTGAAACCGAAGGTAACCGCATCGCCTTCGGCGGACTCCTCTTCATCCGACGGAGCTCCCAGCATGGGATTGATCCGCACCTTCGATATGTCATCATATTCAAAGAGCGCCGTATAGCCTATACTGCCGGAGCTGTCGGGATCGGGCGTGGCGGAGATAAAGCGAACTCCTTCTCCCATGGCATTTGCAAGCTCCCGCATGCCTTCGGGATCAATCAGATCTTCGCTGCTCGAGGGCGGGGGATCGTCCGTTCCGTCTGAGAAACTCTGCATCATTTCCAGCATGGATTTATCCATCGAGAAATCGACCGCAATCGTTCCCGATCCGTTTCTGTTGACTGTA
Source organism: uncultured Spirochaetaceae bacterium (assembly GCA_964554875.1). Classification (GTDB taxonomy): domain Bacteria; phylum Spirochaetota; class Spirochaetia; order JC444; family Marispirochaetaceae; genus Marispirochaeta. Next base: position 27,585 of record CAZKQJ010000035.1, on the reverse strand, counting down.
ACCAGCCAATTGTTGGTGAAGCATCCACTTAAAAACAGCACGGCAGCTGCCAGTAGAGCGAGCTTGAGCGTTTTGATACTCTGCCTCCTTGGGGTTAAATACCGATTACCTTGAAATCTACTCTATTGAACAATAATAGACAATATCAGCATCGGAAAGAACCGAGCCGTACAGATCTTGGAATTCCCGGGTAAAAAACGTAGTATCCCAGCTATCCCGACTTTTTACGGGGGTAGTTCATGATACTTCGGCAGAGCAATCTGATCCGTGGGTTTCTTTTTTATCTCCTGATTCTCAGTCTTATATTTGCTGTTTTTGTCTTCGGGGTTATACGGTTCTTTTCGGCCACCATTTTCCAGCAGGTTGAATATGAGCTGCGGGACACTGCCCTCATGCTGAAGGGGCTTCTTCTGTTCGCCGAAGAACAGGGAGATTTCGATTATGATGCTTTCTGCAAGCAGGCCGGAAAAAACGGCCATACCCGCATTACCGTAATTGACGCGGACGGATGGGTTCTCGGTGACTCCCATGCGGAGATTGCATCCATGAATAACCACGGCGACAGACCCGAAGTTATTCAATCCCTTCGCAGGGGTGCCGGCATCTCAATACGTCATTCCGCGTCGGTGGGCTTCAGGCTTATGTACCTGGCAGTTCCGGTCCAGATTGACACGGAAAATCTGGTTCTACGAATCTCCCGTCCGGTAAATGCTATTGACCAGATAATTTCCGGTGCAAACAGAACGGTAATACTTACCAGTCTGCTTTTTCTCGGACTTGCTCTTATTGCTGCTGTGAGAACCGGACAGTGGATCCGGCGCCCTTTGAGCAGGCTTGTGGATGTCGCCTCCAGGCTTGAGGCCGGGGACCTGGATGCCCGTTCCGATGTCGCGAATCCCGAGGAGTTTCGGGTCCTGGGTAATACCATGAATGCCATGGCAAAAAGTCTTTCCAGGCGGATGGAGACGGTCCAGCGGCAGCGGGATGAATACCAGTCGGTGCTCGCAGGAATGAGTGAGGCGGTTATTGTCCTGGACGAAAGGCTGCAGGTGGTGGAGGCGAATCCTGCGGCGGAGAGGATTTTTCTAAGATCCAGAAAGGAGATGCTCTCCAGGCCGCTGCTGAACCTTGTGCGTAACCTGCATTTGCAGGAGTTTGCCCGGGAGCTTCTTGCGAATCCGGGTACAATGAGCGCCGAATTCCCCTTAAGCTTCGGGGTCGGGGGCGAGCGGGACCTCCATCTGCAGGTGCACGGAGCCCTCATCCCCAGAGGAGACAGCGGGAAGCCCAGGGCCGTTCTGGTGTTTACCGACATAACCGGCATTAAACGCAGTGAACAGGTTCGGAAGGATTTTGTTTCCAATGTATCCCATGAACTCAAAACGCCCATAACTTCCATCAAGGGATTTGTGGAGACCCTGCTTGACGGCGCTGCCGAGGAGAGGGATGTACTGAAGCGCTTTCTCGGCATAATTGCCAGACAGGCTGACAATATGCATGCCATAATCGAGGACCTGCTGCAGCTCTCCAGGCTGGATGAACAGTCCCTGCACCTCGAAGATTCACCGGTGAGTATGGAAACAGTGCTGAGTAACGCCATTGAACGGATCCGGGAGAGTGCCCGGAACCGGGAGGTCAGACTGGAGCTCAGGGTCGGAGAGACATGTACCGTCCGTGGAAACCAGGGGCTTCTGGAGCAGGCGGTTTTTAACCTTCTGGATAACGCGGTAAAATACAGCGGTACAGGAGGAAATATAATCGCCGGGGTACGGAACAACGAAGCTGTGGCGGAGATTTTCGTCAGGGACCAGGGAATGGGAATCCCTCAGGAGGACCTGCCCCGGGTCTTCGAGCGTTTCTACCGAGTCGACAAGGCCCGCAGCAGGGAGACCGGTGGAACCGGTCTCGGGCTCGCCATTGTAAAGCATATTGCCCTTGTCCATGGAGGAAGCGTTTCAGTGGAAAGCAGACTGGGAGAGGGATCGGAATTTACGGTTACTCTTCCCCGGGATACTGTATGAGCGAAGCGAAGTGTGCAGGCTGGAAGGAGCACGTCTCTCTGCCGGAACTGGGGCTCCATCGCATTGTCGCCAAACTGGATACCGGTGCCCGTTCTGCGGCCCTCCACGCTTCGGATATCCTTGTCTATGATTCCTCCGACGGCCCCCGGGTTGCTTTTACCGTTTTCCCCCATAGAGGTCTTTCCGGGAGCGGTACCCGCTGTACAGCAGCTCTGGTCGATCGGCGGGAGGTGACCAACTCCGGTGGCGCCGTACAGATCAGGTACATCATCTCAACCCTGCTTGTGCTTGGCAGCGATTCCTGGATTGCGGAAATCAGCCTGACCGACCGGACAAGAATGCGCTATCCCATGCTTCTTGGGCGGGCAACCCTGGGTGACCGCTTTGTGGTTGATCCGGGCAGGAGTTATCTCATGAACAAGAGAAAAGGAAGGCATGCGTGAAACTGGCCCTTTTATCCCAGAGGAGCTATCTGTATACAACCAAACGTCTCGTTGAGGCTGCGACATCCAGGGGGCACAAGGTAAGGATTATAAACCCCCTGGAGTGCTACATGAACATTGCTTCCGGAAAACCGGAGATTCATTACCGGGGAGAAAACCTGACCGGCTTTGACGCTGTAATACCCCGGATCGGTGCATCAATAACCTTTTATGGCACAGCAGTGGTGCGTCAGTTCGAGATGATGGGGGTTTACTGCCTGAACGAGTCGGTACCCATCTCACGATCCCGGGACAAACTGCGCTGTCTGCAGCTCCTCTCAAAGGGGGGGATCGGTATGCCGGTAACAGCCTTTGCCCATTCCACCCGTTACACCGACGATCTGATCGATATGGTCGGTGGCACTCCCCTGGTGGTCAAGATCCTGGAAGGTACCCAGGGCATCGGGGTGGTGCTGGCTGAAACAAGAAAGGCTGCCAAGAGCGTAGTGGAGGCCTTCCGTGGGGTCAAGGCCAACATCCTGGTGCAGGAGTACATCGGAGAGTCCGAAGGAAGCGATATTCGCTGTCTGGTTATCGGAGACCGTGTGGTGGCCAGCATGATGCGTCGGGGGGGCGAGGGGGATTTTCGTTCCAATCTGCACCGAGGAGGGTCTGCGGTAAAGATCGACATAAGCGATGAGGAGCGGGAGGCTGCTCTCAGGGCGGTTAAAATTGTAGGCCTTAATGTTGCCGGGGTTGACCTGTTGAGGAGTAGCAGGGGCCCGGCGGTTATCGAGGTAAACTCTTCGCCGGGTCTTGAGGGTATCGAGCAGGTGTCCCGCCGAAACATCGCCATAGAGATAATTCAGTTCATCGAGGAGAATGCCCGGCCGGGACACACCAAAGAGATTGGAACCGGCTGATCCCGGCCGGACTGCTTTATCCCGCGGACTTTTCCCCAACAGCGGACAGGTCCGTAATCGTATCATCGGCATACTCATCCAGCCGCCTGCTGCTTATCCTTGGATCAGCGACGGTCCCCGGGCCGCAGATACAGCCGCCGGGGCAGCTCATGACCTCGGTAAAATCTGCTTTCAGTTTTCCGGACGCGATAAGTTTAAGCTTTGCCAGGGCCTTTTTATCCAGTCCGTCAATCCTGAGCAGCTCCGGTTCCCGGTCGAGGCATTCCCCGGCATGCTTCAGTACTGCCTGGCTGACGCCGCCTGCCCGGGCAAAGAGCCGCTTGAATTTGTCAACCGGTGGATTGTCGGCTCCCGATTCGGGACACTCCGCCACATCTATGTCCATGGCCAAAAACAGGGAGGCCAGTTCCTCAAAGGTCATTACCTTGTCGGCGGAGGAATCACGCCTGGCCTCCACTCTTTTGGCAATACAGGGACCGATAAAGACGGTTTCGCGACCCGGCCACTCCTCCCCGGCCCAGGCTGCGGCAGCTGCCATGGGTGTGGGGGCAGTGGAGACATGGGGGGCGAACTCCGGACAGTGAAGACGCACCGCCTCGGTATAGGCCGGACAGCAGGAACTCGCCAGGGGCTTGCCTTCCCTAAGGTGCTCCGCCAGCTCCGACGCTTCCTTTCTGACCGTCTCTGCCGCTCCCCAGGCGACCTCCACGACGGCTGCGAAACCTGCCTGCCGCAAGGCCGTTGCAAGCTGACCGAAGGATCCCGGGAACTGTCCCGCAGCAGCGGGGGCAAGCAGGGCGACAGGACGTTTTGACTCAGGTCCCTGGAGATCCCGGGTGATAGTGTAGAGGTGGCTGCGTTCCATTACCGCGCCGAAAGGGCAACTGATGCTGCACTGTCCGCAGGAGATGCATTTTTCATGGTCGATACGCGCGGAGCCGTCTTCGTTTTTTCGTATCGCTCCCACAGGGCAGGCTGCCTCGCAGGGTACCGGGGTGTAGACCACCGCGTTGTAGGGGCAGGCCTCCCGGCATTTGCCGCAGTTGACGCAGCTATCGTGATCTATGACAGCCTTGCCGTTTACAAAGCTTACGGCATCCCGGGGACATACGGAGGCGCAGTTCCTGGCAAGACATCCCCGGCAGAGGTTGGATACGGTGTGCCTGCCTGAAGGACAGGAGTGACAGGCCGCATCGATGAGGGTCAGGACCGGTCCTTCCGGAGCACCTTGTCGGGTTCCGGCTTCTTCGGCGTAATCCTTCAGGGGTCGTGTTTCATCAATCTCCTCTTCAATGGAATAGCCGAGGAGGGCCATAAGCCGGTATCTGGTTATCGCCCGGTCCTTGTAGATACAGCAGCGGTAGCTTCCTCCCTTTTTGGGGAAGAGATCGACGGGAATCCTGTCGATAATCTGCGGCAGGTTCTTGTTGATTATTCCCTGGATGAAGCGTTTTGCCAGCTGTATGCGAAGGAATACAGTATTATTGTTCATGGCGCTACCTTGTGTCTCCTGTGTTCTGCAGTTTCCTGCGAACTATCTCCGTCAGTTCATCCACGTCGATGCCGCCGACGAGGGTTCCGTCAACCATGGCAAAGGGAGGTCTGGGGCCGGAGGATTCTCCGCAACAGCCCAGGCAGCCGACGCCCTGGATCGTGACGGCGGCGAGTTCCTCGCCGTTCAGTTTGTTCTCCAGGTCCAGAAGAAAGGACCCCCCCTGAACATAACAGGCTGTTCCGGTACAGATTTTTACGACCAAAGAATCCTTCATAGCTCTCTCCTATATAAACTCAAGGCTGGTTGCTTTTAGATAGTGTTTTTCCAGAATTTCACATATTCTTTTCACCAGGGTCCGGCGAATACCGATCTCCACCGGCATATCTGGGTCCTGATGAGCTTCATTGATCTTGGTGCCTACCAGAAAATAGACCTTGTCACTGTCCACAAGGAGCCGGCACAGCCGTACAGCGGCGTTATCTGCAATGGTATCTGCGAACTCGCCGGTCTCAAGCTGTCGGGCCGTCTCGGTAAGGGTGAGCATTCCTTCGGTCACCAGGTCGATCCCTTCCATCTCTGCGGAGGGTGGAATTTTTCTGTCCCTGCTCTTCAGGTCAACCTGGATTTCCTTGCCAAGTTCCCGGGCGGCGAGTTTGGCTGTTGTCCCGCCGCAGATAATCTTTTTTCCCGGAAAAAGCGCCAGCCGTTGTGCCAGCAGGGTATCCCGTCCGGGGTCCATGGGAGGCCCGGTCGCGATCATCGCCTGTCTGGGTGTCCTGAAATAGATGACGCCGCAGGTTATATCGTCCTTGGGGGCGTTGCCGTCAAGGAGCTGGGAGTTTACGGCGATCTTTCTGGCCAGCTCCCTGGCGGAGACCGAAGGATCAGCGGCGATTCGGCCTCCGGTATACTCCTGAACACCCTCGAGTCTGAGTCCCAGAGGATAGCCCTGGGAGCCCATGCCGCTCTGGGTTACTCCGTCGGAAAAGAAGACCAGCCGGTCCTGGACCTGGAGGTCCAGGCTGCTGTAATAGAGGTGTTCTTCCTTGTGTTCAAAACGTCTGGGCAGTTCAATTACCCGTCTGTCCGGCCTGATTTCTTTATTTCCCCGGTAAAACAGAAAGCGTGGATTGTCGTATTCCACGATCTCCGTTTTTCCATCCGCCTGGACGTCAATGATGGAAAAGGTCGCGTAACTGATCTTTCTCTCCCGGCATACCGGCAGGGTCCTCATGATTATTTCCGCGGCCCTCCGGACATCCAGCTTTTCCGCGACGTACTTCTCGGCCATGGTGGCGGTCAGATTAGCCAGTACATTGGCCTTGACGCCGCTGCCGAGGCCGTCGGAGAGTACACAGATTATTCTTCCGTCTTCTTCGCGACGGGAAAGAAGAAATACGTCCCCGCCGATCTTGTTGCGGTGCTTGTAAAACTGGTAGTAGTCAACCTCGATAAAACCGTAGTCCACGCTCATTCGCTCCGTCTGAATTCTCCGGGTTCAAAGGAGTCTATAAGGGAGTTGAGTATAATTTCCGTCTCGGCGGCGTTTTCTCCCAGAAGGCCGGCAATCTGCTGTACACTCTGCAGGTTTTTCCGGATTACCTCTTCCGCTTTCTTGACCACCATCTCCCGCTTTACCGCCGGGGCTGTGATGTCCTGGAAAACCGCGCCTACAAGACGTCCCTTCTGGATCTGGAAGAAGTTTCCCCGCATGACCTTGCCGTCTATCTGGATTATCTTTTCCATTGTTTCTGTACGATCCAGAAGACTCCGAAAGGCCGAGGTCTCCGGCAAAAAGGCGGAGAGGTTTTTACCTTCTACCCGCTTAAGTACCTCCATATCCGGTTCAAAGGGAATTTCCGCGAAGAGGTCCAGGAAGTTACGATTGCACTCAACAATGTGCATTCTCTCATCCGCAATTACGACTCCCATGGGAATGGTATGCAGCAGGGCACTTACCTTGCTTTGTGCAATCTTGCGCATTTCGGTAACGCACATCTCCTTTTCAGCTTTACCGTCCAGAAAGGCACAGGCAAAATCCTCGCAGGTCGAGTAGCCGCAGCCGCCGCAGTTCTTTCGGTCCTCCTGGCTGATCTTTCCCAGGGCTTTCAGGGCTTCTTCTATGTGTTCCTGAGTATAGGAGCCTCCCGTCGCCGCGGGGCCATTCCAGCAGGAATCGAGCATGTCCGCCGGCAGGTAATCCAGGGAACTGCAGCTTTCCCGTTTTTCCCAGGTATCGAACAACCTGGCCCGGCGGGATATTGAGGACTTATCGGTGTGGCTGACCGGTCCATTAATGCAGCCCCCTTCGCAGGTCATGAGTTCGAGAAAATAGTTTTCCTCCCGGATATCCGTAAAGTGCCGGAGGGTATCCATAAGCTGTGCGGTTCCGGACTGATGAAAATAACGGTAGTTAACCGGGGCAGAGTCTCCCATGGAGCGGATCATTCCACCGTCCACCGGATACAGAGAGGCTTTGCCCGCCTTAAAGGGGACAAAGTCGGCTTTTTTCGAGGCTGCCGTATCATGCCTGATTATCTCGCCGCTTTCGCTGATCCATGAAGCCGCTTCTTTAAAGGTCAGGGCTACATCCACCGTATCGGGGTATTGGTCGGCCTCCGTCTTCTTTGCAATACAGGGACCAATAAAAACCACACCGATATCTTCACCATACAGGCGTCTCAAGTACCGACCGTGGGCTATCATGGGGGAGGGAATTCCGCTGATCCGTTCTGCTGCTTCGGGAAAATATCTCTGGGCCAGCAGCCGTACGGAGGGACAGGCGGAGGAGACACATACGCCGCTTCCGGCTTCCAGTTGTCTCTTCTGTTCAAGGCTGACAATCTCGGCGCCGATGGCGGTTTCGGAGACCCCTTCGAAACCCAGTCCTTTCAGATTTTCGATTAAATCCTGCTCTCTATCGGTGAATACCGCCGCATAGGACGGGGCCAGGGAAACGTAGACCTTCTTTCGTATGGATAAAAGCTGCTTTGCCCGGGGAACATCGTTCCGAACCTTCTTGGCACCGGCGGGGCAGACATCAACACAGCGTCCGCAGAATATGCAGAGATCATGGTCTACTGTGGCACTGGATTCTTCTACCCTGATAGCTTTTACCGGGCAATGCCTGACGCATTTGTAGCAGTCCCGGCACTGGGTCTTTTCCGTGTAAATGGCGGGAGTCATAGGCTCTCCGTATTCCTGAGCTCAAGATGGTACCGCAGAAGATCCTCCACGGCGTCGGGGTGAACCTGGGTATAATTTATGGTGTTTATACTCATGCATGGGCCGGAGGCGCAATTACCCGCACAGAGGCGTCCTTTTAATTCCACCTTCTCCGAAAGGCCTGCCTTCTGCAGATAGTTTTCCACCCGTTCCAGGCTGAGGGCATTGCCCCTGGAAAAGCAGGAGCTCCCCATGCAGATCTCTATTACAGGTTTTGTTTTCACTACAGCCTCCGGTGCCACTCCGTCTCCGGGACGGAACTGTATTCAGCACCGGCAGGCTTTTTAAGGCAGTTTATGCCGGCGCTTTTGGTCCATTGTTTTCGTGTTTGAGCATCTCCGACAAGCGGACCGACAGTACCGCAAGTCCGGAGGAGAGTTCCTCTCTCTGCACAACGACGTTGTCGGGGACCTCGATCTTGCATGGCGAAAAACTCCAGATACCCCGTATTCCCGCCTCAATCAGCAGGTCTGCGCACTTCTGTGCAGCAGATTCCGGAACGGTAAGAACGGCAATCAAAACACCCATGCGTTTTGCAAGTTCCGGAACCCGCTCCATGGGAAAGACTCTTTTCCCGTGGATAGCGGTGTTGTGCTTTGACGGATCCAGGTCGAAGGCTGCAACAATATCCAGCCCGTACTCCTGGAAACCCCGGTATCCAAGAAGGGCTGATCCGAGGGCTCCGGCCCCGATCAGAAAAGCCTCCTTCGGGTCCTGCCAACCAAGCAGTTGATGCAGCGCAGAAGTCAGCTGCTCTATATCGTAGCCGACCTTCGGACGGCCGATTATGGCTGAATACCCCAAGTCCTTTCGTACCTGAACCTGGTTTAGTCCCAGGCGTTCTGCAATATCCCTCGCTGATACCGTTGTTATTCCTGTAACTTTCAGTTCCTTCAGTACCTGAAGATACGCAGGGTAGCGTTTTATCGTTGGGTACGGTACGGACTGAATTGATGCATCCTCCATGGTATACCTCCGTTCTTATATAGTATCGTAAGTATACCGTTCTTACAAATCGTTAATTTAGTAACGATAAAAATATATCGATAAAGCTCTTTGGTGTCAACAGTTTGCAGATACTTCTATGCAATTCTGTTCACTTTTTTTGACCATTGTCATGAATGGTCAGTAAGGATACACTGGGCGGTAAAAAATGGAGAATGCCATGAACAATAACGCCCTTGTTTTTATAAAACCCCAGGCTGTCACCCCCAGGGCGATAGCCTTTGTGGAGGACCGGCTGCGGAAGACGGGTGTCAGTCTTGTCGAGGCCGGCGAAATAGAGGCGGCAGAGCTGATAGAAAAGAGGATTATTGACCGGCACTATGCTTCCATCTCCCGGGCCGCCATGGAGCTTTCTCCCTCTGATCTGCGCATACCGGAGAAGGGGCGGGAAGAGTTTTTCAAGATCTTCCGGCGCAGCATTGACGAGGTTCTCTCGTCGGGAGAACTGCTGAACTGCACTGAGGCCTTTGAACTCCTGGGAAATCCATCGCCTCAGACCCTGAACACCCTGTGGAGGAACGGTATCGAGGTAAAACTCGGCCCCGGGCTCTACGTAAGCCGCATGGAGAAAAGCGGTCTTTTTGTAATAAACGGGTTTTACCCTTCCATGAAGGAGCTCTTTACAGCCCCCGGTTTAAAAGTCAAGCTCTATGATGCACGCTTTAGTCCCGACCATCTGAGCTGGAAGGATTTTCGAAGTCTGGTAATAGGGGCGACTAATCCGGAAAAGGCCGCCCCGGGCTCCCTCCGGAGGCTGCTCCGGGACAGGTATCAGGAACTTGACCTGCAGGAACAGCCGAGGACTGCTTTTAACGGAATACATGCCTCCGCCGGTCCCATTGAGGGCTTGCGGGAGTTCCAGGTATGGCTCGATCGTGACCCGGCTGAACACGAGCTGGGAGAGGCACTCCGGAAGGGGGGAATGAGTCCCGGGGATCTGGATGCCTTGATGGAAAATGCCCCTGCCAGTTTTCAGGGATCTGAGGGGCCTGTATTCGACATAACCGAAGACGTCGATGCCCGGGAGCTTCCCGCTAATATTCAGCTTCTCGCGTAATTCTCAGTAGGCTTCTCCAAAGAGAAAGTAGACGCCGAAGTCCTCTCCGCTCCACCCGACGTCGAGCCTGAAGGATGTATCCGGAGTAGGACCGGTCTGAAATCGCAGCCCTCCTCCCCAGGCCGCTTTGAGTCCTCCATCCCCGAGGGAGCTGATCTCAGGGGCCACGTTTCCGAGGGCCCCGAAGAGGGCACCCTTGAATTTACCGTAGATGGGAAAACGGTAGTCAGCCTGAAGGACCATGGCAACCGCGTCCCGGAAGCGGTCTGCAGCGTATCCCCTGAGAAGGTTCCCTCCTCCCACGGAAGGCAGTTCAAGAAAGGGCAGTTCCCCGCCGGAAACGAGACTCAGATGCTGCAGAGCAAATTGATGTCCCCTGAGCCCGAGGGGGGAATCGGCAAGATCGTAAAAGAAGCGGAAATCGCTTGTAAGAAGAAAATCATCAGCCTGGTCCCCCTGGATAGTTCTGGCGTAGCTCCCGACCGCTTCGTAGAAGATCCCCAGAGCGGGAGTAAGGGCAATGAGTTCCCGTCCGGTACCCAGGCCTATACCAGAGTAGAGTATCTGATAGCCCGCGCTGCCGGGTAGGAGATTTTGGTCGATGAGTCCTCCTTCGTCGGGATCGACAAAATCGTTGATTTTATAGCGGAAAGCCGGTCCTATATAGAGGCCGTCAAATACCCTGCGGTAGGCACTCAGACTCTGGTCCAGTCCGAGGGTTGTAAAACCCTCCTCATCCTCAAGATCCGTAGTCGCTCCAACACCATAAAAGGATTCAGGATAATACCTTCCGCTGCCGTCGTACTGGATCCACCAGGGGAACTCGGGTGTAAAGTAGTCCAGGTTGTAGAAGATGTTTATCTGATGCTTCTGGGTGTAGAATCCGGCGATACTGAAATTAAGGCCGGAAGGATATAGGCGCTGAAAGAGTCCGCCCCCTGCGAAACCGGTATCACTGGTGTAAAACGCTATGGGAACCAGAAGATTAAAGGTGCCGGCATCCCCTTCCTCTCCTGTCAGGGTGAGAGGGCAAAGGAGGTAAACGAAAAAAAGAGCCAGCAGAAGTTTATTTTTCACGGATCTATCCTCGTTGTTTCTGTTTAAGAAATGTAGCATAAATCTTTCTGCTTAGACAGAAAAAAACTGGTATCTGAGATTTTTGTATTATAATAAACGTAATACTATATTGTCTAATTATTTATAGACAAAAAATGAATTGTCTGTTTATAATGGCGATGGAGGATATATGGATGATGTAAACCGCCCCAATAATCCCTCCGTCAGGGAGCTGAAGAGGGGCTACAGGAGAGCTGGAAAAAGATTATTGTGTATTTACTGTTCCCATGTCCTGGAAAAAGGTATGGTGTATTCCGTTGGAGATCGTTTTTTAACCGCCCGCCGGGCAATGGAAGAGCATATCCTGTCTGCCCACGGCGGTCACTTCACGGCCCTTGCTGCCGGGGGGGTGGGACACAGCGGATTGTCTGAGGTGCAGCTGAAGGTGATGCAGGGGATGTTCCGGGGAGAGAAGGATGGAGAAATCGCAAGGCTCCTGGGCAACAAGGCGAAATCCACCGTCAGAAATCACCGATACCAGCTGCGGGAACGCTACCGGGAAGCCAAGGTCCTGGTGGCCATGACCGAACTTCTGCATGATCTGCCCAGGGATGAGCAACTTGTGGAGTATCCTCTTCATATTCAGGCCGATGACATGCGGCTTGTTGTAACCGAGAAGGAAAAGACGGATATCCTGAAAAAATACATGCCCCAGGGGCAGCTTCTCCGCTTTCCGAAAAAGGAGAAGGAAAAGCTTGTCATCCTTCAGAGAATTTCAGATGGCTTCAGCCCTGGACGTGAATACAGTGAAAAGGAGATTAACCAGTACATAGCCGGAGTTTATGAAGACTATGTAACCCTGCGGCGTTATCTGGTTGAATACGGCTTTCTCGACCGGGTTCACGGAGGTAGAAAATACTGGCTGCGAGAGTCGTAAACAAAATTGAGCAGCCTGGTTGCCGTTGGGCGTCCCGGCGGAGTAGACTCAGGACTGATGAAACCGAACTCTGCAACTAAAGATTTTTTTCTCTCTCTCAAGGAGAGTTTTCATTCTCCCGCACCATACCGTCGGCAGCCGGAAAAGCCTGGACGGCCTTTCCTTCTGCTGTTGGCAGTAACGGCGCTTCTCTTTATCCCCGGCTACATCAATCTCCTGATACTGGTCAATACCATCAAACAGGATGTGGTGGATCCGCTGGTATATCGGCTGCCGGTAATGGAGGTTATACGGGGCAGGGTTACATCCTCGGTTAAGCAACCCTACGAAATACGCTTCGACGATCAGCTGATGTTCGTTCTTGATACTACTGGCCGGATAAACAGCCTGGAGGAGTCAGGTGCCCTCGCCTTTATGGGACCTGAGGGACTCGCCGTATACGAGGACCAGCAGAGAACACAGATCCGGCGCCTCGATTTTTCCGATACCGATTACCTCCTGATCGATCCCATGTCAATAAAGAAATGGACGGACAGTATTTTACCTTTTCTGTACCCTCTGGCCTTTATCATAACCCTGGGTGGGATCTACCTTTTCCGGGTGGCCCAGATGATGATCTACATCGTCCTGACCCGAATAATCCTCCGGTTCAGGGGCCGGAGGGCTCCTTTTGAGGGGATTCTGAATGTCGCGGTGTACGCCATGATTCCGGCCATGAGCTTCGAGGTTCTCCTGATGTTCGTGCCGGTCTATTTTCCCGGAAGGGGACTGATCTTCTACCTGATCTATGCCGGATACATGCGGTGGGGTACAATGGCCTATATGGAAGGCCGGGATGAGGAACCCGGCCTTGAAGTGTAATTTCAGGTAACTGTCTGATATGCGAGTTTACGTTCGTACCGCGGCAATAGCCGCCGCCATGGCTTCGTCAAGAAGTTCCTGGGGCGGTTCGGCGATGTGCCCGCGGTCTTCCATGTCCCGGTAGAGCCTGCGGGCAGCGTCGATGTCTGCCTTGGTCCGAGCATATACCTCGTCCCAGCCGAGCTCCCTCCGGGCAACCCCTTCTTCGATGGCCTGCATGGCGACATCGGCAGCTTCCCGGGCAAAGACGTCCGTCTCCTCCATGGTTGCTATAATATTGTCAGGACTGATTCCCCGCTTTTCTGCGAAGTCCGCGATGGAGTGGGAACAGCGGATTGCCATGCCGTCGGTTATCTTCTTTGCCCGAACCAGCAGGGCCCCCTTAAGGATTCCAGGAAAGCATACCGAGTTGTTCACCTGATTCGGGAAGTCTCCCCGTCCGGTAGCGACGATAAAGGCTCCTTCCTCTTTGGCGGCGTAGGGCCAGATTTCGGGCACGGGATTCGCACAGGCAAAGACGATGGATTTGGGCGCCATGGAGCGGATCCACTCCCGCTTGACAGTGTCCGGTCCCGGGGTTGAGAGGGCTATGAGCACGTCGGCCCCCTTCATGGCCTCTTCGATGGTTTCGATTTTAGCAGGATTGGTCTTTTCGCAGATCTCCCACTTGCGGTAGTGCCGGGGATCTTTCTGTATATCCTTCCGTTCCGAATGGAGCCCACCCTTCGAATCGAAGACATACATCTTCGCGGGGTCTCCTCCGTCGGCGATAATAAGACGGGCGATGGTTGTGTTGGAGGCTCCTGCCCCGAGAAGTACGATTTTCGCCTCCCCGATCTTTTTGTCCGCCAGCTTGAGGGCGTTTATGAGGCCCGCAAGAGTAACACAGGCAGTCCCTTGAGCATCGTCGTGCCAGACCGGAATATCACAGCTGTCCCTGAGTTCGTCCAGAACACGGAAGCAGTTAGGCTGGCTGATGTCTTCAAGGTTGACCGCACCGAAGGAGTGCTGCGCCATCTTTACAAATTCGATGATCTTGTCCGGGTCGTTCTTTCCGTCCTTACCCTTTGAGTCGACGCACAGAGGGAAGGCGTCCACACCGCCGAGGTACTTCATCAGAAGTGCCTTGCCTTCCATGACCCCCAATCCGCCGGGGGGCGTACAGTCGCCGTCTCCAAGAACACGGGTCGAATCACTGATCACCGCAACGGTATTACCCCTGCTGGAGAGAGCAAAGGAGCTGTCGTTGTCGTCCCGGATGGAGGTTGAAATCTTGGATACCCCCGGGGTATACCAGACATTGAACCAGTTGAAACCGTAGAGCCCGCACCTGGGAACGGTCTGCATCTTGCCTCCGTAGAAGCGGTGGGCTTTTTCCGAGAGGTTTTTTAAAAAGAGGGTCTTTGCCTGGGCTTTCTGGTCTTCTGTAAAGTCCTCGGGAAAGGCCGCCTCCAGGTTTTTCAGGTCCAGATTAATCGACATAGTCTCCAAACTCCTTATGGTCAATAATAGTTATCGCCCCGGAGGGCAATCCCCGGGTTGTATACAGAACTATATCATACAAGGCTGAATTCTGTATATATCTGTATGAGTTGTATCTTACTTATGCCGGTCTTATTCGATCATTGCTCGTGCTTTTTTCAGAGCTTCCGAAAATTTTGCAAATACAAAATCCTGTCCAAGCACACCGTGTTTAACCAGTTTTTCAGCGATTCTGCTGTTCGCTCCGGATACAAGAACAGATATACCCTGCTTATTCAGGGAGTGAACTATTTCCGTAAAGCGGCGCAGCCCGGAACTGTCCATGATCGGGACATAGCGCATACGAAACAGCACCAGATTGTGGTGGTCTTCTACATAAGCGTGGATATTCAGAAACTGACCGGCGGATCCGAAAAAGAGGGGGCCGTCAATCTCGAAAACCTGGACCTCCTCAGGAATCTCTTCTCCGTCGCTGCTGAAGAGGGTCTCCCCGCCCTTGGAAGCCACCAGGGGATTGATGTCCACTGCTTCGGACATACGCTTCATGAAAAGAACGAGGGCGAGCACGAATCCTGCGGGAATGGCTATGGTAAGATCCGTAAACACCGTCAGAAAGAAGGTGGTCAGCAGCACAGCTGTCTCATGGATGTTGATCCTGCAGGAGATGATAAAGTAGCGGTACTCGCTCATGTTCCAGGCTACAATGATAAGGATACCCGCCAGACAGGACATGGGAATGGCGGAAACCAGGGGCATGGCAACAAGAAAGATGACTAGCAGCGTCAGGGCGTGGACGATCCCCGCGATGGGAGTGCGGGCTCCAAGTTTGATGTTCGTCATGGTGCGGGCGATCGCCCCTGTAGCGGGAATTCCGCCGAAGAGGGGAGAGACGATGTTCGCGAGGCCCTGGGCTATAAGTTCGATATTGGAGCGGTGCCGTCCTCCGATGACGCCGTCGGCCACAACAGCCGAGAGCAGGGATTCCAGGGCTCCCAGCAGGGCAATGGAGAAGGCTGCCAGCAGAAGTCCGCTCCAGATCGCAGGATCAAATGCGGGTATCACGGGAGCGGGAAATACCGGGCTTAAGGGGCCGAAGCGTTCCGCGATGGTTTCCACGGGGAGTTTGAAGAGACTCACCAGTATGGTCGAGACCAGGATTGCAACGAAGGCCCCCGGAACTTTTGGCAGGAACCTGGGGACCAGTACTACCGCGGCAACACTGAAGAGCCCGATACAGAGGGCCCAGGGATTAAGCGTGCCCAGGCTGCTGATGTAGGCACTCCACTTGGGAATAAACTCCGCAGGAACATTCTTGAGATTAAGCCCCAGAAGGTCCTTGATCTGGCTGCTGAAGATCAGTACCGCAATCCCGGTGGTAAACCCGGTTATAAGGGTCTGGGGGATATACTTGATCAGGGAACCGAGACGCAGCAAGCCCATAAGAACCAGGATAATTCCCGCCATCAGGGTGGCAATGAGGAGTCCCTCGTAACCGTGCTGCCGGATTATACCGTACACGATTACAACGAAAGCTCCGGTGGGGCCGCCGATCTGGACTCTGCTGCCTCCAAGGAGGGAAATAATTAGGCCTGTCAGGATTGCAGTAATAATTCCGCGGTCGGGAGAAACCCCGGAGGCTATTGCAAAGGCGATTGCCAGGGGAAGGGCTACGATCCCGACAATAATGCCGGCGCTTAACTCCCGGAGCAGCTGCTGCCGGGAAACGCCTTCTTTCAGGACCTGAAAGAGTTTTGGAGTAAACTCATTGTGTTTCATGGACGGAGTATATTCCTTTCAGGTTGGTCTGACCAGTAGGTGTGTTTTTTCCATGGGCGATTTTTACTTCACCAGACCGGTCTCCTGGAGCCGCCGGGAATACTCCTCCGCTTCTTCCGGCCTGCCTGCCAGCTGAAAGGCCGCGCAGCAGAGTACCAGCAGGGCCGGATCGTCGGGGAAAACAGTCTCAGCTCTCCGGAGATAATCCATCGCTTCATCGTAATCCTCACTGTCCAGGGCGTCCTCCGCCTCTTCCATAAGGTTTGCGAAGGATGTGATGCCGACATAGAGAACCTCAAGAGGACTGGTAAATTCAACCCGGACGCTTTGCTCCTCATAGCTCTCTTTTTTAATCAGCAGCTGATGGGTACCGGTATCAAGGGGAGGGCTAACGAAACGTCCATTCAGGTCGGTGGAGGTCTCTTTTATGCCGTCGATGAGGATCCTGGCACCCTGTACGGGACGACCTTTGGTATCGTAGACCATACCGGTCATGGGCGCTCTGTCGCGTGTGGACGGCAGTGTGGTGGAACAGGAGGTTGTAAACAGCAGGACCAGCAGCAGGAGAAGTGAGCTATTCTTTCGGCACATAAAGACTCCTTATTTACGGTCGCCATCGGCATGCTGCCTCCGGCTCCGCTCTGCTTGGCGCGAAAGACCGGGGAACCCGTTCTTTCGCTTATTTACGGTCGCCATCGGTCTTGTGACCTTCGGCTCCGCACAAATTTGTTCAGGGCCGGCGAAGCCGGTACTTTGCTCCCCGGTATTCCAGTATCAGCTCTTCGTCGGTGGCGCTGATCAGCCTGTATTCATCCTCTGATTCCCCTGGGAGGCACAGGAGTCTTTCCGGACGGCCTGCCATAAGGTAGTAGACAGTACGTCCCTGGATTACCGCCTCTCCCACATAACGGAGGAGGGGGAGAGGGGGGGGCGGCGAAGCGGGTTCCGGTAACGGCGCTTCGCGGGTCTGTTTTTCAGGCGGCTTCGATTCCCTGGCAAGGGCCGGAAGAGGCCGGACTTCAAAGAGGCGCGATAGATTCTCCGGGTTAAACCGCGGCTGTATTGGTGACGGAGGCGATGGTGTCGATATTATTCCGTTTTCCGGCTGCGGCGGGATATCCGGAAGGCTGAAATCAGGCAGGGGCAGCAGAAATCCGGCCGTAATAAACCCAGCCGCGATAATCAGCCGGAGAGCAGCTTGTCGAAACTTCATTCTTTTGCCTCCGGAGATTTTGGGCCCTGCACAATATCGAAGGCAATATCCAGCTGTCCCGGTGTGTTGCTCGCGCTGATCATGAGGCTCGTGACGTGCCAGGAGGAGTGCTTCCGTGAAAGTTTCTGTAAAAAGCGGAGAAGATCTCCGGATGTGGCGTTCCCTGCAAAGGAGAAGCCCGGCACATCCTTCCGGGTCTCTGTGGTCTGTCCTGTCAGGGGACGGTAACGGCGGATATTTACAGAGTTATCCTGTGACAGCTTCAGCAGCGACTCGCCCAGGGAGTAGGCGTCTGGGGAGGACCCGGCGCTGACAGATTCAAGGCGGGCGGCAAGTGCGTCGCGTTTCCGACGCAGGACTACGGGTGAGGCTGTATCATCTGTGCTGCGCCCCGTCGTATGAATACGCTCCCGTTGCGCTGCAATTCGGCCGCTGAATTCGGTATAGCGCAGATAAAAACGGGCAAAGCCGGCGGCAGCAAGGGCAATCAGGGCGGTGAAAAGAAAGATATTTGTGAAGAGCTTCTCACGTCGGGAAAGGGAGCGTTTACCGGTTTTATTCATTCACCCTCCCGTTCCGTTGGGAACCGGCCGGCCGGATTAAAAGAGCCGCTAAGCCGGTAGCGGGAAAGATGAGACCCGTCAGGAGATTCCTGCAGGATGCGCACCTCCTGGAAGACGATATCGGCAAAGCCTGACTCCCGGGAGAGGGCGTTTCCCAGTCCCAGGGCGCTTTCCCGGGAGTCGTCGCTGCTGAGTTCCAGGGCAAAAGAGTCTCCCCGGGTTGAGAAGCTTCGGATTCGGGTCCCCCGGGGCATCAGGGGGGCAAGGCGGTTCAGAAAAAGCCACGGGTCAATATGCGCCGCCGTTTCAGCCTCCTGCAGCCGGGTTTCCAGCACTTCGATCTCCGCTTTGAGAGCGGCAGCTGTCTTGCTGCGTTCGGTTTCGTCCCTGGTATGGCGGGACAGTACGGTCAACTCGGCTTCCCGGCTGATCAGGAGGCGTTCCCCGTAAATCGCGAGCCCTGTGAGGATGGCAACACCGGTAAGAAAGGCTCCGATACCCAGGGACAGTCCGGTACTCTGCTTCGCGCTGAAGGCGCCGCGATACCCTTTTATACTCTTTTGAATCCGTGTCGCGGCGGCAGGGGGAGAACAGATCTTCCAGCTGTTCCTGTCAGCCTCGGGGTAGACACTGTCTGCAGTCTCCACCGGTAGAGAGGTCAGGCGGAAGTTGTCGTCTGTATTCCGGACCAGGCTGTCTTTCTGGGAGCTGCCGTATTCGAGCTCAAGGCTTTGTCCTCGCCGGGGGTATCCTCGGTCGATGCAGTGAAGGATGGGTACGTAAATGATTGCCCCCGGATCGGTGCTGCGGATTTCTTCGATATCCCGCCGCGGGACAATAACACTCAGAACAGCCCCCGAGGGTCCCGGCAGCGGCCTGCTCTCCCAGAGTATATCCTCCATGGAGCCGGGGTAGAGTTCGGGCAGCCGGAACTCCACGGCTTTGAGTCTTTCCGCTTTTTTGAGACCGGGAAAAACCGACAGTACCAGACGGTAGCGGTCGCGGGGGAGCAGGACGGCATGTTTCAGCATGACCGGATTTACCATGGCAGTACCTCATGAACAGTACGGTATTCCCTGTGCAGTTCCCCCTCCGGGCCCCTCTTGTCGGGAATACGGGCGACGACCCGGGTTAAAAGGGATTTGTCTTTTTCCACGCTGATTTGCCAGAACCAGGTGACCGTGCCCATATATGCAAAGAGCCGGTTCTGCTCTTTGGGGAGGACAATATTTCCATCCTCGTCCTTTTCCTGTACCGGAACTATGTCGGGGAGTTCCTCCTGCAGTATGGCCCGGGAATTTCGCAGGGAGCTGAGCTCCAGAGCAACAGCCTCCGGTGCTGTCACCCGGAAAGCAGGGTAGGAGAGAATCTGTTTCAACACCCAGTCCGGGGTAAAATGTATGTTGATGGAAGGAAAGGCATTGATGCAGGGGAAAACCCGGTCGAACCAGTGCACGCCGATAAACTCTTCAAGCTCTTCGGGCCGGACCAGGACGACTGTCCTGCAGCGTTCCCGCAGCCTGTGGTGGAACTCTTCCGCCGCAGCTTCGTTTCCGGTTATCTCCGCAAAGACTTTTTTCAGGCTGAACTCGTCGGCGGTGTTGATGTTCCAGTATCCCCGGGAAGTCGCGTAGTTTGCAAGGAACTCCTCCCTGAAGACGTGACCGAAGCGGGCCAGGATATCCACGGCAAAACCATCGTTCTCCCGGTCCTGCTGAAAGGCGCCGGCCCCCATGCCCGGCAAAAGGAAGGAACTGACCTCTGTTTCGCTTATCATCTTTGTGTTCAGGGAGTTGATGGAAAAACGGCTGGAGATGTCCTCCAGCGTAATAGTGCAGCTCCCCTCGCGCTCC
This sequence comes from uncultured Spirochaetaceae bacterium, assembly GCA_964554875.1. GTDB lineage: Bacteria > Spirochaetota > Spirochaetia > JC444 > Marispirochaetaceae > Marispirochaeta. The sequence goes on along the minus strand of CAZKQJ010000035.1, from coordinate 7,696 downwards.
AGTAGAGATATCTCGGTAAAGACCTTACTTCCGGACCAGTCCGGTTCAGACGGATCCAGTTTCGCAAGGGATGCCTGGACCGTGTCGGCTATCTCCGTCATTGCGACAGCTCTTTCGGTGGAAGTTCTGAAAGAGGCAAGCTGCCGCCGCTGTGTCCAGGCCAGGGAGGCTGCTGAAAGAGTGAGGCCGGTAGATATAATCAGCAGCACAAGGGCAGCGGCTGTAATGCTGCCCTCGTCGGCGTGTCGCCTGCTTTTCACCGGGAATCCTCCATAAGGGAGTGTGTTCCGAAGACAACGCGGATTTCCGGGAGTCTCCCTTCGGTATCCAGCAGCAGACGAAAGCCGCCTTCTGCTCCCATAAAACGGGGAGTCCAGACCGCGGGAAAGCTGAGCCGGGAGACCTGGGCGTCGCAATTGACACGAAGTTTTCCCGATCCGATTTCGAGATGCAGGGTATGGTCCCTGACGCCGTCGAGCCAGTTAAGCGTGAGGGACTCAGGGAACAGGGCCATATCCGGACCTTCCGTCCACCAGGGCCCCTGAATCCGGGCAGCCATGAGCCTGAGTTCACGGTCCAGCAGCGCCACGGAGGCACTCTCCCTGCCGCTTGAGCGGATTGTAAAAGGAGCTCTGAAAAGACCGAGGACCAGCACAGCCAGGGCCGAAGCGCTGATTGCCGCAATAAAGAGGGCGGCGATGGTTTCCATGTAGCTGAAGCCTTCGTCTCCGCGCCGGGGGGAGCTCCTCATCGGGAAGCCTCCCGGGAGGACAGAGAGGAGATTTCGTTGCGTCTGGACACAAGGGTATACAGACCCTCCTTGCCTGAAGCGGAATCCCGCAAGGCCGTGACAAAAAGGGTGCTTAAAGGAAGCGCGAGCAGGGTAATCAGGGCCAGGGCGAGCAGGGAATCCAGCAGGGCGTAGCCATCGTCATGCTTGTGCTTCATGGTCAATGACTCCAGCTCGCGATATCCGCGTTTTCTCCTTCACCGCCCTCTGCGCCGTCGGCCCCGTAGCTGATAATGCCGTAGGGAAGTCCATCGGGTCCTGGTACCTTGTACTGATAGGAATTCCCCCAGGGGTCATTTTCAAGCGGCTTTTCCAGGTAGGGGCCGTTCCAGGAATCCGGTATCGGCGAGGAGTCTGGTTTTGTGAAAAGGGCCTTGAGTCCCTGGTCCTGTGAAGGATAGCGGCCGCAGTCAAAGAGGTAGGCGTTCAGGGCCAGGTTGAGGGCTTCAATCTGGTTTCCGGCGGCCGCCTTTTTCGCAGTGGCGATGTACCTGAATCCCATGAAGCCTACGGTGGTGGAGAGGGTCAATACAATTGCAAGCACGATAATGGTCTCGATAAAGGTCCAGCCCTCCTCTCCTTTTCTTGATGCTCCGCCTGGGAGTTTTTTTGTTTTGATCATCTTTGCTTCCTTGATTGGCATGAATAGTCCGTCAGAACAGCTCCCCGAAGCCCGAAAGCAGGGGAAGCACAAAAACAACAACTCCGGTAAAAAGCAGGGCGCCGGTCAGGATAATAAGGAGCGGTTCGGCGAGACTGCTGACCCTGGTAAGAAAGGTTTCGTACTCTCCCTGGTACCATGTTTTCAGGCCGGTAAAGACCTCTTCCACCCGTCCGGTGCGCTCCCCCAGGGCCAGCCAGCGTACCAGACGCGGAGGAAAAACTTTAGCAGATTCAAAGGCCGCGGAAGGCCGCTCTCCCCGGAGAATCTTTTCACGTGCCTGCCGCAGACCGGCAGAAAAAGCCCGGTTCTCCGTTACCTCCGCCGCCTGCTCCAGGGCGTCCTCCAGACTGACCCCGGAGGAGCTGAGTACCTCCAGGGCAAAGACCAGGTTAACCGTGTCCCCCAGAGACGCTAGACTGCCGGCCAGGGGCAGACGCAGCAGAGCGCGGTCCGAGGCAAGACGGAAGTATCCGGAAAACCTCCGGAGCAGCACTACGGTCAGGCCTGCTGAAAGACCCCCGCCGACGATTGTCCCCGACAGTATTGAAAACAAACGCATGCGCCCGGTGATCAGGAGCATCTGCTCAGGATTCTGGCCGAGACCGGCCAGGATTTCTCCCATCTTCGGGGCTACGAAAATCAGGAGCGAGAGGCTTCCGATTATCACCGCCGCCAGCACCACCGACGGATAGAGCAGGGCGTTGATAAACTTGTCCTTAAGCTCTTTACGGGTTCGCAGATAATCCGCCAGCCCCGGGAGTACCTGGGCCAGGGACCCGACCTTTTCTCCCACCTTGATAAGACCGGAATAGATCCGGGGGAAACTCAAGTATTCCGCTGTCCCGGAAAAGGAATCTCCCCGTTCAAGTCCGGCGGCAAGTTCCTCCACAGTCCTGCCCGCTTTTCCCTTTGAGTAGATTGTGCGGGCGATCTCAAGTCCCTCTTTTACATCCAGTCCCGAGCGGTAGAGCAGGGCCAGAGTCTGGGTCAGTTCCAGCACAAAGCCCGCAGGCGGGGATGATGCTCTGCCTGTACCGTGTTCGCCTGCCGCGGTATCGAGCTCTTCCACGGTAAGGAGTACACTGTCCTTTCCAGGAACAAGTGCAGCGGCATCATAGCGGGAATCCGCCCTGACAATTTTGACCCGCCGGGCTCCTGAGCCCTCTGCATAACGAACACGAAAGACCGGCATGATCAGAGTACCCCCGCCCGCTGCAGTTCATCGAAGGATGACAGCCCTTCCGCAGCCAGGGTAAGTCCCCGCTGCTTAAGGCAGATCATTCCCTGTTCCCGCAGATGATGGTCCAGAGCTGCGGACGTGCCGGCGGAGGCGATTATTCCGGCGGCTTTCCGGTCTACCATAAAGAACTCTGCCGCGGCGATCCGCCCGCGGTATCCCTGATTGTCGCAGTCCGGGCAGCCCGCAGCGAAAAACTCCTCTTCAGGCCTGGCGAGTCCTGCCCTGTGGTAAAGCTTCATGTATAAATCGCTCAGCGGGCGGGATCTGCGGCAGGCGGGGCAGAGCCTGCGGGTAAGACGCTGGGCGATTACCCCCCGCAGTACCGCAGCGATCAGGTAGGCTTCGACTCCCAGGTTGATGAGCCTGCTGATCGCAGAAACCGCATCGTTGGTATGCAGACTCGAGAGTACAAGGTGCCCGGTAAGAGCCGCCCGGACCGCGAGCTCCGCCGTCTCGGAATCCCGGATTTCTCCCACCAGGATTACATCGGGGTCCTGCCTGAGCACCCGGCGCAGCAGGGTGCTGAAACCGAGGCCGATGCGCTCATCGGTCTGGATCTGGTCCACACCGTCGATCAGATATTCCACCGGGTCCTCGATGGTGACGATCTTTATACCTTCGCTGTTGATGCTGCGCAGCATGGCGTTCAGGCTTGTGGTTTTGCCGCTTCCCGTGGGGCCCGTCACCAGAACCATGCCGTGGGGGTTTTTTAAGAGCTCAGCGATGCCGGCAAGACAATCCTCCGGCAATCCCAGATCAGTCAGGCTGAAGGCCGAATCATCGGCGTTGAAGATCCGGAGGACTATGGATTCCGCCCCGGCTCCGGCGGCGGTGGGAACACAGGAAACCCGGATGTCCACATTGCTCCCCGCCATGTTTACCGTAAGGCGGCCGTCCTGGGGACGTCGGCGTTCCATGAGGTTGAGTCCCGCCATGACCTTGATACGGGAGGCGATCCCGGAAAAACGCTCCGCCGGCAGGGTCTGATGCACCCGGAGCACGCCGTCTATGCGGTAGCGGACAATGGTTGTATCGGCGAAGGCCTCCAGGTGTATATCCGAGGCCCGCCTCCGGATGGCTTCGATACAGATGCTGTTTACCAGGTTGATGACCGGCGCGTCGGATGCCAGGGCTTCCAGGTCGAGTTTATCCTTGTATCCCGAATTGCCCGGGCCGGCGGACTCATCGTCGCCGGAGCCCATAAGGCGCCCGAGCCAGGCGGAAAACTCGGCGGAATCCAGCGTTTTTACTGTAAGCGGTTTCCGGTGAAAATCGCGCAGGATACGCTGAAGTTCGCAGGTGTCCTCGTCAACGGCGCCGACTGTTACGCGGTTCTCGTCTTCATGCAGCTTGAGGACCCTGTTGGCGCGGATAAACTCCCGGCCGTATTGGTCTTTTCCACGGGGAAGGGGCGCGTAGGCAAGGAGTGAGACGCTATCGTTCATTGAGA
>CAZKQJ010000035.1:0-3452 GCA_964554875.1 uncultured Spirochaetaceae bacterium | reverse complement strand
CGGCTGACGGTGGCGGAGATCTCCATGGTGATCATTCCGTCTCCGGAGACCCAGCCGTTCAGGTTGATAATAAGACCGGAGGTCAACTCCCGGGTAACCCCCGTGGATTTGAGCTCCCCGGTGTCGGAATCGATTTCGTAATCCCGGTAGCGGTAGGTATTGGTATTCTGAAACTTCAGGGTTTCTCCGGAAATCCCGTTCAGGGTTGTGTCCGCCATAATGCTGGCCCTGGTTTCGCTCAAGGAGAGGCTCAGGTCCACTGCGAAAAGATAGCCGAAGTTGGAAACGATATCGAAGTTCAGGTTCAGCAGGGAACCGATGGAACCGAGAAAGGTGGTCTCGTCGCCGTCATTGGCAACCTTGTTCTCGTAATTGGTATTCCAGTTTAGGCCCTGTCCCTCCTGGTACTGGACCACCAGCAGGTCGTAACGGATCTGGGGAACCGGACGGTCGACGAGGGCCAGCTGCCGGATAAACTCCTCTTTTCTACTCTCCGGGCCCGTGTAAAAGACCATGGTCGGGTCTACAGTGGCGACGATCTCTTCCTTCGCCGCCGCCGGAGGAAGAGACTTGATAAGAGTCTCCGCGCTAATGTACTTGAGCTGTACCGGGAAGTGTCCCGGGGGAGTGTCCAAAGCGGCAAGGTAGGCGGAGAAATCCCCCGCCTGGGCATCGCTCACCGGCACGATAAAGGAGTTTGTTCCGGGCAGAACCTTTGGCCCCAGGGCGGAGAGCCGCGGGGGCAGCAGATTCAGGGCGTCCTTGACATCCGCGTAGCCAAGATCAAAGCGGCGGTAGCTTACATGCTGCAGGGGCCTGTCCAGGGAACGGATAAAGCTTTCCAGGGGGCCGATCTCCTCCGGGCTGCCCCGCAGGATAATGGTATTGGACTCGGTGTCCGCCTGCATAAGGTTGGCTGCCGCCAGATCCGGGGGCAGGAGGGCGGAGACCGACTGAGCCGGAAGGTGTTCCAGGGGCAGGGAGACGGTGGTTTTGAGTTTTTTCAGGACGTCCCGCCGCTGGATCTCGAAGATATAATAGATGCCGCCGGAAACCTGGTAATCCCCGTTGGCCTGTTCCAGTACCAGGCGCAGCAGCTCGCTGAACTCTTTTTCCTCGAAACGGAGCTCCTCCAGAACCGCGTCTCCCCGCATCAGCAGGCTGTACTCCTCTCCTTCTGCAGTGAAGAGGTCCTTCAAAAGGTCCCGAAAACGCACCCGCACCAAATCAAGGCTGTACAGCCCCTCGTTATTGCGGGAAAGGAGTTGACCGCGGCGGGAGGCGGGGTCTCCTGAAGCTGTACGCCGGATATAGAAATAGTCCTCTTTTGTTTCCAGTTCATGCTCCGAAAGCCGGGCAGTAAGGACCTCCAGTGCGGAAGTCGGAGACAGGTCGTCGATGTGGATTGTAAGCCGTTCATTGGGCAGGGCGTCAAACAGCACCGTTTTGCCCATGGCCCGCGAGAGAGCCCGCAGCAGCAGCCGGAGTTCAACATCCTCTCCGTGGAGGCTGACCGTTCCTGCCTCTTCGTTCCAGCGGGCATCGATGCGGGAGACGTAGATAAGCCCGTCGCGCCTGATGCCGTAGAGCTTATAGGTATCCAGAAAGACCCGCAGGGCGGTGTCGAAATCCAGGGTACTGAAATGGTAGCTGGCGCTGCCGGAGACCGTCTCGTCGGGGATAATTGAAACCTCGCCGATGTCCGCCAGCACCATGAGGATGTCGGTGATCGGCTGGTTGCGGAAGGAGAGGCGGTCGAGAGTGAGGGGGACGTTCCCTTCCGCCGAGACAAGTGTAAATCCCGTAAGGAAAAAAATGAACAACAGAAACGGCAGCGGTATTGGGCTTTTCATCTATCATATAAAACCGGAAAACCGCCGCCGTGCTTCAGGGGAGAGAGGAAAACTATCTTTTAATTATTGAGACAATAGATATTCATATGAGTCCAATTGCTCTCTGAATCATGGAGGACCCCGCCCATATATACCCTTTCAAGATCCTCTGAATAGACAATACACCTGCCTTCATTGTCATAGTAAGCAACTGGTTCATACGGAACTGTGGTGCTGGAAAAAATAAAACTCGGATCTTTTGTCCCATTAGACAGAAGACGTAAACCTTGATACTTTCTTATATCTGCACCTGTAGTTCCGGTAACGAGGATTCTTCCAAGGTTATCATGAGTAATACTGTAAAAATAGTTGGATCCCAGTTTAGCGTTATTAAACACTCCATCCCCCTCGCCAAACGAGGTGTTCTTTTCTCCATCCTTTGAAAGACAGAAGATTGCTCCATCCGCTGCACCAAATGAACCTTCTAAACCTTTAATGGCTCCGCAGATATAAATATGGTCATCTGTCAGGCTTAATCCATAACCCCAAGAGTGCAAATCCGAGTAAACGAAAACGCCATCATCACCGAAGGTTGTATCCAATTGCCCGGTGGAATCTACCTTCCATGTTACCATATATGTTGTACTACGATTAACTTCGCTGCATCCAGTAGCGTAAATTCCTCCGTCATCATCTAGTGCAATATCATAGATTTGATCATAGCGGTCGGATGTTCCCCCCGCGGCATTGCTGTGAATGAAAAAGCCATTATCACCAAAGCCGGTATCTGTAGACCCATCACTGTTAAGCCTTTGTATCAAGGCATCATAAAGACGCCCATCAGCTAACCAGCCGGCAATTAGGATTTTTCCATCATCTTGTATACTGGCTTTTTGTACAATTATATCTTCAAATTCAATTTTTTGGTTGTTATTGAAAGAACTGTCAAAGGATCCATCTGCGTTAAATCGAACCAGATAGCTGCTTTCATGAAAAGGACTCTCAGAACCAATTACCAATATTTTGCCATCTCCCTGTATGGCCATTGCGCAGCCATTGTCAAGATAATCAGGAACAGTGGCAAATCCATCATTATTATCACCAAAATCCGTGTCTACTGTGCCGTCGGAATTTAACCGGAAAAGGAGTACTCCTATGTCATTCTTCATTCCTAAACCAAGGATTTTTCCATCCGGTAAAATTTCTAAGTCTACGAGGGAACACATACTGGTTATATCACTAAAAATGACGTACCCTGTCCCATTGAAACTTTCATCAAACGAACCTGGTGTCGAAGATGAGGTGGATGATCCATCTGAGTCGTTACCAGGAGCCGGATTGCCAGGATCAGAACATGAGGCCAGAAAGAAAATAGACAACAGGAACCAGATGACATTGAGGAAATTTTTACCTTTCATATCTACTCCATTAAATAAATATTTTGTATGGACCCAGTTTATCATTCATGAATAATAGGATCAAGTTATCAACAAGGTTTCAAGTCCCTTCACTTTTCCGGTTTTAGGGCTTAGCGAAAGGCCGAATGAAAAATGAAGTATTATCCCCTTTGTTGAGAAGGAAAATTAGATCACTAATGAACACTGATAAAACTGGGAAAAG
>CAZKQJ010000034.1:0-49577 GCA_964554875.1 uncultured Spirochaetaceae bacterium | reverse complement strand
GTAAATACCAGCAGAACAAGGAGTTTGCTTCAGCTCATCCCCACGATTCGAGACAGTAATTATTCCTTATCGGCATACTTCTCAGCAATCGTCTGTATGGAAGGCAATACCTCAAAAAAGATATCCACAAGCTCGGGATCAAACTTGGTCCCGCTCAAGCTTCGCATCTCATTGAGAACATCATCCTCCGACCAGGCTTCTTTATATACACGCTTGGATCGAAGGGCGTCATAAACATCGGCAATGGCTACAATGCGGCCAAAAAGAGGGATTTCCGTACCTTTTCTGCCGACGACCTTCTTTCTGCGTCCAGAAGGTTTGTTGGTCATTATATCCACATACCCCGGGTATCCTGTGCCGTCCCAGTTCTCGTGATGGGTAAGAACTATTTCCCTGGCAATCTCGTCAAGTTCGGAGTGGTTGTCCACAAATAGCTTTGCCCCGCTCAGGGTGTGGGTCTTCATGATTTCGTACTCTTCATCATTAAAACGGGCGGGCTTTTTCAGAATGAGATCACTGATTGCCACCTTACCCACATCGTGAAGCATGGCGGCCATTCGCAGATTATCCCGATTTCGCTGAATCTCATCCTCCGAGATCCCATTATTCAGGGCCCACTTTTCATAGATTTCTACCGAAAAACCGGCAACCCGGTTAACATGAGGACCGGTCTCTTTTGGATCCCGCAGCTCAGCCATACTGATCATTCGCAGAAGAATGGCTCTGGTCATCTGGGCCCGTTGCAGCGCCACCGTCACATTGGCTGCAAAATGGGTGACCAGGATTTCGTCTTCCCGGGTAAAGGGACAGATTTCTCCGTCGCAACCTATTTTGTTTATAAACTGAATGACCCCCAGCAATTCGTTATTGTTCGTTTTTAAGGGGATAGTCAGCATTGAACAGGAACGGTATCCCGAGAGCTGGTCATACTTGGTGTTATACCCATAGGGAGCACCTTCGGGGAGCTCATACACATCGCTGATGTTCAGAAGCTCCCCGGTATCAGCGACATACCCGGATATCGATTTCTTATCGATGGGAACCTCAAAAAATTTGTAGATAAGCTTTTTCCCCTTTGGCAGTTTGCGCTGCAAAGTAGCGTTCTGTGCATAGGAGATCGCAAGTTTGTCCGCTTTTTTTATATAAATGGATCCGGCGTCAGCCTGCACAACCCGGCGGGCTTCCGTCAAAATTCGCTCCAGGAGGATATCAACATCCTTGATCTTGTTCAATTCGGAATCAAGGGTTATGACATCCATTAGTTTTTCTGCATCAGCGCGGTAATCCCCGCTCATCAAGTTTCCACTCCAAAAATAGTATATTAATCCCGGGACATTACTCTTTTTAAAATATATACGGTCAGTACCGGAATGCAACCCGGTCCATCAGGATTCAGAAAAAAATCGGGCCCTCTATGCGCTTAACTTCTGAAAAGCTGTCTCATCCACCGAAAGAGACTCATCTTCAATCAGGTATCCGGTTTCGATGCACATCTGAAAAAGATCGCGGCTGATCCGCTCTTCCTGGGTACGTTCATCCTCTCCGTTCAGTTTTGTCACAATAAGCAGGATCTCGTCTTCATGCTCTTCAGAAACCTGTACGTAGGTGACTGCAGGACTGTCTCCCTTAACACGATAGGTCTTCATATCTCCTCCCGTTTTTTCATTTGCTCATGTATCTTGTGTCTCCTCCATATTTTCGACAGATTGCGTCACGGCCTTTACGTATTGTGGTATTACCCTACCGAAGAGGCTTCCAACCCATCCTGAACCGGCAGGTAGTCGAGGTTGACCCTGCTCATTGATTCAAACATCTTGTCTTTTACATACTCACCCCGGGAGGATAGAAGCTCCAGGGCCTTTCTGGCTTCCAGGCGCTTCGATGTCTGCCCATGGGGGCAGCTTGTTGCATAGGTGGAGAAACCCATGAGTTCCGCGAACTCGACAATCTCCCGCTCCTTTATATAGCACAAGGGGCGGATTACCCTCTGGGGATACTTGTCATACGTCATGACCGGCATCATAGTTGAGATTTCTCCTTTATATGCCATATTCATAAGCAGAGTCTCCAGGATGTCGTCCTGATGATGCCCCAGGGCTATAAGGTCAAAATCATGAGCTTCGGCGTAGCGCAGCAATTCCATCCTTCGCTGGGTGGAACACCAGTAACAGTTCAGGCTTCGTCCCGGTTTTAAACGCCCCCTGATGGGTACATCCAGAATCTCGTAATCTACACCCCAGGAATTAATGATCTCCTCCATCCGAATATCCGCCGAACATCCGCTGAAATCGCTTCGGATATGAAGGGCTTTTATGTAAAACGGTGTTTCCCAGGATTTTTGCAGCCTGGTCAAAAGATAGAGCATGCTGAGACTGTCTTTTCCTCCCGAGAGGGCAACAAGGATACGCTCGTTTTCATTCAGCATTGGAAAGGTAAGAAAAGCACGGGCAAGCTTCTTTGCCAGTCTGGCTGCAGTCTGCCTGGCTTCCCGATCAAGAGGCTTCAGGACCATGGCTGGATAATAACAAAAATTAGCAGAAATGTCAGCTATACCCGACATTTCAAGTTTCAGCGAAGGATTCATCCATAGAGATCGGATTTCTGCGGAAATCCTTGGGCAACTCTTTTGAAAGAGACAATTTTGAATATGGCAATCTTCGGCGATTGCCATATTCAGAATTGCTGAGCTATACCGGGATTGACATATTTCTGTTCTACATCACAGACTTGGCAGAATGAAGCATATTGAAATTGATGACCCCGGGATAGGTGCACACCTTGAGCAGATCGCTGAAGACGGCATGGATATTTTTATTCTGTATGGATCACCATCGTCAGGATCCCTGGACGAAGAGCGGGACAATGCAGTACGGGGAGCCTTTCTGAACGCCACCAGACTTGTTAATATAATGCGGAGTGCCCATAATCTGGGGATTCTGGAATCTTTGATCCTCGGGCAGGCTTACATCGGGGCCCTGCTGATGACCCGAAGCCTTAAGGGTACCGGACGGCTTAATCTGGAAGTAGGATGCACAGGGCCCGTAGCCGGACTCTCCGTTGAGGCCACAGCATCGGGGGATGTCCGGGGCTATCTGAAGCAGGTACCGATCCCAGTTGAAGCACCCCTGGAGAGTTTTGATGCCTCCCCGTTCTTTGGGCCGGGGATTCTCACGGTACAGCGTTTTGCGGATAACAGCGACGTGCCCTTCACCGGCAACACGGACCTTTACTACGGGAACATTGGACAGGACATTGCCCGGTATTACCTGGTATCTGAACAGACACGAACATCCGTATTGGTCAGTATAAAGTTTGACAGGGAGGGCAGGATCGTCGGCGCAGGGGGGCTGTTTATCGAAGCCCTGCCAGGTGCGTCCGACAGCTTTCTTGAGGATATTCAGAACAGAATATCTGCCATGGATTCAATCGGGGAGACACTATCGGAGGGCACTGTAAACATGAAGATCCTGGAATCCACCTTTGCGGATTACCAGCTTGAACCAATGGAACACCGTAACGTACGTTTTTATTGTCCCTGCTCCCGGGAACGCTTTAAAAGCTTTATACGGTCCATGAAACTGGATGATCTGAAGGAAATAGCCCGTAATGGCCCTTTCCCCCTGAAGACCCTGTGCCACAACTGCAATAGCGGCTACAGTTTTTCCCGGGAGGAGATTCAGGAACTGCTGGATTCGAGGGACAGGGACGGCCAGCAGGAATCCTAATCGACGTAGATCATTTTGCGGGTCATTCCGCCGTCCACAATAAAATTTTGTCCGGTAATGAACCCCGCCTGATCCGAAGCAAGATACGCTACCATGGAGGCAACGTCCCGGGGAACTCCCACCCTTCCCGCCGGATGCTGGCGGTTATCCTCCAGCGTCAGGGACTCTCCGGCGGAGTTTATCCACCCCGGACTGATGGAATTGACCCGGATCTCCGGGCCGAGGCTGAGGGCCAGTGCATGGGTAAGGGAAACAAGGCCGCCCTTGCTGGCTGAGTAGGCCTCGGTCCCCGGTTCCGACATTAAAGCCCTGGTAGAACAGATATTGAGGATGGAGCCCCGGGAGGCTCGAAGCATGGGGATACACTGACGGCTCATCAGAAAAGGACCGGTAAGATTGACCGCGAGAACGCGGCTCCATTCTTCAAGACTCAGGTCCGCAGGGTGGGAACGCTTGTTCACGGCAGCGTTGTTCACCAGCAGGGAAATCCCGCCGAAAACCGAGCTGCAACGGGAAATTGCCTGGTCTATATCTGCTTCTGAAGCAACATCTGCAGCAATAAAATCGACCCTGCCGGGACCAAAATGCTCCGACAGGGTCTTTTTTGCCTTTTCTCCCCCGACGGAGTCAATGTCCACAAGCAGAACCCGATAATTGTTGGATTCAAGAAGTACACGGGCGATCTCAAAACCGATCCCCCGTGCTGCTCCGCTTATAAGGGCTATCCGATCCATGGGCAGCGACCTCCCGGAATATTACATTGCCGCACCAATCATCTTTTCAGGCAGCCATGTAATTATACCAGGAAAAATAGTACAAAGCAAAAGAGTAAACATGATGATCACCACGAAGGGGATTACACCCTTTATAATGTGGGCCATGGTCACTCCCGTCTCCGGAGGAGCCGTACCCTTCATGACAAAAATCGACATCGCCATAGGGGGGGTCTGAAAGGCCATTTGCAGGTTTATGCAGATCATCATTCCCGCCCATAGGGGATTGAAACCCAGCTCCACAAGGATTGGTGAAAAAATGGGCACAATAATAAAAACTATACCGATCCACTCGATGAACAGTCCCAGCAGAAAAACTATCAGCATAATCACTAAGAATGATGCCCATCGACCGCCGGGAACAGCCATTATCATGTCCGCTACGACATCTCCGGCACCTGCGTTCATGAATATCCCGACAAAGGCATAACAGAGAGCTGCAATCATCACGACAAAGGCAGAAACCCGCAGGGTTTCCAGAGAAGCATGCTTTATCAGCTGCCAGCTGAATTTGCGGTAGGCTATGGCAAGGATAAGAGCTGCCGTACATCCCATGGCAGCAGCCTCGGTTGGAGGGGCGATTCCCGAAAAGATGGTACCCAGCACCGCCATGATAAGCAGGACCGGAGGAAGCAGAGCCTTCAGGAGACGGACCATTTTATTCATGGAGAAAGGTGTTATCTGGTCTTCAGGAATTGCCGGTCCCAGAGCCGGATTCAGCTGACATCGGATCATGACGTAAAGAATGTAGAGGCCTGAAAGAATCAGTCCAGGAAAGACCGCCCCCATGAACATCTGGCCGATTGATAATCCCGCCTGGGGACCATATACAACCAGCATAATGCTCGGCGGTATGAGAATACCCAGAGTCCCCGCCGCAACAATTGATCCAGATGCCAGAGAACGGTCATACCCGCGCTCGATCATCGGTCCCAGTGCTATCAGTGTGAGGATTGTAACCGAAGCCGCAATCACCCCAAGGCAGGCGGCAAGCACTGTTCCAAAGACTATGGTAACAATAAGCAGTCCGCCCCGGACTCTGCCCAGAGCCTCATACAGGCTTGTATACAGGTCCTTGGTTATTCCCGAATGCTGAAGCACCACCCCCATAAAGGTAAAGAGAGGTACCGCCAGATAGGGATAATTCAGGGAAAGATCGTAGAACCTGCTGTAGAGAATGTGAAAGGTCGTCGTCGGACCGAATACAATAAGACCGACAAAGAACGACACGCTTCCGATTACAAAGGCGATGGGATACCCGGTTAAAACCAGAGCGAATACACCACCGAGCATTAAAAATGCGACTATTTCCGCGCTTAATTCAATCAATTGCTTCACCTCGTATAAGCATGTATACATCCCGAACAAGGTTCGCCAATCCCTGTAGGAGCAGCAAAAACAGGCCCAGGGCAAAAACCGTCCGATAGGGGCCCGCCGGCGGATACCAGAAGCTGTTGAACATAATCTCGTTGATTTTCCATGCCTTGATGGCCCACTTGGTTGCAAGCACCAGCATCACGGTCATCAGGGGAAAGAAGAAAAGCAGCGAGCAGATTACGTTCATCAGTGCTTTACCCCGTTCCGAGAACAAGGAGTAGATAAGATCCACCCGGGTGTGAGCATCATGCAGGTAATCAAAGGATGCGCCCAGCAGATAAACGACTCCCCCGGCCATACAGAGGGAATCATAGGCCCAGATTGTCGGAGAATTGAAAAAATGCCGGGATATTGTTTCGTAGGTACCGATAAGAACGAGTAAAAAGGCAAACCATTTCCCGACGGCACCGGCTTTCTCGCTTATCAGGTCCACTAATTTCAGAATTTTGCGAACAAGGGACATTGTATCCTCCATTCAGAAAAATTTCTCCCCGGGGTTTTCCCCGGGGAGTAGAGAAGCCGCTCTGTCATTCTATTTAATGGAAGCGTAGGCCTCACCGAACTCTTTCATGGAGGTGTAAATCTCTTTGAAGATCGGGGGCTCGTTCCGGGATTTCTCTTCATAGAAAGCCGCAGCCTCGGCTACCAGAGCATCCGCAACTTCGGAGGGAAGTTTGTAGACTTCGTTTCCCGCTTCTTTGAACTTCTCAACAGCCTTTATGGATTCGTTAACCAGATACTCATGCTGGGCCTGGGTCCAGTAGGCAACCTCGGCTTTTACAATACGCTGCAGGTCCGCGGGCAGTTCGTTAAAAGCATCCTTGTTGACGAAGAACACCTGGGGATCGCTGGGAGCACGGGAAGAAGAAAGAATTACATATTTCGCTACCTCGTTAAAATGCATCTCCCAGTTGGATGCCAGAGTGGAGTATTCCATGGCATCGATGGTTCCCCGCTGCATTGCCTCATACAGATCACCGCCGGCAATAATTACCGTAGCTGCACCCATACGCTTCAGGATTTCTCCGCCGTCGCCCATGCAACGGGCCTTCAGCCCCTTCAGATCTGCCACACTTTCAATCTTGACCTTGGAATGGAAGAATACCTCCTCGGGCAGGGGTGAAAGCGCGCCGGGAAAAGTCATAACATTGTAGCTTTCCATCATTTTATTCATAAGGTCCGCGCCGCCGGCAAAATTAAACCAGGTGCGCAGGGCCTCACCGGGAAGGGCACCGGGCCGGGAGCTTATAAGACCGGCTGCGGACCATTTGTCCAGGTTGTACATAGGACAGGTATAGGCCATCTGCAGCACCCCTTCGTGAACCGCATCGAGCTCTTTATAGGCAGGTACAATCGACCCACCCACAAAGGGCTTGACCTCCAGACGTCCTCCGGAAGCCTCGGTTATTGCCTTGCAGCACATGTCATGATAAAGTTGTGACGGGTCTGTAGCAGGACCATGACCGGAAGATTTCCAAACAATCTTCTCAACCGTCTTTGCCGGTGCGTCGCCGGCATCGGCGGTTTTTGTCTGCTGGCAGGATAACAGGGCGATACCTGCTATGAGCACGACCAGCAGCGCGGGAATTCTTTTTCGCTGAAACATCTGTAACCTCCTAGGTTTACCAATTATTTTAAGGCCTGTTTTCTTAAGCCTCGTAACCTGTTTATAGTTCCTACCCCACATAAAGACTCGAACCTGTCCGGTTGTGAAAATAGCGACAGTTGGACGCGCGGAGTATATCCATGGCCTTTTCACCGGTGCAGTGAGAAACCCCCAGTACCTTGAAGGAATCATCCGCCAGATAGCTGATGGATTTCTCCAGGCTCTCCTTTGAGGCCTCCACCAGGTGGGTTCCTCCGAGTACCGCGTAGACCGGACGATTGAGAAGGTTTCTTGCCGTATCGATCATGTTTTTCATACCCGGATGGGAACATCCGAGAAGAATGATGATTCCCTTGGGAGAATCCACCGCAACAAGGACTTCGTCAGTAAACCGGTCCTGCTCAAACCCATCCTTTTTACGTAAAACAAAACGGGGACTTATGATTTCATCTTTATGCGTTCGGTCAAAGCCCGTTATAATCCAGACCCCCTCTACTATTTCGGTGACCGGGGAATCTACAAAAGCGTAGGAAACACCTGCATCTCGTAGAAAGGCCTCATTGAAATTGTTTCCAATAAACTCGTAGGATCCGTTGTAAAATGCATATTTCTCATCAAAAAAGCCTTGTCCCAGGGTAAGTTCAAACCCGGAATGAACCTGAAGAAGAGATCGCAGGCCTCCGCTGTGATCATAGTGACCGTGGCTGAGGACAACATGGTCTATCGAGGTCATGTCGAGACGCAGATGGCCGGCATTCTGAATAAAATTTGACGACTGTCCTGAGTCGAAGAGTATTGAATGATTATCTTTCTCAATATAAAAGCTGAGACCATGCTCATTCTTTAAAGCAAGATGCTCACCCCGGCTGTTTTCTACCAGGGTTGTAATACGAACAGGCATATCTCCTCCTGCCTTAGTCCCCTTTTTCAGCGGACATGGATTTCCTAATATCATCAAGAGCGTTGTTCAGATGCAGTGTCATAGCCTGTTCCGCCTTCTGCGGATCCCGGGATACAATTGCTTCAACAACTTCCTTATGTTCACATACAGTCTTTTGGATACGTCCAGGGGTATGCAGGCTGGATATCCATCCCTCGGACAGGGAGTCGGTCATAGCTTTCATGAGAAAATAGAGAGTCCTGTTTTTCGTTGCCTTCGCAAGAAGACGATGGAACTCCTCGTCACACTTGATGATACCGGCAGTATTGTTGCTTCCGGAAAGCTGCTCAAACTTGTCACAGACCTTCCTCAGGGATTCAATATCCTGCTCGTCTGCCTTTTCAGCAGCGTAAGCCGCAGCTTTGGGATCGATCATCAATCGGACCTCAAAATGCTCAACGATGGACTGGGCGTTGCTCCTGAGCCAGCCGGAAAACGCGGAAAAAGGGTCTTCCACGGAATCGGTAATAAAAATACCCCGGCCATGCTCTACCCTGACCTTCCCGACCGCCTCCAGGATTCGAATCGCTTCGCGGACGGATGAACGACTGACATTGAGTTTGGCAGTAAGCTGGTTTTCAGAGTAAAACTTGTCCCCCGGATTGAAACCGTCCTTGACGATCATCTCTTTTAACGCGTCGATAACCTGCTCGGATAGCCGGATTTTTGTGATAGGCTCCATGGAACTCCTCTTCTCATCTGCTCACATACTCATCAGACAAGTTAATTCTATCTCTACTTTTGCGACAGGTCAAGTGAAAGTTTTACGTAGTGTTCAGAATCGTGGGGATGGATATCCTTCAACCCGCTAAATTTCTGGGAAACAGGAAAAAGTTCGGAAAATTAAGCAAGATTCCCATAAATCCTGATTAGTAGAAAGTTTACCGTAAACTCATCCCCACGATTCGGGACAGTACTCTTGATACACCGAAAAATCTCCCCTATTCTTTAGCGCAGCACAAAATTCAGGAGTAACGGGTGAAAATACTGATACTCGGCGGCGCCGGATACATCGGCAGTCATGTTACACGGGAATTTCTCGATCACGGAGCTGAAGTTACCGTCTTTGACAATCTCTCCTCGGGGCTGCGGGAAAACCTCTTCCCGGAAGCCTCTTTCATTCACGGAACAATCCTTGATTATAATGCCCTTCGTCTGGCTATGTCCGGAGGTTTTGACGCCCTTGTCCATCTGGCGGCCTTCAAGGCTGCGGGGGAATCCATGGCTGCTCCGGAAAAATACTCGGTGAACAACATCTCCGGAACCATCAATATTCTCAATGCGGCGGCGGAGACGGGTATAGGGCGCTTTATCTTCTCCTCATCCGCTGCCGTGTACGGTGAGCCGGAATACCTGCCCATCGACGAAAAGCACCCCCTGAACCCGGAGAACTACTACGGTTTTACCAAGCTGGAGATAGAACGCATACTATCCTGGTATGACCGACTCAAGGAAATAAAGTTCGCCGCCCTGCGCTATTTTAATGCCGCCGGATACGACGCCGAGGGACGCATTCCCGGTCTTGAGCAGAATCCGGCAAATCTCCTGCCTGTAATCATGGAGGTTGCTGCGGGGAGCAGAGCCTCCTTCTCGGTTTTCGGCGACGACTACGACACCCTCGACGGAACCGGAATTCGTGACTACGTGCATGTCAGTGACCTTGCTCGGGGTCACTACCTGGCATACAGATATCTGGAAGAGAAGGACAAATCCCTCACCGTCAATCTTGGCAGCGAGAGGGGCTTAAGCGTCATGGAAATTCTCGAAGCAGCACGAAAAGTTACCGGAAAGGATATTCCGGCAGAAATAAGCCCGCGACGACCGGGGGATCCGGCCAAACTGGTCGCATCCTCCCGGCTCGCCCGGGAACGCCTGGGGTGGGAGGCACAGCACAGCGATGCTGAAAACCTCGTCACCACCTCCTGGCGGGTATACGCTCCAAACCTTGTTTAAACCTGCTCAGGGACGTACTATGTACTCCCAGGGATTCAGCAGCAGGCGTACATACTGAGAGCGTTTGTAAATCCTGGGGTCCTCGTTGCGCCTGGCATCCAGACTTCCCCGAAAGTCCTTTATGGACTCGTAACCCTTGGAACGCATCCAGCGTTTCAGTTCATCGTTTATTTCACCAATCAGGTCCATGGAGTTTCGATAGATACCGGAGACAATCTGCACCGCGTCGGCTCCGGCGAGGATCTGCTTTTTCACCGTATCTGCCTTTTCTATTCCGCCGGAAGCGCAGATGGACGCTCCGATCTCTCCGGAAAGAAGTCCCGCGAAACGGAGGGGTAGCTGATACTCATTGCCGCTGCTGAGATTGTAGCGATAGTCGTTTTTCAAATTTACCGGATCGATATCGGGCTGGAAAAAGCGGTTAAACAGGACAAAGCCCTCAACACCGGCCGCATCCATGCGCTTGATAATATTCAGGGGGTTTGTGTAATAGGGACTCAGCTTTACCGAGACGGGAACCGAGACAGCCTTAACCACCTCCTGTACAATCCGGACCTGCTCATCCTCGATCTGCGACGCTGTAAGTTCCGGGTCGGTGGGCAGCGAATAAAAATTCAGCTCCAGAGCGTCCGCCCCGACCTCGTTCAGCTTTTTGGCCCAGGGCACCCAGGTACTTCGTTCAACGGCATTCAGGCTTGCAATTACCGGAATATTCAGTGCAGCCTTGGCTTTTTCGATCCATACCAGGTGCTCATCCACTCCGGAATACTCAAGGTCCGGAAAGATATCGGTCATTTCGGCATGCCAATCATCATACTTGACCATATCCTCATCGTGGCGATAGTGCTGCAGCTGAATCTGTTCTTCAAACAGCGACGAGACCACGACTGCTCCGGCCCCGGCTTTCTCCGCTTTCTTGATGGAGTCGATGTCGCTGGTCAGGCGTGAGGCACCGACAATAACCGGGGACTTAAGTTCAAGACCACAATAGCGTGTTTCGATCATCTTTACTCTCCTTATTCTCTATCTTTCCGATATACTTAAAGGTCTTTATGCTTAGATGGATAGTCAAGTTTAAATCGAAAAAAGAGCCATTCCACTGGTAAAACGGTCGAAATGCTGACAGAATGGAGTGATACCCGTGTCAGGAAAATTTAGTTTTGTTGCAAGAGATGCGCTCCCCCGCTACAATGGGTACATCTCCCATCTTCAGTGAAGGGATACATCAACAAGGAAGGGATTATGGAAAAAGGAATGGCCCATATAATCTCCGGATTGGGTGATCTTGAGGAGCGCATCCGGGATTTACGTGAAATAATCCTCGCCAACCTGGTGATGCTATCGGAAATTCCAGCCCCCACCTTCAGTGAAGCGGCACGGATGGAGTTCCTTGTTAACCGTTTTACCGAGCTTCAGCTCCTTAACTGTTCCACCGACGAAGTCGGGAACGGCCTGGGCATCATCCCCGGAGAAACAGGCGAACGAAATATACTTATTGTCGGCCACATGGATACGGTATTCGACGCCAAGGTCGACCATACCATAACAGTGGAACCCCATCGCATCATCGGTCCGGGAGTAGGAGACAACGGCCTTGGACTGGCTGTTATTGCGACCCTCCCTCTGGTTCTGCAGCATCTGAATATAAAACCGAAGAGCAATATAATTCTCATGGGAAGCGCCCAGTCCCTGGGAATGGGAAACATCCGGGGCCTCAGGTTTTTCCTCGACCACACAGACCTTCCCATAAACGCGGGAATCTGCGTAGAAGGAGTCAAGCTTGGAAGAATCTCCTTCTCATCCATCGGAATGATGCGCTGCGGAATCAGTTATTCAGTACCGGAGCAGTACGACTGGACCCGCTTCGGCGCCGTCGGAGCTATCGTAACCATCAACGATGCGATAAACCGCATTCTGGAGATCCCCCTGCCCAAGCGACCCAAGACCAACATCGTTCTCGGATCGATCAGTGGCGGTACCGGCTTCAACACCATCGCGACCCAGGCTACTCTCAAGTTCGAAATACGTTCCGAGTCCGGCAGAATGGTAAAAAATATCGGCCAGAAGACTGAGTACATTGCCCACGAGGTTGCAAGCCACTCAGGAGCGGATGTCGATTTCCGCATCTACGCCCAAAGGCGCCCCGGCGGGATCCCATTTTCCCATCCCCTGGCACGGACGACACGGGAGATCATGAAGGCCCTGGATATTCCCCAGCGTATTACCCCATCCACATCTGAACTCTCTGCTTTTATCGACAAAAAGATTCCCGCGGTAACCCTGGGACTAACCAACGGAGAGAACCTGAACCAGATGAACGAAACAATCGATATAGAACCGATTTTCAAGGGCGTGGCGCAACTTCTGGGGCTTATTCTTGCCATTGACGGAGGGCACTGTGACGAATCTAAATGAATGGCTCAATAATAATACCTATCACCACTCACAGTTCTGGGATCTCAAGCAGCTGGTCAAGGAAAAGGAAAAACAGGGAATACGTGTCTCCCTCTGCATTCCAACCCTCAACGAGGAGAAGACCATAGGCAAGGAGATTGTCGTTTTTAAATCGGAACTGGTAAACCGCTATCCTCTACTGGACGAAATCGCAGTTATTGACTCCGGCAGCGTCGACAAGACCCTGGAGGTTGCAGCCTCTTTCGGTGCGGACACCTATCTGAGCTCCGAGATTCTGCCGGACCTCGAGCCCAAACGAGGCAAGGGAGAGAACTTGTGGAAGGCCATATACCAGCTAAAGGGGGACATAATCGTCTACATCGATGCGGACATCAAGAATATTCACCCCCGTTTTGTCTATGGACTGGTGGCTCCCCTGATCTACCGGCCGGAGGTAAAATACGTAAAGGCCTTCTACGATCGCCCTTTGGCCTTCAGCCAGGGGGTCAGACCCTCAGGAGGGGGAAGGGTCACGGAAATACTGGTGCGTCCCTTGTTCAGCCTCTTTCTGCCGGAACTGAGCGCCATTATCCAGCCCCTGAGCGGGGAATACGCCGTGCGCCGGTCCGTGCTGGAGGAGATCCCCTTTCCCATCGGTTACGGAGTGGAAACGAGTCATCTGATAGACGTGCACCAGATTTACGGTATGAGCGCTTTCGCACAGACCGACCTCGACCAGCGGGTCCATCGCAACCAGCAGACCAGATCCCTGGGACGAATGTCCTTCGGTATTCTGCAGACATTTCTTTCCCGGCTGCAGAAGCTTGAAATAATTGGAGAACTTCCGCCCCTGGAGACCGTGCTGCGACAGTTTCAGGTCCATGATGAACGTTTCGAGGCCGTGGAGCATCTGATCGTGGAGGAAGAACGTCCTCCCATGCTGGATGTCCCGGCATACCAGGAGAAGAAGAAGGCCCTGCAGAAATCCGAAAAAAGGAAACCCCGCAAAAAACAGACAGCCGGGGAATGAATCCTCAACCCCCTGCTCCAGCCGGCCGATGATTAATCTGTACGGCGTAAACTCCAGACATGAAGGATACAGGGTCAGGAATGTCAGATGGATGATAATATAACATCAGACGAAATTTACTCACGGTTTTCCGCTGTTCGGGAACAGTACATGAGCTGCTTTGACCAGACCTGGTTCCGAATTCTTGCAGAAGAATGTCCCATGGAACGGGGGCTCCAGGGAGAAATCAGGCTCTTTCTTGATTCTCCCCGGGACGAACTGGAAAAGAAGGAACTGCTGTACGGGATATCGAATCTGGAACACTTTATCCGCATAATAGAGGCCTATCTGCTGCCCAATATCAAAGAACTCCTTGGAGTATCCGGACTGCGACCAGACCGTCGCCTGACAAACAGGGACCAGTACGTGCACCACCGCCTGCTTGCCGAGGTTCTGCCATATAACGTTTCGGTGCTGAAAAGCCGCGTCGGAGAGCTGAAAAAGGCTGCTGGAACACCGACTCCTCCGGTACTGCCTGAACTGCCGGTCTACCGCAGCGCCTGATATCCCTCCCCACACTTGCGCCCCCCCGAACGGCCGATTATACTCGTATCTGCATGGACCTTTTACAACTAACAGAAAAACTTGCCGCGGAGGTGGAGACCCTGCGTTTCAACGGAAGGGTCGCGGCTGTTTACAATCCCCTCCGCTACGCGAAAAAACCTCATACAGCATATATTGAACGTTTCGGTGAAGGGAGAAAACGGGTACTTTTTCTCGGAATGAATCCCGGACCCTGGGGGATGGCCCAGACCGGTGTACCCTTCGGCGAAATCGACGCTGTACAGAGCTGGCTCGGCATCCGCGAAGAGGTCGACAAGCCGGAAAAGGAACATCCCAAACGCCCGGTTGAGGGCTTTGAATGTACAAAAAGCGAAGTCAGCGGACGGCGCCTGTGGGGTCTCTTTCGGGAAAAATTCGACTCCCCGGAGCACTTTTTCAGGGACCACTATGTTGCCAATTACTGCCCTCTGGTCTTCATGGAGGAATCGGGAAAAAACCTGACGCCGGATAAGCTCCCTTCCCCGGAATCGGCAGCCCTGTATGCCGTCTGCAACCGCTATATCGCAGGAATGATTGAACTGATGCGTCCGGAGTTTTTGATAGGAATCGGCAAGTTTGCCGCCAAACGTCTTTCCACTGTCGCCGCCGAGATGCCTGTCGATCGTATTCGCGGAGTTACCATAGACTCGGTACTGCATCCCAGTCCCGCGAACCCCGCCGCCAACCGCGGCTGGTCCGAAGCGGCGGAGAAAAAACTCAAGGCAATCGGCATCTGGAAGTAGACTCCCTTATGGTAAAAAAATGGGGATCATACCCGGCTGAAATTGAGAAGCGCCTGTACCATTCCGAGAACAAACGACTCAAGGAGATAAAAGTCAGCGGCACCGGGGTATCGGCGGTGCTCTTTCTGCTTTCCGAAAACCGGAAAGGAGAACTCTCCCTGGTGCTGACAAAGCGTTCGGCTCTGGTCTCCCAGCCTGGTGACCTCTGCAGTCCGGGAGGAAGAATTTCCCCGGTCCGGGACAGACGCCTGAGCCGCCTGCTGCTGCTCCCGGGAATGCCCCTGAAGAGATGGCAAACCTGGCAGAATATCCGGAAGAGGAGCCGGAAGTCCGCCGAACCCGCTGCAATGCTGGTCACGGCAGCTTTACGTGAAAGCTGGGAAGAGATAGGCCTCAATCCCTTCCAGGTCAGGCTTCTTGGAAGCCTGGAGCCACGACAACTTACAGTCTTTGACAAAACAATATTCCCCATCTGCGCCTGGACCAGCAACACAGGCAGACTTAAACCAAACAAGGAGGTGGAAAGCATCCACTGGATACCCCTTTCCCGGCTGCTTGATGCGGCGAACTATGCTGCCTACGTGATTCGATCGCTTAAGGAAGACACTGAAACCAGGCCGGTGGTAAAAGAGACCATCTGCTATCGCCACAGGGAGGGTGAAACGGGGGAAAGGGAGGAGATCCTGTGGGGGGCCGCTCTGGGGGTCACCCTCTCATTTTTGAAAACTGTCTATGATTTTTCACCTCCGGCCAGGGAGACTCTGCCCCTGGTGGAGGATGTATTCAGTGAGAACTATTTCGGCCGCGTTTGAAACCCTCAACCCGCCAGGTACTCGTATACTCCCTGGGGTATGCTGATTCCATCCCGTCGTGATTTCTGCATTGTCCGGTTTTCTATTTCTCCGGGAATCATGACTCTCTCAAAACCTTCTGCAGGAGCCTGGTTGTGAAGCTCGTCAATCATTCTCTGGGTAGTCTCGAGATATGCTTCTCCCCCGAATACAGCAGGATCAATTACTAGGATAAAGTTTGACAGGTCCCTGGATTTTTCCAGATCACCGTACATCTTCGTCAAATGCGGGCCAAATACGCCGCCAATCATGAGCCCGGTAAGGGCTTCCACCATTATATTGATTCCATAGCCCTTGGCCCCGCCGAAAGGAAAGAGGGATTTTGCCGCGTTGGGATCCGTCGTGGGATTCCCTTTGTCATCCACTGCCCAGCCCGCCGGAATGGGCTGCTCCTTTTCCCGGGCGTAAAATATCTTTCCGAACGCGACTTCGCTGGTGGCCATATCCAAAAGTATCGACTCCCTGCTTCCGGGAAATCCGAAGGCAAAGGGATTTGTCCCGAAAAAGGCCTGCCGTCCTCCAAAGGGAACAACACAGGCATCGGTATTTACCATAACCATGGCGGCCATTCCGGCATTCAGGGCCATCTGCACATAATAGGCCAGGGCCCCGCAATGGCTGTTGTTCCGGATACCCATCATGCAGAGTCCCTCAGTTCCGGCAACCTTTATGGCTTCAGCAGTCGCAAAGCGGGTCGTAACGTGGCCGGCTCCCCCCTGGGCATCCACGAGGCCGATGGAAGGTTTGAACATCTCCACCTTAAGCTCCGGATCGCGATTCATGCCGCCGGATTTTATCCTGTTTACGTAGTGCTCAACCCGCAGAACACCGTGGGAGTGAACACCCCGCAGGTCGGCAAAGACCAGAACATCGGCAATAACCTCCGCGTCCTTTCGGGGAATATCCACCTCAAGGAGGCGTTGAATTACAAGTTTCTTAAGCTCATCTTCGTTTATACTGACCATATACTCTTCCGTTACAGTTTGATGCCATTATAGGATAAAAACAGCCTGGGGGGAATAAACCCCGCCCGGATTCGTCCGGGCGGGTAAACGCTTTTTTTACAGAAATTCCGGCATGAACAGCCGGGGAAGGAACATCGTCAATCCAGGGAAAACCACTATAGCGGACAGAACCAAAAGCATGATCGCCAAAAAGATACCGACCTCCTTGATGGCGTCCATACTGTTTATTCCGCCAATTTCACTTGAAATGAGCAGGCACAGTCCATAGGGAGGAGTGATCAGTCCGAAACTTAATGCCACAATCCCGGATATGGCGTAATGCAGGGGATGTATGCCCGCGTATTCCGCCAGGGGCATCAGAAGAGGCGTCATGATAACTATGGCCGGGATAGCGTCCATAAACGTACCGACGATGAGAAAGAGCCCAACGATAATGAAGAGCATTACCGTTGGAGAGTTGGTAATATACCCGATTGCCTGAACCATAAAACCGGGCAGCCGATAATAGGCCAGAACCCAGCCGTAAATGGAAGCAGTTCCCACAGCAAAGAGGGACAAGCCTCCGAGTTTCGCAGTGTCCAGAAGCAGGCTGGAAACCTTTCCCGGCTTTATTGTGCGATAGACAAACAGAGCGAGGAAAAGGGCGTAGGCTACTGCCAGGAGGGATGCCTCTGTAGGCGTAACAAAGCCGCCTACTATACCGCCGATAATTATTACAGGAGTAATACCGGGCAGTATGGCAGCTTTGAAGCTCAGGCCCAGCTCCTTCCAGTCCATGGCGTGTTCCTTGGGATACTTCCTCTTAATGGAAAAGATATGGACCAGGCCCATCTGTGAGAGTGCGACCATTACCCCGGGGACGAATCCGGCGAGAAAAAGGGCGGCCACGGAAGTATTCGATACTCCGCCCCAGACAACCATGATTATGCTGGGAGGAATAATAACCCCCATTACACTGGAACACGCGGTAACCGCAACGGTAAAGAAACGGTCATACTTCTCTTTTATCATTGCGGGAATCAGTACAGAGCCGATTCCGGCAGCGTCGGCTGTGGAGGAACCGGAAATACCGGCGAAGAACATACTGACCACAACATTTACATGGGCGAGACCGCCGGGAAGGTGTCCCACCAGGGCTTTAGAGAAGCGGATAAGCTTGTTGGTAATCCCCGAGGCATTCATTACATTGGCGGCCATGATAAAGAACGGCACCGAAAGGAGTATGAATGAGTCGTAGGACTTCAGCATCCTCTGCAACAGCATAACCGGCGTTAGCCGCGGTTCAAGAAGCAGAACCGGCACAACCGCAAGGGCCAGCGCATAGGCAACGGGTATCCGCAGTACAATCAGCAGTATCAGGCCGCCAAAAAGTATTATGCCGACAACGGCTGGATCAAAAATCACGCTAATTCCCCCTCTTCAGGTTCTTGCTGCTCCGGCAGGCCTTTTCCGCTTATCAGACGGGCAACCTGTTCTATGAGAAAAATGGTCCAGGTAAATCCTGCGAAAGGAACCGAGGCGTGTATCCATCCGAGGTTAATTCCTGTCAGTTCCGACTGCTGAATGGTTCCCATTTTCCAGTACCTGAAACCGAAGCGCAGGAAAATGTAGGAAACAGCAAAAAGTAGAACATAGTAAAGAATATCGAGAACCAGGTTGACCTTTGGTGACATGTTACGGGGCAGAAAATCGACATAAAAATGCCGCCGTTCCCTGAGCCCGATCATGGAACCGAGAAAGATCACCCAGATCAGCGACATACGTGCAATCTCTTCAGCCCAGAGATACCTCGGTATGAAGGGAATATACCTGCCGGCGATCTGCAGTGCGACGGAAAACATGAGCAGATACATCAGCACGATAATCGTCACATTAATAATCCGTGCATAGACATCCAAAATCTTGGTAAACATGGGAGTATTCCTTCCAGAAGAATTGGCAGAACTTACTAAAACGAGGCAGGCGCATATCGACGCCTGCCTCATTCACATTCTGAACCGAATATTAGCGCAGACTGTCCACGTTGGCGAGGATATCCTCTGCCCCGATCTCTTTGGCAAAAGCCTCGAGAACAGGACGGGCGTCCCGCTGCATCTTGTCCAGATCAGCCCGGGAAAGTTCGATCAGCTTGATCTTGCCTTCCGCAGCCATCTCTTTCAGAGCCTCGGCGTCCTCACGGGTTTCCGTTGCACGGTGCCAGGCAGCAGCCTCTTCGCCTGCCTTCAGGATAGCGTCCTGAAGTTCCTTGGGGAAGCTCTGAAAACGCTTTTCGCTGAAGAAAAGCGGCCGTACGGTAATGGCATGCCGGGTAAGAACGATATTCGGAGCGACTTCGTAGAATTTCATGGAACGCAGGGCCGCAGACTCGTTTTCCAGCCCATCGACTACACCGGTCTTGATTCCGTTATATACTTCCAGGTAGTCCAGGGGGGTCGCTTTGAAACCAACGGCGTTGAAGGAGTTGGCCTGAATGGGGGAGCCCATTACACGGAGCAGGATTTTCGGGAAATCGCTGGTGCTGCGTACAGGCTGGTTCAGAATAAGGTTACGGGTTCCGCCGCCGCCGTATCCGATAATGCGCAGGCCCTTCTTTATAAGGTCCTGTTTGATCGGTTCGAAGGCATCCTCTGCCAGTGCTTTGTCCCAGTGCTCCAGGTCTTTGAACAGGAAGGGAGGATCCATGAAGGAGACTCTCTTGTCCCAGGTAGCTGCCCAGGAGGGAGCTGAGATAGCAAAATCGACGGAAATTCCTTCGATCATGAACTCGCAAAAGTCCTTCTCCTGGCCCAGGTCACCGGAGTGGTGCAGTTCGACTTCCAGGGGACCGTCATAATATTCTTTTACCTTTTCACCAAATACTTCCATCATCCGGTAGAAAACAAAGTCAGCGGGAAGGTGGGTGGCACCGACCAGACGAATGGGACGCTGGGCGCCGGATTCTCCCTGGGCTCCGGCGAACAGAGTCCCGAATCCGATGATCAGCACAAGGCTTACAACAATTAGCTTCTTCATAGAACCTCCTTTAAGGTTTATAAGAACAGAAGTATCCTAATTGTAATCGCCAAATTTTAAAACTGCAATATTTTTGTGTAAACAATCTGTAAATTTTTGTGCCGAATATCTCTGCCATTTAGAAGACTAAAAAACAATTAACAGAGAGATGTGTACGAGATTACTGCTTTAGTACGGCAGAGCCGGTTTTCAGCCAAGAACAGGCAGCATATCCGCCGCATGGGTCAGGACAGTAATACCCGCATCTGAGCCTTTGCGCCTCAGGGCCTCATCCAGGGCCTCCTGGACACCGGGGAAATGGATAAACCCGAGTTTATCCGCCGTTCTTTTATCGATTCCGTCGGACACAATAAAAACCGTTTCCCGCTCCTTGACCTGGGCCCAGGCAATGGCAAGGGCTGCTGCGACCCTGTCCTTTACCTCACCTCTTTCCACCATTTCACGGAGTCTGACTGAGGATTCTCCTGTAACTTCCAGAATATCGTCGTGGGTCATGGCAACCCCTTCGTAACAGGGGGTAACGATAATGATGATCCCTTGTTCCCTGACCGCAAGGTCTGACGGATAGAGGGTCTTGTGGGCCTGCCAGAACTCTATGTCGCAGGGATGGGAACTGGAGACAACGATATCCGCGGCCTTCGGGATATTAACGGAAAAGACCTTTTTCGACCGTTCCACACCCTTTCGAAACGCTGCTTCCACATCACCAAAGAAGGCCTCCACTACCTCACCGTAGCGGTTGAGGACCGTATTGAAAATGATGTGCAGGCCTACCTTCTTCGCAATGGAATCAAGTTCCTCGCGCACCGGATTCTCAAGGACTCCCAGGTACGAACGCGGAGCCCGGACAGAGAGCAGATGGGTTTCCGCGGTAGTATCCTCACCGGAAACCCCTGGCTGAATGATCTTTGAGCCCCCGGCAAAACCGGGGATATGGTGAGGGACAATACTGCCGACACCGATCACGAAATCCGCGTCGTAGACCTCCCGGTTGATCATGATTTTTGTGCCGTTTTCGGTGGTACCAAGGTCCACAAGCTTATCCTGGTCCCGGAAAGGATGGTTTTTTATCTGTATGCGATTCACAACTTCGGTGCCAAACTTTTTGAGGATCTCCTCCTCAGTCATGAAGCGGTGGGTTCCCAGGGCGATAATCAGGGTAATTGCGCTGTCAGGAACCTCCGCAGCGTTCAGAGCATCCAGAACCGGAGGCAGTATCAGGTCCGTCGGAGTAAGGCGGGTGTTATCGTCGGCGACAATAACGACCTTCTTCTTTCCCTTCGCAAGCTCATCCAGCCTCCCGGAACCAATGGGGTTCTCCAGAGCCCGCTGGACTTCCGCACGGACATCGGAAACAGGGGGCACCTCCTCGGGTGAATAAACACCGATAAGGTTTTCCTCAGGGATATTTACACCGAGCTCCGTATCGCCGTAGGGAAGATTTACATGTCGGGTTTTCATTGTGTACCTCCTATATCATTCTCACACCCATCTCGATGGCCTGAAGCATGCTTTCCGGATTTGCCCGGCCTTCACCGGCCTTTCCGAAAGCGGTACCGTGGTCCACGGAGGAGCGGATAATCGGCAGCCCGAGGGTAATGTTGACCCCGGACATGGAGAGCCATGTATTGGTTTTACGGTCGTAGTTGAATCCCGCCAGTTTGGTGGGGATATGCCCCTGGTCGTGATACTGAACAACTACTATGTCGTACTGTCCGCCTTTCATTTTGGAGAAAACCGTATCCGGCGGTATCGGGCCTTCCACAGTCATGCCGTCGGCGACGGCCTGCTCGATGGCGGGAATAATCTCGTCTATCTCTTCCCGGCCGAACATGCCGTTCTCGCCGGCGTGGGGATTCAAACCTGCCACAGCGATTCTGGGCTGTTCAATGCCCAACCGTTTAAGCGCCTCGTCCGCCAGCTTGATAACCCGGTAAACCCGTTCTTTTTTACAGCGGTTTATCGCCTCCTGCAGGGATACGTGGGTGGAGACATGAACAACCCGGAAGTCCCCTTCGGCAAGCATCATGGCGTAATCTTTGGTCCCGGTAAGCCTGGCGTAGATTTCCGTATGCCCTGCTTCATGGATGCCTGCGGCGTTGATGGCTTCCTTGTTGATCGGGCCGGTAATAGTGGCGTCGATCTCTTTAGCCATGGCAAGCCTGATAACCTTTTCGATGTACTCGTAGCTGGCCTTTCCGGTCATGGCAGAGACGGTTTTATATTTCAGCCTGCTCATGTCGATATTCTTCATATCAAGTACATCTATGGTTCCGTATTCGTACCGGCCCTCCGCCGGAGACGATACAGCCCGGGTTTTCAGGGAAAGCCCGGAAAACTCAATGGCAGCC
Organism: uncultured Spirochaetaceae bacterium; assembly: GCA_964554875.1. GTDB lineage: Bacteria > Spirochaetota > Spirochaetia > JC444 > Marispirochaetaceae > Marispirochaeta. Next base: position 27,275 of record CAZKQJ010000034.1, on the reverse strand, counting down.
TCCATGACCTTCAAGTCGCATACCGCCAGGGGTTTGCAGATGTCGTATACGTGTTTTTCATTCAATGCCTTGGCGGTAATTTCCGGTCCGATTCCTGCCGGATCACCAACGCTGATTCCCAAAATAGGTCTTTTCTCGGCTTTCATGTTCAATTCCTTGTAGATTTTATTCAATCTCGTACCGATATCATTCTCTCTTACCGGTAACGATTTTACATACCTGTGTCATTGCGTCTCTTTTACCAAAGCCGCCGGCTTTCGAAATCAGATAGACAGGCCGATCTGTATAGGGGGTACCAAATTTTCCAATGGGTATTCCCGGGAGAATCTCATCGAGAAGCTCGACTCCTTTTACTTTCAGGGATCTGCTTACTCCGGCTGCGGTATTTCCTCCGGTAATGAATACGGCTTTTATTTGCCGCTGTGAGAATATTCCAGTAACCAGTCTCCCCAAAAAATCCGAGACCCGCTCACCAAGCTCCTTCTCTGTTACCCCTCTTTCCACAGCATAGGCTATATCCTTCCTGTATTCTCCGTCAACATCGAAGGTTTTGATTAAAAGCGGTAGATCCTGCCGGGATGCGGAATCTTCATTCAGAAGTCGGGTAAATTCTCCTTCTTCATCTTTTAACATGCTGCGGATCGACACACAAAGTGAGATGGTATCAATCTTCTCCTGTAAATCCTGTATTTGGATCCTGGTTGTCTCGGTAAGACTGCCCACAACATAGAGTAGTTCACCGGGAGAGATTCTGGGCATTGTAGCCGATATGCTGTCCCTGTCATCAGTTAGAGCCTCTGCAAGGCCGGAAGCCCCGGCGAGGAGAACGGTTTTATCCATCCGGGCCGAGGCAACAGAACGAAGATCATCCAGTGTTTCTGCATCCGCAACAATAACCCGTGAGCCTTCTTGCCGCAGTTCCTGCAAACGGCGGCGGAATTCTGCAGCCCCCTTCCGTACTGTTTCAAGACCGATATGTCCTACAGCACCCTGAAACTGTCGTTCAAGAAGTCCCGGCACAAAGGCGGAAGCCACAGGGGTGAAGGGATCTGAGTTTTCGCTGTTCTCACCGATGGGGATTCCGTTCACCAGGCAATTCCCTGCGACTACTGTGCGCCCGTTCCTTGGAGCAGAGGGCGCAACGAGGGCGCATTCAAAATCTCCGGCGTCCATGACAGCGGCAATTTCTTCGGGAACATTCCCCCGGATGGTTGAATCGATTTTTTTAAAGAACTGCCGGACGCCGAGTTTTCTGCATGTTTTCACAACACGCGAAACCGTTTCATAGGCATCCTGGGGAAGCATAAACCTGGATTCAGTACTCACAACAAGAATATCGTATGAATCAAGGTCGATACCCGAATCCCAATCCTGGAGGGCAAGAAAAGGGGCGTGTCCGTTCTTCCTGAACTGTACAGCGGAATCCCCTGCCCCGGTAAAATCATCAGCAATTATGCAAAGTTTTAAACTCATACGATAAAACATTATGCAAAGAACATGCCAAGAGTTCCCCTGGCTAACAGATTGAATATCCTGTATCTGTCAACGAGATGAAACCTGCAGAAAGAGAGATTTATTTTTCTTTATGATAACGAATTAGATCATATCCCCATCGGGGGTTCATAAGCGGCAACCTTCGGGGAATTATACTGCACAAACTCACAAGATGGTGATTTTCTCACCATAATGACTAATTATTCTCCATTTGATATAAAGCTTTAACCGCCCGATGGAGCAGTCCGGAACCGACGATGGAGGTAGTGTTCCTCCCCGAATGTTTAGAACGATACAGCGCGGTATCCGCAAGGTAGCAGAGATCCTCCCTGGAGAGCGTATCATCGCCGTTAAATGCCACACAGCCGATGCTGGCGGTTACCCGGATCTCCTGGTTCATATAGAAAAACCGGCGAACTTCTATGGATCGGCGAAGCCGTTCGGCAATTGAATAGGCTGAACAGGCATCGGCATTATGCAGAAGGACCATGAACTCCTCCCCGCCAAAACGGGCGGCCACATCGCCATCCCGTACGGAACTCCCGATCATGGACGCAACCTCTTTCAGGACAAGGTCACCCGCCAGGTGGCCGTATTTGTCATTCAAAACCTTGAAATAGTCCAGGTCGATCATCAGGATGCTGAACACCCCTCCGTAGCGTTTTGTTCTGCTGATCTCCTCTTCTATCTCCGACTGAATAAAGGCAGTATTGAATAATCTGGTTTTGGAGTCGGTAACTGAACTTGAATAATGGATGCTGTTCTGCATGGCGATGGATACAAAACTCATCAGACGATCAACATATGCCAGTTCACTTATCGAATAATCCCCACCCACTATTTTCGATGAGATCAAAACCATACCGTAGAGTCCCGTATGGCCTTTAACCGGGATAACCAGCTCCGGGTCCATAATATTCAGATCCTCGAGAGCTACAGGATCTTTGAGCTTCTCCCGCATATCGGAAAAGCGGACCAGTCCGATATTTTCAGAAAAAAATCCGTCAAAGGGCGACAGATCGATCAGGTGGGTCTCCGGGGGATCCTCCTTCATGTTTCTAAAAGAGAGGACCTTGACCTCCGGACCGCCGTCCTGAGAGTAGATAAAGGAGAGCCGCCGGGGAATGAACTTGTTCAGGAGGAATCCCGCAGCCGTGCGGGCGATTTCCGGGATTTCTGTCTGGGTAAAGATGACGCTTGCTTCGCCCAGCAGATCATTCCGTTCGATCACGAGGGTCTTGAGGCGATTGATTTCCTCGATTATGCCCAGGCGGTCGAGAAGATCGTAATGAGAGAGCACTTCGGGGTTGTTCAGAGCATCTGTCATTTCATTGATATTACGACCATTCCCATCGAACATGAGAACGATTGTACTCAAGAACCTTTTTCTCGACAAGACAGGCAGCAGGAAGATAAAATACCTTTGTTTTTGCCATGGATTTTGGTATGCTGGGCTGTAGCGGCATGCTGTGGAATTCTACCGCTGCCCTTTAAAGTGGAGGACGGGATGGATCAATTTGAGCTTAGTCTCCTTGGTATTCTGCTGGCAGTCATTTATAATCTGACAATCGGAAGTCTCTGGTACAGTCCGATGCTGTTCGGGAACCGCTGGACGGTTCTTGTCGGGAACAGAGAGGACGATCTGCAGGGTGGAATGACTCCTGGGATAATGCTGGGCGCTCTGACAGTTGCCCTGGTTGAAGCTTTGGGATTCAGTTTCTTAAAGAACTTTACCGGGATGGACGGATTCTTTGGCGGTCTTTTCCTGGGATTGTTTGTCTGGCTGGTCTTTCTGCTCCCTCCCTTCTTTAACCGCGTGCTTTACGAAAAGGCACCCCGGGAACTCTTTTTTATTAACGCCGGCGCCAATCTCGTCACCTTTGCTGGTATGGCCGTGATTATTGGTATTGTATAGGTAAGTCATCAAAAAAGGACCGCCCACCGGACGGTCCTTTGTGTACTTATCTCTCGCGGATACTCAATACGCGGTCAGACCGCCGTCAACCGGCAGATTGACTCCATTCAGGAAAGAAGCCTCTTCAGAGGCAAGATACAGAAAAGCCTGGGCTACATCTTCCGAAGTAGCCAGCCGCCCGAGAGGAATCTCGCCGTAACGCTGCTCCCTCAGTACGGGATCGGTCAGAACCTTCTGAAGACCCGGGGTATCCACGGTGCTGGGATGAACACTGTTGCAGCGGATATTGTCCTTCGCGTAGCGGGAGGCAATAGACTTCGTCAACAGGGTCAGGGCCCCTTTGCACATGGTATATGTCTCGTTGGTGAACTTGTGTCCCACAAGACCACAGATGGATACCATGTTCAGAATGGAACCGCCGCCGGACTTTCTCATCAGCGGCAAGGCATGTTTGATGCCCATAAAGGGCCCTTTGACATTCACCGAGAGCATGGTGTCCAGATCAGCCTCGGGCATTTCTTCAATATCTTTACGAATATTGATTCCCGCGTTGTTGATAAGAACATCCAGGCTTCCTTTGGCACTGTTCACCCTGGCCATTACCTGCTGCCAGTCGGCTTCCTTGGAAATGTCGAGAAAAGCGAACTCAGCGCCACCGGCCTCAGCCGGTTGAGGCGCAAGCTGCTTCGCAAGCGCCTCCCCGGCTTCCCGGTTCATATCGCAGATAAAGACATAGGCGCCCTCTTTGCGAAAAGATGCGGCAACCGCCGCGCCGATTCCCATGGCGCCGCCTGTAATAATACAGACCTTATCCCGCAGTTTCATGGCACCTGGCCTCAGGACTGCTTTCCGGCCCGGACTTTGACACCGGCCAGCTTTTCATAGTACTGAATAATTCCGCCGTGGTCGTCCTTCTGCTTGCCGTCAACCTTGAGGGCCTGCATGATCTCCATGGACTGGGCAGTAAGGGGAACGGGAACTGCCAGCTCGTGAGCGGTATCCAGGGCATTCTGGATGTCCTTGATATGCAGCTCAATCCGGAATCCGGGCTTGTAGTTGCCTTCCAGTACCATGGGAGACTTGGCATTCAGAACGGTGCTGCCGGCAAGTCCGCCCTTGATGGCGTTGAATACTCTTTCGGGGTCAACCCCCGCCTTGGTAGCCAGAACATAAGCTTCCGACATGGCGGAGATGTTCAGAGCGACAATGATCTGGTTTGCGAGCTTGGTAACGTTACCGGCACCAAGATCACCGCAAAGAACTGCGGAAGCGCCCATTACAAGGAGGATGTCCTTTACCTTGTTGAAGACCTCTTCCTTTCCACCCACCATGATGGCCAGACTTCCATCGATCGCCTTGGGTTCTCCGCCGGACACCGGGGCATCCAGCATTTCGATTCCCTTCTTGGCGAGCTCAGCGCCGACTTCCTGGGAAGCAAGGGGAGCAATGGAGCTCATATCCACAACGATACTGCCGGGTTTTACACCCTCGATAACACCCTTCTCTCCGAGAATAACAGTCTTAACGTGGGGAGAGTTGGGCAGCATGGTGATAATCAGTTCGGCCTTGCCGGCTACATCCGCGGGAGAACTTCCCCGTTCGGCGCCTGCAGCGACAACTTCCTTGACCGCGTCTTCGACAATGTCGAAAACCGTGAGTTCATAACCTGCTTTAAGCAGGTTTTTTGCCATGGGCTTACCCATAATACCGAGACCAACAAATCCAATCTTCATCTCAATACTCCTTACATAGATAAATTTTCCGTAAAAATATGTATCTCCGGCGCGCTGATGCGGCCGGTGATGTACTAGCGACAGCAGTGACCTGCAATACTACGTCTCTCGGGAGAAAAGTTTCTCTTTTTTAAGACGCAGAATGGTCCGGGTAACGTGTTCTTCCATAAGCGCCTGGGCTGTTTCGCTGTCCCTCGCTTTTATTGCTTCGAGGATGCGCCTGTGAAAATCCAGTCCGTCCTGGGGACCTAAAAGACCGACAATATTCTCCATGGAGGCACAGAGAATATCCTTTATAATGCTGTTCACCTTGAAGAAGACCTGGTTCTTTGTCGCCCGCGCCAGGGCCAGGTGAAAATCCAGGTCCGCATGGGCAAACTCGGTGCTGTTCTCCTTACATTCCAGCATCTTCCGGTAATAGCTTTCAAAGATTTCGATATCCGCTTCCGTGGCTTTTTCCACAACCAGGGCTACGATGCCCTTCTCCATGGTCTGTCGATACTCAAGGACATCGTAAATACTGGTACGGTCGAGAACGAGGGCGGGAAGCAGATTGTTTATGTAGCAATCCGATGAGGCGGAACAGACAAAGGTACCCTCTCCATGGCGCGTTTCAAGCAGTCCAAGGGTAGCCAGCCGATGCAGGGCCTCCCGGATGGAGACCCGGCTTACACCGAAGAGTTCCGACAGCTCACCCTCTGAGGGCAGCTTCTCTCCCGCCCGCCATACGCCTTCTATGAGTCGGGTTTTAAGCTGTTGAAAGACCTGGGCGCTGACGCGCTCACGCCGTACTCTTTGCACCGTTACCTTGTTCATTATCATCAACCAGTTGTATGATAACTTACAATACCCCCGGATGTCAACGAGTCAGGACGGCCAGACCTGACTGCCTCCATCGACCCGGATAACCTCTCCGGTAATAAAGCGTGAAGCCTCGGTGGCCAGGAATTCCACCGCAGTGGCGACCTCCTCGGGCCAGCCGTACCGGTCCAGGGTGCCTTCATGGACCTTCCGGGAATCGTCCGTCGGCCTGGAGGCTATGTACCGTTCGGTAAGGGTATCCCCGGGGGCGATGACATTTACGTTTATATCGTAGGGCCGCAGCTGGACAGCCAGACAGCGGCTGTATTCATGTACCGCAGCCTTTGAGGATGCATAGATTGCCGCCCCGGGGAGACCTTTGAGACCGGCGATGCTTCCGATATTGATTATCTTGCCGCTCTTGCGCGCCATCATCTCCGGGGCAACAGCTTTGCAGCAGAAAACACAGGTCAGGAAGTTCCGGTCCATAACGGTTTTTATGTCTTCCACGGAAATATTGGTCGCATCATTGCCGTCGGGTTTACCCGCCATATCCGCAGCTACCCCCTTTGTGCCGATATCGCCTCCCGCATTATTCACCAGCACATCGATGGTACCGAGTTTCTGGTGAATTTCGTCCACGATGCGCGTAACTGTCTTCCAGTCCGTAAGGTCACCTGTAACAGCAAGGCATGTAACGCCGTATTGATCGGCAATGCCCTTCGCGTTGCTTTCAAGGCTTTCGCCTTCGTTGAATACACGGGTGGAATCCGGACGGCTTCCGTGTATAAGCACATTCGCCCCGCAGGAAGCAAAGTGTTCAGCAATAGCTTTTCCGATACCCCGGGAAGAACCGGTGACCCAGACATTCTTTCCAGAGAGGGAAAGATTTTTATCTTGCATAGCAATCTCCTATATTAGTATGATATAATACAACATTATGTGGGGAAATGGACACAATCTCAAGGGTAAAAGCTTAAATTGCATTTTTATTTGATTTCATACCCCATAGCCGCCGTATCCTGTACGGAAGAATCTGCACCTTAGGGAGAGAAGGATGGATAAGAAAACTGTCGAACAAACAGCACAAAAAGCCTATGATCTGGGTTTCGCCTATGAAAAAGAGTACCGGGGCTGCGCCCAGTGCGCAATAGCCGCCCTGCAGGATGCGCTGGACATACGCAATAGCGAGACCGATGCGATTTTCAAGGCGGCCACGGGAATGGCCGGAGGCGGAGCCAGACAGACTGACGGGAACTGCGGCGCCTACGCCGGAGGAACCATGATGATCGGTTATCATGTCGGTCGGGAACGGGACAACTTTGCCGACCCCGAACAAATCAGAATGGATACCTTCAGGCTGGTAAAGAAACTGCATCAGCGCTTCATCGACGAGTTCGGAACCGTAACCTGCAGCGAGATCCACACCCGCATTATGGGCCGCCCCTTCTACATTGAAGATCCTGACGAGTTCCAGAAGTTCGAGGATGCCGGAGCCCATACGGACAAGTGCACCCGGGTCGTCGCTCTGGCTGCCAAATGGAGCACAGAGATCCTGGCGGACGAGGGATACCTGGATAAATAAAGGCTCCAGGTATCAGATCAGTGAGGCAAGTACAAAACTCAGGGGAATGGTAACAATGCCCAGGGCGGTGGTCAGCACCACGATACTCTGGGCATCCGCTGAATCGATTCCGTAACGGGCCGGAAGCACGTAGGAGAATACAGCCGAAGGCAGCGCAGCGGCAACGAGGACTACCGTCCGGGTCAGACCTTCCAGGCGGAAGAGATAGACCGCGGCGATTCCCAGAATAAACCCGACGACTATCCTAAGCAGAATCCCCCAGAAAACCGCAGCATCTATTTTCGGCCTGCGCATGCTCAAGGAAACCCCAACAATAAAGGCCGCCAGGGGAGCGGCGGCGGCACCGGCAAATCGACAGGTTTCAAGGATCGTCCCGGGAACCGGTACCTTGAACAGATGAAAGAGAAAACCCAAAACTGCGGCGATCAGGATCGGGGACTTTAACGATAGCATAAGGCCCTTTAGATTGAAGCCACCGCCGATTATCAGAAAGCCGAAACTGAAGAGAAAAAGCCCGTAAATCTGGTCGAAGACTATGATGATATTCAGGGCTTCGCTGCCGCTCCAGAGCTGCATCAGGGGAAAGCCGAGGAACCCGGAGTTCATGAAGATAACCGGCAGGGCCAGCCCCCGGATATCCTTGCCGGCAATCCGGCCGTAGAGAACGACAACCAGGTAGGTGCTCAGCATCAGAAACAGCACTGTGGCCAGCAGATCCGCCATATCATCCTGACTGACCGTGGATTCATAGAGGCTGACAAAGACCAGCAGGGGCATAAAAAAATCGACCAGTACCCGGGAGAGGGTATCCTCGCTGATGGGAGCAGCCGCGGACATCATCCATCCGCCGGCTATAACAGCAAAAAGGGGAAGCAGCACACTGAGGGTATCAAGAAAATAGCTGAGCATGGTGTACATAACGGACCCGTCCTGTTTTAGAGTTTCTTGAGAGGCTTCCTGCCGGAACTCAGATTCGCTACAATTTTTCCGCTGAGGGCGGCGGTGATAACCCCCCCGGGCCAGAGACTGTAATGCCCGCATACCCGTAAATTCCTTAAGGGTGTGGAGAAGAGATTCAAAAACGGGAACTTGTATACCGGCGACTCTCTGCCATCATAGCACCATCCTCCGGAGGAGCCCTGGGTATTCAGGGAAAAACGTTCACTGGAAATCGGAGTTCCCACATCGGAATAGAGCACCCGTGCCCCCAGACCGGGAAGAAGGTTTTCTGCCAGGCCTGTCAGTTCCCCGGTCACCCGTTCTTTGAGTCGGGAATAGGTCTCCGAACGCTGTCCCCGGGGATCCCCGATTCCCCAGCGATTCTGCCAGTCGTAGGAGCTGTAGGTCTGAAGTACCAGGGCGGACTGCCCCGGAGCAGCGGCATCGGGATTCTCCTGGCCGAAATGGTTCAGGGCAAGCCACATCCTGCCGTGAACATCTTCAGGGGATGCTGCGGACGGAAATATGACATCGTAATTCGGAAAGTAGAAGACGTGTTGAGCTCCCAGTCGCTCTTCAAGCTCCTCCGTCCCGGCGCTTACCCCCAGATACACATTCACCAGGGATTCGGTCAGCTTTGCCCTTTCTAACTTTGTTACAAAGGAGGGCTTGAAGACCTCAGGGTCAAGGATACTGCTGATCAGGCGCTTGTAGTCCCCGGCGTAGATAAAGCTGTCGCCGGAAAAGACATCCCCTTTTTCGGTCAGCACGGACAGGGCTCTGCCCCCCCGGTGCTCGATCTTTTCTACCCGGCTGTTGCAGCGCAAATCCCCCCCAAGCTGAGTAAAGTTCTCGGCAAGAAGATCATGAAAGGCCTGCATGCCCCCTTCCGGATACCAGTAGTCCTTCATCCAGAGGTGCCAGAAACCGGCGAAAAAGATGAAGGGCATGTGATAATACCCGATATGGGTAAACCAGTTTCGTAAGCCCGGATTCCGGATAACCGAACAGGCCTTGACCCGGTAATCGAAGCTGAGCCAGCGCCGGAGCTTCGGAAGCCAGGGCAGCATCGAGGCGAGCCTGGGAACGGAAAAGTTCTGCAGCAGGGGAAAACTCCAGGGGTCCATCTTGCTCTCGATAAAGCGGGAGACCTCACGGACCTCCCGGAACAGTACGGGTATTCCCTTTTCCTCCGGAAAAGCAGCCTGAAGTGCCGCCTCTACCTCCTGGAAGGATTCGACATGGAAATCGAAGTCCGGGGATACCATCCTGAAGCGGGCCTTGTGCCAGTGCAGCTTGTCGAGAAGTCCAAGTTCATCCAGAATGGGGAACACAATACCGAGGCTCTCGAAGGACTGGTCTCCGCCGTCAAAATAGAAGCCCTTGCGTCTGAAGCCTGACATGTTGCCGCCGGTATGGTGATTCTGTTCCAGAACCAGGGTTTTGAGTCCCTGCTTTGCACAGGCGTTGGCCGCGGTCATGCCGCCCATTCCACCGCCGATAATTACGATATCGTATTTTTCCATCTTTTTAGTGTAATGTATCCGCTTCGGTAAAATCCACAATAATGAGAGAAATTATCATGAAGAAAAGTTCCGGGAGGCGTCGACCATGGCCTTCAGGTTTTCAGCCGCCGTTCCCGGCACAACCTCGCAGCCCGAGCCCAGGATGAAACCGCCCTTGATTCCTTCAGCCGCTTCAATACAGCGAACCGACTCTTTTCTTACGAGCTCCGGATTTCCCTGAAAGAGAACTGTAGTAGGTTCCAGGTTGCCCATGAGAGTGATATCCGGGCCCGCAAGTTCCCGGGCTTCCGCCAGATCGACCATGGCATCAATCTCCAGTATATCAGTCCCCGTCTGTGCCATCAGGGGCAGGATCTTACGGGTATCCCCGCAGATATGGAGTATTGTTACCGCGCCTTTTTCCTTTACCATGGGAGCAAGGGCGGAAAAGACCTTTACCTCATAGGGATAAACATACTTTTCGTAGATAGCCGGAGAGATCATGCTCAAGGAGGCCAGAGAGTCCCCGGCCTGGGCGGTGTCCGAACCCGCATTCAGGGCTGCTTTGAGAAAGAGGATAAGAGCGTCCGAGGAAAGCTCCATGACCCGGAATATCTGCTCCTCCTTTTCACGGTCCTCGTCGGCTTCGCAGAGGGCAATCTGGGTCAGAAACTCGGCAGTTCCCCCCACCAGATAACTTGCCAGGGAGAAGGGACCCGTTCCGGGGGCGCGCACGGCGATTTCATCATCGAAGTGCTCACGCAGAAGGGCGACAGCCTCGAGGTAAACCGGCATACGGCCGTCCTTCCAGGGATCCGGAACCTTCAGGCGGTCGATCTGATCGAGACTTTCCACCGCCGGAGCCGTGAGGTTCGGGGTGGTGTTCAGCGGCTGATTGATTGTACAGCCGAAGCCCTCGGCGATGTAGTAGTTGTCCGACTGCGCTACCACAACGTCCTGTCCCACGACCTCCCAGGCCCGGATCTGGGCTTCCGCCATCTTTTTCGGGTTCGTATTGTAGACCGATATGGGAATCCCGGCCTGCACCGCTCCGAAATTGCCGCAGTAGGGGGCTACCGGCACCCGGTCCGGACCGTCCCCCCTGACAGCCGCGAGAAAGCGCTCCCGGGAAGTCACAGACAGATCTCCGAAAGTTCCCGGCTCAAGGGAACTGCAGCCTCGGCATCGGGAGTGGAGGTCTGAATCATTACCCCCCGTCTTCCAAAATAATCGAGGACCTTCTTCGTATATTCCGCCAGGTCCACCTGGGCCTTGTCGCCATGGTCCCAGTAAAAATGACGCAGGCAGAGGGGCACCCTGCCGGCGGTGGCGTCCCGGATTACCTCCCAGTTCGGGTTCTGGGGTATGGTAAAATCGAGCCCCTTGAGAGCCTCGGTCTCCATCATCGGAGCAACCACGTTCTGCACATCCCCGCAGGAGTGAACAATGATGCCGTCAAAGGCCCGGGAAATCATGCTGTTGTATTTGACCCCGAACTCCCGGTAGAGGTTCGGCGACATCAGGGCCGCGGTATCATCACTTATGCGGATTCCTATGTCCCGGGGAATGTACCACATCTCATGACCCATGGTGTAGAGGTTTTTTATCCGTCGCAGCTGTTCCTGCACAAAGGCGATGGTTGCCTCGGTGACCTTCTCCATCAAAAGATGGACTTCCTCCGGAAACAGCATGGTGGCTTCAATAAAGGAGGTGTACTCCCAGATCAGGGAGGCGCTAACCAGGGGCGAGGGAACATTCACCAGCCTCAAGGGCAGGTCGCTTCGGGACTGAAGGTACTCGATGCGCTCGTAAGCCCGCACAAATGCCGGATTTGTCTGTGCATCGGGGACATCCAGAGTCTTTACCTCCTCCCGGTTCTCCTCTTTTAAACGGGGCTTTATCCAGGGGTCGGCCTCATGGTTGTTCGTTGCTTCGCAGCCGAAGGCCTCCGCGACAATACCGATACCCAGGTTCGGTTTGGTGTTGGGCATGGCGAAATCGAGAAAAGCCTCCCGCTCCTTGTGATAATTGACATTCCAGTCCAGCTCCGCCTGGTCATCTTCCACATATTCCTTAAAGGCGGCGTGAAAAGGCCCAAGCTCGATCATGAAAGGAACGACACCCGTATCCTTCATGAGCCAGGTGTCCCGGAGGATGCTGCGTTTTTCTTCGATGGTGTAACTGTTTTTCACGTATTGTCTCCTTTCTTTGACATATTACCAATCGCGAAGGAACGTTTCGTTGAACTAGGGTGAGACCTTTGAATCGAGGTTCAGTTTTTCCTTCAAACGGGAAAAAACATCCCTGGTTGACTCGACAGGGTTACGAAAACTATCCGATGTAAGGCTGTGGTCCTGAATGGTTCTGTAAAGGGCCTGGATATTCCTGGTGGGGGTATCCTCCTGGAAGTGATGGGCCCCGCCAAGAATGAAACCGCCGTCCTTCCCACAGCCACGAATGAGCCTCAGGACCTCTTCTTCAACATCCTCAGGATTTCCCTTCGGCATCAGGAGCTGAATATCCAGCCCCCCCATCAGGGTCAGACGGTCGCCGAACCGCTGCTTCGTCTCGATCGGATCGATAGCCTGGGGCTGAACGGGGTGAAGCACGTCCAGACCGATCTCTATCAACTCCTCCACGATGGCGCCGCAGTTCCCGCAGCTGTGGTAGGCAATCTTGATGTCAGGATTGGCGTCCTTGAAATCCCTGAACAGGCTGGCATAGCGGGGTTTCAGATACTTTCTCCACAGTTCGGGAGAAATCATCATCCCCTGCTGGGATGCCACGTCGTCTCCCATCCACACCATATCGACGCCCATGTGGATGTACTCGAGCAGGGCCGCCCGGGGAAACTCCATGATCTTGTCCAGCAGGGTATTAACGTATTCCTCGTTCAGGAGCATGTCGAGCATGAACTGATCAAGCCCCCGCAGATACCACGCTGTTTCAAAGAGGCTGCAACGGCAGGAACCTGCAATCCAATAATCACCTCCGTACAGGTCCAGAATCCGCTCCATTTCGCCGAAGAGTTTTTTTTCCGTGGGATCCGGGACGCTCCATGAATCAATCTTCGCCTCGTCACCGGCAAGGGGATTCCTGACAATGGTGGTATAGTACCCAAAATTGTTTTTAATGTTGCGCCAGGTTATCCCCCAGGGACACACATATTCGGGGTCGGTGGAATAGTTGTTGCTTTTTTCTATACCGATACCGACCTGGACCATATCGTTTCCAAAATGGATCCCGATATCATGTTCCCGGATGTCCAGTTCATTCCGGAGTTTTTGTGTGAGTCGGGGTGTAAAAGAAGAAAAGGATGGTACCCGTTCAGTCTGTTCATGGGCTATGGCCGCACGTACCCGTTCTTTGGATCTCATCTATGGATTCTCCAGCATAATACTTTTCCTGTGCCGCCGCTATCTGCCCGCATAAAGCATATTGGGAAGCCCGATCACCAGATCCGGGAAAATTACGATAAGAACGAGAACTATAAGGAGCGGCAGAAGGAAGGGCGCTGTCGCTTTTACTACCCTCCCGTAGGAGAGTCCCGATACCTGCTGCATAACGAACAATACGATACCGAAGGGTGGAGTCAGCAGGCCTATCATGAGATTCAATACCATGACAACACCGAAATGCACCGGATCGATACCTACGCGCTGAATCACCGGCATCAGTATAGGAGTAAGAATCAGAATCGCCACTGTGGGGTCAAGGAAGCACCCTATGACCAACAGAAACAGATTGACAACCAGGAAAATGATCAGAGGATTGTCACTGATAGTCATCAGCGTATTTGCGATCCGTACCGTAAGCCCCGAGCGCATGAGGATCCATCCATAAAAACCGGAGGCTGCGACAATAATACCGATTATGGCCGTTTCCCGGGCCGTATCAATAAAAACCTGTTTGATCTCCTTGTACCCCAGCTCTTTTAGCGCGAGCTTTCCGATGACCAGCGCGTACAGGACCGCTATAGCAGCGGCTTCGGTGGGAGTAAAGGCGCCGGACCAGATTCCCCCCAGTAGGATTACGGGGGTCAGCAGGGGCAGGATGGCATCCAGAAGACTCTTAACCAAACCCTTGAAGGACAACATACCCAGACGGGGATAGCCTCTCCGGTGTGCATACCAGCTGACCAGCAGCATCAGTATCACCGTCATGATCAGACCGGGAACTACGCCTCCAAGGAAGAGCCTTCCTACCGAAACTCCGGACATGAAGCCGAACACAACCATGGGCAGACTGGGGGGAAAGATGGGGCCGATGGTGGAAGAGGCCGCGGTAATGGCGACGCTGAACTCCTTATCATAGCCACCGTCCTGCATGGCTTCCAGTTCGATCTGACCGAGTCCGGCAGCATCCACCACGGCGGCACCGGACATACCGGCAAAAATCAGGCTGGCCACAACATTCGCGTGCCCGAGACCTCCTGGCAGGAAACCTACGACAGAGTGGGCAAAACCGAAAATCTTAGAGGTTATCTTTGAACTGTTCATTATTTTCGCGGAAAGAATAAACAGGGGAATGGCCAGAAGCAGGAAATTATTCAGTCCGAACATCATTCTGCGAGAAATTACGGACAACACGGCGTTGGGTCCTGCGTTATACAGATACCCAAAAAGCGCGGAGCCTCCCAAGGCAAAGGCAACCGGGATACCCAGGGAGAGCATGCCGATCAATCCAAGGGTGATGAAATAAATCATTCTGTATCCTCCTTGCCCTCAGATTCATGGTGTGTAAGCTCGTCTATACGGGTCTTCAGCCTATACACCCCGCGAAGGTCCAGTATTAGATTGTATATAAGATAGTAGGACATAATAATTCCGGATATGAGCACAATAAGGTAGATCACCCCCATTCGGAACCAGGGGACGGTGGGAAGATAATTATTCCAGGTCGCTCCGATATTAGGCAGGCTACCGGCAACCAGTACATACAGAAAAGGTGCAATTAAAAGCCGACCGATAATCCTGACGATGCGCTGTACTTTTTTCGGTAGTAAAATAGTGACCGTATCTATTCCGATATGCCCTTCATCCTTCATAACAGCAGCTGAACCGATGAAGACAATAAAAACAAAAATGTATTCTGACAGCTCCTGCGACCAGGAAGACGGGATCACCAGGATATTTCTAAAGACAATGGTCGTCATTACCAGCAGAAACATGATGAGCAGGACAAGTGCATTTATCAGTTCAAGCACTTTCTTCATTTCTCAGCTCCTTGTATTGATTACTGACGTAAATGTCCATGGAAAAAAAGTACGCCACAGCCTGAAAACCGTGGCGTACTGAATAGGTTACACTGTTCCTTTATAGAACCGGAGGCACGAAGGTCCTATAGTTTCTGCAGCTGCTCATACAGCCCGGGTTTCCACGCTTCACGTCCCAGCTTCTGCAACACCGGTTCAACCGCTTTCTGGAACTCATTCTTGTCTACCTCAATCAGCTCCATACCGAGATCATCCACAAGCTGTTTGACATACTGGGCGTCTCCATCTCGAGTAAGATCGTTGGCATAGTCAGTGGCTTCCTTCATCGCCTCAAGGATCATTTTCTGATCCGCAGGAGTCTGCCTGTCAAACCAGATGTTTGACATAAGGAAACGGGCAGCAGAGAATATATGCTCTGTTTTAACCAAGTATTTCTGGACTTCATAAAACTTGTAATTTAAAATGGTCTCGGGAGGATTCTCCTGCGCAGCTACGGTACCGGTCTGGAGCGCAAGATACACCTCGGAGAAATTGATTGGCGTAGGCAGCGCACCGAGCTGTTCCCATGCCATCATCCAGGATTCAAGTTGAGGCAGGCGGATCTTCAGCCCCCTGACATCGGCGACGCTGCGGATGGGTTTGTTAGCGGTCAGGTAGCGAGCGCCCCGAAGGACTACACCCACAGTCTTTACACCCCGTTCCTCTTCGATCAGATCAGAGATCTCTTTTCCCAGAGGTCCGTTCCAGTAAGCCCAGAACTGGTCCACGTTCTTGAAGATATAGGGAACCTCGGAACAGAAATATTCGGGATAGAACTGTCCGATATCACCGGAACCGTTGGCCCCAAACTCGACGGAGCCGTCGATCAGCTGCTCGAAGGTTTCGCGCTCATTACCCATCGCACCGCCGGTATGAATGATGACCTCGAAGCGGCCGTTGCTCTTTTCTTCGACGATCTTCTTGAAAAGATCCAGACCCTTATCCTGGGGCGAATCGTCCGGAAAGGTCGAAGCGACATTGATTATCTGGGTCTTCGCAGCACCTTCTCCGGCACCTCCGGCCAGAACCGGAACGGCAGCGAAAAATGCTGCAATCACACATAGCACAAAAATTTTCTTTAACATCTTTTCCTCCCTTGATACTTTGGTACAATAATGTACCGCAAAAAAATTGTACTATCCCTTATATGTGCTGTCAAGAAATAGTTCCTATTTCGCCTGTGATTGTACAAAATTCCACAGTATTCACTCGATCAGTACAGTGAATGTTCACGATAGGCTTCATACATGGCTATAACGTTCTCTACCGGTACATCCGGCTGAATGTTATGCACCTGAGCAAAAATATATCTGCCTCCTTTTTTAAAGACCTCCATATTCCGTCCGACCTCTTCCCTTACCAGGGCCGGCGAGGCCGACGGTAGAACAGCCTGGGTATCTATTCCTCCGCCCCAGAAAACGATCCTGCTGCCGAACTCCTCCTTCAGCTCACCGGGGTCCATACCTGCAGCGGAAACCTGGACGGGATTCAGAGCGTCGATTCCGATCTCGATAAAATCTTCAATCAAGGGACGGACTGCGCCGCAGGAATGTAGCAGGACCCTGCAACCGTATTTTTTAATCTCCTCTACGTAGCGGGCATGACGGGGCTTGATAAACTCGCGGTAAGTATCGGGAGATATCAGCAGGGATTCCTGGGTGCCTAGATCGTCGGCGAATTTGACGACATCAATTGACCCGCCGATCCGGTCCATCACAAAGCGAAACACATCAAGGTTCCATTCCAAGACCCGGTCGAGGAATTCATGCGAGAACACCGGATCGGATACAAGGTCCATGTAGAAGTCGGCGACCCCCCGTATCCACGAAGGCAACCCGAAGCTGACCTCCCGCAGGCCTTCCAGGACCAGAGCATACCTTCCTGCATAGCTGCTGATTCGTTCCTCCAGACCAGCCACCCGGTATTCGGAACGGGGGTCAGGCCATTCAAACAGCGACAATGCCTGCCGGGGATTATCGACCCGAAGAGGATGGGCCTTCATGGTATAGTACTGCCCGTCAAAAACCCTCCCTATTCTCCACTGATCATAGAAGAGACCGTCCTTACCCTCTTTCCACGGACCGGATTCCCGGATATAGATTGTACGCGTATCAGCGCCAAAATATTCCAGAATACGCTCGTCAGGTACCACTACCTGTTGATCAAGAGCAATTATGCTGCTCTCAGTAAAGGGGAAGCCCAGGGCTTCGCACAATTTCTTTTCGACCTTCCAGTGCATGGTGGAATTGTTGATACCACCGATATCAAGGGGAACTTTGGTGGGGAGGTTGCCATCGAAGACTGTCTGAACGCAGATTTTACTGTCGGCCATAGGATACTCTCTTTTTTGGTTGGCTGTCTGATGTAGCATTATTCCTTGAGAGTATCACCGATTCACGGCGGCGTCAAAAAATCTTCCGTATTACTTTGGTAAACTCAAGGGCCAGGATCCTGTGAGACTCCTCTTCCAGGTGGATTCCGTCAACCGGACTCGACTCGATCAGTTCAGCGGCATCCAGGAAATGGCACCCCCGTTCAAGCGCCACCTGACGGTAATGCCTGCCCAGCAGCAACGACTTTTCCCGGGCCCCCGAAAACATCTCCGCAAAGTCTGACAGCGGGCCTATCCTGGCCGGACTTACCAGAAGCAGCTGGGGATTTTTTCCCCCTGGCCCCGCGTTGCTGCCAAGCACGGCGGCGACAAGCCTGTCCATTGCCCTGCTGATATCATAAGCTGACAGGGAAAAACGCATTTTCAGATCGTTTGTTCCCAGCATCATGAGTACAAGGTCGACGGGTCTGTGGGTTTCCAGACAGGGGATCAGATAGCCCAATCCGTTTTTACCTCCCCCGGATACATGGTCGTCGAAGGCAGTCGTCCGTCCGTTAAGGCCCTCCTCGATAATCTCATGAACGGTACTGAACATGGCCTGAAGCCTCCCGGTCCAACGGATATCTTTTCCGTAGCGGGATTTGTCCCGGGGATTCCACCCCCAGGTATTTGAATCACCGAAGCATAGAATACGGGCCATGGCATGATCCTCCGGTTAACCATACCCCATGGGATATGAGGGGTCAATCTTTATTGTCCCCTGTCTTATTGCTCCAGCGGTTCCAGGGCACGGGGGAACAGGCCGTTTGCCCAGGCCAGAAACAGACCGTAATTCAGGACCGGAACTCCGGCGTCTTTGAAGGCGTCGAGGCGTGTCATGACCTTCGTGCGGGTGAGCATGCAGGAGGCGCACATTATTACAAGATCCAGATTCTCCAGCTCTTCCTTTTCCGGCATCCGGCGGCTGAAGATAAACTCCGCGTCCCGGCGTACCATCTGGCGAAAGAGACGCGGGATTTTTACCGTTCCGATATCGTCCGCCTGCCGATGATGGGAACAGCTCTCCAGCATGAGTATTCTGGGAGCCGGTTTCATATTATCAAGAGCAGCGAGTCCCGGGTTGTACCTGTCCAGCTCTCCCTTTTTGCGGGCAAAGAGGATGCTGAAACTCGTAAGGGGCTGGTCCTCCGGAATGTCCGCAGCTACCTTGTGGAAAGCCTGGCTGTCGGTAATCACCAGCTTTGGAGGCTCTCGAAGAGCCTGGTAAAACCGAAAAAGCTCCCGCTCCTTTACCACCAGGGAGGCGCAGCCCCGGTCCAGGGCGTCCCGCAGTGTCTCCACCTGAGGCAGGATGAGGCGCCCTTTCGGGGCCGCAAGATCGATAGGGGTTACCAGGATTATCAGATCGCCCTCGCTGACAAGCCCCTCCAGGGGTGTAGGTTCGGCTGCCGGGGCGATTTTTCCGATTGCCGTAATCAGTTCGGTAATCCCCTTGGCTTCAGGGCTCTCAACGCGAAAGCCCCCGGCATTTTCCAGCCAGTTTCGCTTCGTTTCGTCAAGGGTTTCCCTGCCATGGGTCAGTACGAGCAGAGTCGGTGCCTTGGCCGTTTTAGCGTCTTTACCAAAAAGCCGGGAGTAAAGCAGCTCTTCTGCATCAGTCGGGCCCAGGTGACCCGGACTTACCATGATAACCATGTCGGCGCTTTTGGTCCGCTCCATGGCAGCCTTTATGCGCAGGGTCCCCAGCTCGCCTTCGTCGTCGATGCCGGCGGTATCCACAATCGCCGCGGGTCCCAGACCAGGGATTTCGAAACTCCGGGTCACAGGGTCGGTGGTCGTTCCCGGCTGCTCAGAAACTATTGCCACGTTCTTCCCAAAGAGGGCGTTCATCAGTGAGCTTTTACCGGCGTTACGGATTCCCAGAAGTACGATCCGCGACTGTTCCGCCAGGGGTGTTGATTTCATATTCCTGCCTCGTTCTTCAAAAGGATTGCCCAACAAGCTCTTCCGGGCTTAGCCACCCGTCCAGAAGAGCCGGATCCAGGGATAATATTTCAGACGCCCGTCGCCGGAATTCCCCTAGGTCCCGGGGCGGCTGGGCAGAAAACTCCTTGATCAGGGGTTTCAGCCGATGATACCCCAGCTTCGGCAGAAGGGCGTTCAGGAGAGCCGGGGATGAAGCAAGGTTTGCTTCCATCCGTCCGGTGTTGATCTTTACCTCGTCCAGAAAGCGGCAGAGGGCTTTCAGGGCAGAGGAAAGGGCTGCTTCCTGACGAAAAATGCTCTCGGCCAGAAAGGGAAGCATGGCATTCAGCTGCAGCCGGGATTCCCGGGCATAGACACTTGCGGTTCTCCCCTCCCCTTCCACGCGCAGGGCAAGACCCTGGACAAACTCGAGGAGCACGGGGTTCACCTTTACCGGCATAATGCTGGAGCCCCACTGGAGCTCGGGATGCTGAAACTCCCCCACCGGGCTGCTGCTGTAATAGAGAAGGTCTCCTGTAATGGTCAGCAGGTTACCGGCTGCCAGGGCGTAGCCCGAGGCCAGCTCCGCCAGGGAATCCTTGTGGGCCACCGCGTCGGGAAGGTTCTGACTCCGCGCCAGAGGCAGCCCGGTAAGGGTCCGCAGGGTCCGGAGGGCATCGTTCATGTAGTCCCGGGGAGCGTTGAAGCAGGTCCCGATGGCTGTCCCCCCCAGGGGAACTTCCCGTACGCGCTCTGCAAGCTTGGAGAGTCGCCAGCGGTCCCGCTCCGCCATCCCCGCCCAGGAACCGAAGAGCTGCCCCAGGCCGAGGGGCAGGGCATCCTGCATCTCCGTGCGGCCGGTCATCAGTATGCCGTCATATTCCGTCTCCAGGCTGACGAGTTTTTCCTGCAGGGCGATTACATGCTTCTCTATTTCTCCCAAGCCGCGGAGCAGAGCCACATTGACGGCTGTCGCGAAGGTATCGTTGGTGGACTGAAACCTTGCCAGATCCTCCAGGGGATCCAGGACAGCGCCGCAGAACTGCTCCACAAGAGAGGAGATAACCTCATTTATATTCAGATGGATACTGGTTCCCGCCCCGCCCTGGGACAGGGAGAGGGGAAAGGCGTCATCATGGTCTCCCCGGATAATTGCAGTGCAGGCGGAGGCAATGGCTGCAGCGGCCTCCTCCGTCCAGAGTTCAGGCTCATAGCGGTGGACAGCCGCCAGTACAGCCTCCTTGACCTCTCCATAGGCCCGGATCAGCTGCCGGGGAAGCCTACCGGGTCCGAAGTTCTCCAGGGCTTTCGCGGTCTCCTGTTTCCACAGCCTGCTCATACAGATGCCCTCGAGTCTGTACGGTCATGAATAACACGCCCGTCGGCCCGGTCAAAATCCAGCTTCCGTCCCACCAGGGCGACCCGTCCCGACAGACAACCGATACAGTGCAGGCCGTCCTCATCCAGACAGATCTTCCCCGGATACAGCAGGTAGTGGGGCTTTACCTCCACAGGGCTGATGTTCGGCATGAGTACGTTGGCGCCAGCGCGGAGCATTCTTTCCCTGCCGTCGGGTTCGAGACTTCCGGCGGCGGTGGTGGCCGGAATGTGGGCTTTGGGGCAGGCGATGCGCAGCATTGCCGTGGCAAGGAGGGTTTTTTTTAAAGGGACCTGTGGAGTCTCCGCCAGCGGGGTTGCCGGATGGGGAATATAGGGGCCGATCCCGATCATGTCCAGTTCCAGTTCCCGGGCAAGGCGGATATTCCGTAAAGTCAGCTCATCGTCCTCCCCGGGTAGTCCCACCATAAAGCCGGAACCTGTCTGAAACCCGAGGCTGCGCAGGTCGTCAAGGGCCTTGAGCCTTCGCTCCAGGTTGACGCCGTTCCTCAGGTAACGATGCAATTCCGGATCCGAAGTTTCGAAGCGCAGCAGATACCTGTCCGCCCCGGCGTCCTTCAGGGCCGCGTAGTCCTCCCGGGAGAGGATGCCGCAGCTCAAGGTTACAGCCGCCATTCCGCCGGTCCGCTTTTTTATTCCCCGGACAAGTCGGCACATCCGATCGGTACCAAACTCCGGGTCTTCCCCGCCCTGAAGAACGAAGGTACGCAGCCCCCGGGAAAATCCTGCGTCAACGGCGGCATAGATCATCCGGTCATCAAGACGGTAGCGTTCGACCCGGGCATTGTCCCTGCGGATTCCGCAGTAGAGGCAGTTACAGCTGCAGTGGTTGCTGTATTCCAGGAGTCCCCGCAGAAATACGGAGTCGCCGAAATGCTTCCGGGTCAGATCCATAGCCGCCGCGCTGAGCTCCTGGAGCCTGCCCTGCCGGAAGAGCTCCTCCCAGCGGGAGATATCAGACATAGATATCCCTCTCGCCGCCGACTACCCGGGCGCTGTTCTCCCTGATCATGGAGGCTATGGAATCCTGCTGATCCGCGGCGATTCTCTCTATAAGGGAAATCCCTTTCCTTTTCAGTTCTTCAGGGGCGTAGTCCTCCAGGTACTCTGCGAAGGTGGCAAGTCCGTTGGGCAGGCAGAACTGCTTGATCAGTCCCGGCTTCGCCAGGTCCATAAAGTTGCTTCCCGTACGCCCCATCCTGTAACAACCGGTACAGAAGGAGGGAACCAGCCCGTAATCCGCCAGCTTGTCCACCACCTCCGCCAGGCTGCGGTGGTCCCCCAGGGAGAACTGGCTGTGGCTGAACTCCTCATCACGGCTCTGTTCTTCTCCGTAGCCACCGGGGTTTGTCCGGGACCCGGCAGAAACCTGGCTTACACCGTAGCGGAAGAGTTCGCTCCGCAGCTGTGCCGATTCCCGGGTGGAGAGAATAATCCCTGTATAGGGCAGGGTGAGCCGTAAAACCGCTACGAGCTTTTTGAAATCCAGGTCAGAAACGGGATATGGAATGGCTTCGCTTACCGGGGCTCCCGAAGCCGGTTCAAGACGGGGCACGCTGACGGTATGGGGCCCGCAGCCGAAGCGTTCCTCCAGATGGACGGAGTGCATCAGCATGGAGAGAACCTCCCTGCGATAGTCCGCAAGACCGAAGAGGACCCCAAGGCCCACATCGTCGATTCCCGCTTCCATGGCCCGGTCCATTACCTCGAGACGCCAGTGGTAGTCCGCCTTGGGCCCCGACGGATGGTACTGTTGGTACAGGTCCGGATCATAGGTCTCCTGGAAACAGGTATAGGTCCCGATTTTCCCCTCCTTGAGGCGCCGGAAATTGTCCACCGACATGGGGGCAAGTTCAACGTTTATGCGCCGGATGGAGGAGTTCTTCTCATCCCTGACCGAATACATGGTCTCCAGGGCCATGAGGGTGTAGTCCATGGTATATTCGGCGGCCTCGCCGGTAAGAAGAAGGAGCCGTTTATGGCCCTGGCGCAGGAGTTCCAGGGTCTCCGCTGCAATCTCCTTCCGTGTTAGGGTCACACGGGTCAGGTCCTTGTTGCTTCTGCGGAATCCGCAGTAGAGGCAGTCGTTGCAGCACTTGTTGCCCGCATAGAGGGGGGCGAACAACACCATCCTTGGACCGTAGATCTCCTGCTTTACAAAGGCTGCCGCAGAAAGCAGGTCCTGTACCGCTTCCCGGCTGGAGCAGGCGAGCAGTTCGGCGGCTTCCTCCAGATCAAGACCTTTAAGCTCCCTGGCTTTTGACAGGATTTCCCGTCGCCTTCCCTCGTCGGGCTCGTTGAGAGTGCCCAGGCGTTCAAGCCTTTCCTGGTCAATAAAATCAGGCTTTGTCTTCAGTTTCGTCATCAGCGTCCTCCCGGTACTTGGTGAGAACGGATTTAACCTGGACCTTTTCGAGACGCCCAAGCTTTCCCGTCAGCGCGCCTATCTCGTCGGTTGTGCCTTCCACAACAAGAGAGATGACGTGAATACCCTTGTGCCGCAGGGGAAGTCCCTGACGGGCCAGTATTAACTCGCCGAAGTCGGAGAGGATCGTGTTCATGGTCCGCACGGAATCTCTGGATTCAAGCAGAATAGAAACGACGCCCAAACGCTTTTCCATCAGATTAGTACCTCCGGATCAGGAATGGAAAGATTGGAAGCCTTGAAGGACCTTGGTCCGTTCTCAGCATTCGATAAAGTTTTAGCGAATCATTTCCGTTCTGTCAAGTCCGGAAATAAATTTTTCACGTAATATTGAGATTGTATGCTGCATCCATTAAACTTGTATGGTATCATACATATGATCTCATCTTTGTATGCAAGATCAACAGTTTATAGGTAATATCAGGATACGAAAGGAGCACATAATGAAAGCCCTGCAACTGAAAGAGTACAATCATCTGGAAATAGTCGACGCGCCGAAGCCCTCCCCCAAGGCAGGAGAGGTTCTTATCAAAGTCAAGGCCTGCGGAATCTGCGGCAGCGACATCCACGGCCTTGACGGCAGCACCGGTCGACGGATCCCCCCGCTGATCATGGGGCACGAAGCCTCAGGTATCATCGAAGAACTCGGCCCCGGGGTAAAAGGGTACGCCAAGGGCGATCGGGTTACCTTTGATTCCACCCTCTTCTGCGGCGAGTGCCGCTACTGCAGGGAAGGACACTTCAATTTCTGCGAAAACCGTCAGGTTCTTGGCGTTGCCTGTGACGAGTATCCCCGGGATGGAGCCTTCGCCGATTATGTAGTGGTGCCGGCCATAGTACTGTACCCCATGCCGGATGAGGTAAGCTTCGTTCAGGCCGCCATGATCGAACCCCTGGCAGTGGCCGTCCACGGGGTCAGCATTACCCCAATAACTATCGGCGACACTGCTCTTTTGATGGGCGCCGGCATTATCGGGCTTCTGACCCTGCAGGTTCTGCGCACCGCCGGCTGCGGACGCATCTATGTGGCAGACGTGGACGAGGGACGCCTGAAGCAAGCCATGGATTTCGGCGCCACTGGAACTTTCAATCCCAAAAAGGACGACATCCCCGCAGAAATGAAAAAACTGACCGGCGGCCTGGGAGCCCAGATTGCCCTGGACGCGGTAGGTATCGAGAGTACCGTGCATGCCTGTCTCTACAGCGTCCGCAAGGGCGGTAACGTTACGGCCATTGGAAACCTGGCGCCTGAGATCACGCTGCCTCTGCAGCACATCGTATCCCACCAGATAACCTTACGGGGGTCCAACGCCTCCTCCGGCGAGTTTGCATCCTCTCTGCAGCTGATTCAGAGCGGACGGGTTGATGTGGACTCACTGATCTCCAAGGTCGCAGCCCTGGAGGAAGGGGCCGACTATTTCACGAGGCTCTACAACCGGGAAGCCGGACTCATGAAGGTAATCCTGGAACCCTGAAACAAACACAGCAAGGAGAACGCAGTTTATGGCAACATCCATGTTTGATTTAAGCGGAAAAATAGCTCTGGTAACCGGCGCAAGCCGTGGACTTGGCCTGGCCATCGCCAAAGCCCTGGCGGAAGCCGGGGCCGATCTGGCTGTTACCAGCCGGAAGGAATCCTCCCTGGAAGGTACCTGCAAAGAGATAGAAGCCCTGGGCAGACGCGCACTGCCGGTGGCCCTGGATGTCCGGGACCTGGACAGCATCGACAAAGCAACCGACAAGGTTATTGCGGAGTACGGAAGAATCGACATCCTGGTGAACAACGCAGGCTGCAACGTGCGCAAACCCACCATCGAGATGAGCGGCGAAGAGTGGGACATGGTGCTGGACACCAACCTCAAGGGCGCCTTCTTCATGTGCGCCGCGGTGGCAAAAAAATCGATGCTGAAGCAGAAGTACGGACGGATTATCAACATCGGTTCCGGAACCAGCAAGTTCGGGTCCGGCGGTATCGGACCTTACTGCGCGAGCCGGGGAGGCATCCGGCAACTGAGCCAGAGCCTTGCCGATGAGTGGGGCAACGACGGTATTAACGTCAACACCCTGGGTCCCGGCTGGTTCAAAACGGAGCAGACCAGGGTCCTCTACGAAAACCAGGCCTGGGTGGACTACATCGTGGACCGCATCCCCAAAAAGCGGGTGGGAAAACCCGAGGACCTTGCGGGTATGGCGGTCTTCCTGGCTTCCGAGGCCTCGGAATATGTGACAGGACAGCTTATGATGGTGGACGGCGGGCTTACCACCGGAGCCATGAAGGTGACTGTTTAGAAAAAAGCCGGCGTCTTCGCAACGCCGGCTTTTTTATTCCCTGCAATACTTTTCAAGGGTCCGGGCCACAGCCCCCGGACCTTTCAGCATCTCCCCGAACATGCCGGAGATCTTTTCAGACAGACCGCTTTCAACCAGGTCGATGCCGAAGAGCTTTTCATCCGACAGAATCGGCTTGAGGTTCTCCGTATAGGGACCGGAATCTCCCAGGGAAATTCCGGCAAGCTTCTCCTGCAGCGCCGGTCCCAGAGGGTCTGGACTGATCTCGAAGGGAATTCCCTCATCGTCGACCCCCAGCAGATAGCGCAGCCAGCCGGCGATAAAGAGTGGAATATAGACAAGCCCCTGAAGGGCATCAGCATCTTGTGCAGCGTAGGTCTTCAGGGTGACCCCGAAGCGCACGGGAACCTTCTGGGAGGTATCCCAGGCGATTCGCTGCGGCATATCCGGCACAAAGGGGTTGGGAAAGCGCTTTGTCAGCACCTCGCGGACAAATTTTTGCGGATCGATTATCCCCGGATGGGCCGCCACCGGAAGTCCCTCATCGTAAGCCAGGCGGGTTACAAAACTCCTTAAAATGGGATTCTTCATCTCCTCATAAATTCTGTCATAGCCCAGAAGGCAACCGAATATGGCCAGGGTGGTATGAAGGGGATTAAGACCGGTACAGACCTTCATGGTCTCCACCTTGTCCACGGTGTCCCGGTCGGTAAAGATTACCCCCGCCTTCTCGAGAGCGGGTCTGCCATTGGGAAAGGAGTCCTCGATGACCAGGTACTCCGCCTCCTCGAGATTGACAAAGGTGGTGGCCTTCGAGCCTTTGGCCGTGGTTATGATATCCCCGCTCTCATACCCGTCGCCAATCAGCATCTCTCTGACCTGTTCCGAAGGCTTCGGCACAATCCTGTCTATCATTGACCAGGGAAAGGAGACCTTTGCCGGGTCAGCGATATAGTCCAGAAAAGCCTTTTCCACACTCCCCGCCTTTACCCAGCTTTCCGCTATTTCGTGAACGGAATTGAAAAGCTTAAGGCCGTTGTGGGAAAAGTTATCCATGCTCACCAGAGCGAGGGGGGCAGCCCCCGCCAGGTAGCGGCGATACAGAAGAGATGCGATAAGGACCATAAGGTGTCCCGGCTGTTCTGGAGGCGCCAGCAGTGCGGAAGCAAGCGCGGGGGCATAGTCCCCGGAGGTATCTTTAAGGGAGTAGGCCTTCTCCGTGGCGGCCAGGCTGGCCATCTGCAGCGAGGGGTTCTCGAAAAGCCTTATGAGCTGCGGCAGTTCGGAGTTCGTTTTAATAAAGGCCGCCACACTTGCCAGAACCTGCTTGTCCACACTTCCGTCGGCATGCAGGCTTACAGCCACATTCAGGCTGTCATGAGGACGGAATACCCTGTCCACCACCTCTTCGTCCCAGGAGGAACAGATAATCATGCCCCGGTCCGAGTGACCGGCATCCAGCAGCCTCTGCTGCAGCATTGCCAGGTAGCCCCTGGCGATATTGCCGGAGCCGAAATGGACCCAGACTGGATAGGCCAGGGTTGCAGCCCTGACCTCTTCAATATTGTGTTTCGGCAGCTGATACCCGCCGGCCTTCCACTGCGGGATATCCTTTTTAAGTCCTTCCAGTGTAAGCTTCA
>CAZKQJ010000033.1:0-49718 GCA_964554875.1 uncultured Spirochaetaceae bacterium | reverse complement strand
GGCTCCTCGGCCTCTTCCAGTTCCTCGGCCTCTTCCAGCTCCTCGGCCTCTTCCGTTTCAGTGTGAACTTCTTGTATTTTCGCGGGAATTGTTTTCGTTTGCGCTCCCGATTCGGCAGAAATTGAAGTTTCCAGACTTCTCTGCTTTTCCAGAACTTTTTCCAGAATCGTCTCGAGGTTTTTTATATCCAGAGATGACTGAGTGCTTCGGACCTCAGGAGATAGCAATTCGATAATTGTATGCCAATTTTGATCAAAAACCTTTTCCGCCTCTTCGTACTGTCTTTTCCGTATACCCTTCAAAAGCTTTCTTTTTATAATCTCCTGCTGACTCTGTAAATCGGCGCTCCATCGCTGCAGGTTGATTTTGCCGCTCTTTTTCAGATACTCCTTCAGAAAGCTGTACTGAAAACGCTTTATCCGTTCCGATATAAGGGCCATATCGTCCTGGCGGATGCTCAATATGAGAAAACTTATCAGAAAAATGGTGGAAAATACCATTGTCAACAATAATGCTTTCAATGGTCCAGTCAAACTGACTTCTTCCGCACTTATTATGTAGGCAAGCTTTCCATACCCTTCCGTTCTTCTTATGTATAGATTAAACGATCCGGCATCATCCCCCCCTATTATCAACTGTCCGGTAGTATTTTCAAAAGAAGACAACTCTCGCCCAAGTTCTTTCAGTATTTCATCGCTTTCAATGATACCGGCATTAAAAAGGTAGGTTTCGCTTCCAATCAGTGTTGAAGACCGGCCTGCCTCAAGAAGACTGCGTCCAGACAGGCTATTTAAAAGACCAGAATAACCGGTATAGACAATAAGGGTTCCCTGATACTCACCTATTGTGTTACTGACAGGAATCAAATAGGCAAAGCGCTGCCCTGGGGATTCTATCCGGAATGAAGGATCTTCATGAACTATGTACCCATCAAGAGAAATCTCAGGTTCAACATCCGCCAGTTGATAGTATAGTCTTCTTGTTGCAGTGGACTCCCGGATATCGCCATTAAAACTGGAATGCCAGATTTTTCCATCGTCATCAATAAACCTGTATCCGATATATCCGGAAGTCTCTCTCTTTAATATTCGATCGGTATCTGTTGTTTTTTCTATCAGCTCTCGACTTACGTTGTTTCGATAAACCTGCCAGAACAGGGGATCGGAGAAAATCTCAACAAATCTGTCAATCTGGTTCTCATGAAACTCCTGAATTGCAACCGCCTTTTTGGCCAGATCAGATTGAATGTTCGCGCTTATACGATTGTTGTAAAAGGTCCGTTCAATATACGAAAAGAGCCCGGAAAAAGCCAGGAATACAAATACAGTAAACAGCAATATGGTAATGAGCAGACTTATTGCGATTCTATTTCCGGGGCGCATGCTTATTTAATAAGCTCCTTATCGAGTCTTCTTGTTTGATTATCGGTATGTAGAACTTCTGTGTAAAGAGTATAGACAATGCTTGTCCCTGGAAAAGATAAAAAAAGGGGAGCTCTGCTCCCCTTTCTCTCATTCGCAAGCCTGGAAACTATTCAGCTTCCTGTTTTACAGCTTCCTCTGTTTCTTCATTTTTTTCTTCAGATTCAGCTTTTTCAGCTTTAACGCGTTCCTTTTTTGCAGCTTCAGCCTTAGGAGCCTTCTCTTTTCTCTTTTTGGAAACCTTCTCAGTTTTTCCTTCCGCTTCGTTGTCACTTTCAACCAGAGAGATAACTACCATTTCAGCTGCATCGCCGTTTCGACTGCCTATTTTCAGGATGCGGCAATAACCGCCGTTTCTATCAGCATTCTTCGGCCCAATCTCTGTAAACAGCTTGTTAACAATTCCCTTGTCCCAGATGTACCTTGCGATCATCCTGCGATTATGTACGGAATCGACCTTGGCACGGGTAATCATTTTCTCGGCTATACGACGTATTTCAAGAGCCTTTGCCTTTGTTGTAGTAATCTTCTCATAGTTGAACAGGGAAGTTACCATGTTTCTGAGCATTGCCTTACGGTGACTTGCCTTACGACCAAGACGGTTAAATCCAATTCTATGCTTCATCTTCTTCTTTGCCTTTCATGAACCTGTCTGAGTCTTTTAGGACACTGTAATCAGTCATACCTAAATACAGATTCCATTCCTGAAGTTTCTCTTTGATTTCCGTTAGGGATTTCTTGCCAAAATTGCGGGTTTTGGCAATGTCATCTTCAGTTCTTCGGGTAAGATCGCCAATAGTCTTGATATTTGCATTCTTCAGACAGTTACTCGATCTGACAGAAAGCTCAAGTTCTTCTACTGGAGTATCAAGTATCGCCCGTATCCGCTCTTCATCTTCATCCAGTTCATCATCGCCAGTGACCGAATCCTCATCAAAGTTGATGAAGATGCAAAAATGATCTTTCGCGATCTTTGCGGCTTCGGCTACGGCATCATCAGGAGAAAGCGTGCCGTCAGTGTATACCTCGAGCACCAGCTTATCGTAATCGCTCCGTTGCCCGACTCTGGTGTTTTCGATGGAGTACTTTACCCTTTTCACTGGAGAAAACACCGCATCCACCGGAATCGTACCGATAACATCGATATACTTCTCATTGGTCTCTGCAGGAATGTATCCCCTTCCGAGATCCACCTGTATTTCTATATCGATGTTGGCATTCTCCATCAAGCTTGCGATCTTCAGATCCTTGTTGATTACCTCAATATCCGTCGCCTGGGCTATTGAATCGCCGGTAATCTCTCCAGGTCCCTTGAACTCGATCAGAACGGTTTTCTGTTCAGTATCATTAGGTAAACGCACATTCAGCGATTTCAGGTTGTTTATAATCTCCGGAGTGTCTTCAACTACTTCCGGTATAGACTCAAACTCTGAAGAAATAATGTGCGGAGTACCCTCGCTGTCATAGGAGGTAATTTTTACCGCAGTAATCGCATAACCCTGTATAGAACTGAGTAATACACGGCGCAAGGTGTTTCCAATGGTAGTCCCGAATCCTCGTTCAAAAGGATAAGCGATAAACTTACCGTAATTTTGGTTTACCTCCGAATGCTCGAATGTAATACCCTTAGGTTTTTTGAATCCTTTCATTAAGTTCTTGCGCGCCATGTCACCACCTTACCGAGAATAGAGCTCTACGATCAGATGTTCTTTGACATCTGCAAGTTCAGTTACATCAGAACGGCGGGGCAGAGCCAGTACCTTTCCCTTCATTTCATCGGGATTCAACTCCAGCCAGGGACTCACCCCGGACCGTGAGAATTGTTTGAGGCTCTCCTTGATATTGACGAGCTTCTTACTCGCTTCCTGCACTTCAATCACATCGTTTTCCCGTACAAGGTAAGAAGGAATAGTCACACGCCGACCGTTAACCTTGATATGACCATGATTAACGAGCTGCCGTGCCTGAGATCGGGATGAGGCAAAGTGCAGCCGGTAAACAATGTTATCAATTCTGCTTTCAAGAAGGCTTATAAGGTTTTCACCGGTGATTCCCTTCATTCGTTCAGCCTTGTTGAACAGAATTTTGAACTGCTTTTCCAGCAGCATATACATTCTCTTCAGCTTCTGCTTCTCCCGAAGCTGTACCCCGTAGTCCGACATCTTTTTCATCCTTTCACGGGGACCTTTCCCCGGGGAAGGACGCTTTTTGTTTATGGGACACTTAGGTGAGTTACAGCGTTCGCCCTTGAGAAATAATTTGGTGTGTTCTGCGCGACAGAGCCGGCAGGCAGGTCCTACGTATCTTGCCATGTCTGTAACTCCTTATACCCTTCTGCTCTTCCGGGGACGGCAACCGTTATGCGGTATGGGGGTAATATCACGAATGCTCTTGACCGCCAATCCCAGATTTCCAAGGGAACGAATCGCAGATTCACGCCCCATTCCCGGTCCTTTTACCTTGACATGTACTTCCCGAAGACCATAATCCATAGCCTTCTTTGCAGCCGTTTCTGCAGTAGTCTGAGCAGCGTAGGGTGTGGACTTTTTTGCACCCTTGAAACCCAGTCCCCCGGCAGATGCCCATGAAACAGCATTTCCTGTCATATCGGTGATAGTAACAATGGTATTGTTGAAGGTGGCCTGGATGTATACCTGTCCTTCGTATACCGTCTTCTTCTCTTTCTTCTTCTTAACCTTAGCCAATGTATGCTCCTTTGACTACTTGGTCGCTTTCTTCTTGTTGGCGACGGTCTTTCTCTTACCCTTCCGGGTACGCGCGTTTGTTTTGGTTCTCTGACCACGAAGGGGTAAACCTCGGCGGTGCCGTAAGCCGCGATAGCACCCGATATCCATGAGCCGCTTAATATTGAGTGCGGTTTCGGTCCTGAGACGGCCCTCAACGGTATACTCATTATCCAGCAACTGACGGATATTGTTTACCTCGTCTGCAGTCAGATCATTTATTTTCGAATCGGGATCAACGCCCGCTTTTTCACAAACTTCTATGGCCAAGGACCGTCCTATACCGTAAATATAGGTCAGAGCGATCTTTGTCATTTTATTTGGAAGGTCGATGCCTGCAATACGTGCCATTTATGGATCTCCTACTTCTGGCGTTGCTTGTGTTTGGGATTATCGCAAATTATTCGGACGACGCCGCGCCGCTTAATAACCTTGCATTTATCACACATAGGTTTAACGCTAACTCTTACCTTCATATAAGTCCCCTTATAGGTTTCTTGATCGAATTTTGCCCTTCTTAACCAGGCCGTCATGATGGTGCATCCTCAGGTGTCCTTCGATCTGGGACATTGTATCAAGGTCTACACCTACCATAATAAGCAGCGATGTACCACCCATCAGCATAGCTACTTCCAGAGGAAAGTTAAAGAGCATCTGCACGATAGAAGGAATAACCGCGATAAAAGCCAGGAATAACGCACCGGGCAGAATAATCCGGCTCAATATTGTATTCAAATATTCTTCAATCTTATCAGTACGTATACCGGGAATGGACCCGCCGTTCTCTCGTATCTGTTTGGCAATTTCATGCGGGTTCAGTGTCACCTGAGTATAGAAGTATGCAAAAAAGATAATCAAGAGGGTGTACATAATAAGATACGGGATCCCGTTTGGTCGTAACCAGTAACTAAGACTTTGAAGCCAGCTGACCTGTCCTCCCAGGTTCCCTGCAATCTGCAAGGGGAAAGTCAGTACACTTGATGCGAAGATAACAGGTATAACTCCTGACGGGTTAATCTTGAAGGGTATGTAGGTGTTTTGTGCTCCATACATTCTTCGACCAACCACCCTCTTTGCATACTGAACAGGGATTTTTCTCTGTCCCTGCTGTTCATAAATTACAAGCGCTATGACCGCAATGAACATTCCAAGCACAAGGATGACAAAAACGGGGTTAAGCTCGCCTATCTGCACCTTCTCTATAAGGGTGATGAACGCGGCGGGCATCCTGGCAACGATACCGGCAAATATAAGCAGGGATATCCCATTACCGATCCCCCGCTGACTTATCTGTTCGCCGATCCACATTAGAAAGATCGTTCCCGTCGTAACTGTCAGCATTGCGATAAAGGTATACGCAGTTCTGTTAATATTTATTGCATCAGGAATCTGATTTGCATAAATAGTTACGGCGTAGGACTGGATCAGACAGATTATGACCGTTCCATAACGAGTGTAACGCTGTATCTTTTTTCTCCCACCCTCCTGTTCACTTATACGCTTGAGGCTGGGAAAAACCAGTACCAGAAGCTGCATAATAATCGACGTGGAGATGTAGGGCATAATCCCGAGCATAAAAATGGAGAAGTTTTTGAACGCTCCACCGGCAAAGAAGTCGATATACTCGGTAATACCGACACCCGCACCTCCCTGCTGAGACATAAAGTAGAGATTCAAAGCTTTCACGTTTATGCCTGGAATCGGAAGGTTGGCCCCAAGTCGAAAGACAACCAGCATTCCCAGGGTAAACAATATCCTTTGTCTGAGGTCGCGGATACGGAAAATATCAACTAGTGGATTCGTCGCCATATCAGTTCAGTCCTATTCGCCTTTTTCTTCGGCGGTTTTTTCGCTTTTCTCCTGAGCAGCAACGGCTACAGTACCGCCGGCTTTCTCGATCTTTTCTTTAGCTGCGGAAGAAACCTGATCCACCTGAAAGTTCAACTTCTTCGTAATATCACCGTTACCAAGGATTTTGACGGCAATGTTTTTTCCCTTAACAAGCTTCTTCTCTTTAAGAGTTTCAAGACTTACAGTGTCGCCGTCGTTGAATTTCTTTTCAATCAGATCAAGGTTTACCGGCAGATATTCCTTTTTAAAGGGGTAGTTAGAAAAACCCCGCCGGGCAATCCGTCGGTAGAGAGGCATCTGTCCACCCTCGAATCCGGGACGAACGCCTCCGCCTGAACGTGCGTTTTGTCCGTTATTTCCCTTACCGGAGGTTCGTCCCTTTCGAGCCGAGTTCCCGCGACCTACAATTATCTTTTTCTTTGTAGAACCTTTCGGTGCATGCAATTCCATATTATTTGATCTCCTCTACCTGAACCAGGTGAGAAACCTTCCTGACCATACCCCGGATTGAAGGAATATCGTCATGGTCAACCGTACTGTTCAGCTTCTTCAAGCCCAGGGCTTCAACTACCCGCCTTTGATTCTGCGGGCGTCCGATTACACTATTTACAAGTTTAACCCGTAATTTCATCCCTTACCCCCACATTTCCGCAAGGCTCTTACCCCGGTTCCTGGCAACCTCTTTGGCATCCAGGATCTTTTCGAAGCCTTCAAACACCGCTTTTACGATATTAATGGTGTTTTTAGAACCCAGGGATTTACTCAGGATATCGGTAACACCGCTCACATCCATGACTGCACGTACCGGTCCCCCAGCGATTACACCTGTACCTGGAGCTGCGGGCTTCATGAGAACCTCGGCACTTTTAAACTGCCCGATAACTTCATGAGGAAGAGTCCCGTTTTTGAGAGGCAAGTGTATCATGTTCTTTTTTGCCTTCTCAATACTCTTTCGAATAGCTTCGGTTACATCGTTCGCCTTACCAAACCCAAGACCAACTCGGCCTTTCTGGTCCCCCACAACAACCAGAGCGGAGAAAGAAAAGCGACGACCGCCCTTAACGACCTTGGCGACACGGTTGAGCTTTATCAGCTTTTCAGTAAATTCCTTATCCCGATCTCTATCGCGATTATCTCGATCTCGTCTTTCCACCATATCCCCCTAGAACTTCAGTCCAGTTTTCCGGGCACCGTCGGCAATAGCTTTTACAATCCCGTGATACTTGTAACCGTTCCTGTCGAAAACCACAGTATCAACTGACTGCTCCTTCAGGCGCTCTCCGATTTTCTCGCCGAGCTTTGCAGCATTATCGACGTTGGTTTTCAGATCGGCACTGTCCTTCTGCCTGTTATTCACGGCAGCAATCGTTACACCACTGGCATCATCAACTACCTGAATATAGACGTAGCGGTTACTCCGGTACACGGTCATCCTCGGCCTTTCGGCAGTGCCGAAAATCTGTTTTCTGATGTGCCGTTTGCGCTGAAGACGCTTTCTGAGTTTTTCCTCTATCTTCTTCATCCTGCTAATCCTTACTTAACACCAGACTTACCGATTTTACGGCGCAGATTTTCGTTTTCATACATGATACCCTTGCCCTTATATGGCTCAGGGGGCCGTAAAGAACGTATTTCGGCAGCAGCCTGTCCGACCTTTTGTTTGTCGATTCCGCTTATGATAACCTTGTTGTTTCCTTCAAGGTTCACCGAAATATCATCGTTTATCATGAATTCTATCATGTTGGAGTATCCCAGGTTCAGGGCCAGGATCTTTCCCTTCAGCTCTGCCCTGTAACCAACGCCGTTTATAAGCAGGGTTTGACTGAAACCGCTGCTTACACCTGTAACCATGTTATGCAACAATTTTCGGTACAATCCATGATAGGACCGGTTCTGCTTGGTCTGGCTGTTACACTCGACGACGACCTGGCCGTCCTCAATATTAAGGCTGATGTCGCCTTTTATTTCCTGGGTCAGCTTTCCTTTGGGACCTTCAACCTCTACAATGGAATTGTTGAGGTTAACCTTGACCCCTTTGGGAATCTCTATCGGTAATTTTCCTACACGTGACATCTCGCTACCCTCACCATACCGAACAAATAAGTTCGCCGCCGACCTTTTTTTCCGCAGCTTTCTTCCCTGTCGTTACACCCGTGGAAGTGGAAACGATAAGCGTTCCATAACCGTTGAAAATACGGGGAAGTTTCTTGTATCCGGCATATATTCTTCTTCCGGGGGTGGAAATCTTCTTTATCCCGTGGATTATCGGCTTCTGTTTATCATCGAACTTCAGGAAAATGCGAATGTAGTTTTTTCCATCCACCGTCGTTTTCTTGAAGTTTTTAATATACCCCTCGTTCTTGAGTATTTTAACGATCTCAAGCTTCAGTTTAGAGGTAAGAATATCAACTCGGTCGAAACGCGCACTACTTGCATTTCGTATCTTTGTCAGCATATCTGCTACAGGATCGGTAACAGCCATTTAATACTCCCTCACCAGCTTGATTTTGTTACACCGGGAATAAGTCCCTCGCTCGCATACTTGCGAAAACAGACCCTGCACATCTGGAATTTGCGCATATATCCCCGGGGACGTCCGCAGACACGACACCTGTTAACCTTTCTGGTCATAAACTTCGGCTTCCGCGCTGCTTTTATTATCATAGATTTCTTAGCCATCTCGTTTACTCCTATTTCCTGAAGGGCATTCCGAGCTTCCGCAGAAGACTGCGAGCTTCGTCATCATTCTTCGCGGTTGTAACGATTGCGACATTAAGCCCGCTGACCCGTTCGATTTTATCGTAATCAATTTCAGGAAAAATTATCTGCTCCTGGATACCAAGGGAGTAGTTCCCCTTTCCATCAAAGGCCTTTGGATTTACTCCTCGAAAGTCCTTTACACGGGGCAGAGCGACATTCAACAGCCTCTCGAGAAATTCCCACATGTAGTTTCCCCGCAGGGTTACCTTGGCTCCAATTTCCATGCCTTCCCGTAGTTTAAAGTTTGCAATGGATTTTCGTGCCTTGGTTTTCACCGCATGCTGCCCGGTAATCTGCTCCAGTTCCTTTGTAGCAGAATCCAGGAACTTCTTGTTCGCGATGGCATCTCCGACTCCGACACTTACGCTGACCTTCTCTATACGAGGGATCTGCATCGGCGACTTGTATCCGAACTCATCCACCAGTTCTTTTCTGACGGTTTCCAGATACATCTTTTTAAGTCTGGGTGTGTACTCGGCCATCAAAGAGCCTCCCCGCATTTTCTGCAGACCCTGAGCTTCGAATCGCCATCAATTTTATATCCGATCCGTGTAGGCCCGCATTTTTTGCATACGATCATGACGTTAGAAACTGCAAGACCGGCTTCGATATCGATGATCCCGCCTTTATCCTGCTGGCTCCTGGGCTTCACGGACTTTTTAACCATATTCAGCCCCTGAACCACTACACGTCCCTTATTTCGGTCAATCCTGAGCACCTTGCCGCTTTTCCCGGCGTCTTTCCCAGCAATGACCTGGACTGTGTCCTCTTTCTTCAGTTTTATCTTCATCTTCCCACTCATCCTTTATACCTCGTGCAGAGCCTAAAGGACCTCTGGAGCCAGCGATACGATCTTCATGAAACCA
Source organism: uncultured Spirochaetaceae bacterium (assembly GCA_964554875.1). Classification (GTDB taxonomy): domain Bacteria; phylum Spirochaetota; class Spirochaetia; order JC444; family Marispirochaetaceae; genus Marispirochaeta. The sequence continues at coordinate 40,076 of CAZKQJ010000033.1, read as the reverse complement.
GTATCTCTAAGCTCCCTGGCTACAGGCCCGAAAATACGCTTTCCCCGGGGATTAAGGTTTGCGTCTATAATGACGCATGCGTTGTCATCGAAGCGGATGTAGGTGCCGTCCTGTCGACGGAACTCCTTCTTTGTCCGCACAATAACAGCCTTTTGAACATCCCCGCTCTTTATGGCAGCATTGGGAAGAGCATCCTTTACCGCAACTACGATAATATCGCCGACTCCGGCATACTTTCTCTTACTGCCTCCGAGTACCTTAATACACTGGACGCGCTTTGCTCCGCTGTTGTCGGCAACATTCAGATATGTCTGCATCTGTACCATGGCAATTCTTCTCCCTCATGTCGCGTCGGATTACTTCGCGCGCTCTACAATTTCAACCAGCTTCCAGGTTTTTCTCTTACTCCTAGGCCGGGATTCAACAATGCGTACCGTATCTCCGATATGTGCATCATTATTCTCGTCATGGGCCATAAACTTCTTTGACCGGGCGACGTATTTTTTATACAGAGGATGAAGCTGTCGTGTCGAAACCTGAATCACGATTGACTTATCCATCTTGTCACTGACGACAACCCCGGTATAAAACTTCTTGCCGGTTGAATTATTAGTTTTTTCCACCGCGTCTTTATCCATCGTATCCATTTCTATTTCCTACCTTCTTCCGGCACTCGTATTCCAAGGGCATACTCGTAGATAATAGTGTTCAGACGAGCCACGTTTCGGCGAAGGTTACGCTTTTCTACCGGATTTTCTACGTGACCAAGCACTTTGTTGAACCGGTGTTCCCGGAGCTTTGATTTAAGCTCTTCACGCTTTAACAGAAGCTCGTCATACGTAAGATCAGAAAATGAGTTTTTCATAGCAACTACTCCAAATCCCGCCGTACGGCGAACTTCGTCTTGATGGGCAGCTTGGATGCAGCAAGTTTCATTGCTTCCTGTGCGAGATCAACGGGAACACCCGCCATCTCGAACATCACTGTTCCTTCTTTAACAACGGCTACCCAGGTTTCGGGGTTTCCCTTACCTTTACCCATCCGCGTTTCAGCAGGTTTCTTCGTGTAGGGTACGTCGGGGAATATCCTGATCCATACCTTACCACCACGCTTCACGTGTCGGGTCATCGCAATACGTGCGGCTTCGATCTGTCGGTTTGTTATCCACTCACCCTCGAGGGCAATCAACCCGAAATCTCCAAAAGATATCTTGTTCCCCCGGTTTGCAGTCTTTTTAAGACGACGAACCTGGCGGTGTTGTTTCCTGAACTTAGTTCTTTTTGGACTCAGCATCGCTTAGCTCCTCTCCGACGCAGCAGCGGTGGTCTTCTTTTTGCGAACCAAGAGCCCTGCGTCTTCCTTTCGATCCTTCCGATATACTTCGCCTGTAAAAACCCAGACCTTTACTCCGATAACGCCAAAGGTGGTATCGGCTTCGGCAGTTCCGTAATCGATGTTGGCCCTGAGTGTATGAAGCGGAACCCGTCCGTCCTTATACTGTTCGGTCCGGGACATCTCGGCACCGCCAAGACGGCCGGCTACACGCACCTTGACACCCTGCACTCCGGCTTTCATGGCGTTATTCACTGCCATCTTGAGCGCCCTTCGGAAAGATCCGCGGGACTTCAACTGCCGTGCGACATTCTGGGCGATGATCTGCGCATTAACTTCCGGACGCTTAACCTCTTTTATCTTCAACTGGATCTTCTTGTTTACGATCTTCTGAAGACGGGCTCCGACCTTTTCGATATTCGCACCCTTCGCGCCGATGATTATTCCCGGGCGGGAGGTGTGTATAACGATGGTAATCCTCTGGGGGTGCCTGATTATCTCGACTTCGGAAATTTCGGCACCCTGTGCTTCGGGAGAGTCTGCAAGAGCCTTCCTGAGAGCAAGGTCCTCGTGAAGGGTATCAGCGTATTCCCTGGGATCCACATACCACTTGGAAGACCATGTCTTGTTGATTCCTAAACGCAACCCAATGGGATTAACTTTCTGCCCCATCCTATTTACCCCTCTCAGCAATTTCGTCTACGACTACAGATATATGACTCATACGTTTTTGCAGAATATCCCTGCGACCCCGCGCACGGGCCCACAGCCGTCTGAGCCTCGGGCCTTCATTGATCTGAAGATCCTTGATATACAGCATCTCTTCGTCAAGCTGCTTATTCTGAACCAGGGCATTCGCCGCTGCGGAATGTATTGCCTTGGTCAGGAATCTTGCACCCTTCTGAGGCAGACTTTCAAGAATAGCCAGAGCCTCGACATAAGGCTTGTTCCGGACTACGTTTGCAACCCGGCGCAACTTGGTCGGAGCAATCAACAGATGCCGAATATTAGCTTTGTAGCCTTTCTTCGCTTCCATATCTTCTTGCCTCACCTATCTCTTTCCGGCTTTCTTGTCAGAACCAGCATGACCGCGGAAAATTCTTGTCGGAGAAAACTCGCCGAGCTTGTGTCCAACCAGGTTTTCCGTTACATAAACCGGCACCCAGCTCTTCCCGTTATAAACCGAAATAGTTAATCCAACCATCTCAGGAATAATCGTAGAACACCGGGAGTAGGTCTTGATCATCCGTTTCTCACCGGATTTGCTCATCTCGAGGATACGCTTATACAGCTTCTTCTCGATAAATGGTCCTTTCTTTATAGAACGCGCCACGACTCTCTCCTATTTCCGTTTCTTGACAATAAACTTGCCGGAGGATTTTCTCTTCTTCCGTGTCTTGAAACCCTTTGTCGGTTGGCCCCAGGGGCTTACAGGATGACGTCCTCCGGAAGTCCTTCCCTCACCGCCTCCATGGGGGTGATCAACGGGGTTCATTACTACACCACGCACCTTGGGTCTCTTCCCGAGCCAACGGGAACGGCCGGCTTTGCCGATGGACACGTTCATATGGTCTTCGTTCCCGATCTCTCCGAGCGTAGCCATGCACTTCTTGAAAACGAGACGCATCTCGCCGGATGGCAGCTTCAGGGTTACATAATCATCCTCTTTGGCAACCAGGGTCGCACCCATACCGGCAGCCCGCACGAGCTGTCCGCCCCGCCCCTTCTGAAGTTCAACATTGTGAACCGTCATACCGAGGTTTATATTCTCCAGGGGCAGTGCATTCCCGATCTCCTTCGGAGCGTTTTCACCGCTGATAATGGACATGCCAACCTTCAGTCCCCTGGGGGCCAGAATGTACCGCTTCTCGCCATCGGCGTAGTTAATCAGCGCAATATTCGCACTGCGATTGGGATCGTACTCTATGGTGGCGACTTTGCCGGGCACACCATATTTATCTCTCTTAAAGTCTATGGTTCGGTATTTTCTTTTGTGTCCGCCGCCCCGGCGTCGAACACTGATACGTCCACCGGCACCCCGTCCAGCCTTCTGGAATTTTCCACTGGTAAGTGCTTTCTCAGATTTGGTTGAAGTTATTTCTTCAAACGTCAGAGATGTTTTATACCGCAAAGCCGGGGTTCTTGGCTTATATTTCTTTATGCCCATTCTTGCTTCTCCTTACCGCTGCGCTAAACACCGTCGATGATGTCGATCTTGTCGCCCGAAGCCAGGGTAACGATCGCCTTCTTCCAGGGAGTCGTGCTACCGCGGCGCACACCGTGTTTGGTTCTGGTCGAGCGGGGTTTGGCTTTAACGTTTACAATGTTGCATTTTACCGGCTTAACATCGAAAAGTTCCTTCATGGCCCGCATCACCATAATCTTGTTTGCCCAGGGATGCACCTTGAAAACGTATTTCTTCTGATCGCCTTCACGCATCAGATTTGTCTTTTCGGTCAGAACCGGTTCAATGATTATCTGTTGTGTATCCATCTAATCCCCCCACCTCAGGCTTTGGAAGCCTGTCCTGCATAGAATTCATTCAGATTCTTTACAGCGGTCTCCAGTACCAGCAGCTTCCTGCCGTAAAAAAGATCATGAGCCCGCAGACGGTTGTATGAAAGAATCGTCAACCAGGGTATGTTCCGACCGGCGCGTTTTACCATCGCGTCGTCATCCTTGATGATCATGACAGTTCGTTCACCGTCGCTTAGATTTTTCAGGATCAGGGAAAGGTCTTTTGTCTTTCCGCTTTCAACAGTAAAATCCTCTACAACCACCAGGGAGTCGTCCTTGGCCTTCATGCTCAGGATCGATTTCATTGCGGCACGCTTCATCTTTTTAGGCACTGTATAACTGTAATCCCGGGGCTTCGGTCCAAAGACCGTTCCACCGCCGACCCATACAGGAGACCTTCGGTGTCCGGAACGAGCGCGCCCGGTTCCTTTCTGACTCCAGGGCTTGGCACCCGAACCGCGAACCTCACTCCGTGTCTTTGTGGAAGCAGTACCCACCCGCATATTTGCCAGCTCATTTCGAATGGCATAGTAAATAGCACCGTCGCTGACCTCGCGGCCAAAGACCTCGTCCGACAACTCGATGCTTCGTATCTCTTTTCCGTCCGTAGACAAAACCATCTTTTCCATTGATCGCCTCTATTCTAATAATCCCGCTAACTGCAGTCGCTATCGCTTCTTGGCTTTCCGAACAAACACAACGCCGTTCTTGGGACCAGGGACAGCTCCTTTAACCAGCAGGGCGTTTTTCTCAGGATCGATCTTTACTACCAGGAGATTCTGAACAGTCACCCGTTCATTCCCCATTCGCCCGGGCATCTTTTTCCCCTTCAGCACCCGCGAAGGAGTCGCCGCCATACCGGTACTTCCCAAGCCTCTGTGAAACTTGGAACCATGGGTAGCTCTTCCACCCTTAAAACCGTGGCGCTTCATTACACCCTGATAGCCCTTTCCTTTCGAATCGCCGACAACATCAACAAACCGGACCCCTTCGAAAAGGTCGACGCCCAGGGTGGTGCCCGGTTCTCCTTCAAAGTCCGGATCCCGGACTTCCTGGATAATCCTTGTAGGAGAAGATCCGCTCTTCTTGAATTGCCCCAGAACCGGTTTCGTAAGCCTCGATTCCTTCTGCTTAAAAGCTCCCAGAACAGCTGCGGTATACCCGTCTTTTTCTTCGGTTCTGTTATTCAATACAGTGTTTTCTACAATTTCTATTACGGTAACAGGGGTAAGAATACCCCTCTCGTCGAACACCTGGGTCATCCCAAGTTTTTTTCCCAACAATCCCAACATGGCATAAAACCTCGATCAATAAAATTGGTCTGTGTACCGTTCCCGCAGACAGACGTATTATTGCCGCTAAAGCCTACTGCTTGATTTCTACATCAACTCCGGCGGGCAACTCTAACTTCATAAGGGCGTCCATTACCTTGGACGTCGGATCCAGAATATCAATCAGCCGCTTGTGCGTACGCATCTCGAACTGCTCCCTCGCCTTCTTGTTAACGTGGGGAGAACGCAGCACAGTAAACTTGTTGATCCGTGTAGGCAGGGGTATCGGCCCCGCAACCCTCGCACCGGCTTTTCCAACGGTCTGAACGATGGATTTGGCACTCTGATCTACCAGTTCAACGTCAAAGCCCCGCAGCCGTACGCGAATTCTATTCTTCGCCATCCTTCCTCCTAAAAAAAGGCCCCGCCTCAAAGCGGGCGGGACCCGACAGAAATACTCTTACTCGACGATATCGGTAACCTGACCGGAAGCAACTGTCCGGCCACCTTCACGAATAGCGAATTTAAGCCCCTTCTCCATGGCAATGGGGTGAATGAGCTCAACATTGATTTCGGTATTGTCACCAGGCATAATCATCTGCTTGTCTTCAGGCAGAGTGATGGAACCGGTAATGTCGGTGGTCCTGAAGTAGAACTGGGGACGATAACCGGAGAAGAAAGGAGAGTGACGTCCACCCTCTTCCTTGTTCAGAACGTAAACCTGCCCTTTAAACTTCATGTGAGGAGTAATCGAACCGGGCTTTGCGAGAACCTGTCCACGCTCAACCTCTTTCTTGTCGATACCGCGAAGAAGCGCGCCGATGTTATCACCAGCCTGCCCCTGATCGAGCAGCTTGTTGAACATTTCAACGCCGGTACAGACAGTCTTCTTGGTCTCCTTGATACCAACAATTTCAAGTTCATCGGAAACCTTGACGATACCGCGCTCGATTCTTCCAGTCACAACGGTACCCCGCCCCTGGATAGAGAAAACATCTTCGATAGGCATAAGGAAAGTACCGTCAATCGCCCGCTCGGGTTCAGGAAAGTAGCTGTCCATTGCATTGAGAAGATCTTCGATACACTGAGTCTTCTCGGGATCATCGGGATGCTCCATAGCTTCGAAGGCCGAACCCTTGATAATGGGGGTCTCGTCTCCGGGGAAGCCATACTCGTTAAGAAGATCCTTCATTTCCTCTTCAACGAGCTCGATCAGATCCGGATCGTCAACCTGATCACACTTGTTGATAAAGACAATCAGCGAAGGAACACCAACCTGGCGAGCCAGAAGGATGTGCTCCTTGGTCTGGGACATCGCACCGTCGGTGGCCGCAACTACGATAACCGCACCGTCCATCTGAGCAGCACCGGTAATCATGTTCTTGATATAGTCGGCGTGACCGGGACAGTCTACGTGTGCGTAGTGTCTGGCAGTTGTTTCATACTCGACGTGGCGAGTATTGATCGTGATTCCCCGCGCTTTTTCTTCCGGCGCGTTGTCGATCTCGTCATACTTCATAAGCTTACCACCAAACTTAGCGGCACTGTACATGGTGATAGCTGCAGTGAGAGTAGTCTTGCCGTGGTCAACGTGGCCAATAGTACCAACGTTAATGTGCGGCTTCGTCCTCTCAAATTTTGCTTTGGCCATTCCTATTCCTCCTTGCGTTTATAAAGACGCAAAAAATTTAAAAGCATTATATAAGCACATGATAAAAAAATATTCAAGGTCGCGGGAAAACCGATACAAAACCAGGAGATTCAGGAGGATAAAAGACAGGATAAATCGTGGAAACGTCCATTTACAGACATGGAATCCAAGATCAAACCCGCACCACCTGATCATCCCAATCAAAAGACGACCGGTTTGGCCGCAGAGCCATACATTACGGATACACGCAGCAGGACAAAAAAACGCCCTTCATTACCCGTAATGCGATCTCTCGCAAACAACCGAAACAAACAGTCCGGCGTGAGGGCAATACTATACCCTCAGGACCTTCTGCGTCAAGAGGGGGTTCAACCACCCCCACACGCAACAACACGCTACCAGCGGTAGTGGGAAAAAGCCTTGTTGGCCTCCGCCATGCGGTGAGTGTCTTCCTTCTTCTTGAAGGCAACACCTGCATTATTGTATGCGTCCATCAGCTCGGCGCTCAGGCGTTCACTCATGGATTTACCGCTCCTGTCCCGGGCGGCCTGAATAATCCAGCGCATGGCAAGTGCTTCCCGACGGGTTTCCCTGACCTCGACAGGCACCTGATAGGTAGAACCACCCACTCTGCGGGATTTTACCTCCACAGCAGGCTTTACGTTCTCGATGGCCTTGAGAAAAACCTGAAGGGGTTCTTCATTCATCTTTTTCTGGATAACATCCATAGCGTCATATACCGCCCGACGGGCAACGGATCTTTTACCGTCGATCATCATACGGGAAACGAACTTTGCGAGAACCTTGCTTCCAAACCTGGGATCCGGCAGCACAGGGCGGACCGGACTGACCTTACGTCTGCTCATACGACCCTCCCCTAGGCCTTCGGTTTCTTGGCGCCGTATTTTGAGCGCCCCTGCTTCCGATCGTCGACACCAAGAGTATCCTTGGCACCACGAACAATATGATAGCGAACACCCGGCAGATCCTTAACACGTCCACCCCGCAGAAGAACCACCGAGTGTTCCTGAAGATTATGCCCGATGCCGGGAATATATGCGGTCGCCTCAAACCCATTTGTAAGACGCACACGGGCAACCTTCCTCAGCGCGGAATTCGGCTTCTTCGGGGTTACCGTCATAACGCGGGTACAAACACCGCGTTTCTGAGGACAAGACTCCAGGGCAGGCGACTTGGTCTTTTTGTGGGTCGCCTTACGCCCTTTACGAATAAGTTGATTAATAGTCGGCATTTATAGATCCAACTCCCCAATTGTAATTGCTTTGAGTCGTGACTATAGCAGTCACCTTGACAAAAGTCAAGTTAGACCACCGCAAACTGCGGCGGTTTATATATCATACGAAAAAAGCCGGCACAGATTCAGCATGACGGAGAACTTATGCATCAACCTCCTCTTCGAGGATTCCGTTCTCCACCTGTGCCTCTCTTTCGATTTTTCTCTGTTCCAGAATTCCCTGCACGGTTGCGTCCAGGTCATCGCTGGTCTCGTCAAACAGTTTCATATTCCGGTACTTTCGCATTCCCGTACCCGCCGGGATCAGGTGACCTATTGCCACATTCTCCTTCAATCCTCGGAGAGAATCGGTATCACCAGAAATCGCCGCATTAGTCAGGACCTTGGTTGTCTCCTGGAAGGAAGCTGCAGATACCCAGGAATCGATATTCAGGGACGCCCGGGTAATTCCAAGCAACAGCGGACGAGCGACGGCCGGCTGTCCTCCTTCACGAATCACCTTCTCGTTCTCCTCATGAAACCTGTACTTGTCAACCTGCTGCCCAAAAATAAAATTGGTATCACCAACCTGGACAATCTCGACCTTGCGCATCATCTGCCGCACAATAACACCAATGTGTTTGTCGTTGATGTTTACGCCCTGAAGCCGGTAGACCTCCTGTACTTCGTTAACAAGAAATCTCTGAAGAGAGTTTTCCCCTTCGATATCCAGTACATCATGAGGATCAATTGCTCCGTCACAGAGTCCCTCTCCAGCCTGAACAAGGTCCCTGTCCCGGACAAGCAGGTGCTTACCCATCGGAACGAGATGCCGATGCTTCCCGCCGAAATCGTCCTCGATTTCAAGAACCCGCTTTCCTTTTACTATACCCTTAAAATGTACTGTTCCGCTTACCTTGGCAATGACTGTGGCGCTCTTGGGGTGCCGGGCTTCAAAGAGCTCATCTACCCGGGGAAGACCACCGGTAATATCCCTGGTTTTGACACTTTCCTTGAGAAGCTTGACCAGGGTACGTCCCTTCCTGATGACGTCGCCGTCTTCTACATTCAGGTACGCCGATCCCGGCAGGAAGTACGAAGCGATCTCCTCACCCTCTTTATTCTCGATAATGATTCGCGGCTGAAGGGATTCAAGGGTAAACTCGGTAATCTTTTTCTCGATTTTGCCGGTGTCTTCGTTTACCTCTTCCTTCAGGGTGGTACCCAGCACAATATCCTCGAAACGGACCTTGCCGTCAACCTCCGCGATTATCGGTTCGGAAAAGGGGTCGAATATAGCAAGAGACTCTTCCGCCCTGACGATGTCTCCCTCATCCACAAGCAGCTCGGCACCGTTCCGGATATCAATTCGCTGGTCCTGGGCTATAAGCAGCAACTCCTTGTCGTGTATGGAGATATACGCAATTTCTTCAGACAGAACATCTTCCTTGCCCCGTTTGAGAAGAGGCTCGCCGACGATGACTTTCTGCCCCTCTTCCACCAGCAGCTTATCACCCTTCTCGAGGGAGATCTGCCGCAGGATCTTCGCAACAACCACGAACCCTTTTCGGGTAAACAGCCGGTCTCCGGAATCAAGGGTTACCGTATTACCCTGAATCTCACGAATAAGCACCGGATAGCGCAGGTAAGTCCGGTTCTCTTCGGCAACACTGGTTGCAGCGCCTCCGATGTGGAAGGTACGCATGGTAAGCTGGGTACCCGGCTGCCCAATGGACTGGGCAGCGATAATTCCGACAGCCTCTCCGATCTCCACGGTTCTGTTTGTAGCAAGGTTGCGGCCGTAACACTTCTGACATACGCCGTGCCGGGCCTCACAGGTCAATACCGTCCTGATCCGGACCGACTCAACGCCGGCGTCCTCGATTGCCTGGGCGACCTCGTCGGTTATCTCTTCGTTGACATCAATGATTATCTCCCCGGTTATAGGGTGTTTAACCCGTTCCAGTGTAAAGCGCCCGGCGATTCGGTCCACCAGGGACTCGACGATCTCTTCTCCGTCTTTTATGGCTCGGGTATCAATTCCATTTATGGTGCCGCAGTCTTCTTCGTTCACAACCACATCCTGGGCTATGTCGACAAGACGTCGGGTAAGGTAACCGGCACCTGTGGTCTTGAGAGCGGTATCCGCAAGACCCTTACGGGCTCCGTTGGTGGAAATAAAGAACTCGATAACCGAAAGGCCCTCTTTAAAGTTGGAGCGGATGGGCAGCTCGATAATGTCACCCGAGGATTTGGCCATAAGTCCGCGCATCCCCGACAGCTGGCGAATCTGGGTTCGGCTACCACGGGCACCGGAATTGGCCATCATGTACACGGGATTAAAACCGCCCCGGTCCCGCTCCAGAGACTTCATCAGGGTATTGGTCAGATCCTCATTTGTCTTGGACCATACCTCGACGACACGGTTGTATCGCTCTTCGTGGGTTATATGCCCCTGAAGATACTGGTTCTGAATAGCGAGGACCTGATTATTGGCGGCCTCGATCATGCCTTTCTTCTCTTCAGGGATCAGAATATCGTCGACCCCGATAGTGGCCCCGAACAGTGTCGCATACTTGAAACCCACATCCTTGATGGTATCCAGCATCTTTACTGCCGTTGAAGGACCGTAATCCTTATAGGTTTGTGCAACCAGTGCCCTGAGCTGCTTGTCGCCGAGGGTTTTATTGACAAATTCTATCCCTTCGGGCATCTCTTCGTTAAGCACGACCCTGCCAGGGGTAGTCTCTATCCAGACCCCATTCATCTTGAGCTTGATCAGGGCATGGTAATCAACCGCCCTGGCATCAAGTGCCATAAGGACCTCGTCAATGCCCACAAAATATTTGCCTTCCCCCTTTGCACCGGGCCGCTCCTTGGTAAGATAGTTGATACCAAGAACCATATCCTGAGACGGAAACACTATGGGCGTTCCATTGGCCGGATTCAACAGGTTATTGACAGAGAGCATCATTGTCCAGCATTCGATCTGCGCGGCCTGAGTCAGCGGAACGTGTACCGCCATCTGGTCTCCGTCGAAGTCTGCATTGTAGGCGTGACACACAAGGGGATGCAGCTTGATCGCCTTACCCTCGACCAGAACGGGCTCAAAGGCCTGAATACCAAGCCGGTGCAGAGTGGGCGCACGGTTCAGAAGTACCGGATGCTCCCGGACAACCTCGTCAAGAACAGCCCAGACTTCCGGCGTCTCCTGCTCGACAAGGGTCTTTGCCTTTTTGATGTTATAGACGACGTCTTTTTCGACGAGCTTCTTCATGATAAAGGGTTTGTACAGCTCCAGAGCCATCTTTGTCGGAAGCCCGCACTGGTGCATCCGCAGCTCCGGCCCGACCACGATAACCGAACGTCCGGAATAGTCGACCCGCTTGCCCAGCAGGTTCTGCCGGAAGCGTCCCTGTTTACCCTTGAGCATGTCTGAAAGTGACTTGAGCGGACGGTTGGAAGCACCCTTGACGACCCTTTTCTTCTTGGAGTTGTCAAAGAGGGCGTCAACAGCCTCCTGAAGCATCCGCTTTTCGTTACGAATGATGATATCCGGAGCATTCAGCGACATGAGGCGTTTGAGCCTGTTGTTACGGTTAATGACCCTGCGGTACAGATCGTTCAGGTCGGAGGTTGCAAAGCGTCCTCCGTCCAGCTGAACCATGGGACGAAGCTCCGGAGGAATAACTGGAATTACATCCAGAATCATCCATTCCGGTTTGTTCTGGGAATCCCGGAAATTCTCGACAATTTCGATCCGCTTGAGAAGACGCTTGTCCGACTTGGCGCCCTTCTCGATCATTTTCATCCTGAGTTCGGCACTCAGTGCATCAAGATCGAGCTGCTCAAGGAGGGTCCGGATGGCATCGGCCCCGATTCCGGCGGTAAAGCTCATGCCGAAGCGTTCCCGGGCCTCCATATGTTCCTCTTCGCTGAGAAGTTCCATGTACTTGAGATCAGTATCACCGGGATCTATAACCACATGCTTTTCGTAATACAGAACAGCCCTGAGGCTGGCTATGGTCATATCCAGGAGGAGTCCCATACGGGAAGGAACAGAACGGTAGTACCATATATGGGAGACCGGCGAGGCCAGTTCAATATGCCCCATCCGTTCCCGCCGGACCTTGAAGTGGGTCACCTCAACACCGCAGCGATCGCAGATTACACCCTTGTAGCGGATAGATTTAAACTTTCCGCAGTAACACTCCCACTCCTTGGTGGTACCAAAAATGCGTTCGCAAAAGAGTCCGTCTTTCTCCGGCCTGAGGGTCCGGTAGTTGATGGTCTCCGGCTTCTTGACCTCGCCGTAGGACCAGGCCCGAATCTGCTCGGGGCTGGCCAGCTTTATCATTATATTGTCAAAATCCTGAATATCCCTCATTGGTACTCTCCTAAGCTTAGCCTGCTTTCATCCATACACACCGTCAATATAGAACTGGCTTCCCTGGCGGCTGATCAGTTCCTCGTCCCTCTCGGTAAGAGGAACCTGCTTGCCCTTGGAGTCATAAATCGAAACATCCAGAGCAAGTCCCCTGAGCTCCTGAACCAGTACGTTAAAGGACTCGGGAACCCCGGCATTCGAAGAAGGCTCGCCCTTTACAATGCTCTCGTATATCTTTGCCCTTCCGGCCATATCGTCAGATTTGATTGTCAGAAGCTCCTGCAGGGTGTTTGCAGCCCCGTAGGCTTCCAGGGCCCATACCTCCATTTCCCCAAGCCGCTGACCGCCAAACTGGGCTTTTCCTCCCAGGGGCTGCTGAGTAACCAGAGAGTAGGGCCCGGTTGACCGGGCATGCATCTTGTCGTCCACAAGGTGATGCAGCTTCAGCATGTAGATTATACCGCAGAACACGGGGTTCTCGAAGGCCTCCCCGGTTTTTCCGTCATACAGCATGGTCTTTGAATTGACAGGCAGGCCGGCCTCGGCAAGCTTCTTTTCTATCATTTCGGTAGATGCCGACTGGAATACCGGTGTTGAATACCACTCATCCAGCGCCTTTGCCGCCCAACCGAGCTCTGTTTCCAGAATCTGGCCGAGGTTCATACGTGACGGAACCCCCAGAGGGTTGAGGCAGAGATCCAGGGGCGTACCATCGGCCATGAAGGGCATATCTTCCTCCGGCAGAACCCGGGCGACAACACCCTTGTTTCCGTGGCGCCCTGCCATCTTGTCGCCCTCTTTGAGTTTACGCTTCGCTGCAATCAGGACCTTGACGACCTCATCAACGCCGGGAGGAAGATCATCTCCCTCACTCCGCCTGAGGCGCTGCACGTCGATCACCGTACCACTGGTACCGTGGGGCACCCGAAGGGAGGTATCCCGCACCTCTTTGGCCTTCTCGCCGAAGATCGAGTTCAGAAGCTTGAATTCCGGAGTAGTCTCGGTCTCCGATTTGGGGGTTACCTTTCCGACCAGAATATATCCCGAACCGACCTTTGCGCCGATTCGTATGATACCCTCTTCATCCAGCTGATCAAGGGCTTTCTCGGCGGTATTCGGAATATCCCGGGTAAGTTTTTCAGGTCCCAGCTTTGTTTCCCGAACATCTATGGTGAACTCTTTTATATGAATCGAGGTAAATATATCTTCCTTTACCACCTTTTCCGAAATCAGGATGGCGTCCTCATAGTTGTAGCCGTTCCATGGGACAAAACCGACAACCACATTCCTGCCGAGAGCCAGCTCTCCGCCGGAGGTTGCAGGACCATCCGCCAGAACATCCCCGGCATTTACATGCTGACCAGCCTGCACGATCGGCCTCTGGTTGAAACAGGTATCCTGGTTGGTACGCTGGTATTTCAGAAGGGGGTACACGTCCTTTTCGACTGTATTGTAGGGCTCATCAAGCTTTATGATAATCTGCTCAGAGGTAACGTATTCCACCGTTCCCGCCCTGCGGGCCTTGACCAGAACACCGGAATCATAGGCCGTCTTGCCTTCCATTCCAGTTCCGACTCTGGGAGGTTCGGTAAAAACAAGAGGCACCGCCTGGCGCTGCATGTTCGAACCCATCAGAGCACGGTTTGCGTCGTCATGTTCCAGGAAGGGGATCAGCGATGTTGCCACGGAGATAACCTGCTTGGGAGATACATCCATGTACTGTATGTCCGAAGAACCCTTCTGGGTATAGTCTCCGGCCTTACGGACGGAGATGGTCTCATCGAGGAATTTTCCGCCCTTGTCGATGCGTGCGTTTGCCTGGGCGATAAAGTACTTTTCTTCATCCATGGCAGAGAGATACTCTATATCCCCCGTCGCGACCCCCTCTTTAACCTTTCGATAGGGGGCCTCAAGAAAACCATACTCGTTGACCCGGGTATAATTGGCAAGAGACACAATGAGCCCGATATTCGGCCCTTCGGGAGTCTCAATGGGACACATCCTTCCGTAATGGGTGTAGTGAACGTCCCGGACCTCGAAGCCCGCGCGATCACGGGAAAGACCTCCCGGCCCCAGGGCATTGAGCCGGCGTTTGTGAGTCAGTTCCGCCAAGGGGTTTACCTGGTCCATAAACTGGGAGAGCTGGGAAGAACCAAAAAACTCCTTGATGGCTGCCACAATGGGCTTGATTGAAATCAGATCCTGAGGCTTGACAGTATCCGTCTCCTTGAGACTCATCCGTTCCTTGGCGATACGCTCCATACGGCTGAAGGCGGTCTTCAGCTGATTCGCCATAAGCTCCCCGACGGACCGTATACGACGATTCCCGAGATGGTCTATATCGTCCACATAGGAGTCGCCGATATAGACCTTGATAAGAAAGAGCATTGTGTTGACCACGTCGTCTCTGGTAAGGGTAAAATCCTCCACCGGAGGATCATAATCAAACTTCTTGTTCAGCTTGTAGCGCCCTACCTTGCCCAGATCATAACGCCGACTCGAAAAGAACATGGAATTGAGGTCTTTTTCCGCGCTTTCCAGAGTAATGGGCTCACCGGGCATGATAACCGAATATACGGCTATCAACGCATCCTCTTTGGTGGGTTCATCCACATCCGCGTCGGCCCGGGTGAATTTCACCTCTTCCCGCTCAAAACAGTTGAGAATAATCGGGGAATCAAGGGAGCCTTCGGCCCGGAAATCGATCAGCGTTATCTCGCTCACACCGGAATGAAGAAGCTCGTCCACATCGTGAGGATGGAGCTTGTCGCCGGCACGATAGAGCTTTCGCTGCTCCTCGCCCTCACCGATATAGACAGCCCTGGCAAGAACACGGCCGTTCAAGGCCTCCTTGCCGCCCTCCCGGACCTCAGCTTTCTCGGTCTTATAGAAAAGATCGATAATCTGCTCCCTGTTTGAATAACCAAGAGCCCTCAGGAGCAATGTACCGAGAATGCGCTTTTTGCGGTCTATCTTGGCGTAGATAAGCTCCCTTTTCTGGTCTATTTCAAATTCGAGCCACGAACCCCGATAGGGGATGATCCGGGAAGAGAATACCCCTTTTTCATGAGAAAAGATTACCCCCGGAGAACGGTGTATCTGACTTACAACCACCCGTTCAGCACCATTGATTATAAAGGTGCCCCGGTCAGTCATAAGAGGTATATCCCCGATATAGATATCCTTCTGCCTGATTTCCCCGGTCTCCTGAAAAATGAGGTTGATTCTTGCTTTAATAGGAACAGCAAGGGTTACACCCTTCTGCTTGCACTCCTGCTCAGTGAGCTTGATCGCGTCCTCATCAAGGGTATAATGAGTGTATTCCAGCAGCATATCGCCGTTGGGGCTCTCAATCGGGAATACACTTTGAAACACTTCTTCAAGACCCTGCTCCTTCAGCGGCTGGCCGTTTCGCAAGACTTCACGCTGAAGAAATCTTTCATATGATGATAACTGGATATCCACAAGATTCGGAAGCTCCATCACCTCCTGAAACTCTTGTCCGATATAGGTCCGTTTCCTGGTTTTACCAGTATCCAGCATCTTACCCCCCTAAGGTACGAGATCTGAGGCATCGCCAATAGACACCCCGTGCATAGACAATACGATACCACCGGAAAGGTTTCCGGTGGTATCTCGAGCAAATTGATGAATGGTTGCCGGCCGGAGGTTATTTAACCTCAACAACGCCGCCTGCAGCTTCAAGCTTTTCCTTCATCTGGGCAGCTTCCTCTTTGGAAACACCCTCTTTGATGGCCTTATCACCGGCCTCGACAATTTCCTTGGCCTCTTTCAGGCCAAGACCGGTTATAGCGCGGACCTCTTTGATAACGGGAATTTTCTTTCCGTCAGCCACACTCTTGAGGACAACGTCGAACTCGGTCTGCTCATCCTCGACAGCAGCACCGGGAGCGGCAGCACCAGGCGCCGCAGCAACAGCGACAGGAGCCGCGGCAGTCACACCGAACTTTTCTTCCATAGCCTTAACAAGTTCGGAAACCTCAAGCACACTCATGCCCGCAATCGTTTCTAAAATTTCATCTTTGGTGATAGCCATATTACCTTCTCCTTATAATATAAATATTTCAGCGACAATAGCAGACTATCACAGAAGACTAATGCCGCTTTATCCGAAGGGCCGACATACCGTCGACCCGCTAAAGGATCCAGAAAAATCAGCCTTCCGCCTGCTTCTTGTCCGCCACCGCCTGCAGCGTGCGTACAAGTTTCTGCGGAACGGCATTCAGAACCATGGCCAGGTTCTGGACCGGCGCATTCATGGTACTCATCAGCATGGAGATGAGCTCCAGCTTGGTGGGCAGCTTGGAAAAGGCCTCAACCTGGGCAAAATCATACACCATACCCTCTATAATGCCGCCTTTTACCTCCAGAGAAGTATCCCTGGCAAACTCTATCAGAGTCTTGGCCACCGGACCGGCTTCATCACTCGGCAGGGCAACAGCTGTAGGTCCGTTCAGGATATCCCCGACATCAGGATGTTCCAGCTCCTTGAGAGCTATCTTTGCAAAGCGATTTTTTACAACCTTCAGCTGAGCCTGCTGCTCCCGCAGTTTCGCCCGCAGATCGGAAATCTGCTCCACCGACAATCCACGATAATCCGTGAAAATGTAGGTAGATATATCTTTAAACTGGTTCTTCAAGGCTTCAACAGCGTCTGTTTTGTGCTGCTGAACCTTTACCGTATATTCACTCATCTGCTTCCTCCAGCCCTACTTAAACTCTACCCGGACACCAGGTCCCATGGTAGAAGAAACCGCTACAGACTTGACGAAATCACCCTTAACATCCGCAGGCTTCCGCTTTCCAACCTCATCCATGAAGGCCTTGACATTCTCGGAAACCTGTGACGGATCCATGGAAACCTTCCCCACAGGAAGATGCACAACCCCGGTTTTGTCCGACCTGAATTCAACCCTTCCCTTTTTCAGCTCAGCGAGGGCGGCTTGTATATCGAAGGTTACCGTCTGGGTTTTAGGGTTCGGCATCAGCCCCCGTCGTCCAAGAATGGGCCCGAGACGTCCAACATCCTTCATCATATCCGGAGTAGCAACGGCCACATCGAAATCCAGCCAGCCGCCCCGAATCTTTTCGATAAGATCGTCATCCCCCACGTAGGCGGCTCCGGCAGCCTTGGCTTCCTCTGCCTTCTCGCCCTTTGCAAAAACCAGAATCTTCTTCTCTTCGGTAAACTGGTGAGGCAGAACCATAGTGTCCCGCACATTCTGACTCTTTTTCAGATTGAGCCGAATGGAAACCTCCACAGTTTCGTCAAATTTGGCGTACGCAAGGTCCTTCAGGAGTCCTACAGCCTCTTCGACGGAATACTGCTTCTGCTTGTCGTATTTTTTCAGTGCTTCCTGATACTTCTTTCCCCGTTTCATACCGACCCCCTAAGCATCCACTTCAACGCCCATACTGCGGGCAGTACCTGCGATAATCTTCATGGCAGCATCGATGTCGTTGGCATTCAGATCGGGCATCTTCGTTTCGGCGATTTCCTTCAGCTTGGCCTTGGAAATCTTCGCAACCTTTACCTTGTGAGGCTCAGCAGAACCGCTCTGCAGATTACAGGCCTTCTTGATGAGCACCGCCGCCGGCGGGGTTTTGGTAATAAAGGTAAAACTGCGATCGGCAAATACCGTAATCACAACCGGAATCGTGAGACCCGGCTCAAAATTCTTCGTGCGGTCATTAAACTGCTGCACGAACTGAGGAGCGCTTACACCGTGGGGACCCAGAGCGGGACCAACCGGCGGTGCGGGAGTCGCTTTCCCCGCGGGAACCTGCAGTTTGATAACTGCGGTTACCTTTTTCTTCGCCATAGTAAACTCCTAAAACGTGGTACAAACCCCGGCACCACTTTTTAACGTTAAAAAGTTGGTGCCGGGTCCCATCTGCTTCGCAACGCGAAGCCTTCAACATGCGCCCTGCCGGAAACAAGGTCCCTGACAGACGGCACAAGGAGGCACCTGTCGACTCAACGACAGACAACCTCCCGTATCAGCAAAATCAGATCTTTTCTACCTGGGTAAACGAGACCTCTACAGGCGTTGAGCGGCCAAAAATTCCGACCATAACCTTCAAGCGGGCCTTTTCCATATTTACCTCTTCGATAGAACCGGTAAAGGTATCGAAAGGGCCGTCGGTTATCCGGACCGACTCTCCAACAGAGAAACTCTGACGGTTCCGCACAACCTTCTCGGACCTGATATCTCCAGCCTTCTGAAGGATGGCCCGGGCTTCTTCGGAGCTTATGGGCTGCGGTTTCATACCTGTCATGGACCCGAGAAAACCGGTCACCCCCTGAATTCTCCTGATCTGCGAACAGACAGCCTTCCATCCGCGGTCGGGAAGATCCATCTCGAGAAGAATGTATCCGGGAAGAAACTTGCGGTTTACCGTCTTCTTTTTTCCGTCTTTTACCTCAACAACCTCTTCCGAGGGTATCTTGATATCAAAAACGTAATCACCGACTTCGGGGCTTTCCATAAGCTTGCGGATATAGCGCTCAACTTTATTCTCGTAACCCGAATAGGTATGAAGAACGTACCAACCTTTCGCCATTATTACTCACCTGTTCCTTAACTGCAGCCGACATTACAAGCGGATGCATCCTGGATGGGGAAGGGACTAGAAAACTATATCACGACCTACAGTAAAGATGAAATCAAACAAACCCAGAAGGACGGCAAAGATTATCGTTGAAATAATTACCACCTTCGTGGAAGATCCAACCTCCTCTCTACTGGGCCACACTACTTTTCTGAGTTCAGCATAGCTATCGCGAAAGAACTGAAGAAGCCTCTTCATCCCCTACTCCTCAAAAATCATTAAAGAAAACAGGCCAGGCAGGACTCGAACCTGCAACATCCGGTTTTGGAGACCGGCGCTCTAGCCATTGGAGCTACTGGCCTGTGTACTAATTAAAAAACGAACGGCCTTAGGGCCGTTCGCAATTTCCCGATATAAACCTACTTGACCTTTGTTTCGACATGCAGCGTATGTTTGCGATCGAAGCGGCAATACTTCTTGAACTCGAGCTTGCCCTGGATATTGCGACGATTTTTACTGGTCGTATAGTTTCTGCGATTACATTCACTGCACTTCAGCGCTACCAGCTCAACAGCGCCTTTCTTTGCCTTTGCCATTCTTTACAGTCTCCTCGCCTTGCATTGGAAAGAGTACGCCCTAATGCGCGACTTAGTCAAGAATTACAGCCCTCGATCGGACTTGAACCGATGACCCCATCCTTACCATGGATGTGCTCTACCGACTGAGCTACAAGGGCATTCCAGATAGGTTGAAACAACCTAACAAAAGGCCTTTTTTTTGTCAATAGAAAATTAAAAGAAATACATTATCCTGCGGCTTGCACCAAAACCTACAAAATAGTACGTTTTACAGTAACGGCAGACATCTTTGTAAGACATATAGAGCAAGGAGCTTCCCAAAAATGGATGAAGACAGGCAGCATTATCGCAGAAAGATAAAAGAGCTTCAGCTACTCTTCGAAATCAGCCGCATTCTTGACGGAAGCATCGATCTCAAGGATGTCATTAATCCCGTTCTCCGTTCAATGGCTGAGAACATGGGTATGCTCCGGGGGACAATCACCCTGCTGAACCGCAAGACCCGTGAAATCGGAATAGAAGCCTCCTACGGGCTTTCCATGCAGCAGCAGGAGCGGGGAAAATACAAAATAGGCGAAGGCATTACCGGCAAGGTCGTTGAACGGGGAGAACCGATGATCATCCCCAATATAAACAACGATACCCAGTTCCTCAACAAGACCGGCGCGCGGAATGCGCTTCAGAAGAAGGATGTTTCATTTATTATTGTTCCCATAAAGATCGGCAATGAAACCATCGGGACCCTGAGCGTTGACCGACTCTTTGCCATAAACATCAGTCTGGAAGAGGATCTGCGGCTTCTGTCGATTATCGCATCCATGATCGCCCAGGCGGTAAAACTGCGCCGTTCCATCCAGGAGGAACGACAGCGCTTGATGGAGGAGAACAGCCGGCTCCAGCAGGAACTGGAGGAGCGTTTTCGACCGGCCAATATCATAGGCAACTCCCGGGCCATGCAGGAGGTCTTCGACCTTATAGCCCAGGTATCAAAAAGCGAAGCGACTGTTCTTATACGGGGAGAAAGCGGGACAGGCAAAGAACTGGTTGCCCAT
This sequence comes from uncultured Spirochaetaceae bacterium, assembly GCA_964554875.1. GTDB lineage: Bacteria > Spirochaetota > Spirochaetia > JC444 > Marispirochaetaceae > Marispirochaeta. The sequence goes on along the minus strand of CAZKQJ010000033.1, from coordinate 19,481 downwards.
GCCATTCACTACAACAGCCTGAGGGCGGAACGGCCCTTTATAAAGGTAAACTGCGCCGCCCTTCCGGAAACGGTAATCGAGAGCGAGCTGTTCGGTCACGAAAAAGGGGCCTTCACCGGGGCAATCCAGACCAGAAAAGGACGTTTCGAACAGGCAGACGGCGGAACCATCTTTCTGGATGAAATTGGAGATCTTTCGCCCACCACCCAGGTCAAGCTCCTGAGGGTTCTGCAGGAACGGGAGTTTGAACGGGTAGGAGGCAATTCGACGATACACTGCAATGTCAGGATTGTTGCCGCCACCAACCGCAATCTGGAGGATCTTATGGGGCTTGGTAGCTTCCGTGAAGACCTCTACTACCGGCTGAATGTATTTCCCATCCATATACCCCCATTACGGGATCGGCAGTCCGACATAACCCTGCTGGCGGACTATTTTACCGAGAAATACAGCGAAAAGAACCACAAACACATAAAACGCATATCGACTTCGGCCATAGAACTCCTCATGAGTTATCATTGGCCCGGAAATGTGAGAGAGCTGGAGAACTGCATCGAACGGGCCGTGCTGCTGGCCTCGGAGGATGTAATTCACGGTCATCATTTGCCGCCCAGCCTGCAGTCCGCGGAATCCACCAGTACCACCCTGAGCTCAACCCTCCCGGAGGCCCTGGATAAACTGGAGAGGGAGCTCCTTATGGACGCCCTTAAATCCACCAGGGGAAACATGGCCAAGGCGGCCAGACATCTGGGAATTTCAGAGCGCATCATGGGTCTCAGGGTCAAGAAACACGACATAGATCCCCTTCACTTCCGGCGGGGGTAATTCCGCCGGAAGAATCAGACCCGCAGCAGGCCTTCGAGGTTGAGATCCAGGGCGACGGCGAGCCTGTCGCCCTTCCGGTCAAAGGTCGATCCCGACACGGTTATACAGAGCCTGCCGCTGGCATCGGAGAGATAGATATCCGAAACATAGACCCTGTCGCCCTTTTGAAGGGACGAAAAATACTCTTTCCGTGAACGGTCCTCGCCAAAACCCTGTTCCCGTACGGAACCCTTATGTTTATCGCTCACAATATTCGAGCTCACCTGTCTGCCTCGGCGGTCCATGGCATAAACCAGCTCCACCTGATCATGCCGGTCTATCCAATCACCCAGATACCTGTCCAGGTGCTCCCGGTCCGTACCGGGAAGAGTGGAAATACCCTCCAGACACTCCTGCAGCAGCTCCACTGCCCGTTTATGTCGTCCGAGCCGAAGGCTCCCGGTCTTCTCGAGAATTGTCCCCACAATGGTTTTCAGCTGGATCGCCACTGCTCCGGTATTCTCTGTCTCCCCCTGAATCTCCTCACTGGCCCGGAATATAACCTGCACCCCGGCGGCCACAGATCCCAGTCCTTCCCGCTGCTTCAGGATTTCAGCTGCCAGGGATCCTCCCTCCTCCTCTACTTTGCGTGCGAATTCATTGATTCCGGCGAAGGATTCTCCCACCCTTTCGGAGTCGCCGATCAGGACATCCATGACAGAAGCGGAATCCTCTATTGCCCCGTCGACCGCCTTTATCTCTTCATGAACGGATTTTACAATACGATCCACCTCGCGGACCGATTCGCCCGCGCGCCGGGCCAGAGCCCGCAGTTCCGTCGCGATTACCCCGAAACCCCGATCGCCGGCTCTGGCGGCCTCTATGGCTGTGTTTATGGATATCAGATGAAGCGACTCCGCCGATTCATCGATAATTTCCGTGAGGGACCTTACAGAGTCCAGCAGACCGGTCAGTCTGTTCACAGCTCCAATAGTACGAAGCATACCGGCTTTAAGATTTTCCAGCCTCTTCTGGAACTCACCGTTCAGGGAATAACCCTCGGATGCCGCAGTAAAGGAATCCTGCGTAAGTCCCGCAAACCCGGAAACCCGTTCCGCCAGGGAATGAATCTCTTTATTCAGTCTTTCCGTCTCCCGGGTAATCCCCCGCACAGAGAGGGTCTGGGTATCCGCCTGGCGGGACAGTCTTCCCACCCGTTCCTCCAGATACCTGCCGGAACTGTTTACCTGAACGAGGTTTTCCATAAGGGAAGCGAAAAAACGTTCCAGGGAAGATACATGTCCGTTAACCGTCATGGAAAGGGGATCGGTTTCCGGAAGTTTGGATGTCAAATCCAGTCTTCCGCCGGATAATCGATGAAAAAACGCGATGATTTCTTCCGGTTCAATCCTGCTGCACTCCAGACACTTTGCATCACCTCCCCGAGAATAATCGGTTGTCTCTGTCCGTATCCGCAGGAAATCCAGTAATCCAGTCATACACAAAGCAAGCCTCCTGCAGGAAAACTGCAATGTCCGTGCCAAGGCAGATCATTATATTCCTATCTGCTTATAGAATGACGATTTAGTCTTTCACAAAGAGAACAGCATAACCGACATTTCAGTATCATCTCAGATCCAGATCCTACAAGACTGTATTTTCTCCGAATCGACAGATAATGACATCAGGAAACAGCTGTGATAGTCTAATCATCCGAAACTATGAAGGAAAAACCCCGCGCACTGCTGATAAACCCGCCGGTCTATGATTTTGCCCTTTTCGACCTTTTTCTCAAGCCCTACGGACTCTTCAGGATAGCTGCAGCCCTGAAACAGGGCGGATACGAGGTAACATACCTGAACGCCCTGGATTACAGGGATTCTGCCAGCGAGGCGATTGCCGGTCCGGCCAAACGCAGGAGTAACGGCACCGGTAAATTCTTCCGCAAACCCCGGCAAATGCCCGGAGTACTGCAGGAATACCTTCCCGCAGACTTCAAGCGCCGCTTTGCCCGCTACGGGATTCTTCCGGAGGTCATGCAGCAGAAAATACGCGAAACCCGACCTGATATCGCCTTTCTCGGCACCGGGATGACATACTGGTACCGGGGAGCTGCAGAAGCCGGAAATATGTTTAAATCCTGTTTTCCCGGGGTCCCGCTCATCGCCGGGGGTGTATACGCCACCCTCATGCCTGAACATTGCAGGCGCTGGACCGGTGCAGACCAGGCGCTTTCCCGACTTGACGGAGAGACTCTGGACCTCCTTTTGACTCAAGCAGGTCTGCTACCTTCAGGAATTAAAGGCCCCCTTCCGGATCCGTCGACAGACAGGGAGTACTGGGATGACGCGGGAGTTCTCAGACTGAACGAAGGTTGCCCCTACAGCTGCGACTATTGCGCCTCCGGAGCCCTGCACCAAGGATTCACCGCAGGGGATCCGGACAGGAGTTTCAGCCAGTTCAAAAAACTCTACGAAACAGGTCTGAGGAATTTCGCCTTCTACGACGATGCCCTTCTGATTGACAGCGAGAAGGTATTTATCCCCTTCCTTGAAAAAATAATCAGCGCCGGAATGAGCGCCTCCTTCTACAGCCCCAATGCGGTGCATCTGAACATGATACGCCCGGAGACAGCCCGGATCATGAAACGCGCAGGCTTCAGGGAGCTGCGAATGGGCTACGAAAGCTCATCTCCCGATTTTCATGAGGCCCACGGAAACAAGTACCGGCAGGGCGGCTTTGCGGCGGCCATAGAGGTCCTGCGACAGGCAGGGTTCTTACCCCATCAGGCTGCGGTATACATTCTTGCCGGGCTGCCGGAGCAGAGAAGCGAAGAGGTCGAGTCTTCAATACGGGAGGCCCGGAAAGGCGGAGTCCGTATCCACATCGCGGAGTTCTCCCCGGTCCCGGCGAGCCCCCTGTGGAATAAATGCGTTAACCAGAGCCGCTTTCCCCTGGCGGAGGAACCCCTTTTTCACAATAACACATTGTTTCCCCTGGAATGGGAGGGCTTCAGCAGGGATCAGCTCTCCTCTCTGAAAAGAGAGGCAGCATCCTGGAACCGGGGCATTCTTACTCAGCTTGTATGATTTTTTCTATTCTTTTATAGTTTCATGAGTATGACGCAGCAGGACACCCAGGATTCCGAACTCCTCCCGAACAAACCGAAGCGGAGCTCCCGAAGCACTTTTCGGCTGGCCGCCTCCCTGGTCGCGGCAATCGCGGTTATTGTGATTCTCAACCTGACCTTCGCTCTGCATCTGCAGAAGAGCATGATCGATATGCGCAAGCAGGAGATCAAAAGGCTGGTCGTGCTGAGCCTCAATGTGGTGGAGCCGATTCTTTCCCGCCTGAAAGCAGGTGAAATTGAACGGGACGAGGCAATCACCAGGATTCGCTCGACACTCCGTTCCCTGGTGTACGACGATCCCGCCACAAAAAACTACATCTTTATGAGCTCCTATGACGGAACCATGATGGTCCAGCCCTTTGAACCTGAGCTGGAGGGAACAAATCAGTGGAACATGCAGGATGTGAATGGCAAATATCTGATACAGGAGCTTGTAAGGACCGCCAGGCAGGGGGAAGGCTATGTGGAATATTACTATCCCACCCCGGACCGAAGAATCCCCGAGAAGAAGATCTCCTATGTAGTGGGCGTCGAGTCGCTCAACAGCTACATCGGAACCGGGCTCTACATAAACGATATCAACTTTATTCTGTTTCGTCATTTCCGAGGAGGAGCCCTCGGTATAATCGGCGTACTCCTGGGCTTTACGGCGATCCTGGTTTTACTGTTTCGCCCCTATTACCGGGCCTACAACTTTCTTCTTCATCAGTTTTCCAGTATAGCACGGAATCCGGATAGGATAGAAACCAGCATTCCAAGCCACATCAAGGACCATTCGGAAGTCCGCATACTGCTGTATAACTTCAGAAGCATGCTGATCCATCTGCGCAATTCCAGGGACCAGATCGAAACATCCCTCAAGGAGAAAGAGGTCCTGTTAAAAGAGGTACATCACCGGGTCAAGAACAACCTGCAGATCATCTCTTCCCTTCTGAATCTGCAGTCTTCGGAACTTCAGCAGGAACAGCAGCATATTCTCCAGGACAGCGTAGTGCGCATACGGGCCATGGCCCTGGTCCATGAATCCATCTACGCCGGAGAGACCCTTCATTCCATCGATATGGCCGAATACGTCAGACAGCTATCCGCCTCTATTCTTCAACTGTATATATCAGATGGTGTACATCCCGAGATCGAGAATCGAATCGAGGGACTTTTTCTGAGTCTTGATCAGGCGGTGGTATGCGGACTCATTCTGACAGAACTGCTTACCAACGCCCTGAAGCATGCCTTCGATGATCGCAGGAACGGCAGGATCACCGTCTCGGCTCTGCGGGACGAAGGCAGGATACTTCTGTCCGTTGGAGACAACGGAAAGGGAATGGACCCCGCACTTCTTGAAAATCCCAACGGCTCCCTGGGACTCACCCTGATCCAGGCCCTGACCCAGCAGCTGGAGGGAGATCTGAAACTGAAGATCGACGGGGGAACGACTATCAGCATCATCTTCCCGAAAAACGATGGGATAAGCCGTAAAAACACGGCAGATGGACAGAATTCTCCTTCCGTGGTATAGAGGGTTTGTGGCTGTTATACGCGGGCCGGGATTCGAATACGAGCTTATACGTCGTCCCGGGCAGAAACGGATAAACATACGGATTTCACAGGCAGGCAAGGTAACAGTCTCCGCTCCCCGGGAACTGTCAAGCGTTCAGATTGCCTCCGGCGTGGCGGCCAAACGCAACTGGGTGCTGAAGCATCTTACCCGACTGCAGGCGAACCGGGATCAGCACGACCCCCTGCAGCGGCTGCTTGTACGGGGTATTCCGCACAAAGTCGTTCTGAAGACGGGACGTCGCAAACGCGGAGGTGTTGAGATTGAAGACGGTGTTCTGTATGTCGATACCCTTGACGGCAGTGAAGAGGTCTCAGTATCGGTAATAGAAAAATGGCTGATAAAGCTTGCGAAGGAAGAGCTTGAAGAGAAAGTCCAGGAAATTTCCCGAAAAACCGGCATAGGCTTCAAAAGGATCTTTTTCCGGAACCAGAGAACCAGATGGGGAAGTTCCTCGGGCCTGGGAAATATTTCCCTGAACTGGAGAATCATCATGATCCCCCCGGCGGTCAGGGACTACCTGATAATCCATGAACTCTGTCATCAGCGGCACCTTAACCACTCTCCCGCTTACTGGCGCCTGGTTAAGCACTACTTTCCGGACTACAAGAAAGCCGAAGCCTGGCTCAAGGCCAATCGGGGGATTATGGGTCTGTTCCGGGAATAAGATTACAGGCGGTCCGGTAGTCGCGATAAAGCTCCTGATACCTGCTGTGCCGTCCAGGATCCGGCTCAATAAGCGCCTCAATCTGAACCAGGTTTTCCGCAGCCTCGGCGAGATCGGAATAGAGCCCCTCCCCCACCAGAGCGGCGGAGAGATTGCCGATCAGTTCCGCATCAATAACCCGTGGGATTTCCAGGGGAATCCCCAGAATGTCAGCTTTCATCCGGTTCCAGGTAAGGTTCCGATACTGTCCCCCCGTGCCCCGCAGGGAAGATACGGGACAGTCTTCCCGGTTCAGGGTCTCAACGACATTGAGAATTCCGAAGGCGATGGCTTCAACAACCCCTTTTCCCAGCTCCACGTGGGTATGCTCGGGCTGCAATCCGGCGAAGATCCCCTGATTGAAGTCCCAGATCGGCCCGCGATGGCGGGAAGGAAAGAACCGGGGAGCTCCGGCGTCCAGGGGAAGCGCATATATTTCCTTGAGAATATCATCGTACTCCCGGCTGGTCTGATTTGTTATGCGCCGGAACCATTCAAAGACCCTCCCGGTGGAGGAGAGAATTCCCGCCACCGTATAGAGCCCCGGTACAGCATGGGGCAGAGTCCGCAGAGCAGCCGAATCCACCGCCCGCCGGGAACAGTAGTTTATTCCTTCCGACGTACCCGCCCGGTCGCAACTGAGCCCCGGACGAACGGCGCCGGAGCCGATAACCGCCATCATGTAGTCCGGGCCCCCGGCATAGACAGGGATTCCTTCCGGAAGTCCGAAAGCTGCGGCAGCCCCCGGGCTCACTCCGCCGATTCTGCTGCCGGTAGAAAGCAATTCCGGAAAGAGGGCATCCTTGAAACCCCAGGCTGAAACCTGGCGGGCGTCCCACATGAAACGGGCGAATTCCCTGCCGGGACAGGCAGCGGAGGGAAGACCGGTCAGACGATAGCTCAAATAGCCCGGACAGGTTACAAATACCGTGGTTTTTCCGAAAAGGTCCGGGTGAGTTTCCCGGAACCATCCGGCGGCGGGCAAAAAGTAGGAGGGAGACTCAGGAGGGACTAAAGCCGGGACCCTTCGCTGCAGCCAGAGCATGGCGGGAGCCGCAGGGCTGCCGTCATCCTGCAGGGGCACCAGGCTGGGACCGTTCCCGGAGACACATATAGAGGATATCCTCCCCCGGGGTTCCAGAAGCGAGAGGGCTTTTCGGAAGGCTGTTTCCCAGACCAGGGGGTCCCAGTCTGCAAGATCAGCCCCGGGCATTCCGGCAAAGGAGACTTTTGAGCTTGATAACGGGGTCCCGCGTTCATCAAGAAGTGCGGCTTTGAGAGAGCTGGTACCAATGTCGACGGCAAGATGACTACGGGAGGCGTACATACCCGCTAGTCCCCTTTCTCCTTTTCCTCTTTATCAAAGGGGAGTTCATCTTCCCCGCCTTCCGCGGCAACCTGTGACAGGAGACGCTGAATGATCTTGCGGTTATCCAGAAGGGGACTCAAGGAGCGGCCGTGGTGCAGCCTGGAGATAATCCTGGAAAAGAGGTTGGCGATATTGGCGGAAACAAACCACTCCTTTTCCAGCAGGGTCTCGTCATGGTAAACCGCGTTGGTACCGATGATGCGGTAAAAAAGACCCTTTTTATAGGCCGCATCAAACTCCTCGACGGCCTTTCCGGTAAAGAGGGGCAGACTGATGGCGCAGATGATCTTCTCGGCCCCCAGCTCTTTCAGATAGGTCATTGCCTTGATAAGGGTACCGCCGGTACCGAGCATGTCATCGGCCATGAAAACGGTTTTCCCTTCCACGTGTCCAAGGAGGTTGATACTGGTTATATTGCTGTCCCCCGCCTGGCTCACCTTGGAGTAATCCCGTTCCTTGTACAGGAGGGCCAGGGGTTTGTGGAGGCTTACGGCGTAAAACTTGTTGCGGTCCACCGCGCCGGTATCCGGGGCCACCACAACCAGATCCTCATGAACCAGATCAACCAGACGCGAAAGAGACCTGAGAATCTGATACGAAGCATGAAGATTCTCGATGGCAGTTCGATGGAAGGTGTTCTGGATCTCCCGGGAGTGGATGTCCAGGGTAATGATCCTTCCGACCCCCATGAACTCGCAGATCCTGCCGAACCATGCCGCGGTCAGGCTCTCCCGACCCTTCCGCTTATGCTGTCTGGAATAGGGATACACCGGGAGAACCAGGGTAACGCTCCGGGCTCCAGCCTGGATCGCCGCATCGATGGTGACGAAGAGAATGAACATGTGATCGTTGAGACTCAGAACTGTTTCTTCCCCGTTCAAAGGCACGGGATAGTGGTTTTCCACATCCTGAATTATATACAGATCGATGCCCCGAACCGAAGAGAGAATTTCCGCCTTAAACTCGCCGTTGGCAAAACGGGTAAAACGGGTAGGTATTTCAAAGGAGGGAGGCCGGTAACGTTCGCCAAAAAAACCGTGATTCTGGGAAGGAATATGCAGATCCTGCACGAAGTTGATCTGCTGAATGGCTTTTTCCTTATCTATTTTATACCGCTTGGCCAGGCGTGTGGCCATGCGCTGGTACTTGCGGGCATAAATAGAACGCAAGTGCGGCAATAATTCCCTGGCGAAACTTGCTCCGCCCGGACAGGCAATAATTCCCAAAGTACCGGGTTTAGATATGCTCAAAGGTTGTCCCCATCTTCTCGTGCGTTCCGGAAGCAAACGCTAGGCTAGGAGTTACTGATGAATACAGATCAAACCTATCATTAGTTCAGCATGGGGGTCAAGTAAAGCCTCAGGCGCATGCCGGGTAGACCAAGATTGACATTCGATACAAAAAGGAAATATATTTGATTCAGATATATTTTCTTCGAGGGAGGGACTTAAGGTCCCGACCGGCGGTAACAGTCCGCAATCCTGAATAAGGGTCGTTGATCCGGGATTCAGGGGGATTCGGTGGAATTCCGAAACCGACAGTGAAAGTCTGGATGGGAGAAGAAAATGGAACCAGCCGTTCCGGATATTTCCGGGAGGGCCCGCTCTACTTTCTCTCATCTGCCCCCGATGCTTTTTCTGGAGGCAGTTACTATGAACCATATACCACACGGCAAACTCAGCTTTTCGGCACCCGGGATCACCCGCCTGGCAGTACTCCTCATTGCACTGGCAGCTGCAGTTTTTCTCAGCTCCTGCAGTCCGAAGGAGGTTCAGAAGGAAGAAACCAGGGAGAAAAACGCCGGAACTGTCAGTTCCATCGCGGTTTTTGTTCCCGGAGTGGTAGCCGGAAGCCCTACCTACGAGATGATGGTCGAAGGCGTCGAGGCGGCAGTCCGGGAAAAGTCCGGGGTGGAGGTCTCGATTGTTGAGGGAGGCTTCAACCAGGGAGAATGGCTCACAAAAGTGAGCGCCCTGGCGGCATCCGGACGTTACGACCTAATCGTTACGTCAAACCCTGCAATGCCGGAGATCTGCGCCGAGGTATCCCGCTCCTATCCGGAGGCCCGCTTCCTGGTTCTGGACGGACATATCGAGGGTAACCCTTCCATTTTTACCTTTCGCTTTAATCAGAAGGAACAGGGATACCTCGCCGGCTATTTCGCAGGCCTCGTTGCCAGGGAAAAGCAGCCCGAGGGAATGGTAAAGGTCGGTCTGGTTGCGGGCCAGGAGTATCCCGAGATGCTCCGTTCAATCCGGCCGGGCTATCAGCAGGGCGCAAAAAAGGCCGCGGGCAGCGCAGAGCTTGATTTCCGGGTTGTGGGCAACTGGTACGATGCAGGAAAGGGCTCCGAGCTGGCCAAGGATATGTTCCGTTCCGGGGTCGATGTGGTCCTGGCCATAGCCGGCGGGGCGAACCAGGGGGTAGTTTCGGCGGCCCGGGAGGCCGACAAGGGGGTAATCTGGTTCGACTCCTCCGGCTATGACATCGCTCCCGGGACCGTTATCGGCAGCACCCGGATATACCTTGACCGGGCAGCCAGGGAGACGACCCTCAAAGCCATCGAAGGAGAACTCCCCTTCGGCACAGCGGAATCCGTGGGAATAGCCGAAGGCTATATAACTTTTATTACCGATCATCCCGCCTACGCCGAACACCTGAGCCCGGAGCTGAGGGACGAGCTGGAAACTCACCTTGGGAATCTCAGGACCGGTGCGGTGAAAATACAGGAATAGGCGAAGCCATGCCGGACAGCGCTGGCTCCATCATTGCCAGGGACGTATGTAAATACTTCAACCACGGAGAGGTAAAAGCCCTCGACGGAGCCGGGCTCTATTTACGGCAGGGAGAGATCCACGGACTTCTGGGGGAGAACGGCTCGGGAAAAACAACCCTGGTGCGCTGCATTGCCGGGATTATTCAGCCCGACTCCGGGGATATACGAATCGACGGCACCCCGGCTGCCCGGCTCTCCCGGTCCAGAAGGACCGGGAAGGTCGCGTATATTCCCCAGCACCCCCGGCTTGTTCCTTCCCTGACGGTACAGGAGTTCCTGCACCTGGGAATGGACTCAAAACACGCGGGGAAGGATGATTCTGACATGAGAATCCGGAAGATATCGGAGAGACTCAGAATCGATCTTCCCCTCAACACCCGGGGAGACCTGGTGCCTGCAAACCTGGTAACGGCAACAATGATTGTCAAAGCTCTTCTTTCCGGGCCGGATTTCCTGATCCTCGATGAACCTTCGACATCTTTTACTCCCCTGGAGACGGAGAGGCTTTTCCTGCTGTTGCGGGAGCTAGCTGCCGAGGGAATGGGAATCCTGATTGTCTCTCACAAAATCAGGGAAGTCCGTCAGCTTGCCCACAGACTTACCCTGCTTCGAAAGGGTAAAAGTCTCGCAGAAACCGCGGCATCCGATCTCTCCCTGGAGGAGATTTCCCGGATCCTCATGGGAACCGGCGACACGGCCCCTGAACTGACCCCTTCCTGTCCGGGAGAAATCTGCCTTGATGTCCGGGATCTCTCAAAAAGGTCCCGGGAGAGTTTTATCCTTAACATCTCTTTCAGTCTCCGCAGGGGTGAGATTCTGGCCCTCTCGGGTATCCGGGAGAACGGCCTGGACTGTCTGGAAAAGATCCTCAGCGCCGCCATTCAACCGGACAGAGGAGAGATACGCCTGACAAAGGGGGTACCCTACCCCCGGGAACCGGAGCAGATCAAAAGGTCGGGAATTGCCATGGTACCCTCCGACCGGATGGAAAGCGGTGCAGCCCTGGGACTTCCGGTCATGGAAAACGCCACGGTGCTGGTCAGAAAAGAGCTAAGCCGCCACGGTATACTGGGAGAGAAGAAAAAAGAGGTTTATACCCGGGAACTCCTGTCGAAATACGGAATCGCTGCCCATCCAAAGGCAAGAACCTCGACCCTCTCCGGCGGAATGCTGCAGCGTCTTATCCTGGGCCGGGAGATACTCTCGGCTTCCGGGCTGGTAATCCTCTGCGAGCCTGCATGGGGGCTTGATGTGAAGGGCAGACTGGAGGTGTATCAGCAGATACTGCAGCTCAGGGACCGGGGAGCTGGGATTCTCCTTTTAGCCAGCGATATTGACGAGGTCCTGGAAATCGCCGACAGGCTGCTTGTGCTGTACAATGGTGAGATTACCGCGAGCTTTCAGCGGAACCAGTTTGATCACGGCAGGATCGGTGAGGCCATGCTGGGGATCTGCGGGACAGGAGAGAGGGTGTGACAAAAAACAGACGAATCATGGTTATAGTCGGAGGGATTCTTCTGCTTCTGGGGCTGGTTCTCTACGTCAGCCCAAAGCCCCTGGAAGCCCTGGGGGACCTTTTTACCGACCCCCTGCGATCACCCTTCTCCTTCGGCAATCTCATTGCCACCGCAGGAATCCTCACTTTAAGCGGAGCGGGCATAGCTGTGGCCATGACTTCGGGCTCATTTAATCTGGGGGGAGAGGGTCAGGCCTACCTCGGGTCCCTGCTGCCGGTAATGCTGCTGCTTGCGCTGCCGGGGGCACCGCCTGCCTTGATGATTCCTGCCGGCCTGGCGGCGGGAGCCTTCGGCGGGGCTGCCATGGGCTGGCTCTCCGGCATCATGCGGGAAAAAATCGGGACCGACGAGCTAATCTCCTCTTACCTGGCCGCCGGCGCGGCAATTCCGATAATCGACTACCTTATAGCCGTTCCCCTGCGGGATCCGGAGAGCTACCTGCTTTCTACCCCGAAAATATCGGAGGGATTCAGGCTGGCCCGGCTTCTGCCCCCTTCGCAGCTGACGAGCGGCATATTACTGGCCCTTGGGGCAGCCCTGCTCTGGTGGTTTGTGAGCCGCTACACCCTTGCGGGTTATGAGCTTAAGATAAGCGGGGCGAATCCCCGGTTTGCCGCCCTGTCGGGAATCCGCGTCTCCCTCTACCGCAGCACAGGCATGACCCTGTCCGGGGCCCTCTGCGGACTCGCAGGTGCCCTGATGAGCCTTGGGGTATACGGGGCCGCGATACAGGGCGGCACGGGAGGTATCGGCTGGAACGGGATCGCTGTTGCCCTGATAGCCCGCTATCGTCCGGCCCTCATCCTTCCTGCGGCCCTCTTTTTTACCTATCTAACCCAGGGCCTTTCCGCGGCGGTGATGGCTTCGGGGATATCCAGCGAGATGGGACTGCTCCTCCAGGCGGCAGTCTTCATTGCCATTACTGCCGGTGAATCCGGAAAAGGGGAATAAGCATGCTGATATCCGTACTTTTCATAGCCGCTCCGCTGATTCTTGCCGCCGTTGCCGGATACCTTCCTTTCCGCGCAGGCATTCTGAATATCGGGCTCGAAGGCCTTATGGCCCTGGGCGCCTTTTTCGGCTTTATTGCGGCGGCAGTCTCTGGATCCTGGCTGATGGGGATTCTGGCAGGAAGCCTTGCGGGCGCCATCGCAGCGACCTTTTTCGCATGGACGGTGCTCAGGCTGGAGGCGAACATCTTTTTGAGCGGCCTGGGACTCAATCTTGCGGCTGCAGGACTCCTGGGTATCGTATCACAGCTGGCCTTCGGTACAAAGGGCGTCCTGCGTCCCGGACTGCTGAACCCCGCCGGAGTCTTTCCTCCGGACCACGGCATTATCTCCATAATCGGCGCGGGACTCGCTTTTGCCGCCCTGATGCTGCTAATGCGAAAAAGTCGCTGGGGACACAGGCTCATCGCCGCTGGAGAGTCTCCTGAGACGCTGAAGAACCTGGGCCATTCTGTAAAAATCATGCGTTTTCAAAGCCTGGTACTTTCCGGTATAGGCTGCGGAGCAGCGGGGGCCCTGCTGGCCCTGGACATAGGGGCGTATGTGCCGAATATGACCGGCGGACGCGGCTGGATTGCCCTGGTGGCCCTGTATATCGCGGGAAAACGCCCCCTGGGACTACTGGCAACGGTGCTACTGTTTTCTGCAGCCAACGCCGCCGCTACAGTACTCCAGGGAATGACGGGGATCCCTGATTCCCTGCTGCTTGCATCTCCTTTCTTTATTACCTTCCTTGGGCTGGTTGTTGCCGGGATCCTGAGGACCCTGGCGGAATCACAGCAAAGGCGGAAACAGCGGGACATCACGCCCCACGAGGTCGGAGGCTGAAGCTGCCAGGGATTCACCCAGGGCCCGGGCATGGGAAGCGATCTCCGCCGCGCGGGTTGCAGCGAAGGTAAGGTTCAGGTTTCCCGGAGAGCCTGTGGAACTACGCTGCTTCAGCGACTCCTCAGGATCCCGGTCTTTTACCTTTTCCAGAGCTGCACCCACCTCTCGGTAGGCATCGCGGAAGCTTTTTCCCTTTGCTGCAATCTCCAGAGCCACATCCGTGGCATAGATCTCCGGGGTAAAGCCCCTCTTCAGAGCCTCGTTGTTAACCTCGAGCTTCGAGATGGTCAGGGTGCTGACTCTCAGCATCTGAATGCACAGCCTTGCTCCCCGCAGAAAGGGTTCCTTGGTCTCCTGGAAATCCCGATTGTAGCCCGAGGGCAGTGAACGCAGAATTCCCTTTACCTGGGAGGCATAGGATGAGAGGGTAGCCGATTTTGCACGCATGAGTTCGAGACCGTCGGGGTTCTTTTTCTGGGGCATGATACTGGATCCTGAGCAGAGCTCCCGGGGGAGGGAGAAGTATCCGAACTCCGGCAGGGAAAAGAGAATCAGGTCCTGGGCCATCTTGCTTAAAGTAAGGCCGATCTGTTCACAGGCATCCAGCAGGTAGGACTCGAATTTGCCACGGGAGTTGTTCACATAAAGAACATTATTCTGCAGTCCGGAGAAACCCATGAGCTCGGCGGTGAGCTCGCGGTCCAGGGGCAGGGGCACTCCGTAAGAGGCAGCGGAGCCCAGGGGAGACTGGTCGAGAACTGCATCAAGAGAGAGAAGCTGCCTGAGGGCATCGAGAAGCTCCTCGGCATAAGCAGCCGCCCAGAGACCTACCGAGGAGGGCATGGCGATCTGCATGTGGGTGCGTCCGGGCATGGGGGTCCTTTCATATTCCCGGGCCAGCTTCAGCAGGGCGTCTACCGTATCGATCCCCGCAAGGACGGCTTCTGAAAGGAAGGCCCGGGAGTAGAGCCTCAGGGCGGTAATGACCTGGTCGTTCCGGCTGCGTCCTGTGTGGATCTTTTTACCCGCCTCGCCGCAAAGGGCCACAAGACGGTTCTCCAGGGCGGTATGACCGTCCTCGTCGCTCTTTTCGATTCTGTACTCGCCGGATCCATATTCATCCAGTACCGATCTGATTCCCCGGGAAAGGGAGGAGAGCTCGCTGTCCGACAGAAGGCCGATGCTTGCAAGCATGGTCGCATGGGCAAAGCTGGCTGTACAGTCTGCCGGCAGGAGCTCCATATCTAGAAGATAATCCCGGCCAACGGTAAAACTTTCAATCAACGAGTCCAGAGAGTAGTCCTTCTGCCATAGTTTTGCCATGGTTTTGCGCCTCCGTAGCGCCCAGTATACATATTAATGCCCCCGGGGAAAACAGGAAAAACAAGAGTGTAATAATGGACAGTCCGGGAAACCGCCTCTACAATAGCGTTATGACACACATGGACAATCTTGCGGCACGGGAAAAGGAACTGCTTGAGGACCTGGAAGAGTTTAACCGGGAAAAGGAACGCATCCGCTCGCTTCTGGGAAAAATCGGGGGAAAGGACTATTCCCATCGGGACAACATAATAAACGGACTTTTTCTGTTTGTGATTCTGGTTTTCTTTATTCTGGAGCTTACAACCCACTTTCTACCGGCCTTTGTTTCAATCGAGGTCAGCGTACTCCTGGTTTCAATAAAGATTGTCTGGATGATCCATTCCCAGCACAAGTTCAACCATTTCCAGTTCTGGATTCTCAACAGTCTGGAGTTCCGGGTCAACGAAATGAATAAACGGATGCGGAAGATCGAGAAAGAGATAATCAGGAAGTAGAATTTTTATTTATGGGCACCTCTAAAAACGTGGTATTTTTACCATAGTCAAGGAGGAAAGATTTTGTAGCGCCCGCATCCTGCACCAAACTATTTTGGTGCAGGAGAGGACCGCGGGAAATCTTGACGACGCAGGATATGGGGAAAAGAGTAGTTTTTAGAGGTGCCCTTATAGCAGATCTCCGGAAAGCCCGATTCAGGAAAGTCTTTCTCATATAGTCCCGTCGGGAAGCATATTGTCAGGGTGGGGAATCCCTTTTGATTCCATCTGTTTGCGGACACAGTCAGGATTTCCCGCCTGATACAGGAGAGCAATCACTCCGGGTAAAAATGGTCCTTCGGTGTATTCAAGACTGGCCATCTTTGGTAAGGTGCTGCAAAGAAATTACAAACCCAGGGCTGATATTCAGACAGCCATTACGGTGACAGCATTAGATAATTCTTTACTCAACAAAAAGATACAACGGAGTGTAGTATGAAGCGAGAGGATATCCACAAGGTACTGATAATCGGCTCAGGGCCGATAGTGATTGGTCAGGCCTGCGAATTTGACTATTCAGGGACCCAGGCCTGCAAAGCCCTCCGGGAGCAGGGATACAAGATTGTACTGGTCAATTCCAACCCCGCGACCATCATGACCGACCCCGTTATGGCGGATGCCACCTACATTGAGCCCCTGAATGTGGAACGCCTGGAGCAGATTATCGCCAAGGAGCGTCCTGACGCCCTGCTCCCAAACCTCGGAGGTCAGACTGGACTGAACCTTGCCTCGGAGCTGAACAAGAAGGGGATTCTTGATAAATACGGGGTGCAGGTTATCGGCGTCAATCTGGAAGCCATCGAGCGGGGTGAGGACCGGGAGATTTTCAAGGCCCAGATGCAGAAACTGGGAATCGACACACCCCGTTCCGACATTGCCCATAGCGTTGAAGAGGCGGAAAAGATCGCGGAAGAGCTGGGTTATCCTGTAGTTATCCGTCCCGCCTACACCATGGGAGGCGCCGGGGGCGGACTGGTCTACAATGTGGAGGAGCTGCAGACCGTGGTAAGCCGCGGACTGGACCTATCCATGACCCGGCAGTGCCTTATCGAGGAATCAATCCTGGGCTGGGAAGAGCTGGAGGTGGAGGTTGTCCGGGACAGCAGAAACCAGATGATTGCCATCTGCTACATCGAGAACATCGATGCTGTTGGGGTCCATACCGGGGACTCCTTCTGTTCCGCTCCCTTCCTGACCATCGATCACGCCCTGGAAGAAAAGCTCAAGGAACAGGCCTTCCGCATCGTCGAGTCCATCGGTGTTATCGGGGGAACCAATGTGCAGTTTGCCCATGATCCGGAGAGCGGCCGGGTGGTCATTATCGAGATCAATCCCCGGACCTCCCGCTCCTCCGCCCTGGCGAGCAAGGCAACGGGATTTCCCATCGCCCTTATTTCCGCCAAGCTCGCTTCAGGTATGACCCTGGACCAGATACCCTACTGGAGGGACGGCACCCTGGAGAAGTACAGCCCCTCCGGGGACTATGTGGTATTGAAATTCGCCCGCTGGGCTTTTGAAAAGTTCCGGGCCATCGAGGACAAACTGGGGACCCAGATGAAGGCCGTGGGCGAGGTCATGGCCATCGGCAAGAACTTCAAGGAGACCTTCCAGAAGGCGATCCGGGGGCTCGAGAACGGCCGCTACGGTCTTGGTTTCGCCGCGGACTACAATACAAAGAGCCTGAGTGAACTGATGGACCTGCTCATTTTTCCCAGCAGCGAACGCTACTTTATCCTTTACGAAGCCCTGAGGAAGGACGCTGACATCGAAAAACTCTACCGACTTACCTACATAAAACCTGAGTTCCTGAAGGAGATGAAGGAACTTGTGGACCTGGAAGAGGAGCTCCTGAAGAGCCCGGGACGTCTTCCCAAGGATGAACTCTTAAGAAAAGCCAAGATGGACGGTTTCTCCGACAAGTATCTCGCCGGAATTCTGGGTATCCGGGAAAAGGACATCCGCCGGCGACGTAACGAACTCGGGATCCGGGAGGGCTGGCACGCCGTGCCGGTTTCGGGGGTGGAAGACGCCTTCTATTACTACTCCAGCTACAACGCTCCGGACGAAAGCAGGGCAAGCGGGAATACAAAGAAGATCATGATCCTCGGAGGCGGACCGAACCGTATCGGCCAGGGAATCGAGTTTGATTACTGCTGCGTTCATGCAGCCATGGCCCTCAGGGAGGCAGGATACGAAACCATCATGGTCAACTGCAATCCCGAAACCGTCTCCACCGACTACGACACCAGCGACAAGCTCTACTTTGAGCCGGTTACCCTGGAGGATGTGCTGCAGATATACGAAAAGGAGCAGCCCGCGGGGGTAATCGTCCAGTTCGGCGGACAGACCCCCCTGAATATCGCCCGGGAACTGGCCGACGAGGGGGTAAAAATCCTGGGAACGAGCATCGACAGTATCGACATAGCCGAGGACCGGGACCTCTTCCGGAAGATGATGGATCAACTCGAGATTCCCATGCCCGAATCAGGCATGGCCGCCACCATGGAGGAGGCTGTCGCCCTGGCTGACAGAATCGGGTATCCCATCATGATCCGTCCCTCCTTTGTGCTGGGCGGTCGGGGCATGGAGGTAATAACCGACGAAAAAATGCTCCGGGAATACGTAGCCAAGGCTGTCGGGGTTACCCCGGACAGGCCCCTTCTGATCGACCGCTTTCTGCAGAACGCCCTGGAGTGTGAAGCCGACGGGCTTTCTGACGGAAAAGAGGTGTACATTCCCGCCGTTATGGAGCACGTGGAGCAGGCGGGGGTCCACTCCGGAGACTCGGCCTGTCTGATTCCCCCGGTATCCATAAACGACGAACAGCTGGCGACGATCCAGAACTACACCCGTAAAATCGCCGAGTCCCTCTCGGTCTGCGGTCTCATGAACATGCAGTACGCCATCGAGAACGGAAAGGTCTATGTTCTGGAGGCGAACCCCCGGGCCAGCCGCACTGTCCCCCTGGTATCCAAGGTCTGCAACATACAGATGGCAAACCTGGCAACCCGGCTCATGCTGGGTGAGGACCTGGGTTCCCTGAAGCTGACGGAGAAAAAGATCCCCCACTTCGGAACCAAGGAGTCGGTATTCCCCTTTGACAAATTCCCGGAGGTCGACCCGGTACTCGGTCCTGAAATGCGCTCCACCGGTGAGGTCCTGGGGATTTCCGACAACTACGCCCTCTCCTTTTACAAAGCCCAGGAGGCAGCGGGAGTCTTTCTGCCCTCGGAACTCAATCCCGATTCCGGTGCAGGCAAGGTGCTGATAAGCCTATCGGTCAAGGAGGAGTCCGCCGTCGAGGTGGGAAGGGCCTTTACCAGGCTGGGTTTCAGCATTCTTGCAACGGAAGGTACGGCAGAGTTCTTCCGGAAGGCCGGCATAGAGTGCAGACAGATCTACAAGCTCCACGAAGGGCGTCCCAACGTTATCGACGTCATCGTCAACCGCGAGGTCCGGCTGGTTATCAATACCCCCCAGCCCCGCAGGGACGCCCTGATCGACGAGACGGTGATCCGCAAGGCGGCGATCAAGCACAAGGTACCTTATATAACGACCCTGTCAGGCGCCCTGGCGACAGCCAGAGGAATTGATGCCGCCCGCAAGGGGAAAGGGCAGGTAAAGTCTATCCAGGAGTATCACCGGGAAATCGACTGAAAACCCCTTCGAGCCGGCCTCTCAGGCATCCGAGAGGCCGCATTTTTCTCGATAAAACCTTTAATTTACCGGGTTTTTCCTAAAAGCGTGGATTAAGTCGGTAAACGGAGGTATTTTATGCGGAGCGGGGACGTATTCTGCCCTCCCCCGGACAGGATCAGTACCCGGTCCATTTGGACCAAAGTTCGAAGACACCAAGGAGTCACCCATGGGAAAAGAAAAATCCACGCGCAAAGACGAAAAAAAGAAACCGCAGAAAACTCAGAAAGAGAA
>CAZKQJ010000032.1:44935-49929 GCA_964554875.1 uncultured Spirochaetaceae bacterium | reverse complement strand
CTGTCCAGGGTATACCGGGTTATACCCTTGGGCAGCTTATCAATAGAATCAGAATGTTGGTTATAGGCTACGAACTCATTGATCTTTTCCTGGTTGTAATGCCTGTTCTCATGAAGGGATTCTTTATAGTCCCGGTATTTTTCAAGAGCATCCTTGAAGCGGGTAAAGGCAAAGGGTTTTACAATATAATCAAAAATGCCGTATCGCATGGAGCATTCAACAGTCTCTGCATCATGAGCGGCGGTAATAAGAATGATATCAGCGGCGTATTCTTCTTTTCGAACAATCTTCAGAAGTTCGGTCCCATGCATATCGGGAAGATAAATATCAAGAATAACCAGATCAACCGGATTATCCTGCAGGTAGACCAGAGCCTCCGCGGCATCTTTGGCGATCTTTTCAACTATAAAGCCGCTTACCTCTTCGGTAAATTCCTTGTTGATCTCGGCAACCTTAAAGTCATCTTCTACTATCATTGTTCTGATGCTGTTCATATCCGCCCTCGCACATCATCCCTGACAGCGATACACTACCTCCGTTTCCGACTTCCCTTCTTTGCCGCTACAGAACATGATAGGAGAGAAAATCTGACCAGTCAAGAAAGAAACACCGGTGTGAGATCATCATTCCTTGGCGCTCCGGGAAAAACCGTGCTAAGCTTTGGAGGATTTACAGCATGAAACAGGTATTTTCCCTTCAGGCCAGGATCTTTTTTTTCATCGCTGTTCTGCTTCTTTTCGCCCTGGGCATCGAGATAATCACCTTTAACAAGCAGATCGAGCAGCATATAATCAACGAAGGGAAAAAACAGACCCTGACCATCGCGGATACCGTCTCTCGGGACCCCAGAATTATCGCAGCATTCTCAAAGGACGATCCCTCATCGGTAATTCAGCCCATTACAAAAAACCTGCAGGAAATGACAGGCGTCAGCTTCATCGTAGTCATGAACATGGAGTCTATCCGTTATTCCCACCCGGAACCCGACAGAATCGGCAAACATTTTGTAGGCGGTGACGAAAAGGAAGCCATACATGGAAACAGATATACCTCCACAGCAAAGGGTACCCTGGGGATTTCTCTGCGAAGCTTTGTACCCATCCTCTCAGAAAACGGGCAGATTGGAGCAGTCTCCGTGGGCAAGCTGCTGACGGATATAAAAAACCAACAACGAAAATATACGGCGGTGCTGAACCTGCTGACCCTCGGTACCCTGGTGATTGGACTGGTCGGGGCAATCCTCTTATCAAATAATATCAAGAAAACCATTTTCGGATTGGAACCCTACGAGATTGCCGCTCTTATGGAAGAACGGGATATTCTTCTCTCCAGCATAAACGAAGGAATAATCGCCATCGATAAGCAGTGTACTATCATCGAATTAAATGAAAACGCAAAGCGACTGCTCTCTCTGGACGGCGACTGCGTTGGAAAACCGCTGCAGGAACTGTTTCCGGAAACACGCCTGCCGGAAATAATGAAATCCGGAATTCCCCTCATCGACCAGGAAGAGACCATAAACGGCCGGATTGTCCTCTGCAGTCGCAAACCAATGATCTCCAGGGGGGAGACAATCGGAGCAGTTGCCTCCTACCGTGATATGAGTGAAATCAGAAAGCTTGCCGAGGAACTCACGGAGGTCAAAAGCTACATCAATGCACTCCGGGCCCAGCATCACGAACACCTGAACAAGCTCCATGTAATATCAGGTCTGATTCAGCTTCACCGTTTCAAGGAAGCTGCACATTACATTACCGCGACCATGACCAGGCAGCAGGAACTCTTCGATTTTCTGAGGCACAACATCGGCTCGCCGGCAATCTCCGGGCTGCTGCTTGCAAAAATCAAAGAAGCAGAAGAGAACCACATTGAGTGCACCATCGATCCTGAAAGCTCCTTTCCCAGGATACTTGAGGAACACCTGGACTCCTTCGTAATAATCATTGGAAACCTGATCCAGAATGCTCTGGACGCCCTGAAAACCGATAAGGTCGACACAAAGAAGATTTCGATTCTTCTGAGGTATAAGCCTGATCAGATACTGATCAGTATCAACGATACCGGACCGGGTATTCCGAAAAAGTACCATGATCTGATCTTCTCCAAGGGCTTCACCACAAAAGAGGAATCCGGTAAACGCGGATACGGACTCTATCTTCTGAAGCAACATGTTTCCCGAATGGGAGGATCCATACAGATAGAATCTTCAAAGGGTACCAGATTCATAGTAACTATCCCCTTCTGATCTTTGCATTTTTACACTATTATAGTATAATTTGTGTAAAATATGTCCCAACGCATGAGAAACAGGATTATCCAGGGTGCCGCCGAACTCTTTACCCGTTTTGGTTATGCCAAGGTTCGAATGGAAGAAATCGCGGAACGTCTTGGTATCAGCAAGAAGACAATCTATAATCATTTTACCAGCAAAGAGACCCTCTTCAACTCGTTGATCGAGATCATGGTAGAGCGTATTACCTCCGAGATGGATATGATTACCAACGACCTTTCGCTCCCTTTCCAGGAAAAACTCAACCGTATTCTGGAGCACGCCTATCACGAAATCGGAATGAAGGACTCGGCCTTTTTCAAGGACCTGAATCGTTATCATGAAGGCCTTGAATCCCGGCCTATCGTTCTTCTCAGGGAGTCGACCCTGGAGGTAATTACCAGGCTGATCAAGCAGGCAGAAGAGGAGGAAATCATAGCCGTATCAATTCCCCGGCATCGTTTGGCTCTGGTGTTTCAGAATATTGTAGAGGGGGTAACAACTCAAAAGCACCGGGAGGAAACCTCCGTATCCCGGGTACAGGTCCTCAAGGACAGTATAAAGGTAACTCTCGAAGGCGTACTGACCCCCAGGGGCAGAGACCTCCTGACCGATTCAGTGCTTAAACCGGTAATGGAGCCGGAGGAGTAATATCCAATGAGGATGCGGCAGAACTCAAGAGAAAACTTTTCTCCAGGGAAATCTACCACGGACTGCTTGTCGTGCTGAGTCTTAGCTTCCGCTGCCTCATGGGAGTGCTGCTTCCGATGATCATCGTGGCCATCAGTACCGTCTGGACCCTGGGCATCATGTCACTGTTGCAAATTCCACTCTCGATTCTCGGGACGGTCATCCCGGTACTGATGCTGGCAGCAGGATCTGCCTATGGGATTCACCTGATAAGCCGCTATTTCGACGAGGCCTCCCCGAATAAGAACCAGCGGGGGATCGTCTTCAGAACATCAGGTCATGTGGACCAGCCAGTCGCCCTGGCTGGATTAGCAACCATCATCGGGTTCGGTTCTCTTGGTATCAGCAAAATTGTTCCCATGCGGAGTTTCGCCATCTTTACCGCCCTGGGAGTCCTGATTGCCCTGGTAATCGCCCTGCTTTTTCTGCCCTCCATGCTTCTCCTTTGCAGGCGGCCGCTGCCTCAGAAGGAATCGACCCACATCAGGATTTCCGACCGTTTTATTCGGGAAAAATTCGTGGGAACCAAGAGCTTCAATATAATCATCTCCGGAGAAATCCCCGGCGATTCACCACCCGTTATCTGGAAACGGGCAGAACCGAATAGGAGGACAGTCTATGAAAGGGTACTGGATTTATCTCTTCCTTATGGCAGTAATTCTTGGGTTAACACTTCATGCTGATGAGGAGGAGAAACAACAGCAGACGGCTCCAGACTCATCAGCCATCGAGATTAATGGAAAACTTGCATTGAACACCCGATATGCAGTCAATGATGACGGTTTCAGCAGCAACGAAGAGCTCCTCAGCCTGGCGGAACTGCGCCTGGATATGGATTACCGTGGACGGAAGACGGATATGCTGGCTTCCGGACGTATACAACAGGTTCCGGGAGAAACCTTTGCCGAGGGCAGGATCGATGAAGCCTATATGCGATATTACGCCCGGTATTTTGACCTGGAAATCGGGTACATGAAACCCATCTGGGGCACTGGCGACAAGGTCCACGCTGTGGACATCCTGACCCCCATGGATTACAGCGATTTTATAAACCCCGACTATGGGGAACGAAAACAGGCGGAAGCAATGATCAAACTGAACATTCCCGCCAATGATGGACTGCTGGAGCTTGTCTATCTGCCGGTCTTTACCCCCGACACAATTCCCTGGGAAGGGACATGGGTACCCCGGGATGTAGCGGAACTTCAGGCCCTGTTTCCGACATACACAACAGTGGAGGAACAAACCGCGGATTTCTCCCACAGCAGCCTTGCTTTCCGCTTTACACGAAGCCTCGGCGCCTTTGACCTGGGGGGCATCTACTACCTGGGATATTACCGTCAGCCGACGGTTTCGGTCTCTCCGGGTATAATTACCTTAAGCTACGACAGGGTCAACATGGTCGGCCTTCACGGAGCTACCGCAGCCGGAAGAACGACCCTGCGGGTCGAAGCCGGCTGGTACGCCACCGAGGACTACCAGGGAGACGACCCCGAGGTCCGGAACAGCGAGTTCCGCTGGGTCGGGGGCTTTGACTGCAATCTGCCGGTTTCAAGGCTCAACATCAACATTCAGGAAGCGGGAACCCTGCTTCTGAACAGCGATGCCATAGAGAATTCCCAGGACGTACAGGCCGACGCCCGGACCACAGAAAATATGCTGATCCTCTGCCTGAGCGACTCATGGAACCACGATACAGTTACACCTGAACTCAGCCTCATCATTGGACTGGAGGACCGGGACTACATGTTAAAACCATCCATTACCGCCCTTTTTCACGATGAACTGGAGTTCTCCCTGGCCGCTTCCATTTTCGGAGGCAGCCGCGACGGCAATTTCGGCCATTTCCACACAAGGGACTTTATTGAACTCAGCTTTTCCTGTCATTTTTAAACTGTCGCCTGAAAGGCTCAATCGCCTTTTGTTTTATATCCGCCGGCGGAGGGAGTGCGAGCCCTCCGCCGGTCCTTTTCCTTTACTTGCCAAAATACCCCGCTCCTGATAATAATGATGTACCCGACGGCGACCATAAACG
>CAZKQJ010000032.1:0-44835 GCA_964554875.1 uncultured Spirochaetaceae bacterium | reverse complement strand
TGCCAAAATACCCCGCTCCTGATAATAATGATGTACCCGACGGCGACCATAAACGCTCGAAGTCCGGCTCCGCCGGATCTTCGGACGCGGACAGCGGGAGACGGAGGCCGGCGGCCGACGGCGACCATAAACGTTCGAAGTCCGGCTCCGCCGAATCTTCGGACGCGGACAGCGGGAGACGGAGGCCGGCGGCCGACGGCGACCATAAACGTTCGAAGTCCGGCTCCGCCGAATCTTCGGACGCGGACAGCGGGAGACGGAGGCCGGCGGCCGACGGCGACCATAAAAGAGGAGATAGTATGCGAGTTGTTTGTCTGGACCTGGAAGGGGTCCTGGTACCCGAAATCTGGATCAACGTGGCAGAAAAAACCGGAATAGAAGAACTCCGCCTGACAACACGCGACATCCCCGATTACGACATCCTGATGAGAAAGCGCCTCGGCATTCTCGACGAACACAAGCTTACCCTGAAGGACATCCAGGAGGTAATATCCTCCATGAGTCCCCTCAACGGTGCAGGAGACTTTCTGGAAGAGCTGAGAGGCGACTACCAGGTAATCATCCTCTCCGACACCTTTGACCAGTTTGCCTCACCCCTCATGCGACAGCTCCGCTGGCCCACCCTGTTCTGCAACACCCTGGAAGTAGACGACAAGCAGCGCATTACCGGCTACAGACTGCGCCAACAGGACGGGAAACGCAAGGCCGTCGAAGCCCTGCGCTCCCTGAATATGCGCATAATCGCCTCCGGAGACTCATATAACGATATCAGCATGCTCACCTCCGCCCACGCGGGCGTGCTGTTCCGACCTCCGAAGAACATAATCGCCGAGTACCCCGAGTTTCCCGTTACCCGGGAATACACTGAACTGCGGCGCGAAATAGACCGAAGTTTCGCCGGGATTCACGTATAATTTCCTGACGGCTTCGTGGGGCGGAAAAAGTCCATGTATCGCGAGGTAAAAAAATGTCGCGCCCCGTTACAGTATTTCTGTTAATCGGCCTTCTCATCGGCATCCTGATTATCCCTTCTGCCTGCAGTGCAGACTCTGAACAAAGGATATCTCCAATACGGCAGCATATCCGGGCAGTTCTGGAGATACCCGCCTATGAACACATTTACCGGGAAGTAATCTACCTGGGAAAGGAGAATAGTTTCCTCGGCTTCAAAACCCTGGACCAGCGGCTCCTCTTTGCCGTCGACATGCGGGTACAGGCAGGCATTCGCCTGGACAGGGGCTTTGAACTGCGTCCCTCAGGGACGAGAAAGATCGATGTTCTCATTCCCCCGGCGGAGATTCTTCTAATCGACGCCGATGAAGAGAGTATCGAACAGTTCTTTCTGCTGGAACGCGGCGGATCGATTACCCACACCGAATACTACGATGAAATAGAACTGAGCAAAGAGGCTGTGAGGGAGGACGCCATCCGCAGGAACATCCTCCACAAGGCGGAAGAAAACGCCCGGGCCTTGATCCGGGGCATCCTTTCAGGAGCCGGATACCGGGATATCCGTTTTATCTCCGTTGATCCAGAGGAGCCAGAAGCATGAAGAAACTGCGCCGCCTGGCATTCCTTTCAATGCTGCTTGTCATCCTTGCCGGAGGAGCTTTGCTGTTTTTCCGTTTCGACCCCTTCGACTGGGAACTCTCTCTGGTCAAGAAATCAAAGGTCAGTGCCAGGGAAAGTCTGCTCAAGGAGGTTCGCGGACTGTATCGCCTGAATACCGTCGAGCTGGTCCATAAAGCAGTATTCCCCTACGACTTCATGCCTCAGAATCCCGACTGGTGGCAGATATTCCATGCCGCCGAAACAGGAAAACCGGACCCGGAAGAACAGGAACTTCTTGAATTTTATCGTTTCTGCAGAGATCTCGGAATCGATCTGGTATCCCGGAATCCGGGTTTCGCGGTTGTCACCCTGGTCGCCAAGGCGGGGTTCGAGCTTGAAGGGTTCCCCCTGGAAGATAATCTTCTGTGGAACGACTCCCGCCTGGTGATTCACCTGCCGGAACCGCAGATAACCGAGATTATCGTCCAGGATCCGGCTACCGGGCGCTATCCCTATCCCGGGCTCGAAATCAGCCCGGAGAACTGGAAACGCCTTACTGAATACATTACCCTGCGGATCGGATCCTTCACGGAAGAGAAGGAACTCATCCGCCAGGCCCGTCAGCGGGGAGAGGAGTTTATCCGGCGGCTGGCGGAACCACGGGGATTCTCCAGCATTGAGTTCGATTATTCGGAGTAACGGACCAGTATCTGTTCCGCCGCGTTCTTAAATTCGACAAAGGCATCCTCAAGGCCCATAACATTCAGTGCACAGGCATCGCTCTTGTTCTCCTTCGCGGCCTTTTCAAGTTCAAAAGCCCGGTTACCCAGCCTCTTAGCCATCAGGTTCCAGGAACTCCCCTTGATGGAGTGAGCATCCGCCGAAATCTGCTCAAAATTCTCTGTTTTCAGGTTGCTTTTTATCTGGGAAATCTGGCGCTCCACCTTGGGTAAAAAACCTTCCAGAACCTTGATTACCACTTCGGTCTGCCCCATAAAGGTGGAAACCGCTTCCTTGAAGGAGAAAACTTCCCGATCAATCTCAATGCTCGCTTGCTGCTCCTCCGTCCCGGAATCACGGTCTTTTCGGGCAACAAAACTCCCCATGGCCCATTTATCCAGCACGGGAACAAGATCGTTCTTTTTGAAGGGTTTGGTCAGAAAATCGTTCATTCCGGCTTCGAGGCACTTTTCCTGCTCGCCCTTTATCGCCGAGGCGGTAACAGCAATAATGGGCGTTTGGATGCCGGCCTTGCGGATCTCCCGTGTTGCCTCATAGCCGTTCATCTCCGGCATCTGCACATCCATGAAAATCAGGTCAAAGGATTCCTGTTCCGCGAAGGCCACCGCCTCCTTTCCGTTGGAAGCGACTCTGACGGTATAGCCGTCGTTTTCCAGGATTGTCCGGAAAAGAATCTGATTGACCTCATGGTCCTCCGCCACCAGAATCTTTCCCTTCTCCACCGTAAGAGCCGACTCAAGCTCTTCGGCAAGTTCCAGGGATTCGATGGTCTCCAGCTCTACCTCCTGATTCACTATTCTGAAGAGAATCTCAAAGAGCTGGTTTTTCTTGATGGGCTTGTTCAGATACCCGTCGAACCACTTCAGGAGTTTCATCTTGGCCTCTTCACCGCTTTTTCCCGCGGGACTCATGAGAACAAGCTTGGTCGTATTGAGCTGTTTGTCGGAGTTTATCTCGCTGGCGAGCTGCCAGCCGTCCATCCCGGGCATGATCTGATCGACCAGAACAATGGAAAAGGGTCGCTTCTCTGCCTGGCGCTGCCGCAGCAGAGCCAGAGCCTCTTCTCCGCTGGCGACCTCCTCCACCAGACAGCCCCAGCCCTTCAGATAGCTGCCGAGGATATCCCGGGAACTCATGCTGTCGTCGCAGACCAGGGCACGGGTTCCCTCAAAAAACTCCCCGGTAAGATTGCGATAGAGACTCTCCTCTTCCTGCTTGTCCAGGACGCAGGTAAAGCGAAAAATCGACCCCCGGCCCTCTTCGCTCTCCACACCGATCTCTCCCCCCATCATGGCAACAAGATTGCGGGAGATGGAAAGTCCCAGACCGGTCCCTCCGTATTTTCGGGTCGTTGAGGAATCGACCTGGCTGAAGACCTTGAAAAGCCTGTCGCGCTTGTCCTCAGGGATTCCTATTCCTGAATCCTTTACCTGGAAAAGCAGGACCGCCTTCTGCTCGTCCTCCTCCATCAGGGAAACGCTGACGATAATCTCTCCCTTATGGGTAAATTTGACGGCGTTGTTGAAAAGATTGACAATAATCTGGCGCAGCCTGACGGGATCGCCTTTAAGAAGATAGGGCACATTCTGTTCAAAAAAAACCGCCACCTCCAGGCCCTTCTTATGAGCTTCCATGGAAACAAGCTTGACCGAATCCTCCACCAGGTCGTGGAGATTGAAATCGATGGTCTCGAGCTTCAGGTGACCCGCTTCGATCTTGGAAAAGTCTAGAATATCGTTTATCAGACCCTGAAGAACATCCGCGGAATACTGGATCTGGATGGCATACTCCTGCTGCTCCTCATCCAGGGAGGTATCCAGCAGCAGCTCTGACATACCGGTTATGGTGTGGATGGGAGTTCTGATTTCGTGACTCATGTTGGCAAGAAAATCCGATTTAGTCTGTGCAGCTTTTCGTGCTTCGGCGCTTTCGAGCTCAAGGCGCAGGGCGGCCTCTTTCTCCTTTGAGACCTCGGAGATTACAGCCAGGGGAAGGCTTCCCTTTCGGTCTGGATGGGGAATCAGGGTCCATTGGATACTGCACCAGCCCGGCTCGACTCCGGCGCGGTCGTAACGTAAGTCGATACTGTGTGAGACAGCGGAATCATGGAGAAAGTTTTCGAAGCTCCCCTGTAAAAGTTCCCTATCTTCGGGAACTACAATTTCCGTCAGGTACAGATTGCCGTTTGTGCCGGACGGGCTGCCGATCATGGACCGGAACATGCTGTTTGATTCCAGCACCCGGAGGTCACGGGAAACGAGGGCCAGCCCCACGGAAACATTATCGAACACAGCCTGGCAGATCGAAGGAGTCACTCCATCCCTCCAGTCCCGGAGACCTAAAAGGTCGCTCCCAGCACTTCCGCCGCCTTCTGCAGCAGGGTTTCGGGTTTCAGGGGCTTGCGAAGATAGGTTCGCACGCCGTACTCCTGGGCTTTCAATACCGTCTCCTTCTTTGAAAGGGCTGAAAAAATGATTACCGGTACATCCTGTCCCCGTGTTTTCAACTCCTGCAGAACCTGGAACCCGTTCATATTGGGCATCATCAGATCCAGGAAGACCAGATCGTAATTTTTCTCCCCCAGGGCATCGACAAAGGCCTTGCCGTCTTCAAACTGATCTATCGTCCAGCCGGCACTCTGAAAAACCGTACTGATGAGGGTCCTGATCACCAGGTCGTCATCCACCGCTGCTACCAGCGCGTTTCCCTTTAGAGCTCCCATGGCTTTTGCTACGGTATTCTCGCCCTCGAAGCGCATGGTGATGCTCTCCTGGCCCTCCCCGGTGGGAGAGGAACTGCTCAGGATGCGTTCCCGGGCGATTTCGTCATGAGCAAATGTGTCGGGTTTAAGGCCGATAAGATCATCCATGGCCTTTTCCAGGCTGTCGGTTACACCGATGGCGGCATAGTCTTTGCTGCCTTGAATGAAGTCGGATATCTTTTCCGACGAGCTGAGAACCTTGACCAGCCGGGGATTCTCCTGGGCTTCCTCCAGTACAGTCTTGAACAGAAGGTCCAGCTTCTCCCGGTAATTATCACCAAGTTCGATCCCCGCAAGCATGAGCAGTACCTTGGGGACAGGTACGGAATAGAGGGACATGAGTTCCTTTATTTTGTACTTCAGAAGAACAATCTTCTCAGTATTCAGCCCCTGGGCCACCTCGATAAAGAGGATCTCTTCATTGAAATGGGCCTCAATAATCGACGGAGTAGGATCAATGCTTACGGTTATCCCCAGCAGCCCGGACAGGGTATTGAGCAGGGCATCGAGTTTCAGGGGTTTGGTAAACACCTTCCTTACCCCGAATTTTGCCAGTTCCATTATATGCTTGCTTCCAAGCTTTGTGGCCATCATGATAACAGGAACATTTTTTGTGTTCGGATTGCGAAGTTTCTCCTGAAGGACCTCCATGGCACTCTTGCGGGTCAGGAAATAATCCATGATGATCAGGTCGGGGATTTCACTTCTGATTTTGAGCATTCCATCAAGACCGTTGACGCCATGAACAACCTCAATCTCATACTCTGCCAGCTTCTTGCTCAGATAATCCCGAAAAAGAGGCGACTCTTCTATAATGAGGATCTTTTTCACGTATCCGCTCCCTTATTCAACCTGTACTTTAGTTATTCCATATCTTCAGGTGAAAATCAATAATAAACACTAGGAGAGAATCGAAGTCAGGATTTCCCTGGTTATTGCATATAAGGGAGGAATACCCATGGACGGATGCAGACGGACACTCAGGGAATCCCGGTGTGCCAGGGGAAGATCGGAAACATAATAGAGAAAGCGTATCGGGACTTCCCCCGGAATTACCCCCAGCTCCCTCGCCTCCAGAAGCTGCCGGTAATAGAAAGTCCCCTCCATCTCGAGACCTATGCAACCCCATATATGACGGTAAAAATAGAGCATTCGACGGTTCTGCATCAGGGTTCCCGCAACAGTCAGAATCGGCCCTGAGTGGACCTTCCTGCCCGGGATGAGTCTGGACAGGCGTTCTGCAGTTCCGGGTCTCGCTCCGCTCAAGGGATAAAACCTGTCGGAGGTCTGCTCAATAAAGGCATCGGGAATAAGGATATCCCCCCTGCTTCCGACCAGGGCCCCCGCCTTACCGAGAACGTTGATTCCCGCGAGATTACGACCGAACAGCAGAATCAGGTTCCGGATAATATCCTCCGCCTGCTCCCCGAAGGCGTAGTCAATATTGATAATCAGGCCGTTTCCGGGTTTCGCAGGCCGGGGAATGCTTTTATCCAGGGCTTCCAGCTTGAGGAACGCGATATTTACCAGCTGTACCTGAATCCCCGTTGAGGCGGTATCGCTTAAACGCAGGAGTCCGCATTCCAGCTCGTTACAGCGTTCCAGATCAGGATGGGCCCTCCAGAAGTCCGGCCCCATGGCGTAAATAAGGTCTTCGGTGTTTTCCCAGGAAGTCTCCATATAAGGATGCCGTATATCCTCTCCCCATTGAAGGATCTGGTCCCCGTAACGCCGGGGATCAGGGTTCAGACAGTTGGCCACGGAGTGATCATTGGAACTGATAATGTAAACAGGCACATCCTCCGGCAGATCCGCCGGTTCAAAGCCCAGCAGCTTTTTGGCGGCATCCGCAACCTGGTGCGTCCAGGCCTGGGAACGATGGCGTTGAAAGGTTGGTACGTGACGCCGGAAATCGATATTGATGCTCTCCCGGTGACGGACGATTTCGCTGAGTCGGTGGAGAACCTCCCGGGGCCACAAGGATTTCAGACCCTCTATCTCAAGAGGTGAAAAATCCAGCTGTTCAAGCAGGGAGGACTCTATCTCCCCTGCATTCTCGGGATCCTGCTGCTGACGCTGTTTTCCCTCCTCCACCAGGCGTATGGAGAAAGGGTCATGCAGGCGGTTGCGGATCTTTACCGCCTCAACCGCGTAGAGGCACAACAGGGTGATGATATCCACCATATCGGACATGCCGGAGCGCAGCAGTACCATGCTCTTGCCCGGCAGCATCTCCCAGATGTCCCTCCGACGGGCTTTTGATTCGATGGCGGTAAAAAAAAGTTCAGGCTCGGCAAATTCGGTTGGCAGATCATCCGTGAGAAGATAGGTATGATTTCGGGTCACATTCTCCGGAAGACGCCGCACCGCGTATAACAGCGCCCCGAAATCGATCTCATAGGAACGGAGCAGCGGGTGAAGAGCAGGCTCGAGTTCCCGGTAATGGCGGAGTAAACCGCGAATGTCAAGAAACCCCCGTTTGATGGCCCGCATGATCTCCGCGGAGAAGTTGCTGAACTCCGCAAATATTCCCTGTTTATCCAGGAGAATGCTCCCAAGGGATTGGGCAAAAGCCCGGGAGGATTTCAGGACCCCCAGAAATACCTGGGCCGGAACAGCATAACAGATTGTCGCCTCTTCTGCGATAAAATCAAAACGGTAGGCTTCCTTGAACAGGACCCCCCGCTCACCAAAATAGCTTCCCGCAGGTATCAGATTGCTGCGCAGATTCGGCAGCCGGGGATCGTATACTCCGACGCTGCCGCTTTGGACAAAAAAGAATTCCGGATACAGGCTGATTCCGTGGGGAAGGACAGTTTCTCCCTGGACATAGACCCGTCTGTCCATATTCCCGGCGAGTTCCTGACGATCCGGCCTGGAAAGAAAGCGAAATGGAATGGTCCGTTCAAAAAGGAGCTCAAGATCATCGGAGGGAGTACTCATGCTACTCCTTCTTGTAATACTCTTCCAACTCCTCTTCGGTAAATGAAGCGGGGTGACTAATAAGAAATGAATCGGTTTTCAGGCCGTCTGCATTCATCATGGCAGCAATCCTCTGCATGGACGAGAGAAGAAGCGTCTGCTCCCAGTTGTTCAGGCTGTTGAAAGCCTTGATAAAGGTATCCTGGAGCATGGACGGTTTGTTCCGTACCCGATCAAGACCATCTTCAGTCAAGCGCAGATACATCTTGCGTTTGTCCTGTATGCCCCGTATCCGTTGAACCAGTCCCCGGGCAACCAGACGGTCGACAATACTCGTTACCGTCGCGTGGCTCAGGGAAATGTTCTTTGCCAGATCCCCCGTCGTCAGGACATCGCGATCGGCTATTTCCTGAAGAACAATCAGCTGGGGTCCGGTTAAACCATAGGTTTTCGCCAGTTTTTTTGAGTGAAGATCAATAGCGCGGACAATCTGACGTATTGTAACCAGCACCTCTTCACTAATATCTCGTTTGCGTGCCATCTCTTTCTGTCTTTATTATACGAAGTATATCTATAATTTGCCTTTTGACAAGCCTGATACTAACTTAAGTATATACAGGAGGGGTTGAAAGTTAGTATCGGACTTGAAATTCATCTCTATCTATAGTATACAAAATAATATTGAATAATTCAAAGGTATTGAAACCGGATTATTCCTGCTGCAAGTGACACAAACTTCAATATCATTGGACTTTTATTGAATTTTTTATTAGTATTCTAAGCAGTTATTTACCTAGAATGCTAAGAAATTGTAACACAGATATAGTGTTCAATTAAGGAGAACAATATACATGGCATTAATTTCCGTCAGAAACCTTTACAAGGTTTTCGGACCGAACCCGAAACGGGTTTTTCCCCTCCTTGAACAGGGTAAATCCAAACCGGAAATTCTCAAGCGTACCGGATGCACCGTGGCGATAAACGGTGCCAGTTTCGACATCGAAAAGCGGGAAACCTTTGTCGTTATGGGTCTTTCCGGAAGCGGCAAATCAACCATGATCCGCTGCCTGAACCGTCTTATCGAACCTACCAGGGGTGAAATCATACTGGACGGTCAGGACATCATGAAAATGGACAAGGAAAAACTCCGGGAAACCCGGCGCTACAAGATGTCCATGGTCTTTCAGCATTTTGGGCTGCTGCCCCACCGAAACGTTATTAATAACGTTGAGTTCGGACTTGAAATCGGCGGCATGGACAAGGAAGAACGACAGCAAAAAGCAATGAAAGCCATTGAGCTCGTCGGACTGCAGGGATTTGAATACAGCAAACCCGCGGAGCTCTCCGGGGGCATGCAGCAGCGGGTCGGCCTGGCCCGGGCACTGGCGAATGACCCGGAAATCCTTTTAATGGATGAGGCTTTCAGCGCTCTGGATCCGCTGATCAGGACCCAGATGCAGGATGAACTCCTGGAACTCCAGGCAAAGATGCACAAAACCATCATCTTTATTACCCACGACCTGGATGAAGCCCTGAAACTCGGCGACCGGATCGTAATCCTGGGACCCGACGGACGGGTTCGGCAGATTGGAACTCCCGAGGAGATCCTCTCCAACCCCGCGGACGATTATGTAAAGGAGTTCGTGCAAAACGTCGACCGGACAAAGGTGATTACCGCCGCGTCCATCATGAAAGGTCATGCCACAGTGACCTTTCCCAAGGACGGTCCCGGAACAGCTACCCGCATAATGGAAAAGAATCGTCTGAATGCGCTTTTTGTTACCGACAGCGACCGGAAACTGATGGGACTGGTAACCATTGACGAAACAGCAAAACTTGCAAAGAAAGGCCAGAAAGACCTTAGCCCGATTATTCAGGACAATATCTATACCACCTATCCCGACACTGCCATATCCGATCTTCTCGGAACCGCTGTGACTACGTCATTTCCCATTGCAGTAATAGATGAAAACAACGTTTTTCATGGAGTCGTAGACCGCGGAGCAATCCTGGCGGAGGTTACCATAGGGATTGATGACGATGCCGCTCCAACCCGTTTAAGCGAACTGAACGGTCAGGACGATGATGCCGAAAAGCGGGAGGACGCATAATGGATAAGCTGAGAGAAATATTTAACATAGGCGGCGCTTTCGAAGCCGTCATCAACTGGCTGACAGAAAATATGGACGGGGTATTCGACGCAATTTCCCTGGTTATTCGAACGGTACTTAGCGGATTGAATACCCTCCTCACCTTTCCGCATCCGCTTATCATGATCGCAATCTTCGGGGCCCTTGCCTGGTGGATAGCCAAGCGCTGGGTCGGAGTATTCACGATAATCGGGTTTCTTTTGATTTATATCATGGGGCTCTGGAGCGCCACTATGGATACTCTGGGACTGGTTATTACCGCGGTAATAATATCCATGGCCATTGGTATCCCTCTGGGTATCTGGGCCAGCAAGAACGATATGGTTGAGCGGGTAATACGGCCAATCCTTGACTTTATGCAGACCCTGCCTGCCTTTGTCTACCTGATCCCGGCGGTTCTCTTCTTTCGTCTGGGGCCTGTTCCCGGAATAGTGGCAACCCTGATTTTCTCCCTGCCCCCGGCAGTCCGGCTGACAAACCTCGGAATCAGGCAGGTCCCAACGGAGATAAAAGAGGCCTGTCGCTCCTTTGGAGCCACATCCTCACAGATGCTCTTTAAAGCTGAACTTCCTGTGGCACTGCCCACAATCATGGCAGGGGTCAACCAGACAATCATGCTGGCCCTCTCCATGGTCGTTATCTCCGGGATGATCGGTGCCGGCGGTCTTGGTAACGAGGTTCTGAAAGGAATAACACAGTTGAAGATTGATCTGGGATTCGAGAGCGGCATTTCCATCGTTATTCTGGCTATCTTTCTCGATCGGGTAACCCAGGCCCTTGGGGAATCCACACAGAAAAAACAGGGTCCCCCCAGCAAATAACAGCACTTTACTCCGTCGTCTGCGGAACAGCCACAGTCGGCGGAGATATTATTGATTACAACTCTACAGGAGGAGTTTTATGCAACGTTTTTTTACTGTACTCATGATTCTCATGTTTGCTGCAAGCTTTGCCTTCGCTGCCGGTGAAGGGGAGACTGCAGGCGCACAGAAGACCGCCGACCTGGTTTATGTTAACTGGGAAGAAGGCGTAGCTTACACCCACCTTGCTCAGGCAGTTCTTGAAGACAAGATGGGGTACGATGTAACCATTACCGCAGCCGATGTGGCCCCAGGTTACGCGGCCATCGCCCAGGGCGACAAAGACGCTTTTATGGAAACCTGGCTGCCGGTTCTGCACAAATCCTATATCGAGAAGTACTCCAATCAGATAGTAGACCTGGGACACATCTTCGAAGGCACCGAGAGTGGTCTGGTTATTCCCCAGTACATGGCAGACGCCGGAATCACGACCATTTCCGACCTTCTGAAGCCCGAAGCACAGGAGAAGCTGGACAAGACCATTACCGGTATCGATGCCGGTGCCGGTGTAATGATTACCACGGAAGAAGAGGTAATGCCCGCCTACGGACTTACCGATGCCGGATACAAACTGCTCCCCTCTTCGGGCCCTGCCATGATGGCATCCCTTAAAGACGCCATCGCCAAGGAGGAATGGATTGTCGTTACCGGGTGGAAACCCCACTCCATGTTCGGATACTGGGACCTTGCCTTCCTGGATCAGGACAAGGACCAGGTCTGGGGCGTAGGAAACATCCACATCTTCGGCCGCAAGAACATAACAGCGGACAAACCCGAGTTGGCCCAGTTTCTGCAGAATATGTCCATGACCAACAGCGATCTCGGTTCACTCATGGTCCACATCAATGAATCCAACCTGAACACCCTCGAGGCTGCACGGGAATGGATGAACCAGAACGAGGACGTAGTTGCCGACTGGATTCCGTAACAAACGGTTTCATTTCACGACTGAAAAAAGGGCTGCCCGATGGCAGCCCTTTTTCTATGCCCTGGTAAATTCCGTTTTAGGGCTGTCAGAATGCAAACCCGAAGGCTAGTGTATAAACCGTACCGTCATCTTCCATCAGTGGTTGAACTATTCCGCTGAGGGAGTAACCGTTCCAGATGATATCAAACCCGTAACCCAGCATGGTAAAATCGAAATCATATTCAACATCATCATGGACGGATTGTCCCCACAACTTTTTTGCCGAAAAGAAAGGAGAAATTAAAGCGTTTCCCGCAGGGATATGGGCCTGGAGCCCACCGAGCGGACCTGCAAATCTGCTGTGATACGACGCTTCTCCATCGCTGAAATCCTGGGTAAAAAACTGGTAGCCCCCGTCTATCCCGAAAAAAGAGGTGAGCATGAACCCTCGCTCTTCTTTCCCGGATGAACTGTACAGAACAATTTCCAAGCTGGGAGCAAGATTGAATCCGGAAACAGTCATATCTACATCCGCCCCGTTATCGGCTCCCTTGTCCGTTCCGAAGAGATAGAATCCCCCGTACTGCAGAGAGGCTGATCCCCAGGAACCGCCGACAATTCTGGAATTGGCATAGACTGATCCACCCTGGACCTCTGATACATCCAGATCGTAGTACTGGTATGCCACATCAACTCTGTGCGTCTTTGGACTCTCAGTGCCGTAATATCCTGTATAGCCCAGGGGCGGGGGCGCGATACTGAACCCTCCACCGGAATACGAGAGACTTTCCCCATAAACAAAAAAAGAAGAGACGAAAATCGCCAGGAGAGAGAACAAAAAAACTCTGTTACTTCCCAGTCCGTTCAAAAGCGATACCCTCCAATGTGTTATTGAAGATATTATTGAAGGCCCAAACACCTTATGTCAATTTTTATTTTAGTGTCCCGAACCGTGGGGATATCTTACGCCCATGAATAGGCCGGAAGATATTCTGCCACCTGCTTCATGGGGGTACTGATTCCCCGAAGCCAGACTAAGCTGTCACTACTCGAGAGACCTTCCGTCCGTGAGAAAAAACGTCGCCGGGTAAACACCGTCTTCATTTCAGAGACAATGCGCTGCATAGAAATACCAGCCTGCTCTGCATGGGTTCTCCGGCCCTCCTCCCTCTTTCCGATACGATACGGTTTGATGTAATTGTGATACAAGCGGTAGACCGCAAGCCGTTCCATGCAGTTGTTCGCGTTCCGGGCGAACTGCACCGTCTCCCTGGTGTGATCGGAGTTGTCCTTGCGAATCTCCCGGTCCAGATAGTTCACACTGAATAAATCGTTTCGTACTGTCCGCGGAAGCTTCGAGCTGATCCTTCGGTGCGATATCTGGGCTTTCTCCTCCCTGGTAAGTTCACACATCACCCGGGCATATTGGGAATGCTCATCGGTAAAGAGCGTGACAGATGAGCGTGTACTCTTTGCCCGAAGATCAAGGCTATAGCGCACTAAGTCCTGAAAGGACCGATAAATACTGCGTCTGTGTACCGGATACTTCTCCTGTATCCGTTGATTTCTCTTCCTTTGAT
Source organism: uncultured Spirochaetaceae bacterium (assembly GCA_964554875.1). Lineage (GTDB taxonomy): Bacteria > Spirochaetota > Spirochaetia > JC444 > Marispirochaetaceae > Marispirochaeta. Next base: position 31,363 of record CAZKQJ010000032.1, on the reverse strand, counting down.
ACGCTGTCATTCTCCCCTTCCGCCGCAAATGTGAATAGTCCGAGGTAAACCAGAACTGGGATTCTTTTCCAGCTAAAAGATTGATGTTGTTGGGAAAGTACTGGGAATAGACAAAGCTCTCGAAACCGTCTGCCACCAGGTCTTCCTGCAGGGAAATTTCAGACGATAGTGAAGAATGGATCGCTATGGCCTGTCTGGCCATTCTTCTGATGCGGTTGGTGATGGTCGTAGGAGAGACCTTCAACAGGCGGGCGGTATCCCGGATACCGGAGGAGGTAATCAGGTGGGAGAAGATCCTCCAGTAGGGGACTTTTTTCTTGACGAAGATATCGAGGCTGAAGGTCTGGGAAGAGAATCCAGCACCGCAGTGGAGGCACTGGAAGCGCTGGATCTTTCCAAAAAGGCGGGAAGTATAGCTGCCGTTTTTGACATACCAGGAATCATTTTTCGAGAATAGATGATGGTTCCTGCACTCCCCGTTGGGACAGAAGGGGGGATGAAACATGATAGAAACTCCTTTTTCTAACTGATCTACCGGTAAATACCAGCAGAACAAGGAGTTTGCTTCAGTTCATCCCCACGGTTTGGGACACTAGTTAAAATTTATAGCCGAATCTCCGCAAAAGCTCGCTACGCTCCCTCTTCTCCTGCTCTCCCTCGACCCCCCTGGGAGAAGACCCGTCCACTACACCGATGATCCCCCGGCCCTGCTCTGTTTCCGCGGTCAGAACCTGCAGTGGGTTGGCCGTGGCCGCGTAGATCCGGGCGACCTCGGGGCACTGTTTGATCTGGTTCAGGACATTGATGGGAAAGGCATTCTTTATGATCAGAAAAAAGCTGTGTCCCGCGGCGGTTATTCTGGCACATTCAACAGCCTGGGCAGTGAGCTCAGGATTATTGCCTTCGCTGCGAATCAGACAGGGACCTGATGCTTCGCAGAATGCCAGGCCGAATTCTATTCCCGGTACCGAGCCAGCCATGATCTCGCTGATGTCCTCCACGGTTTTAATAAAATGGGACTGACCGACTATTATATTACAGCCTTCCTCCCACTCGAGCTGGTGAACATCGATCTGTGCATTCATGTTTCTGCCTCCTTCTGATTATTAATCAGCCAGACGCAGAGCCTGGCTGATATTCAGACTGTAGTCGCCGATATGCTCAAGGTGACGTACGATATCCCGGAAGATCAGCTCACCTTTCAGTTCGGAACGCTTCTTCTTGGCCATTTTACGCCGGGAAATCTTGTTCAGCTGGTCTCTCATTTCATCTATTGCATCTTCAAAACGAAGAGCAGCCTCCAGATCATAATCCCGTATCGACTTGCCCAGATTGTCAGCATTGAACTTCAGGAATTCCAGAACCCTTCCCGTATACTCGGCAAGCTCCTCTGGGCCCTTCTTGTGGAGCGGCAGGTCTCCTTCTTTCAATTTTTTGATCAACATGGCAATACTGTAAGCGGAATCAGAAATGCTTTCGAGCTCATAGACCACCCGCTGCAGGGCCTGAATATTCCTGGCCTGGTAGTTACTCAAAGAATCCCGCATACAGTCGGTAAGAAAATCCGTCAGTTCCTCCTGCATGGAGTCAAGATACTCTTCCAGGGCACCCACCTTCTTTTCAACTTCATCGATCCGTGAAAAATCCTGCGCTGCAAGCTGAATCTGGGACATCATGGACCAGGTCTCCTGAGCCATCCGGGCTGCTTCAGCGTGAACGCTTATCAGGTTCGATTCAACCGCATCGGGAATATTGGCAGGGACTGAGACAAAACGGTATTTTCCATACTCAGGGCGTATCTGGTCATCTTTAATCATGCGCTTGACCAGCTCCGCAATCAGGGGCACAAACCAGATCAGCAGCAGGGTATTTGCAATGTTGAAGGAGGTATGAAAAGCCGACAGGTGCAGAGGGATCATGCTGCTGTCCGAGGAGAGTCCCGGTACTATTCTCTCGATAAAGTTGAGAAAGGGAAAGAATACGATCAGCATCCAGGTCACCCCCACAAGGTTGAATACCATGTGTGCCCGGGCGGATCGCTTTGCTTCCGCTTTCATGGGGAGGGAGGCGAGAAAGGCCGTGATTGTTGTTCCTATGTTCTCTCCAAGTACTATTGCCGCTGCTATCGGAAAATCGATCCAGCCCTTGTATGCCATGGTCAGGGTCAACGCCATGGCAGCCGAAGAAGACTGAAGACTCACCGTGAGCACCGCTCCGACAAAAACAAACAGGATTATGGAAAGATATCCCAGGGAGGTAAAACGGGTCAGGAAGGCAAGAACCTCCGGACTGCTCCCGATATCCGGGACAGACTCCTTCATAAGATGAAGACCGAGAAACAGCAGACCGAAACCGATCAGGACCTCCGCCAGCTCCCGGCGCTTTTCGGAACGGCTGAAGTAGAAGGGAATGGCAATTGCCACAGCCGGGAGGGCAAAACTGGTAATCTTTATCTTGAATCCGAAGATCGAAACAATCCAGGCGGTAAGAGTGGTACCGATATTGGCCCCCATAATCACCCCGATGGACTGCTGCAGGTTCACAAGTCCTGCGTTAACAAGGCTGACAAGAATAACCGTCGTCGCGGAAGAAGACTGTACAATACAGGTCGCCGCCAGACCGGTAAACACCCCCATTATCCTGTTGGTTGTAAGGGTACCCAGCAGGGACTTCAGCTTGTCGCCGGACCGTTTGTGAATACCGTCGCTCATGGACTTCATGCCGATCAGGAATATGCCGAGTCCGCCCATAAGGTTCAGTATCTGAAAAATAGCAGACATGATTGCTCCACAGGGAAAATCTTGAGACTCCAGCAGGAGTCTACGCCTTTTCTACCATATTTTTCAACTCTAGTGAAATGGTCGGCTTATCAATTTCGTCATTTCCAGAAACAGATTCAAAAGCTTTTAGATTGATCAAAAAAAAGCTATACTTTAAAGCAGAGATGAAAGCAAAAATTGCGATAATGACAGCTGTAATCCTGTGTATCGGAATGCACATCGCCGCCGAAGGAGCGATAGAAGCTGCACCGGGATTGCGGCGGGAAGTTCACCTGATTATCCCCGAGGAACATGGCAGCACTCCTGACCAGCTGATCAGAGTCGTCGTTCCTGCTGTAGAAGAGGGCCTGCCCTTTCCCGTCATGGTGGAAAACGGACAAGGTTTTTCTCCTTCCAGGGCTGATGGATACAGTTGGATCGGCGGAAACATCAACAAGTATGCGGATTCTCCGTCTCCCGATATGCATGCCTTTATCGTCTTTGAGGTACCGCTTGTTCTGGCCGCCTCCCCGGAATCTCCACTGGCTAGTTTTCCCGATATTTTCCTGGCTGATCGGGGACCTTCCCCTCTGGACTGTCCAGTCAGCCCCGTAGCCATGAGGCGTGAGAAAATCGATTCCAGAAGAGTCCGGCATATCCGATTCAGGGAAACAGAACTTGTCGACGCCCTGAAGGAAACGATCAATGGACGCGTACCAATGATGGCTGCCCTCTCGGTAGAACTTACGGAGATGCTTCGCAGCGGCCGACTGAAGGGCCTTGCCGTTCTTTCCTCTTCCGCGTTACGAATAGAAGGCTACGGAACAATTCCGTCTGTCAGCTACTGGGAAAGGGAGTATTCGCCGAAACCGGACTATTTTGGTATATTATTACCCGGCACAACACCGCCGGAAATGCAGAAGATGATGACGGATATCTGGACGCAGACAATCCACGGATCAAGGGAGTTACGCAAGTACGCCGCAGAAAGGGGCCTTGTTTTCAATCCCCAGGTGATCCCCGCTGAAACCGGTACCCATTAAGCCTGATACCGAATTTTAGGAGAAAAAAGCCGATGAACCGGCACTACGATGAATTTTCGCGTTTCTTTAAAGCCCTGGGAGATCCCAGCCGGCTCCAGCTTGTACATATCCTGCTGCAGTCGAAGGGCAGCCTCAGCGTCAGCGCCCTGGGAGAGCAGGTAAGCATAGGGCAGTCCACGGTGAGTCAGCACCTTAGGATTTTAAAGGACGCCGGCGTTATCCGGGCAGAACGTCGCGGGGCGTCGATCTATTATCAGGTAGACCGGCCCCGCCTGCGCGAGATGGGTCACCGTTTTCAGGACCTCTTTGGTTCACTCCTCTTTGAAGGAGAGGCTACTCCATTTTAAGGGGAAACCCCGCTTTCTCGGTTGCCGCGATAAGCTGCTTCTGGGCCTGTTCGAGGAAATCGCCGCTCAGGGTCCTTTCCGGATCAAAGAAGGTCGCCCGTACAGTTACTGCCCGTCGACCATCGCCCAGATCAAAGACATCGGCCACCGAACATCCGCTGAGTTCCTTAAGCCGTACTTTCTCCGCAGCTCGCAGAATGTCTGCGGCCCGGTCCTCCGGTCCGGCTATAACGGTAAAATCGAACACCGAATGGGGAAATCGGGGAAGGGGTTTGTAGACAGTTTTGTCGGGCCGCGAATCCTCTTCGAACAGCGAAAGATCAAGCACCATAATACTGCAGTACCCCTTGGCTTTGAAGGCCCTCATAGTCACAGGGTGGACAGTCGTAATCATCCCCGCAGGCTTTCCCTTGATATGGATGTCCAGAGTCTCGAAGGGATGAATCCCCGGCCAGTCCCGGGGGATCGCCGGATTGGGAAGATTATTTCCTTTCCCGGTACTGCCTTCCCTCAGCTCCACCAGACGGTAGGACAGCCGCAGGAAACTCAGCAGCCGGTCGGCGGTATTGGCAGCGTCCATAAAGCGGGAACTCTGCCGGTCATAAAACCCGGCAGCCAGGAGGTTCCGCTCCCGGGAGAAACCTTCACTTTCCGGAGAGTATCCCCGGCCGATCTCGAACATGGCGAAGCGGTTATAGTGACGGCTGTTGTCTGCGGCGGCTTCCAGAAAACCCGGTACCAGGCTGGGACGCATGCGGCCCATATCTTTGCTCAGGGCATTGGCCAGCTGCAGGTCATCATTCCTTTCCGGCCAGCCGACCTTTTCCAGCAGGGCGTCTCCGATCAGGGGATAGGTAATTACCTCATGGGCGTTCCCGTGGAGCACCATGAAATCCTGAATCGAGCGTTCCAGGCGCTTGGGATTCGGCAAACGAACGGCCTCTATCTTCCATTTCGGCGGCTGGGCGGGAATGGAGTTGTAACCGTACATGCGGCCGATCTCTTCGATCAGGTCGGCATCGCACTCCACATCCTTGGTGGCCCGGAAACTGGGAACGGTAACGGAAAAACCTTCGGTGGTTTCAGAGACTGCGAAATCCAGGGCCTCCAGAATCTCCTGCACCCGGGACCTCTCCAGTGTACAGCCCAGCAGGGACTCGATCTTGCTGTGCTTCAGGTCTATTACCGGCGGCTGTAGCTCCGAAAGATCGATACCGTCGTATTCCAGCTTGCCTTCCACCTCGGCACCGGGATTGAGTTCCAGCAGGAGTTCGAGAATGCGCAGGGCTGTGGGTTCCAGCATCAGCGGATCGAGACTCTTTTCGTAGCGCAGGGAGGAGTCGGTCCTGAGGCCGATACGGGTAGAGCTCTTCCGTATTCCTGCGTCCACAAAGTTGGCCACCTCGACAAAGACTTCGCTTGTCTTTTCGGTTACCCCGCTGTTCAGGCCCCCCATGATACCGGCAATGACCAGGGGCTTTACTCCGTCGGCAATTACCGTGTCGTCCGCTTCCAAATGTCGTGCCTGCTCGTCCAGGGTGACGAACTCCTCTTCACCGCCGACTCTTCGCACGATAATGCTGCCCTTCTCAATACTCTTTTTGTCGAATATGTGATTCGGCTGTCCCATTTCCAGCATCACGTAGTTCGAAATATCGACGATGCTGTTGATAGGGCGCAGACCGCAGTCAAGGAGCCGTTTCTGCATCCACTGGGGACTCTCTTCCACGGTGACCCCTTTTACGGTGTACCCGAAATAGGCCCGGCAGTAAGAGTCGGGATGGACGGTAACGCTTACCGGGGATTTTCCCGGTCCAAAGCGGGACAGCATCTTCCGGCGCCATTCAGGATTAAAAGGTCTCTTGAGGGGGACCCGAAAAGCCGCGGCGAACTCCCGGGCCATACCGTAGTGGCCCCAGAGATCCGGCCGGTGGGTTATGGATTTATTGTCGATATCCAGTACAACTGTGGGTTTCGAGTTCAGGTATTCCGCCATGGTCGTGCCGATGGAAGCCCCCCCGTCAAGCTCCATAAGCCCCTCGTGACTGTCCGAGAGTCCCAGCTCGTCCTCGGCGCAGAGCATCCCTTCCGAGAGGATTCCCCGGATATTCTTGGGTTCCAGGGTAAAGCCCAGGGGCAGGGTGGTGCCGATGGGCGCGTAGGGGACCTTCATGCCGATGGCGCAGTTGGGTGCTCCGCAGACAACCCGTCCCTTACCCGCAGCACCTGCGTCGAAGGATACCAGCTGCAGCTTGTCCGCGTCTGGGTGGGCTTCGATACCGGTTATCGTCGCCACATAGGTCTCTTCCAGAACCTTGCCGCTTTCAAGGACTTCCTCGACCTCGCAGGTACTCAGGGTAAAACGTTCAGCCAGCTCATGGGAGCTCATCGCCGGCAGTTCAACATAATCATGAATCCAGTCCATGGAAATCTTCACAGCAGTCCTCCTAGTAGGCCCGGAACTGGGAGACAAAGCGCAGGTCTCCGGAACGCAGATGGCGAATGTTATCGATGCCGTAGCGCATCATTACAAGACGGTCCCAGCCCATCCCGAAGGCGAAGCCGGAGTAAATATCAGGATCGATATTGCCGTAGCGCAGCACCCGGGGATGAACCATACCGCAGCCCAGGGCCTCCACCCAGCCGACCTGCTTGCAGACCGAGCAGCCCTTTCCGCCGCAGAGCAGACACTTGTAATCCAGCTCGAAACCGGGCTCAACAAAGGGAAAGTACCCGGGACGCAGGCGCACCTCGAGTTCCTTGTGAAAGATCTCCGAGAGAAGGGTCTTGAGAAAGTGGACCAGGTGGGCCACCGAGACCTCTTCTCCCACCATCATACCTTCTATCTGCCGGAAGGCCGCCTCGTGGGAGGCGTCGATAGCCTCGTTACGGAAGACCTCGCCGGGGCCGACAAACTTGAAGGGGGGCCTGTGCTTTTCCATACCCCGCACCTGGATCGGGGAAGTATGGGTCCTCAGCAGGTGGTGCATGTCGGAAAACCAGAAGGTGTCCTGCATGTCCCGGGCCGGATGGTTGGCGGGAATATTGAGGGCTTCAAAGTTATAGTAATCGCTTTCGATATGGGGACCGTCGAGAATATCGAATCCCATGGAGATAAAGATGTCCTCCACCTCCCGCCCGATGGCGGTCAGGGGGTGATATCCCGCGCTTCCCAGTCCCCGGTCGCGGAGGGAATCCAGCAGCGAAATGTCCTGCCGTTCCGAGGCCAGTCTGCGGTCGATCTCCTCCCGCTCGATTCGGACTGAGGCCTCGTCTATTTCCGCGAGGATCTTCTGCTTCAATTCGTTGGAGCGGGAACCGACGGTTTTACGTTCCTCCGGAGTCGCGTCCTTGAGGCTTTTGAGAATCTCGTTGAGCCTGCCCTTTTTGCCAAGATACTCTGCCTTGATGGTCGCCACCTCGGCGCCGGTGGATGCAGCGCCGATTTCACGGGAAAACTCGGCGTACAGGCTGTCTAAGCGTTCCTCCATGGAATTACTCCTTTGCTAAAAAAAAGGCGGGCTCCTCCTCTTTCAAGGAGAAACCCGCCGCGTTTTCGCTGATCACACCACGATCATGGCAGCCCGGGTCCCTCCTGGGTGCTAAAAAAGAAAAAAAAGAAGGAAAAAAATATGCCCTGCACAAGATTCATGGTGGCTTTATTATAGCGACGAGGACGATACTGTCAAGGCGGCAGACATAAGCTTAATACCCCCTCCGGGCAAAGATATAAGAGGGACCTCCACCAGGTGTACAACGTTACGGCCCCTCTTATATCTTTGCCCATAACCTCTCCATCCAGACAGTTTCGTCCTCGCGCGTAATAGCGCGGGGTTTTAGGGTGGACAGTACGGCCTTCGGAGGCGTAATAATTGTGTATGGCAAACAACCCGAACACCTATTGCCTGGTACTCGGCGGAGGCGGCGGCAGAGGCGCCTACGAGATCGGCGTCTGGCGGGCCCTGCGGGAACTGGGTATCGGTTTTCATGCCGTGGCGGGGACCTCCGTCGGGGCTCTGAATGCCGCCTTTGTTGCCCAGAATGATTACGAGGGCGCCCTGGAGCTGTTCTCCTTCGCCACCCTCCGGGACGTGGCTGATATTCCGGAAGAGTTCCTCAAGGACGGCAAAATAAATCGTGAGCTTAACAATCTGCGCCGGCTCAGCAGGTTTGTTCTTTCCCGGCGGGGGCTGGATACCTCCCCCATGAAAAAGCTCATTAAACACTATCTCAGGGAGGAGACAATCAGAAAGTCCGGGATCGATCTCGGCCTGGTTACCTTCGACCTGTCGGAATTCAGACCGCGGCACCTTTTTCTCGAAGACATACCAGCCGGTCGGCTGGCTGATTATCTTCTTGCCAGCGCCTCCTATCCGCTTTTCCGCAGCCCCGTTATTGAACAGTCAAAACTGACTGACGGGGGCGTAGCCGACAACATGCCCTACAACATGATGAAGGAACGTGGATACCGTCGTATTATTACCGTCAATCTTTCCGGCATGGGCCGCACCAGACGCCCCCAGACGGAAAATACCCAGACCGTATATCTGAAAAACTCCCAAGCCCTGGAAGGGTCCCTGGACATCTGCCCGGAAAACTCCCGCAAGGCCATGGAACTGGGATATCTGGATACTCTGCGGAGCTTCGAAGAGATAGACGGTATACGCTACTTTATTCAGAAGGATACCCGGCTTTTCCGCTCCCTGGAGGGACAGTTCTTCAATGAAAAGACCCTTCCGCTCCTGCGGTCCGCGGCAAAAGATCTGGAAAAAACGGAACAAAACTCATCATCCGACCCTGAGAACATGGTGCGGAAGCTTTTACCCCGCAGCCTTTCAAAATACCGCTTCCCGCTTATTCCCGCCCTGGAATGTACCGCCCTGTGCCTGGGAATTCCCCGGGATCCGCTTTATTCCCTGCCTGAACTTATCCGTCGGATCCAAAAAGAGGAACAGAAGCTCAAGGCGGTCGAACCTTTCAGCGAACAGGATAATCTTCCCGGGCTCGTCCAGCGATTGCGCGCAGAACTGGAATCCCTGAAACGGACAGGTCTTCTGCGCCTTCCTCCCGCGCGTTACGTTACTGCCCTGCGTACGGTGACCGGTATGAACGACGGGAACCTCGCTGTACGAATGCTGTATCCCCTGTTTCCGGAACTGCCGGCTGCCAATCTGGTGCTTCGTATTATCAGAAACAGTGGAGGATTTTTCTATTGACCTGAATGAAGGGTGACCATACAATCATACTACACGGACCCATAATCCTTAAGGAGAAAAGATATGAAAAAGATTTTAGTACCTGCCATTGCCATCCTCCTCATTTTCACCCTCGTTACCTCGTGTTCCAGAAAAAAGGAAGGTGCTGCGACCGCGGAAAAGGCCATGAAGGTCGGTATGGTGACCGATGCCGGAACAATTGACGACAAGTCCTTTAACCAGGGAACCTGGGAAGGGATACAGGCCGCCGCAGAAGACATGGCAATCGATATCAAATACCTCAAACCCACCGGAACTACCGAGGCAGATTATTTGAAGGAGATCGGAAACCTCTACGACGCGGGCTACAAATTCATTGTTACCCCGGGTTTCAAGTTTGAGACCGCCATCTACCAGGCTCAGCAGAAGTATGCCGATGCCAAGTTCGTCATCCTCGACGGAGTTCCCCACCCGGGAGATTACAATACGGAAGTCGGCTCCAACACGGTATCCATTTTCTTTGCAGAACATGAATCCGGTTTTCTCGCCGGTGTCGCTACTGCTCTTGAACTGAAGGAAGGCGAGGCAGCTTTTATCGGCGGGATGGAGATTCCTCCGGTCCAGAAGTTCAACTGGGGCTTCCAGCAGGGAGTAAGCTATGCCAACGAGAATCTCGGCACGTCCATCAGCATCAATCGCGAAAACGTTGTCTACCAGGGCTCTTTCGACAACGTGGCTGCCGGACAGCAGCTGGCCGCCCAAATGTTTGACAAGGGTGTGGATGCTATCTTCTGCGCCGCCGGCGGCGTCGGTGTCGGTGCCATCAACGAGGCCAAGGCCCGGGCAAAATCCGGCGAAGATGTCTGGATTGTGGGCGTCGACGTAGACCAGTACGCCGAAGGAATCTACGAAGGAGACAAATCCATTATCCTTACCTCGGCCATGAAGCGTATCGACCAGGCGGCCTACGACATGATCAAGGCTGAACTGGACGGTAACTTCCCCGGCGGACAGATCCTGACCCTGGATGCAACCAATAACGGAGTCGGAATCCCCGAGGAAAACCCCAACCTTTCCTCCGATACCCAGTCGAGGATGGAGAATGTCTTCGCAGACCTGCAGGCCGGGGAAATCAGCGTTTCCGCCGAGCAGGGCTCGCTGATCAAGTAGACCGCAACTTTTACCAGGCGTTTCCCCCGGGAAGCGCCTGTTTTTATTCTCCCCCGGTCCGGAGGCGCCGATGGAACATGTTGTCGAAATGCTAAATATCCGCAAGGAGTTTCCCGGCATTGTTGCCAACGATCGGGTCTCCATAGATCTCCGAAATGGGGAAATTCTGGCTCTCCTGGGGGAGAACGGAGCCGGGAAATCGACCCTCATGAGCATCCTCTTCGGCCTTTACCGGCCGGATGAAGGGATCATCAAGGTCCGGGGCAAAGAGGTCCAGATCACCAACCCCACCCAGGCAAATGCCCTGGGAATCGGTATGGTGCACCAACACTTTAAACTGGTACACAACTTTACTATAACCGAAAACATCGTTCTGGGTATGGAACCCAAAAAGGGACTGCGCCTCGACCTGACCTCAGCAGCAGCCCGGATACGGGAGCTTTCCCGGCACTACGGACTCAATGTCGATCCCGATGCGATTATCGAGGACGTCTCCGTCGGAATGCAGCAGCGGGTGGAGATCCTGAAGATGCTCTACCGGAACGCGGAGGTCCTGATTTTCGACGAACCCACTTCCGTTCTGACGCCCCAGGAAATTCAGGACCTGATGGAAATCATGCGCAACCTGATCCGGGAAGGCAAATCGATCATCCTGATTACCCATAAACTGAAAGAGATCAAGGCAATCGCCGACCGCTGCACGGTAATCCGCCGCGGCAAGGTAATCGGGACTGTGGATGTAAAATCCACCAGCGAATCGGAAATGGCCCGCATGATGGTCGGTCGGGAGGTCTCCTTCAGTGTGAACAAGGAGAAACGCGACCCCGGCGAACTGATTCTGGAGATAGATAATCTTTCTGTCCGGAGCGGGCGGAATATCCTGGGAGTCAGAGACTTCTCCCTGCAGGTCAGGGCAGGAGAAATCGTCGGTATCGCCGGGGTGGACGGCAACGGACAAACCGAACTGGTGGAAGCCCTGACCGGGCTTCGGAGTATCGAGAGCGGACGGATACTCCTGAAAGGGAAGGACATAAGTTCCCACGGTATCCATCAACGGATACGGGCGGGGATCGCCCACATCCCCGAAGACCGGCAGAAGCGCGGCCTGGTCCTGGATTACAGCGTCGAATACAATCTGGTCCTGGAAACCCACAGCAATGAACCCTTTGCACGGCATGGTTTTCTGCAGCGGGAGCCGATTCGGAAGCATGCCAGGAAAGTCATGGATGACTTCGATGTCCGGGCGGGAGAAGGGGCGGCTACCAAGGCGCGGTCACTGTCCGGGGGAAACCAGCAGAAGGCCATCGTCGGCCGGGAGATCGATCTTGATCCTGAGCTGCTGATCGCCGTGCAACCCACCAGGGGACTGGATGTGGGATCCATTGAGTATATCCATCGCCGGCTGGTTGAACAGCGGGACAGGGGCAAGGCGGTTCTTCTGGTCTCCCTGGAGCTGGATGAAATCCTGGACCTCTCCGACAAAATCGCCATAATCAGCAGGGGAGAACTGGTAGGAATTGTCCGGGCCGATGAAACCGACGAAAACGAGGTCGGCCTCATGATGGCTGGAGTCCGGCAGGGAGAATCAGCATGAAGATAAGAGTATCCCGGGAGATAATCGTTGCCCTGATCGCAGTGGTACTCGGGCTTGCCGCGGGGGCCCTTTTCATGCTGATAACAGGGCACAATCCCTTCGAAGGATACACCTACCTGTTCCGCGGCGGTTTGATGAACATTGAGCGGATTGGAAACTCTCTTGCAACCGCCACTCCCCTGATCATGACAGGATTGTCCGTGGCCTTCGCTTTCCGTACCGGACTGTTCAATATCGGCGCCTCGGGGCAGATGCTGATCGGCGGACTCTGCGCCACCGCCGTCGGCTTGACCCTTGTCCTGCCCCAGCCGCTGCTCCTGGCTTTAATGCTGCTGGCGGCCTTCTGCGGCGGGGCCCTCTGGGGACTCGTCCCCGGATTCCTGAAGGCCCGGTTCAACGTCCACGAGGTGGTAGCAACCATCATGATGAACTGGATTGCCTACTGGACGGTCTATTATACGGTTCCTGCCTATTTCAAGGGCCCCTACCTCGAGACCGAGTCACGGAAAATCCCGGAGTACGCATCCCTGAAGGTTCCCTGGCTTACCGGGATCTTTGAGGGCTCCTACGTTAACCTTGGACTTTTTGTTGCCCTGGCGGCAATTCTGGTCATTGGGGTAATCCTGAACCGCACTGTCCTGGGCTACCAGCTCAAGGCTGCCGGTTTCAACCGTTACGCCTCGGAATATGCGGGGATGAATGTTCAGCGCAACATCATCCTTTCCATGACCATCGCCGGAGCCCTGGCGGGAATCGGCGGAGCAACCCTCTATGTCGGGTACGCATCGAACATGCAGATCGGGGTCCTTCCCAGCCACGGTTTCGACGGGATCGCCGTAGCCCTTCTGGGGTCAAACACCCCCATCGGCGTACTGGGATCCGCCCTCTTTTTCGGCATACTCCATTCCGGCAAGGGCTTCATGAACGCCATGACGGAGATTCCCCCGGAGATCGGAGACACCATCATCGCGACAATCATCTATTTTGCCGCCACCAGCGTTCTTATCGAGAACGGACTGAACGCTCTTCAGCGTCGTTTCGGTCAACGCCGGGCACAGGAGGAGAACTGATATGTGGGCTGTCATAACACAGATATTCCCCTATGCCATCGCCTTTACAGTTCCCCTGCTGATAACATCCCTGGGAGGACTCTTCAGCGAGCGATCCGGGGTCGTAAACATAGGGCTGGAAGGCCTCATGGTGGTAGGCTCCTTCACGAGCGCCCTGACCATCTCCGGTCTTTACCCGGCCATGGGCAGCGCGGCCGTCTGGATCGGTCTCGGGGCGGCAATTCTGGCCGGGGCAGCCTTTTCGCTGCTCCACGCCTTCGCCAGCATCAACCTGAATGCGAACCAGGTAATCAGCGGCACAGCCATAAACATGATCGCGGGGGCCCTGACGGTGTTCTTTGCCCGCAATATCACGGGTTCGGGAAACATCCAGATAGTATCCGGTCTTTCCAGGCGCAGCATTCCCCTGTTGAAGGACCTGCCGTTCATAGGACGGCTCTTTTTTACCCAGACTTATACAACCACATGGCTTGTCCTTCTGATCCTGCTTGCGGCCTGGTTTCTGATCTACAAAACCCCCTTTGGTCTCAGGCTCAGGTCCTGCGGCGAGCATCCCCAGGCCGCGGATGCTGCAGGGGTAAACGTCTACCTGATCCGCTACATTGGGGTGCTGTTCTCAGGAGCCTTCGCGGGACTCGGAGGGGCAATTATCCTCGTTACCTATTCGGGGGAGTTCAACGGCTCCGTTGCGGGACTTGGCTTTCTCGCCCTCGCTTCGCTGATCTTCGGTCAGTGGAAACCCCTGGGGATTCTTGCCGCGACCTTCTTCTTCGGCTTCGCCTCTACCGTCGCCAATGTTTCCCAGGTAATTCCTGCCCTGGCCCTGATTCCGGGACTTGTACTGAAAGCTTTTCCGTATGTTGTTACCCTGATCGCCCTGGTTATATTCTCCAAATCCTCCCAGGCCCCTCGTGCAGCGGGAGAACCCTTTGATCACGGAAAACGTTAGAAACCATGATAAAAAAACCGGATTTTGAACAACTTGTTGACGCAGCTGCCGCCGCCCGGGAGAATGCCCACAGCCCCTACTCGCGGTTCAAGGTGGGCGCCGCCCTGCTTCTGGCGGACGGCAGCATACGCAGCGGGTGCAACATAGAGAACGCCAGCTACGGTGCCACCGTCTGCGCCGAGCGGGTAGCCATCCTTAAGGCCAGGAGCGAAGACCCGGAGATGAAGATTCAGGCCATTGCGGTGGTAACCCGGAGCGATACCCCATCTCCCCCCTGCGCTCTCTGTCTGCAGGTCATGGCGGAATTCTGTTCCCCCGATACCCCGATAATCCTGGCAAACACCGGCGGAAAACGCCTTCGCTATCGTTTCGACGAACTGCTGCCGCATCCCTTTACCCAATCCTTATTGTAATTTCACTCCCCGTTAACACAAAACTCACACACTGGTATTTACATGTATACTGATGGCAAAGGTAGATTTACATGTACATTCAAAGTATTCCGATCACCCGTCGGAATGGTTCCTCCAGCGTCTTGGTACCTCCGAGTCCTATACCGAACCGGAGTATATTTACCGCACCGCAAAACAGCGGGGTATGAACCTGGTTACCATTAGTGACCACAACAGTATCCAGGGTGCCCTGGAGCTCAAACAGCGGTATCCGGAGGACTGTTTTGTCAGCGTGGAATCCACGGCATATTTTCCCGAGGACGGCTGCAAGATTCATATTCTGCTCTTCGACATTACGGAAGAGCAGTTCGAACACATAGAAACCCTCCGGAAAAACATTTACCTCCTCAGGGACTACATCAAAGAGGAGAGTATCGCGTATTCGGTGGCCCACGCGACGTATTCGGTAAACGGCGCGGTTACAGCGGAGCACCTGGAAAAACTGATCCTCCTGTTTGACGTTTTTGAAACCATCAACGGCGGACGAAACGAACGCAACAACAATGACTGGACCCATTTTCTCTCATCCCTTACCCGGGAAGACACCGAGCGGCTGCAACAGCTTCACCAAATCGAACCAATGAGCGCTACTCCCTGGATCAAAGGCTTCACCGCAGGCTCAGACGACCACGCAGGCATCTTTATCGGGAAAACCTGGACCTCCGGCGATGCTTCCACAGTGGATGAGTTTATCCAACGCATTCAGTCCAGGAAAACCGAAGCCCACGGACGACACCACAATTTCCACTCCATGACCTTCATGATCTACAAGATAGCCTTTGATTTCCTTCGCATCAGGCATCATGGATCGGTCCCCGGACCCGTCTCCCTTGTTCTTGACGGATTGTTCAACGAAAAAGAGCTGGACCTTAAGCGCGCCTTTGCCCTGAACCGAATCAAAAAGAAAAAGAAGAAAAGCGCCAACCAGCGTATCCTTGTCGAGCTTATCGAACAGGTTCGAAGCGTGAACTATCACGAAATCGATGCCCGTCTGGATATTGTCTACGAAAAGGCCTCGGAACTTCTCGATGCCCTCTTCAAGGATTTTATCGATTCCTTCGGGAAGCACCTGCGTAAGGGCAACTTCGACAAGCTGATGCGGAACTTTTCTTCCCTGCTGCCGGCCCTGTTTCTGTCGGTTCCCTTCATCAGCACCTTTACCCACATGTTCAACAACCGCAAACTGGTAAACGAAATGTTTCTGCGTCTGGGTAAGGAAGCTCCCCGGCGGGAAAAAAAGATCCTCTGGTTTACCGATACCTTCACCGAACTGAACGGGGTGGCCATAACGGTACAGGAAATCGGATGGATCGCCCATACAATGAAAAAGGAGATCCGTATTGCCGCCGCGGTAGATGCCGGGAGCTCGGGGGATCTTCCACCCAACCTGATGAATATCCCCATCGTCGGCCGCCTGCCCCTGCCTCATTATGAAAAGCTCAGCTTGAAGGTTCCGAGTCTGCTGGCTACCTTAAAGCTCATTAACGACTACGATCCTGACGAGATCTATATATCCACCCCCATGACCATCGGGCTCACAGGGCTGGCCGCTGCGAGGCTCCTGAATATACCCGCCGTGGCGATTCACCATACCGACGGCACCATGCAGGTACGCAAAATTGTTGATGATATAAGCATCACCAATTACGTTGAATCCTACATGAAGTGGTTCCACTCAGTCTGTGACAGGACCCTGGTCAATACCCGGGAATACGCTGAGATCCTGAAAAAACGCGGGTACCGCATGCCTGAGGTGGGCCTGTTCCACCGGGGGGTGGATACCGGTCTCTTCAAACCCCATGCCGGCGCCCGAAAGGTCCTGGCCGAGAAATATGGTATCAGGGAGGGGATCAATCTTCTCTACGCGGGCCGAATATCCCGGGACAAAAGCGTGGATATCGTTGCCGACTGCTTTCTTGACCTGAAGCAGGAGTTCCCGGGATTGAACCTGATTATCGCCGGAGAAGGCCCCTACGCCGACGAGTTTCTGCGCAGGGTAAAGGGACAAGAGCGGGTCCATTTCCTTGGACGAGTCGATCACGACCTCATGCCCATTGTCTACGCAGCTTCGGATCTTTTTATCTTTCCCAGTGTAACCGATACCTTCGGCAGGGTGGCAGCCGAAGCCCAGGCCTGCGGGGTACCGACAATGGTGAGCAATGAAGGAGGGCCCCAGGAAATTATTGAGGAGGGACGAACCGGCATGATAGTCCGCACTCAGAGCAGTGAGGCCTGGATCGCAGGGGCCAGGGAACTCCTGCGGCTCCTCAGGGATAAACCGGAGAGATATTATACTATGGGACAGGAAGCCCGTACGCACATGATCGAAGCGTACAGCATGCAGCATTTTATCAGCGGACTTTTCAAACAAAGCTCACGGGAATCCAACCTGGCGGAATCAGCATGAAAAAACGAATTTTCGTGCATTTTTTCTTTATAGCGCTATAATTTAATAAGAAAAGGCTTCACCGCGTTACACCGACTGTTTTTCTCCAGGAGGTTCAGGATGAAAAAATTTTTAGTTGTTCTGTTAATCTTGTCTCTCGGAGCCGGGTATATCAGTGCCCAGGACCGGAAAACCGGAGCCGTGGGGCTGGTATTCACCGATTCCATTGCCTTTGCCGGTGTAGGCGGGGAACTCTTCCTTGGGAATCTTGGACTGGGAGCGACCTTCACCTTTCTGCCCATCGGAGGCGGGGGTAACATGGTAATTTTTTATGAACCCGGCGCCTACGCCCGCTTCTATTTCGGCAATCCCGTCAGCGCCATGTACCTGATGGGCGGCATGAGCTACTTTACCGCCGCAGGAAGCTCCGGGGACAGCGGTCTGAACAGCTGGGACGGAGGAATACTCAATATTAACGGCGGGTTCGGTTATAACGCCATGTTCGGCGACAATAACGCGACACGCTTTTACATCGAGGTTGGTCCGCGTTATACCAGCCTTATTATTGACAGTGACGAGGATATTTACGCCGGATTCTTTCTCCACTTTGCCTTGGGATTCGGCGCCACATTCTAATACGGGGACTGTTTAATGGGAGACTACTTCGTTTTTTCCGCCATCGGGACCGACCGGGTCGGTATCGTGGACGAGATTGCCGCGATTCTGGAAGCCGAAAACTGCAATATCGAGGAGAGCCGCATGGCCGTGCTGGGAACGGAATTCTCGGTAATGCTGCTGGCCTCAGGCGGGCCCGGGATTGTTCAGACCCTCGAGAAGGACCTCCCGGATATCGGAAAGAAGCTGGGACTGCAGGTGCAGATCCGCCCCACGAGGGCTCCTCTGGAGTCCTCTGAAGGGCGTCCGTACAGCATTGAGGCGATATCTCTGGATGCCCCGGGAATCATGCACGCGGTAACCGCCGTTCTGAGAAAGGCTGGAACTAATATCGAGGAGATCTCCACGGAAACCACCTCCGCTCCCTGGACCGGCGCCACCATGTTCCAGATGCGAGGAACCGTTATTATTCCACGGACCGTCCACGTAGCCGGGCTTCGGGATCAGCTGGAAAAACTGGAACACGAACGGGACATCGACATCGTGCTCAAGCCGTTAAACAGATAACAAACATTACAAAATTGTAATCTTCCTGTAAGGAAACGGTAATCAGGGTTCTGTATTGTATGCATGTAGCATAAAGATTGCAGCAAGGAGGAATCCTGTTATGAAAAGAAAACTGATTTCAATCTTAACCATACTGCTTTTTGCCCTGGGCATGTCGGCGGCGGCCTTCGGTCAATCCGAAGGCTACTCCCGGGCTATCTACAGCTCCTCGAGCGGTGCAACCCAGGGATTGAAGGGACTGCAGAACGACTTTCGCCGGGTAGCCCGGGAAGCCCTTCCGGTGGTTGTATCCCTTGATGTCGTCGATGTAATCGAACGACAGGTTCGCTCACCCCTGTCACCCTTTGATTTCTTTTTCGGGCGCCCGGACAGCCGGAATCAGGAAGAGCCGGAAAAGCGGGAATTCAGACAACAGGGACTGGGGTCCGGAGTAATTGTCCAGAAAACCGGTCGAACGGTATATGTCCTTACAAACCACCATGTTGCCGGAACTGCTGACGAAATAACCATTAACCTTTACGACGGACGAAGTTTCTCAGGTACCCTTGTGGGAAGCGATTCGAGAAAAGATCTGGCACTGGTCAAATTCGAAACCGCGGAAAACATTCCCGTGGCAAAACTCGGGGATTCCAATCAGACCCAGGTAGGCGACATTGTATTTGCCGTTGGTAACCCTCTGGGTTTTGAATCGACCTTTACGTATGGCATTGTGAGCGCCGTTGGGCGTACCGGCGGTCCCGGCATGGAGGGTAATCTGACGGATTACATCCAGACCGATGCCGCCATTAACCGCGGGAACTCCGGCGGAGCTCTGGTCAATATTGATGGAGAGGTCATCGGAATCAACACATGGATAGCCTCACAGACCGGAGGGAATATCGGGATCGGCTTTGCCATCCCCATAAACAACGCCAAAAAGACCATTCAGGACCTGATTGAGTCCGGAGAGGTACAGTACGGATGGCTTGGCATTTCCATGGGCAATCCTTCTGAGAGCATTGCCAGGGAGATGGGTTTCGAAGGGCAGAAGGGATCCTTCGTCTATAATGTGTACAAGGATTCCCCCGCCATGAAGGGCGGTATCCGTCCAGGCGACCTGATAACCTTTATCGACGGACGACGGATAGAAAACAGCGACAAGCTTTTGCAGGAGGTTGCAGCCCTTGAGCCCGGAAAAAGCTACAGCTTTGGACTTATTCGAGACGGATCTTCCATGAGCGTTCGGGTACGCATTACCACCCGGGCCCCGGAAGACGCCATTCGATCTAACGTAGAAAATCTTTGGCCCGGTATGACGGTAGTCGGTATAACCGACGAAATCCGGGAGCGCCTGGATCTGCCCAGGAACATGGGCAATGTCATGGTCGGCGCCGTTGAGCAGGGATCACCTGCCTACAACGCCGGGTTCAGGTCCGGCGACATAATCAAGGAGATCAATCGGAGCAGGATTAATTCCTCCCGGGATTTTTATCGTGTTTTCAACTCCGAGGAGAGTGATGAGCTTATCTTCAAGGTGAATCGTCAAGGAAACGACATGATCCTCGGACTTGTACGGTGACGCGTTGCGTCATCCAATGTTCCCTTCCTTCGTTCCCCCGGCCTTTCGAGGCCGGGGGGCTTTTTTAATCGTTTTCAATATCGTGATTTGATGAAAGGGAAAAAAACAGGTACAATTTACCTGAAGGGACAGGGGAAAACATGGCTGAATCGGACAATCGGGACCGAAGGTCTCTGGAAGGACATTTTCTTATATCCGAAACCGAACTTACAGACCCCAATTTCATTCAGACCGTGGTGTATCTTGTCGAACACAATGAGAACGGCGCTTTGGGTTTTGTCGTCAACCGTAAGAGCGAGACTGCCCTGAAAGATGTTGTTCCAGATTTTGCAGAAACACCCGCCGGAGAGCTCGAGGTTTATATCGGCGGACCAGTGGAGCAGATGTTTCTCTTTACCCTTCATTCCGGACTTCCCGGGGATAAACGCTCCGACGCCGCAAGTTCCTCGCTTCAGGGAGTAATCCTGGAACCGGACTTCGAACTCATACGCCGTTTTCTGAGTGAACAATGGCCCGACCTCAACCCTGAGTACCGGCCGGAGATCCGTTTCTATGCCGGCTACGCGGGATGGGCCCCGGGGCAGCTTGAAAATGAACTCCTCCACGGAGCGTGGGTGGTAATCCCTGCCACACCGGGAATAGTATTCGCCCCGGAACCGGAAGAGTCATGGCGAAACGCTTTGCGGAAAAAGGGCGGTATCTACTGGGTTGTGGCGGAAACGGGTTTTAAACCCTCAATGAACTAAAAACCCGGCCGCCCCTTTGCAGGGACAGCCGGGTAAACAGAAATCGTACCCTCTTAGTACCGATTATTTCTCCTGCCGGATCTCAATCTGGCGAGGTTTTGCCTCGGGTCGTTTTTCCATGCTCAGGGTCAGAATACCGTTACTGAAGCTTCCGCTTATTTTCTCGCTGTCCACATCCTTGGGAAGAACAAAACTGCGGCTGAACTCGCGGCTCTTTCTTTCCCGTACCAGGTAGCGGGCTTCGGTAGTTTGCTTATCTTCCTCTTTCCTGGATGAAATTGTCAGCAGATTATCATCTACCCTTACATCCACATCCTTTTCGCTGAATCCGGGAATTTCGGCTTCCAGCAGGTAACGACCCTCTTCTTCCCGAACGTCGACCCGGGGAGTATAGGAACCGTCCTGGGGAAGGTCCTCAAAGAAGTTGTTGAAAAGGCGGTCCATATCGTTCCACAAGCTTACATTACGGGGTCTGGTATGTCGTACAATAGCTCTCATGTCTTTCTCCTTTCTCTTCCCAGGGGGAAGATCTTGTTTCTATAATATTAATAGCATATTCCGTGCCAAGATAGTTAATCCATTACATTATAAGTAATTAACAAAACTCTACTTGTCTTGATTGAACCTCTGTAATCACCCATATGGGTCATATCTACACATATCTCTTGATTGCGATACATAGCAGGTTATTTTGACACAGCCGCATGCCCTTACGCTCCTGTTACGACGAAAACCGCGGCCGCCTTGATTCAGACGCAGGAGGTCGATAGAATCATGAATCAATGACAAACAGGATTATCTGTGGTCTTGGCAATCCTGGAAGGGAATACGCCCGCAGCCGACACAACATCGGATGGACGCTTCTTGAGACCTGGCAGCCATACATCGACTACCGCAGCAAGTTCAAGGGGGAATACGCCATCCTTCACGAGCCCCTCAAACTGATCGTCTTACGACCCCTGACCTTCATGAACAAAAGCGGAGAGAGCCTCAGGGCCTGCGCAGATTTTTTTTCCACCTGCCCCGAGGACATCCTTGTAATCCACGACGAGCTGGAACTTCCCTTCGGAGAGATTCAGATAAAAATGGGAGGAGGCCTGGGCGGCCACAACGGACTCAAGTCGATCAAGCAGCACCTCGGCACGTCCGACTTTTACCGCCTCCGTTTCGGCATCGGACGACCGCGGCGGGGCAGCGTTTCGGACTTTGTGCTCTCCCGATTCTCAAAGGAAGAGGAAGCAGAACTTCCGGACCTGCTTCTGAAGGGAGTTCAGGTTCTGGAAGAATTCATACGCAAGGGCAAGCAATGAACCACGAATTATCCCTCAAGGTAATCGAGTACTTCAGAAACGACGCACGGCGAATCCATCACGCCATGCAGGTCTACGGTTTCGCCAGGACAATCCTTCTTGCAGAAGGCATTAGCGGAAAAGAGAAGGATATCATCGAAACGGCAGCTCTTATCCACGATATCGGTATCCCCGAGGCGGAACAAAAATACGGCTCCTCCGCCGGAAATTACCAGGAGATCGAAGGGCCGCCCATAGCCCGGGGGATCCTCGAAGAACTCTCATACCCGGAGGAGATAATTAATCGCGTCTGCTTTATCGTCGCTAATCACCACAGCTACAACAGAATAGACGGTATCGACTTCCGTATACTCGTGGAAGCCGACCTGATCGTCAACATCTACGGCAACGCAATGTCCCGGAAGGCATCCGACACCTTGATCAGCAAGCATTTTGTCACTTCCGCCGGGAGGCGGATCGCCGAAGGGATGTATCAGGGAAAGGGACAAAAAGGACACGACTGAATGCAGCACTCCGAACTCTCAGCCGAAACCCTCAACTTCATGAAAAGCCTCGGTTTCCCCAGGCTCAAGGTACATCACTCCTATAACCACTTCGATTTTACCGAAGGGGGACGCAGGATTCTTGTAATCGGCCCCATGGGTTCGGGAAAAACGGAGTTCTCCGCCCGGGTATGGCGGGACGCCCGGATAGCCAGGCAAAAGTCCGGCGCCGTGGCGGAACAGACAAGCAGCGGCAGTGCGGATCGGCGAATCGTCTATTTTGTCCGTTCCGTGATGGACAAACTCCGCTTCCCCGACTATCCCGCCGACGCCCTGGCCTACCGCGGCGGCTACGAACGCTGCGGCGAGAATATCTGCTATATCTCCAACTCCTTTGAACTGGAACAGGCCATACATGACCACCCTGAAGCGGGAACCTGGATTGTTGACGAAGCGAGCTTCTACGACGAGCGTACCGCCTACGTCGTAAAGGAGGCCTCGCTGCGGAACGACCTGGTCTTCATTTTCCCCACTCTGGTGCTCAATTTCCGGCGGGACATATTCAACCGAACTACCCAGTTCCTGCTGGAGAACTGTACGGATATCTTTCCGCTGACCGCCTACTGTGAACACCCGGACTGTATCGAGGATTCTTTTTACACCTACCGCTACTACCGGATTGACGATGAAGAATGCCCTGCACTCTACTTTGACCCCCTGATCGTCATCGGAGGGGATACCACAAGGGAAGACCCCCGGCAGCCCAACTACTGCACCCGCTGCGACCGGCACCACTACCTGCCGGGAAAAGAGTATACCTATCTGGTTCTGAAACCCCTGGGAGAAAGCGCTTCCCGGGGAGACCTTGCACCGCTCCGCCGGGAACTTGAACTGATCGAGTCGGATATCCGGCAATCCCGGCTGCACAGCCACCTGGAGAGCCGCTTTCTCCAGGGAGAGTCGCCGGAGCCGGTGAACCTGAATGCATTGAAGGTTCCCTGCATTGCCGAGAAGGCCCTGATCTTCCTCTTTGCCGAGCAGAACCTGATCTCCGAAGACCAGATGCGTCTCCTGGTCGGTGAACTGGATCTTGACCGGGAGTATATGCAGCAGACCCTGCGGGACAACGGCCGCCCCCTGGATCTGGATCAGTTTACCCTCTCCTTCAAGTAAGGCAGGGAATCAGCCGAGGCTGGCCAGTTTTTTCAATACCCCCCGCAGGGATCTCCAGCCCTTTACATGGTACTTCGCCTTCGACAGGACCATTCCGACCTTTATGGAATAGGCCTTCTCCGGCACCACATCAAAGAGGTCTTCGTCGGTGTAGTCGTCTCCCACGGCGAATATAAAATCAAACTCCTCCCCCCGGAGCCACTCGGAAGCGGCAATCCCTTTATTGACAAAGGAGTCCTTGACCTCGAGAACCTTGTTGCCGTCCAGCAGCCCGATATTCATGTTCTCGATAACCGAATAGAGGGAATCCTTCAGCTCACCGACCCTCAGAGCCGCCAGGTCCGGTTCACAGCGACGGTAATGCCAGGCCAGGGAAAACTCCTTCTCTTCAATGAAGGAGCCGGGAGTACGGTCGGTATAACTTTCAAGGATCGGGCGAATTCCCTCTTTCCATTCGGTGGAGAAAAGTTCCGCCTTTTCCCACTCCTTTCCCTTCATCTTGACCCAGCTGCCATGTCCTGCAGCCATTTCCACGGGAACCCCGCTGAAAAAGCTCTCCAGGTCCCTGGGCTCCCGACCGCTTATTACTACGACCCTGTTCCCCTTTGGCTTGCAGAGGGCGGTAACAATGTCGAGGAGTTCCTCGTCAGGGCGGGCCTTTTCCGGTTTATCCTGAAAACCCACGAGGGTACCGTCATAATCGAGGAAGAATATCGCCTTCTTCGCATTTTTATAGTCCTTGAGCATTGTTTCCTCAACGGAGTCGATCATGTTCCTCGCCGACTGTGCCCGCTGGTATTCATGGACCTCCTCCAGCTTCCGGACGAAGTCCTTGGCCCAGAAGCGGACATTGTAGCGGGAAATCCGCCGCTTCATGATGGTATTCCGGCGTTTCTGATCCTCCGCGTCCATCTTGAGTCCGGTATCTATGGCGTCCGCGATCCCCTGCAGGTCGTTGGGATTGATCATCAGGGACTCACCCAGTTCGTGGACCGCCCCGGCGGTTTCACTGAGAATCAGAACCCCTGTATTGTCTTTGCGGGCCGCCAGGTACTCCTTGGCAATCAGGTTCATTCCGTCCCGCAGGGCGGTGACCAGCAGCAGATCTGCTTCCATATAGAGAGCAGTCAGATCTTCAAAGGAGAAGGAGCGGTAGAAGAAGTGGATCGGCGTCCATCCCAGGCTTCCGTGTCGACCGTTGGCCGCGCTTACCAGCTCCTGGATCTCCTTTAAGAGGTCCTGGTACTCCTCCACCTCGGTCCGGGAAGGAGCGACAATCAGAAAAAGTCCCACCTTTTCGTGATACTCGGGGTGCTGGTCCAGAAAAAGGGCAAAGCTTTTTATCCGCTCCGGGATTCCCTTGGTGTAGTCCAGTCGGTCCACCGAAAGGATAGTCCTGTTTCCTGTTAGTTCCCGTTTGACCTCGACATGGGCGTTGAGAACCTCCTGGTTTTTATCCGCCTGATTGTATTTCTCGTAATCGATTCCCATAGGAAAGACGTCCGCCCGTACCAGCCGCTGCCCCGCGGTCAGGTATCCCAGGCTGAATTCGTAGCCCAGAAGCCTGCGGGCGCTGGAGATAAAGTGGCGCACGTAGTCATAGGTATGAAAGCCCAGCAGGTCCGAGCCCAGCAATCCCGCCATAATCTCCTCCCGCCAGGGCATCAGACGCATGATCTCATAGGAGGGGAAGGGAATATGCAGAAAAAAGCCCACCAGGGCTTCAGGAAACTCCTCGCGGATCATCTGGGGCAGCAGCATCAGCTGATAGTCATGTACCCAGATGGTATCTCCCGGTTCAATGTAGGGCTTCAGTTCTTCAAAAAAGAGCCTGTTTACCCGGTAATATGCCTCCCACTGGCCGGTATGGTAATGGGCCCGGTTGGGAAAATAGTGAAAAAGGGGCCAGATAGCTTCGTTACAGAAGCCGAGATAAAATTCTTCAAAGTCCTTTCTGGACAGCTGAAAGGGAACACAGTTCTCCTCCCGCATCAGGAGACGCTTCAGCTCCTCCGCGTCGGAACCGGAGACATCCTCATCGTGGAGTCCGCTCCAGCCGACCCAAAGACTGCCGCCCTCGTTATGGACGGAACTCAATCCCGTAGCCAGCCCGCCGATACTGCGGCTAAAACTGTACTCTCCGCTTTCGGGGTTGCGGTTAATCGTTACCGGAAGCCGGTTCGATACATAGATTATTTTTGCCATATACTCCTCGTTATATCGTCGTAACCGGCTCCCGGCTAAGGATGTACTCACGCATCAGCTTTGCCGCCCTGGAGGGCAGGGTGGCGCCAAGACTGACGATGCCGAGCTCCCTGTCGGGAAGGGCCGGTTCTGTATTAATAATAAATAATTCTCCCGAAGAAACTGCTCGTTGAATGCTCATCTCTTCCACATGGGCTATGCCGAATCCTATCTTTGCAAACTCCTCCAGCAGATCCATGCTCTCAAGTTCGATAGCGGGGATGACCTTGATTCCCCGGGACTGAAGAAAGTGGTCAAGCAGCTTCCGGGTCGTGCTTTCGCCGTTTAAAAGGAGCAGCGGGAATTCCGCCAGTTCCTCGATCCGGCAGCTTCTGTCCCGCAGCTCCTCAAAACGCCGGGATGAGACAAAGACGTCCCTGACCCTGCGGAAGGGCTGAATATTATACTGTCCCGATCCCGCCGGAAGGGAGACTATGCCGAAATCGATGCTGCCGTTTTTCAGAAGGGAGAGAATCCCGGAACTCGTCCGGTTCTTTACCTGAATTCTGATCCCCGGATACTCCTCGGCGAAGCTCTTGAAGATGGGCACCAGGTGGTAGCGGCAGATGGTATCGCCGACGCCGATCCGTACCTCACCGGAGTCAAAGCCCGCCATCTCTTTCAGACTCCGCTCACCGGCGGAAAAATTCAGGATACCCTGGGAGATGTGCCGGAAGAGAACATCCCCCTCATGACTGAGGCGGATACGCCGGCCGTCCCGCAGAAAGAGGGAGGTTCCCAGGCGGGACTCCAGGTTCTTGATTGCCTGGCTTACCGCCGACTGGGTAATGTGAAGTTCCTCCGCGCCCCTGGTAAAGCTGCCCGCGGCGGCGACGCGATGAAAGATTTTATATAATTCGTAATCTATATCCATTAGTAAAACTTATCATATAAATAAATAACATTAATTTTACTAAAGTTCAAGATTCCGCTATGATAAGCCCGCAGATTGTGATTATTGAGGAGGTCCCCATGGTCCGCCGGGTTTATGTCGAGAAATTGTCCCCCTTTGCCCACGAGGCTAAGCACACCCTGAAGGAGCTTACCGGGAGTCTCGGGATCAAGGGAATCCACTCCGTCCGACTGCTTCACCGCTACGACGTCGACGGCCTGTCTGAAAAGGAGTTCCGATCCGCCGCGGAAACAATCCTGGCGGAAGCCCCGGTGGACAGGCTGCATTACAAACTTCCTGCCTTGAGACCGGAAGACCATATCCTCGCCGTCGAGGCTCTGCCCGGTCAGTACGACCAGAGGGCGGACTCAGCCGCCCAGGCAATTCAGCTGATGACCCACGCCGCCCCCCCCGTGGTGAGCGCCGCGGGAGTCTGGATCTTTACAGGGATTTTATCGCCCGAGGAGCTCCGGTCAATCCGGGAGTTTCTGATAAATCCCGTCGAGTCCCGTGAGGCCTCCCTCGAGCTGCCGGAATCCCTGGAAATGAGAGCCCCGGAGCCTGCGCCGATACCCCTGGTGGACGGCCTTATCCATGCCAACTCCGGGGATCTGAGAACAATCATGGACCGCTACGGCCTTGCCATGTCGCAGGCTGACCTGGCCCTCTGCCGGGATTACTTCCGGGATACGGAGAAGCGGAACCCTACGGAGACGGAGCTGAAGGTACTGGACACCTACTGGTCCGATCACTGCCGGCACACCACCTTCCTGACCAATCTGGATAAGGTCGATTTCGGCGACGATCCGGTATCCCGGCGCATCGAGGCCACCTACCGTGAATACCTTGAACTGAAAAAGCGCTGTTCCCCCAAAAAGCCAGTCTCCCTGATGGACCTGGCGGTAATCGTCATGAAGGAGTTCCGGGGCGACGGCAGGCTGGAGGATCTGGAGCTCTCGGAGGAGATAAACGCCTGCAGTATCCGGGTAGAGGCCCGGGTGAACGGGAAACCCGAACCCTGGCTGGTCATGTTCAAGAACGAGACCCACAACCACCCCACGGAGATCGAACCCTTCGGCGGGGCCGCCACCTGCCTGGGGGGCGCCATCCGGGACCCCCTCTCCGGCCGATCCTACGTCTACCAGGCCATGCGGGTCACCGGTGCGGGAGACCCCCGGGCAGCCCTCGCGGACACCCTGCCTGGAAAACTCCCCCAGCGGAGTATCTGCACCACCGCGGCCCGGGGCTACAGCTCCTACGGCAACCAGATCGGAATCGCCACCGGGAAGGTCCACGAGTTCTACCACCCCGGCTACATTGCCAAGCGAATGGAAATCGGGGCGGTTATCGGCGCGGCACCGGAACGCAATGTCAGCCGGCTCGAACCGACACCAGGGGATCTGATCATCCTGGTGGGAGGCAGGACCGGCCGGGACGGTATCGGCGGGGCCACCGGCTCATCCAGGGAACACTCCCAGGACTCCCTTTCAAGCTGCGGCGCGGAAGTCCAGAAGGGGAACCCTCCCACGGAGCGCAAGCTGCAGCGCCTCTTCCGGGACCACGAATTCTCCCGGCGCATCAAGCGCTGCAACGACTTCGGCGCAGGCGGAGTAGCAGTTGCGGTCGGCGAACTGGCTCCGGGACTGGACATAAACCTGGACGCGGTTCCCAAGAAATACGCCGGCCTTGACGGCACGGAGCTCGCCATATCCGAGTCCCAGGAACGCATGGCCCTGGTAATCGAAGCAGGCGACCTGGACTTTTTTATCCGCCGGGCCGCAGAAGAGAACCTGGAAGCCACAAAGATTGCCGAGGTTACCGGCTCCGGACGCCTTGTGATGCGCTGGAACGGAAGGACCATCGTCGATCTTTCCCGGGACTTCCTGGACACCAACGGGGCGGAACAGCGCAGCAATGCCTCCATTGACGGAAGCTTGACCGAGAAGCCCCCCTTTGATCTTGATGATCCGTCACGCTCCGTTTCCGAGCAGCTCCTTACCATTCTTTCCGGGCTGGACTCTGCCGGACAGGAGGGTCTCGGTCAGCTCTTCGACTCCACCATCGGGGCCGGCAGCCTCCTGATGCCCTTCGGCGGGAGAACCCAGACCAGCCCCTCCGACGGCATGGCGGCCCTTCTTCCCCTGGAGGAAGGAGAAACCGACACGGCTACCCTGATGAGCTTCGGCTTCGACCCCAGGATCAGCTCCTGGAGCCCCTATCATGGAGCCGTCTACGCGGTCCTGCAGAGCGTGGCCCGTATTGCCGCGATGGGGGGAAACTACAGGAAAACCCGACTTACCCTGCAGGAGTACTTCGAACGTCTGGGAAGCGACCCCAGGCGCTGGGGAAAACCCCTGGCGGCCCTTCTCGGCGCCTTCCATGCCCAGCGTGCCCTGGGAACCCCCGCCATCGGCGGCAAGGACAGCATGTCCGGTTCCTTCGAAGAGCTTGATGTACCCCCGACCCTGGTCTCCTTCGCGGTGTCCCCAGTCACGGCGGAACAGGTTATCTCCCAGGAACTCAAAAAGGCCGGCAGTACGCTGCTTCTGTTGAGTATTCCCCGGGACGATGATTACCTGCCGGACCTCAATCTCGCGGTGGAAACCTACGGCAGGATTCACGAGGCGGGACCGGAAGTCGTTCTCAGCGCCAAAAGCATCGGGGCCGGAGGTATCGCAGCTGCCCTGGCGGAGATGGCCTTCGGCAACGAACTGGGCGTTGAGATTGACGGGAGCGTACAGCGGGAGGAGCTTTTCCGCCTGGAGTACGGAAGCATGATCCTGGAGGTTTCCCCCGGCAGCCCATGGCAGGATATTTTTCAGGGTCTCCGTTGCCATGAAATCGGCCGGGTAATCCCCCAGGGAGAACTCCGGTTCGGAGCAGAGGTTCTGCCCCTCGATACCGCCCTTGAGGCATGGCGGAAGCCCCTGCTCCCGGTATTCCCTGTCGCCCCATCGACAGCAGAAATATCGGAAAAGCCGGAAATCTGCGAGGACACAAAAGCCGCAGGAACCGGAGCCTCAAGGTACACAGGTTCCAGGATTTCCCCCCGGGTACTGATTCCTGTATTCCCCGGGACCAATTGCGAATACGACTCAGCCGCAGCCTTCCGCAGAGAGGGAGCATCCCCTGAGTTTGCCGTTGTCCGGAACCTGAGCCCCGAAATGGTAGATGAATCCATCGCCCGCATGGCAGCTGGGTTAAAAAATGCCCAGATTCTGATGATCCCCGGCGGCTTCAGTGCCGGAGACGAGCCGGAGGGGTCGGGAAAGTTTATCGCCGCCTTTTTCCGCAATCCCGAGCTGACAGACGCGGTGCATGAGTTCCTTGACCAGGACGGCCTTATCCTGGGAATCTGCAACGGCTTTCAGGCCCTCATAAAGCTGGGGCTCCTTCCCTGGGGCCGGATCACGCCCCTCAAGGAGGACAGCCCGACCCTGACCTTCAATACCATCGACTCCCACGTCAGCCGCTTTGTGCTAACCAGGATCGACAGCGCCTCCTCACCCTGGCTGACCCATACCAGCCCCGGGGAGCTTCACTGGATCCCGGTCTCCCACGGGGAGGGCCGCTTCGTTGCGCCCCCGGAGGTTCTGAAAAAGCTGGAAGATTCCGGGCAGATCGCCGCCCGCTACACCGACCTGTCGGGAAGGCCCACCATGGCAGGGCCGGCCAATCCCAACGGTTCCATGGGCGCGGTGGAAGCCCTGGTAAGCCCCGACGGGAGAATCCTGGGCAAGATGGGGCACTCCGAGCGCTGGCGCCCCGGTCTCTACCGGAACATACCGGGAAACAAGGACCAGGGGCTCTTCCGAGCCGGAGTGGAGTATTTCGGGTAATGAATCAATAAACGGAATAAAATCCTATGAATTATATTCAGTGAATACTCTCTTTAATGAATCATAATCATCGAGAAATTTATCAGCATATTCTTTTGCCCATTTCTGCCATTCAATTGAAGAAGCATACTCATTGTCTTTATTTTTCTTAAAATTGCCAATTCCACTACTATTCGTGGTTCGCCAAAGGTACCAATAGTCATTTGGGTTTAATTCATCACAAGGTATAGATTTTTTGTTCACGATATGCTCAATTCTATCCTTCACGTTCTGGTCTGTGGTTCCAGGTGAGACAGGCTGTAATCCTGTCCCTAAGCGATAATTACCATTATTCCAGTTAAACTCAACCACCCAATTATACTGATCGGACATTGTAACGCAGAACCCATAATCATCACCTTCAATAGCACTTTGTTTGATTTCATTTATGTCTGTTTCGATTTTTAGGCCACGTTGTTGTAGCTCCTGCATCAGTTCTTGTAAAAACATTACATGACATCTCTTTTGTGATGCATTCAGTACATAGCGTGTCTGATTCGGTTCTATTGAACCCGCCTCGAAAACGGCACTTGCCGCTTCTCTTTCATTAAAGGAATCATTAACCATTTCTTCTATCATCTCCCTGTATAATCGTATATTGCAGCGGATATTGTCATTACCAAAAGCTTCAGGCTTATCATCACAAGTCTGCAACCACTTAATAATATGCTCTTTATAAGAACATGGCGTTATCGGTCCCGTATAATCTCCGATGGAATCAACTGATGGATCCCAGCCTAATGGAGTAAGATAGACAACGTGTATCGATTCTTCTTCATAGTTGTATTTCTCCCCTTTCAAAGTTTTTACATAGTTACTAATTTGAGCAGGCTGATCGCGGGCATCAACTTTGTTTTCGATTATTATTGATGTGTTGTGATTAATTATTTATTTAAGTATATCTATATTATCTGGTTTTCTTTATTCTTTTTT
>CAZKQJ010000031.1:22296-50947 GCA_964554875.1 uncultured Spirochaetaceae bacterium | reverse complement strand
ATCCCAACGTAAAAATTGAGGCCGAATACGGCGGATTCGATTCCTACTATCAGAAACTGGTAACTCAACTTGCCGGAGGTTCTGCGGCGGATGTAGTTCAGATTGATTACAAATGGGTACACGATCTGGCAGCCCAGGGACAGGTATTTGTGAACATGAATACCCTGGGCGATAAAATCGACATGAGCGGGTTTGATATGAACTTTACCCGGTCATACGGTGCCTCCGGGGACTATCTGCTCGGTCTTCCCACCGGTCTGAACGCTATGGGTCTAACTATCAATCGTGACTTTATGGAAAGAAACGGAATTAGCCCCAGCGACAACTGGACCTGGCAGGATATTCTCGAGTTCGGCCCCAAGCTTCAGGCTGTAGATAAGAACTTTTACTTTGTCGGTGTTCAGCCACAGCAGTTTACCTATATTGTAAAAATCATGCTGAAGCAGATGACTGGTAATAACTTTATCAAGGATGATCTGAGCTTTGGTTTTACAAAACCGCAGCTGGTTGAGGTCTTCCGCTATCTCAGCGAGGCTTTTGACAATGGTACCTTTGCACCCCTGGAAGAGACCGTTCTGTATGACGGAAAAGGATGGGAGCAGGCACCTACATGGCTGAACGAGCAGTACGCGGCCTGTACTTCCTGGGCTTCCAATGTAGTAACGTATAAAGGTGCAAGCGATTTCGACATGGGAATTGCACGCTTTCCCATTATGGAAAATCCTGTAAATCCCGGTCTGCTTACCACCCCTTCTCAGTTGCTCGCTGTTAACAGCAGATCCGCTCATCAGGAAGAGGCGATAAAGTTTATCAACTGGTTCTTCAATGATGAAGAAGCTATCCGGATTCTCAGGGATGTTCGCGGCGTACCTCCCACGAGCAAAGCCCGGGAACTGCTTAGTGCGGAAGGAAGTCTTGACGCGGATGTAATGCATGGTATCAATGTGGCTCTTCCCGACAGTGGCGGTCCGGAGAATGGGCCCAGCCTGAACAAAGAGGTGGAGACCGTACTGAAGGATTATATCCAGCAGCTTGGCTACAAGGTGCTTACTCCGGATCAAGCGGCCACTGAACTGATGGCTGATCTCAAACAGGTAGTTGATCAGCTTCGCTGATATACGACCAATCCCTGTTTTCTGAATCAACACCCCCTCCATTCCGGAGGGGGATAGATATAAGGATACTGTGATCATGAATACCGCAATGGCCAAACTCAGAGTAAGAAAGAGGTATAACTACGCCGGACTGCTCTATATAAGCCCCTGGATAATCGGGATGCTTGTATTTCAGCTATACCCCTTTATTGCTTCTCTGGTTTATTCGTTTACCACATTCTCCATATTGACGCCTCCGAAGTTTGTGGGACTGCAGAACTTTATCAGGATCTTTACCAATGACAAGATATTCTACCAGTCGTTAAAGGTCACCCTGATTTATGTTTTTATTGCCGTTCCGGCAAAACTGGCTTTCGCTCTGTTTATTGCCATGGTTTTAAATATTAAAATAAAATACGTAAATTTTTACAGGACTATCTACTATATGCCTTCCATCCTCGGCGGCAGTGTCGCGGTATCCATACTGTGGAAATTCCTGTTCGCACGGCAGGGACTTATAAACCAGCTTCTGCTGGATATCGGGTTGCCCTATGTTGACTGGCTGGGAAGTCCAAAGTGGGCCTTGTATACAATCAGTCTGCTCACAGTCTGGCAGTTTGGTTCATCCATGGTGATTTTTCTGGCTGGACTTAAGCAAATCCCCGGTGAACTCTACGATGCGGCAAAGGTCGACGGGGCAGGAAGAATCCGCACATTCCTGAATATAACTCTGCCGTTGATTACTCCGATGATCTTTTTCAACCTGATTATGCAGATGGTAAATGCGTTCCAGCAGTTTACCGCGGCTTTCGTTATTACCAACGGCGGGCCGATGAAATCTACCTACCTGTACGGCGTCATGATCTACGAGAATGCCTTTAACTTTTTCAAGATGGGATATGCCTCTGCCCTTTCGTGGGTGCTGTTCGTTATTATGATGGCCTTTACGGCGATGGTCTTTAAATCCTCGCCTTTCTGGACTCACTACGAAGACGGAGGGGAGTTCTGATATGGTAGCTGACATTAGACGAAACAAGGTAGCGGCCTATATTTTTCTCTCGGTACTGGGAATTGTAATGGTATACCCGCTCTTATGGCTCCTGGGATCATCCTTTAAAACGAACCACGAAATATTTACGTCCCTGGGTATTATTCCTAAGGAAGTTATCACAGACGGATTTGTAAAAGGCTGGCAGGGGCCCGGACAGTTTACCTACGGAAGGTTCTTCTACAATACTTTTCTTATGGTTCTCCCAACAGTAGCCGGAACGGTAATATCCAGTGCCCTTGTAGCATATGGATTCGCACGTTTCAGGTTCCCCTTTAAGCGGATTCTGTTTGTGCTGATGATATCCCAGCTAATGCTTCCCAACGCGGTTATCATTATTCCCCGTTATATGCTTTTCAGGAGTCTGGGATGGCTCAACACATTTTTGCCGTTTATTATTCCGGCTATGTTTGCCACCTATTCTTTTTTCATATTCATGATGATACAGTTTGTGAGGGGAATTCCAAAAGAACTGGACGAATCCGCATATATCGACGGCTGTAACTCCTTTACCATCTTTTCGCGAATAATGGTTCCCCTGCTCAAGCCGGCCCTTTTTTCCGCAGGAATTTTCCAGTTTATCTGGCGTTGGAACGACTTTCTTAATCCGCTTATCTACATTAACAGTGTACGGAACTATCCTCTGTCTCTTGCCCTGAGGATGTCCATGGATATAACAGAGGCGGTCAACTGGAATCAGTTGATGGCCATGTCGCTGTTGACCATGATTCCCCCGATCCTGATTTTCTTTTTCGCCCAGCGATACTTTGTCGAGGGTATCAGTACAACAGGGTTGAAAGGTTAAGCCTGATATCTGCCTCCTTTTCCGGGGTCCGCTGCAGTCGCAGCGGGCCCTTTTAAATTTGCCTGTGCTTTACTGGGATAGGCTAATGTGGCAGAATGGGTTTTTCAAGGAGGAAACAGCATGAAAAATTATTCCAGATTTACCGGAAAAACCGCCCTGGTTTCCGGTGCCGGTTCAGGCATAGGGCACAGCTGCGCATTGCGTCTTGCCGCCGAAGGATGCAGGATCGCCGCAGCGGATGTATCCGAGGAAGCCCTGGCCGAGACGGTCGCTGAGATACGAAAGGCGGGAGGAGATGCCTTTGCGCTGAAGGTCAACCTCGCTTCGGTTGACGAGATATATTCTGCTGTGGCAAAAGCCGTGGAGGAGCTGGGGTCCATCGATATCCTGGTCAACACCGCCGGGGTCGTACAAAGCAAGTGGTTTCTCGACGTTACCGAGAAGGACTGGGATTTTGTTGTGGACATAAACCAGAAAGGCGCCGCTTTCCTCATGCAGGCGGTGGCAAAGGAGATGGTAAAACGCGTTCCCGATGAGCTCGTGGGAAAGACAAAACCCGGTCAGTGTTTCGGCAAGATCGTGAATTTCTCCTCCATCTCCGGTCGATCCGGGCGTCCCCTGCAGATCCACTATGCATCGTCCAAGGCTGCGGTTATCAGTCTTACCCAGTCGGTGGCCCTGGCCCTGGCCCCTTACAGCATTAATGTAAACGCCGTCTCTCCCAGTGTGGTTGATACCCCCATGTGGCGCAGAAACGTCGAGGACAAGATCCGCAGTGTGGGAGAAGAAAAGGCCCAGGCAGAGGTAGACCGGCTTATCGGAAAAATCCCCCTTCTGCGTCCCGGCCTTCCCGACGAGATGGCCGACGCTGTTTTGTTTCTCTGTTCCGAAGAATCCAACTACATTACCGGCCAGACCCTCAATGTGGACGGCGGTTTTGAGATGAATTGATGCCCCGGGACACGATTTTCGATACCCCCATGAGTACTGTCGCGCCCTTCGAGTTCAACAGCGAGGTGGCACGGGTCTTCGACGATATGGCGGACCGTTCAATACCCTGGTATCGTCAGGTGGAGCAGATGAGTGCTTCCCTGAGTGCCGAGTTTTACCGAGAGGGAAGCGTGCTTTACGATCTCGGCTGCTCCACTGCTACAGGTACGATTCTGGCGGCGGAAGCTCTGGAAGCTAAGGGATTCAATTCTCCCTCCCTCATCGGAGTGGACAATTCAGCGGCTATGTGTCAGCGTGCCAGGGAAAAACTGTCGGATCTGTACGGGGACAAATCTCCCGTTGAAATACGCAATGCGGAAATTGAGGATACTCCCCTGGAGCACGCCAGTGTTATCCTGATGAACTATACCCTGCAGTTCGTTTCTCCCTTAAAGCGGGAAGCCCTGGTGAAAAAGATCTACGACGCCCTGATGCATAACGGCATCCTTATCGTCTCCGACAAAACCACCCAGAGTCACACGGACATGAGCCGCATCTTCATAGACAAGTACTATGATTTCAAGCGGGCCAACGGCTACTCTGAGCTGGAGATATCCCAGAAACGGGAAGCCCTGGAGAACGTCCTGATTCCCTATTCGGTCCGGGAAGAGGAGGACCTTTTTATCGGTGCCGGGTTTTCCTCGGTGGACCGCTTTTTTTGCTGGTATAATTTTTCCTCCTTTATCTGTCTCAAGCGCTGAGGCCGCATATGTCGTCCGTCGATTTTGGCAAGGAATACCGGGATCTGTGGCCTGCGGAGAGGCTCTCCCTTCCCCGGGAAAACGCCGAAAAGGTCGGCGCCCTGAGGGATGCCATGAGCAGTCAGCTTAACCGTCCCTATAACCGGCGCTGGTGGCGGAACGCTGTGCGGCTGCCGGTTTTTTCTGAGAGGGACTTCCGCATTCGGGACGGAATCGTCTGTTTCGGGGAGAACCTTGATCCGCATCCTGGAGAGATGCGGGTTCTGCGAGCCGCTCTTGAAGATCTTAAATCCTGGCGGAAGGGACCGTTCAGCTATGCCGGCATAGAAGTGGATGCCGAGTGGAGAAGTGACATAAAGTGGAGGCGGGTTATGGAGCTCGCGCAGCCGCATATCCGGGGGAGCCGTATAGCGGACGTGGGCTGCAACAACCTTTACTACATGTACCGGATGCTGGAGCACGAACCGTCCCTGGTGATCGGCTGTGAACCGGTGGAGCGCTACTTCTTCTACTACTACCTGAATCGCAAGTTTTACCGCGACAGCCGTCTTGGGTTTGAGCTTTTCGGTGTGGACGATCTTGCCCTGTACGGACCCTTCTTCGACCTCATTTTCTTTATGGGGGTACTATATCATCGCCGGCATCCCCTCATGGCCCTTGAGAACCTGGCGGCTGCCATGCGGCCCGGAGCACACCTGGTGGTGGAGACCGCGGGAATCCCCGGCGGGGATGAGTCCTGTCTCTTTCCGGGCAAACGCTACATGAAGGCCCCGGGCTGGTGGTTTCTTCCCACGGTTAAGGCTCTGAAAAACATGCTGGAACGGAGCGGTTTTGAGAAGGTCCGTATTCACGAGGCCTTTCCCATGACCCGCACCGAACAGCGGAAAACCGAATGGGTGGATACCCAGTCCCTGGAGAGCTTTCTGGATCCTCGGGACCCTGGACGGACGGTGGAGGGGTATCCTGCTCCTTTGAGAATTTACGCCTCCGCTTTCCGGCGGCCCTGATTTCCGCGATGGCGGGAGAGGGTGGAAATGACAAAGTCGGATATTTTTGAATTGATCTTTTTGCTGTCCTCGGAAAAACGCTTGATCACCGAGTCCAGATCGTAATCGCTGTTTTCCGTAAGCATGGGGGTCCTGTTCTCGGTGAGGTTCTCCTCCCCGTCGCTGACCCTGGCTGCCGTAATGCCGCCGCCCCTGCGCCAGATGATCATCTGCTCTTCCGCTGGTTTGCCGTAGCCCAGCTGAAAGGAGCTGACTCGCTTGTTTTTGTCGATCCAGATAAACAGATCCCAGTAGTCATCGGTGAACCAGACCTTGAAGTCTTCTCCGGGAACTTGCCTGACATTCAATATTCGGTACATCATTTGCCGACCAGTATAGCCGGAAGGATAGTCAATTGACCAGTTTTTATTTACACTGATCAGCATGAAGGATAGTATTATTGAAGGGGTGGGTGCCGGTTCTGTCTGGAACTATCTGCCCACGCCCCCCGGCGAAGTCCGTCTGCTGCAGTTTGGACGGAGCAGGGTCTGGATCAGCCGTCAGGAGTCAGGCTGGCGTCTGGCCATGGATCCCGCGGAGCAGTACGGTGTCACCATGGAAAACCATCCTCCTCTGGAAGGATCTTTTCGCTTCTCTGTGGAAGAGAAACCCGAGGAACCTGCCTGGTCAAACTATTTTGTTGATGACGATAACGACCTCCTGGTGGCGGAGGTCTCCCTTCCGGACCGTCCCATAGCCGCTCAGCCCCTGGAACCAATACTTCTCCCCGATGGGGAGTCAGCGCATTTTACTACCCTGATTCCCCTGATTCTGAAACTGAAGACCCTGAAAAAAGAGCGTTCCCTGATGACGGTCTCTTCCATGCTCTTGTCCAAGAACCTCTTCGGAGCTCCGGATACGGGAGAAATCGTTTATTCATCTCCTCTGGAAGTCCGGCCCTGCAGTGATGAGCTGGATCTTCCCTATTTCTGCGCCCGCTGCGACATGAAGGTTGTGAATGTCTCCGGTGAGATCCTGGATTTCAGCCGCATCTGCATTCGCGTGGAGTATCTGGGGCTCTATCTCTCGTCCAGGGGCTTTATTACCGATGATATTATTTTTTCCTTCCGGGGTAACGAACATGCCAGCTCCCTCTCATTCAAAAAGAAAGCCGAAGGACCATCGGTCCGCAGGGTCTCCTATCCGAAAAACCTGAGCTACAGCAGTCTTATTCGAAAAAGTTTTGATTTTTTCCGTAACCTGGCCTCATATTACTGAGATTAAAGGGTAGAAGAATGCAGAACCTGATACGCCTTGAACAGATACAGTGGGACAGGCTCCTGGAAGGCGGCCTTGTGCTGGTCCTGGGAATCGCCTTTGTACGCATGATACTTATGCCCGGTATAGCCATCTTGTTCCGTGGTGCTTCGCAGCAGGTCAGGCTCGGGGTGCGGAAACTGGTCTGGTATGCGGGACTGTTCTTTGTTCTTGTGGGTGCTCTTTCCCGTATGGGGGTGCAGGTTACCGGTATCCTGGGTGCCGCAGGTATTGCCGGTGTTGCGGTGGGTGTGGCATCCCAGTCCTCCCTGAGCAATATCATAGCAGGCCTGTTTCTGGTCTCCGAGAATGCCTTTACCATAGGGGATGTTATACAGGTGGAGACCACCACCGGAGTAGTCTATGCTGTGGATCTGCTCGCCGTTCGCCTCAGGACCTTCGACAATACCCTGATCAGGATTCCCCACCAGAAGCTGATTACGTCGGTGGTTACCAACATTACGAAATTTCCGGTACGGCGTATGGATTTCAAGCTGCGTGTCCCCTATGGTACGGACCTCAGACTGGTACAGGATTTGCTGCGTCAGGTGGTCAGCCGGCATCCCCTGGCGCTGAACAATCCTGAGGCCTTTGTAATGTTTACGGAGTTTTCTTCCTCAGGCGTCGAGGTCCTCCTGGGGGTCTGGTTTGAAAAGAGCGACTTTGTGGCCGTAAAAAACGGTATAACCCTGGATCTGCTGGAAACTTTCGCCTCCCGGGGCATTGAGCTGCCCTATCCCCATATAGAAATTGTTAGTGGCAATAATAAGGAGAACCATGGCAGTAATGTATCCTGAGGCGCTCGACCCGGAGCAGATCGAGTCCGGCGCCGAAATCTTCATGTTTGAACAGTTCAAAAAGCAGCTGGATGACTCGTTTCACGTATTTCATAATGTTACCTGGACGGGAAACAGAAACCTCAGGGGAGAGTGCGACTTTGTCATCTTTAAAAAGGACCGGGGGTTCCTGACCCTCGAAGTCAAGGGCGGACAGATCGAGAATATCGACAACGCCTGGTTTTCTGTCAATCGTTACGGACAGCGCATCAGAATCAAGGACCCCATCAGGCAGGCACGTTATGCGCAGTACGCTTTCAGGGACCTTTACCGAAACCACTTCCGTACTCCCTTTTCCGGGATATTTTCCTGGGGGGTCTGTTTTCCCGAAGCGGCAATCAGCGACAACCTGGGGCACCGGGACCTGAACGAGTATAATGTGCTGCATGCGGGCAACCTGGGCCGCCTGTATGACTGGATACAGCGGCTCTTCGATTATACCCGGCCCCAGGAGAGCAGCTCCCTGTCCCGGGAAGAGGGAGAGCAGTTTCTTTCTCTTTTCAGAGGCAACCTGGTTCTGCATCGTTCAATGCTCTTCGCCATGCGCCAGCAGCAGGAGGAACTGGAGTCTGTGGGTCGTTTTCAGGACTACCTGCTGAACCTGTTCGATGACAAACATCGGGTTGGATTTCAGGGCGCCGCGGGTACCGGCAAAACCTGGCTGGCGGTAAAAAAGAGCATGCGCCTTGCGGACGAGGGAAAACATGTGCTCTTTCTCTGCTTCTCATCGAACCTGCGCTACGAAATCCTCCGAAAAATGGGGGGTATCTCCCGGGTAAGCATCGAGACCTTTCACAGTTTTGCCTTGAGGGTCCTGGCGGATTTTCTGGCAGCCATACTTGACGAAGCCGGAATGAAGCAGGAGTTTGTCGCCCTTATGGAAAGACTCTATCGGGAGATCGGGGAAGAAGAGTTTTTCGATCCCCGGGGTGATTATCTCGAGTACCTCCGCTGGATTTCCAAAGTACCCTGCCATATTGATCTGCGGGCGATTTTTCGGAAGGAACGTTTTCTCCAGGACGAGGTATTCGAACGGGTTCTGGATACCCTTTTGCCCGGTTCACCCACAGATTCAGCCTGCAGTGAAGATCGGGATTTCTTCTCCGACCGGCTCCCCTCTGCGCTGGAACTCATATTCCATGAATACACCCTGAAAGACACCTTTGACGCCATCGTCATCGACGAGGCCCAGGATTTCGAGGATAAATGGTGCGACTGCATAGACTACTTTTTTACCAACCGGGATGAACGGGTCATCTATATCTTCTATGATGATAACCAGTCCATTTTTCAGCCCGACACCAGGCTTCCCGTGGTCAGGCTGCTGGCTTCAAAGGAGCTGGGTGATTATATTTTCCGGCTGAAGAACAACCTGCGCAATACCCCCAGTATTCTCGATTTCGCCGTGCGAAAGACTGGGCTTGGTGCCACTGCCATCCCCCTGGAGATGTCCGGGATCGATCCGGTGGAAAGGAACTTTTCAGGTCAAGATGAAGCTGCCTCCTTTGTAGATGAGACGGTCCGGACCCTGCTTCAGGACCATCAGCTGACCAGAAGCATGATAACGATCCTGTCGAATCTCAGTTACGAGAACTCCGCTCTCAGCCAGACCGGTTCGGTTTGCGGATACAGGCTCGAGTCGGAGATAATGACCCATTCCAAGGGAATCAGCTTCCGGACCATCAGCCAGTTCAAAGGTCTCGAGTCGGACGTCGTGATTCTTCTCCTGGATTATACGGTTACCCCCGGGGAGAAACACCATAACATTACCGACGAACTGGTCTATGTAGGCTGTACCCGGGCCAAATACCTGCTCTATGTCGCGAATATTCTGCCCGGCGGCGGATCCTGAAAGATCCCAAAGATTTTTGTTGCGGTAATTCAGGTTCCGTGTTAGCATTCTGTTAACAAAAAGGAGGAGCTCTGCGGCGGGCTGACCGCTTGCGGAGTTTTTTGTTAGAGTCGCGGGCGGTCTGTAAGGCCGTCCTTTTTTTTTATGCGTCCGGTTACTTTTCCCATTCTCCCCCCTGGCGGATCTGTCCCTTGCTCAGGAAACTGTAGAACCTGCTCCCATGGAAGATAAGATGGTCCAGCACCGGAATTCCAAGGAGCGTGCCTGCTCGTATCAGACGGAGGGTAATTTCATGATCTTCCTGTGATGGTTCGAGCCTTCCCGAAGGGTGGTTATGGGCACAGATGAGGGCTGCAGCGGAGTTTTCCAGGGCAGGCCGGAACACCTCCCTGGGATGCACCAAAGTCCTGTTGACCAGACCTACCGAAACAATGTGGATACCAATGACCTCGTGCGCCCCGTTCAGAGGAATGCTTAAAAAGTGTTCCTGCGGCCGGTCTCCATAGTGGCGGATCAGGGGTATCAGATCCTCCGGAGACCTGACGGAGGCTTCAGCCGGGCGCAGTCGGCGCCGA
This sequence comes from uncultured Spirochaetaceae bacterium, assembly GCA_964554875.1. Taxonomy (GTDB): domain Bacteria; phylum Spirochaetota; class Spirochaetia; order JC444; family Marispirochaetaceae; genus Marispirochaeta. Next base: position 40,743 of record CAZKQJ010000031.1, on the reverse strand, counting down.
CAGAATTCCCAGGCGGCGATAATCTGTGCGGCCTTGGCTGTTCCCATTCCCGGAAGGCTGAGCAGGTCCCGATAATTCGGGCTTCTGCTGCCTCCCCTGTTATCGAAATACCGCAAAAGGCTGCAAGCTACCGAATCTACCCTGTAGTTTTTCGTTCCGGAGCCCAGAAGGGCTTTTAAAAGGTCGACGTCCGCGATTCTTCCCGGCCCCGCAGCGGCGATACGTTCCCGGGGGCCCTCCGTTTCTGTGGATTGAAATCCTGATGAATCATATACCGTTTCCATATACCAGATAAAACCGGTGGAAAGGGTATATCGCTTCAGATGGATGGAATTATTTCTGCAAATAGGAGCGGGCTATTTCTGCGGCGGGACCGCTTCCGGAAGCGAGCCTTCTCAGAATGGACCGTGCCTCCTTATTCTCTGTTCCGCCGATTTCGAGCAGGGCGATTCCCAGAATCAGCTCATCCTCGTTTTGCAGGGGGTGGATTTCACGGTTCTGCCTCATAATCTCCACCGCCTTTTCCGCCGCCCCTGACTCCAGAAGAAGCCGGGCATGATGCAGTCGGTACTCAGGGTACCAGGGCGCGTAGGGATCGGCCTGAAGGGAACTCAGAGTGTACAGGGCGGGCCCGCTTTCTCCGTTGATGCTTTGGGTGTAGGAGAGGAGGAACGACAGCTCGGCTTCGGACTCGGTTTCTCCGAACTCCCGGGCAGTTTCAAGCCCCCGGGAGAAGCTCTGCTGTGCCGCGAAATAATCTCTCTGCTTTATTTCCTCTCTGCCCCGGGAGATATACAGATCGCTTTCCGAGCCGATCCAGTCTATCTCCGCGTCATCAACAGCTGCACCCCGTACACCCATGACGCTGGAGGGATTCACTAAATCGCTGCTGGAGATAAGCCGCTCGATACGCCTGCCAAGAAGCCTGCCCAGAGGGACGGATTCCCGATTTCCTGCCAGCGTCAGCATGGAGGAGATATCGAAGGTGCCCGGACCGGCAAGGGTGAAATTCCGGGAATCCCCCTGAATCTCGAGGATTCCGCCTTCTTCTATGCGTATCCGGTCCTTGACCGACAGCAGGTCTCCAATGTAGAGGTACTCCTCTTTTCCCCGGAGCAGGAGAAATACCTCGCCGTTTATATAGCTTACGCTGAAGTCTTCGGAGAACCCGGTGATAATAAGAATTATTGAAAGGAGGGTGAAAAAAAAGCTTTTTTTCATAAGACACCTCGTTTTTCAGGGCAGCCTGTTTATAGTGTACCCCTCCCGGAACCCCCTTTCAAGCATTCAATTTCTATAAATTAAAAAAGCCCCCTGTTGCGGAGGCTCTCAGTACACGTGCTCAGGGGTATCAGGTTATTCTGGCTCCCTTTGCCATCAGGATCTTTCCGGAGCGCACCATCTCAACCACGCCGTAGTGGCTGCAGATATTGTGAACTGTATCCAGCTTCTCGGAATCCCCTGAAACCTCGAAGGTTATGGTTGAATCACTGAGGTCGACGATTTCTCCGTTGAAAGCGGAAGCAACCTGGAGAATCTCCGTCCTCTTTTCCGGAGGGCACTCCAGCTTGATAAGCAGGAGTTCCTTCTGAATTACATTTTCACTGGTATTGTCGGTGGCATGGACCACATCCACCAGCTTGTTCAGCTGTTTGAGAATCTGGTCCAGGGTTTTTGCGTCCCCCGACGCGACAATATTCATCTGGGAAAATTGCGGATCATGCGCCCCGGATACAACCAGGCTGTCTATATTGTAGCCCCGCCGGGCAAAGACCAGAGAGACCCTGATGAGCACCCCCGGTTTGTTAGCGACATAGAGACTGATTGTATGCTGTCGATAATCCTGTTGTACGGCCGTGCTCATTAGGTACCTCCTGTGGGTTTGGCAAGTTTGCCGGTTTTCGGCACTTCCAGCAGCATCGCGCTGTAGGGCGCACCGGAGGGAATCATTGGAAAGACGTTGTCCTCCTTTTCCACCTCCGCGTCGATGACGCAGGGGCCGTCGTTGTATTCCAGGGCGTTTCTGAGTACCCGGCGGACATCGGCAGAGCGTTTAATCCGGAAAGCCTTGCAGCCGTAACTCTCGGCGAGTTTTACGAAGTTTGGGTTGCCCTCCATGTCTACTCCGGAAAGACGGTTGTCGTAGAACATGTTCTGCCACTGCCGTACCATCCCCAGGTAGTTGTTATTGATAATAAGGATCTTCAGGGGAAGCTTGTGGATGACCGCGGTGGCAAGTTCGTTCAGGGTCATCTGGAAACCGCCGTCGCCGACGATGGCGATCACGGTCTTTTCCGGTTCTCCCAGGGCGGCACCGATGGCGGCGGGAAAGCCGAATCCCATGGTTCCGGCACCGCCGGAGGATATCCACTGATAGCGGTGCTTGATCAGGTAGTACTGGGCCGCCCACATCTGGTGCTGTCCTACGTCGGTTGTGACCACCGCTTCGCCGTCGGTAAGCTTGTATATCTCGTCGATAACATGCTCCGCTTTCAGTTTGCCCTCCTTGCGGTATTTCAGGGGGAACTTGCGTCGGAAGCGGCGGATCTCCTGCATCCAGGCGGAGGTGTCGCCGGGTTCGACTATGGCGGCGATGGCTTCGACAACATGCCGGGCGTCTCCGACAATGGCGCAGTCTACGGGAACCGACTTGTTGATCTCCGAGGGGTCAATGTCTATGTGGATTTTCTGGGCCCCGGAACAGAACTCGTCGAGTTTTCCCGTTATTCTGTCGTCCCAGCGTGAGCCGATGGACATTATAAGGTCGCAGTGTTCCACCGCTTTGTTGGCGTAGGCGGTACCATGCATCCCGAGCATGCCGAGATTCAATTCGTGGGTCTCCGGGACGCAGCCCTTGCCCAGGAGGGTGTTGACCACGGGAATCTGAAGCTTCTCCGCCAGGTAGCTTATTGCTTTTCCGGCGTCGGATATGACTGCGCCGTGGCCGACCAGCAGAAGGGGGCGCGATGCGCGGCTCAGCATTTCCGCCGCGGCTTCGACCTCCTCGATGTTCCCCTCCCTGGGTATCCTGTAGCCGGGAAGGTGAAAGTCCTCGGTTACTGCGGGATCGATGAGGGCGCTTGAAACGTCCTTAGGCAGGTCGATCAGAACCGGGCCGGGACGGCCTGTAACTGCCAGGTGAAAGGCCTCGCGGACGATCCGGGGAATATCCTGGGCTTCCTTTATAAGATAGGAGTGTTTTACCACCGGGTAGGAGATTCCCGATACGTCCGCTTCCTGGAAGGCGTCGAGTCCGAGGTTGCCCGTGAGCTGCTGACCACAGATTATAACCATGGGCACCGAGTCCATGTGGGCTGTCATGATTCCGGTAATGGTGTTTGTCGCCCCTGGACCGGAGGTAACCAGCACAACCCCGGGTTTTCCTGTAGCCCGGGCAAAACCGTCGGCCATATGGGTGGCCCCCTGCTCGTGGCGGGTGAGAATCAGCTTGATCGGGGAGTCCACCAGAGCATCAAATACCGGGATGGCGTTTCCGCCTGGATAACCGAAAATGTATTCGACTCCCTGCTGCTGGATGATATCCACCAGTACTTCGGCGCCGGTACGGAGGTTCTTTGTCATATTCTGTCTCCAATATTACTGTATTTGCTGTTATCCCTGCCTGAAATCATGGATAACAACCGGCATTGAAGAACTATAGGCATCTCTTGTGCGGGTTGTCAATAGAAAATAAACGAAAAAATTCTAAAGTTGACCTTAATCCTTTAGAAAGCATTAGAAATACACGAATAAATAAACAAATAACTATTGGTATGAACAGAACATGCCATATTTAAACTGAAATAACCGCAAAAATATCGTCTTGACGGGACGGCTTGTGAAAATTGCGAAAAAAAGCTGATATTGGGACGATTTTCCTTTGAGTTGACAATTTTGAAAGCTGGCTCTACAGTCTCTACTTATGAACCTGCGTAAAGTATTGAGCCCGGAGTTAATCTCTCTGGGAATGAAGGCTTCCACAAAAAGGGAGGCTATCGAAGAACTTGTCGATCTTCTCATGCAGAGCGGCAAAATCAAGGACCGGGACGCTGCCCTGCAGGCGGTACTGGAACGGGAATCCAAAATGTCGACGGGTATTCAGCACGGTGTCGCCATACCCCACGGCAAGAGCGGGGCGGTGGATGATCTTGTCGCCTGTGTGGCGGTAAAACCCGATGGAATCGACTTCGAATCCCTAGACGGTGAACCGAGTACTATTTTTATTATGACCCTTTCGCCCCTGAACAGGACCGGACCTCATGTACAGTTTCTTGCAGAAATAAGTCGACTCTTAAAGACTGCGGAGTCCCGGGAGCGAATCCTCAAGGTCACATCAAAGCATGAACTGCTGTCCATTCTGCTGGAGTAATCTCTATGAATCATATCATGACTCGTCTCATGCTGCAGCTGGCTGCGGTAATCATAAGTTCCAAGATTCTTGGCCACCTTTTCTCCCGTGGTCTAAAGCAGCCCCGGGTCCTGGGAGAACTGGTGGCCGGCATGATTATTGGTCCCTATGCCCTGGGGGCGATTGCAATCCCCTTTCTGCACGGTCCCCTTTTTCCCGTCTTCGACGGGGTGCTGCCTATTCAGCCGGAGCTCTACGGTTTTGCGGTCCATGCTTCCATTATCCTCCTGTTTCTCTCCGGCCTGGAGACGGACCTTCCCACGTTTCTGCGTTTTTCCGGTCTCGGGTCCGTGATCGGTATCGGAGGGGTAGTGGTCTCTTTCCTTTTCGGGGATCTAATCGCGGTGCTGATGCTTCCGGGGGTCGACTCCTTTACCGATCCTGCCGCCCTCTTTCTCGGAACCCTGTCCACGGCAACCTCCGTAGGAATTACCGCCCGGATTCTCTCTGAAAAACATAAAATGTCCTCCCCCGAGGGAGTCACCATCCTGGCCGCCGCGGTTCTGGACGATGTGCTGGGAATAATCCTGCTGGCGGTGGTGGTGGGCATCTCGAAAGCCTCCGGCACAGCCCCCCTGAACTGGGGAGGAATCGGGATAATCGCCGCCAAGGCCTTCGGGTTCTGGCTTGTCTGTACGGTCATTGGAATCCTGGTAGCCCCGAAACTGACAAAGGGGCTCAAACAGTTTCAGGGTATGGATACCATTGCCGGAATCGCCTTCGGTATCGCTCTTATTCTGGCGGGACTGTCCGAAACAGTGGGCCTTGCAATGATCATCGGAGCCTACGTAACGGGGCTCTCCCTCTCCCAGACAGACATCGCCCATGAAATCCGGGAGAACCTGTCGGGGCTCTATTCATTCTTTGTGCCCATCTTCTTCTGTGTTATGGGTATGATGGTTGATTTCAGCTCCCTGATACCGGTCCTGGGTTTCGGGCTTGTTTTCTCCGCTACGGCCATTGCCGGTAAGCTGATCGGCTGCGGACTGCCGAGCCTGCTGACAGGGTTTAATCTCCGCGGAGCCTTCCGTATCGGTGCGGGAATGCTGCCCCGGGGGGAGGTAACCCTGATTGTCGCCGGTATCGGGCTCTCCTCCGGAGTCATCGGAAAGGACCTCTTCGGGGTCGCCATCATGACCCTGCTGGTCGCCAGTATCACCGCCCCGCCCCTGCTGATCCGCAGTTTTGACGGCGGCAGCGGATATACGAAGAAAAGAAGGGGTGATAAGCAGGAAATTCCGCAGCAGTCCTTCGATCTTGAGTTTCCCTCTCAGCGTATGACCGATTTTATCCGGCAGGAGATGCTCAAAGCCTTCAAGGATGAGGAGTTCTTTATCCACCGGGTGGATTCGTCTCAGGATCGGCTGTATCATATACGCAAGGATGATATCCTTATTACCCTGGTGCAGAAGGACAATACCATTTCCGTTAGAACGTCGCCGGTACACGAACAACTGGTCCGGCTGCTCCTCCTTGAAGAGATCCTGGAGTTGAAGGACCTGCTTAAATCCATGGAGAGCATGAAGGATCCGGAGAAGATGGGGGCGAACCTGCTGATGGGAATGTTTTCTGAAGAAGGCAGCTGACCGGCGGTGCGGTTTTAATCGTAGACTGAAAAATATTCCTCCTTCAGGCGGAGTACCATGCCGCTCAGCGAGTCGAGCTGCTTAAGGAAATCGTCGCCGGAGAGCCCCGTGCAGCGCTGTGACAGAGCTTCCAGCTGTGCCGAGTCCCGGGGAAGGGTATGGATCTGCCGGTCCTCGTAGAGCTGCAGAAAATGTTCGATACGTCTGAAAAATCGGTAGGCTTCGTTCAGGCTTCGCTGATCCCGGGCTTTGAGTATTTCCATCTCGCCCAGGAGGGCCAGGGCTTTCAGGGTGTTCCCGCAAATCAGTTCAGGATGCCGGTGAGAGTGGATGAGCTGCAGCCCCTGGACCAGGAACTCTATATCCCGGATACCCCCGGGACCGTTTTTTATCTCCCGCAAACCCTGTTGGTGGTCCCTGTTGGTCCGCAGTGCTGACTGCCTGTTGTTCCTGATGGCCCTGATAATTTCCCCGGCTTCCCGTCGACGGAGCAGGAGGGGACGCAGTATGTCTTCAAAGGCGGCGAGGGTCCGTGGATCGGAGGCAAGGAGCCGCAGTTTCAGGAGTGCCTGCAGTTCCCAGGGGGCTGCTTTGCTCCTGTAATACTTCTCCAGAGCCGCAAGACTCACGGTAAGGTCGCCGGAACGGCCGAAGGGGCGAAGCCGGTAATCGATCCGGTATCCGGCACCCACCGGAGAGGGAACCGCCAGAAGTTCCCTGGTCCGCTCCATCAGCCTGCGGCCCTCTTCCTTGTCCATGCCGCAGCTCTCCGGGCATTCCCGCAATATTCCGATAAGGTCCAGGTCCGATGAATAGTTCAGTTCCAGGCCTCCCAGCTTTCCGAAGGCCCCGATTACCACGGGTACCGTTCCTGTTCCGCCGATCTCCAGCCACGCGTAATTCAGGGCTTCCCTGATCTGGCTTTCTGCGGTAAGGGAGAGTTCCAGGGTAATCTCCTCCAGGGGAGCACCATAGCAGATGTCCCGGGTACCGATACGCAGGATTTCCCGTTTCTTTGTCCAGCGCAGGGCTGCGATAAAACGTTTTCGGTAGGGGGCCCTCTCCACTGCAGCCGAAAGGCGCTGCCGGAACTCCTCGCGGGTAAAAGGACGATGAACAAGGGCGGGATCGGTAATCTCGTTAAAGAGCTCAGGTTCCCGGGCCAGGATATCGCTCAGGAACTGGCTGCCGGAAAACAGGCGCATCAGCAGATTTATCCTGGTCGGCTGGGAGAGCATCTGTTCCGTCAGTTCCCGCCCCTTCTCCGCAGCGGCGGCAAAGCGCTCCCAGTTATTGAGAGCCATATCCGGATCGCTCCGGCGCATAAGCTCCTGAACGGCCAGTATCGCCACGGATACAAAGCCCGCCCTGTCCCCCGATTGCTGCGCCAGACTCTCGAAATTATGAACCCCCCGCTTCGGGTTTTTAAAACCGTAACGCCGGAGGATTTCGGTCTTCAGTTCCGGAGGATTCTCCGGAAAAAGAATAAGGTCCGCCACAGTCTCGGTTCCCCGGGAGGGGAGGGCCTCACGCCCCAGGTATCGCTCCACAAAGCCCCGGACCCGGGCGGTTCGTTCCTCAAACTCGGTCTTCAGCTGTTCCCCGGGGAGCATTCCCTGCTTTCCCCGGAAGCCCATGCGCCGGGCAAGATGGGTATACTCGTCGGATTCAAAATCAGGCAGGTAGAGGTCCCGGGCGGAACCCCGGAGCATGCGCAGGGCATTAATCAGGCGCCTTAGAAAGCGATAGGCCCAGACGATTTCCTGGGCTTCGGTGGCACGGATAATCCCCAGGCGGGAGAGTTCCTCCAGGGCCTGGTGTATGCTGGGGGTCCGGAGGCTCAGGTATTCCCTGCCGTGTTCCACCTGGAGAATCTGTACCGTGTACTCCACGTCCACCAGGGCGCCGCTTGAAAATTTGGCGTTGAAGCTTCCCACCCGGTTTTTCTCCTCCAGCTGCTTCTGACGCAGGTCTCTCAGCTCCTCAAGATTCAGGGAGCCGTCCACGTAGACAATCTCGTCCCGGATGATTTCGACGCGCCGGCCAAACTCCCGGTCCCCGGCTACTCTCCTCAGGCGCACCAGGGCAAGGCGTTCAAAAGACCGGGCTGTTTCCCGGTAATAGGATGTAAAGCGTTCAAGGCTCGATGCATGAGGGCCGGCGCTGCCGTGAGGCCGCAGGCGCATATCCACCCTGAAGATGCCCTCCTGTTTCGTTCTGATTATCCGCGCTGCCTCCTTTACCAGGCGGTCAAAGAACTCCGGGTTTGAAACGATATGTTTACCGTCGGTGTTCCCGTTATCGGAGTAGACGCAGAGAAGCTCAATGTCCGAAGCGTAGCCCAGGGCCTGTCCGCCGAACTTGCCGAGTCCCAGAACCGCCCAGGGTACCTCCAGTCCGGCTACGGTGCGGGGTTTTCCATAGCGATTCTTCAGCTCCTCCTCCGCCAGCAGAAAAGCCGTGGAAACGACCGCCTCCGCCAGACGGGTAAGATGATGGCTGAAGCGCAGAAAGTCTTCCCCGGGTTCGAGGATCTGCCGTAGATCCAGTTTAAATATTTCGTCATCCTTGAAGCGGTTAAGGCAGTCTATCTTCTCTTCGTAGCCGGAGATTCTGGATAAGGCAACCTGCAGCCGGTATTCAAAATCTTCCCGCCTTACCGGGGCATCGAATCCCCTTCCCGGCGTCCGGGGAGCGGATCCCAGAAGGGGAATGATATTTTCGTACTGCAGGCGGATAAAATCCTCCCACAGAAAGTCGCTCATACCCAGCAGCTTTGCCAGTTCCCTGAGGACGTCCGGGTTATCCAGCAGGTCCTTCCACTGTTCCTGATCCGGGGAGCGGGAGAGTTCTTCCAGCAGAGACTCAAAGCGGATTATCGCGGCATAGGGAGCCGGTGCTTCACCGAGAAAAAAGGTGAACTGCTTTGTTAAGAGTATCGAGAATCGCAGCAGGTTCAGGGTCTTCTCATCATCGATCTTTTTCCCTTCAAGATCCAGAAGACCGAAGCGGTCGTGGATCCTGCCGCTGACGGTGTTTATCTCCACCCGCTCAACCGACAGCCCCTGAAGGGTCAGGGCGGTGGTCACGGAATAGAGGAAGAAGGGACTGTCCTGAGCAGTCAGTTCTATCCAGGTATAATCCGGAAGGTCCCTTCGCAGTACCAGCTCGACCGGCAGCAGGGTCGATTTCCCCGGGCTTTCCAGGCGTGACACCGCCGACGCGACCCATTCGTTCACTTTACGCCTGGCCGCCGCTGCCCGGTCCGGACCGGTACTGCTCAGCATGGGAGGGATCAGCTCCCCCAGTCGCAGGTTTACCCGTTTCTGAAAGGAGGAAGCCGTCTCTCCTTTGCCTGTTCTGCCGGAAAAACTGTCCATGATTCCCCGGACCGGAAGGGGAATGCCTTTTTTGTTTCTCTTCTCAGCTGGAGAATCCGGAATATCCAGGGTGCGGATCCAGGCGGAAGATATCTCCATTTCCAGGGACGAGAGCACTCCGGTCAAAAGGGAGAAGATGGAAGGGAGGTCGAAGGTGGCAATGCTGATCTGTATCTCCCCGCCTGAGGTGCTCCGGGCCTCGGTAATGAAGGGATCCTCGGGGCTGAGTGCTGTAATCAGTCGTTCGCCTGTCACGTTTAATCCTCTGGTCTGTCGGCAGAGCCTGCATCATGTCGCGTAATTGATTGTAGCCCCGGTTCGGTTTTCCTGAAAAGAGGAAATGTTGAAGGACTCCGCCCCCTTTCCCGGAGGAAGGTGGGAGGGCGGAGTATCACGAAGGTTATACTCAGATGTCGTAGTACAGGGCGAACTCCCAGGGGTGGGGACGCAGATCGAGTGCCTTGACCTCGTGCTCCATCTTGTAGCGGATCCAGGTATCCACCACATCCTGGGTAAAGACGTCACCTTTAAGCAGGAACTCATGGTCAGCCTCCAGGGCCTCCAGGGCGGCCCGCAGGGAGCCGGGAGTTTTCGGTACCATGGCAAGTTCCTCCGGGGGCAGATCATAGATGTCCTTGTCCAGGGGGCTGCCGGGATCTATCTTGTTCGCGATGCCGTCGATGGCGGCCATGCACATGGCGGAGAAGGCCAGGTAGGGGTTGCTGGAAGGGTCGGGACAGCGGAATTCGAAGCGCTTGGCCTTTTCCGACGAGGAGTACATGGGGATTCTCACCGAAGCTGAGCGGTTCCGGCTGGAGTAGGCCAGGTTGACCGGTGCCTCAAAGCCGGGGACCAGGCGTTTGTAGCTGTTGGTGGTGGGGTTGGTAAAGGCGAGCAGGGCCGGAGCGTGCTTCAGAATGCCGCCGATGGCCCACATCGCCTCCTGGGAGAGTCCTGCATAGCCGTCACCGGCAAAGAGGTTCCTGCTGCCCTTCCAGAAGGACATGTGTACATGCATTCCCGATCCATTGTCGTTGAACAAGGGCTTCGGCATGAAGGTTACCGTCCGGTTGTACTTTTTGGCGGTGTTCTTGATAATGTACTTGTACTTTAGAACGTTGTCCGCCATCTCCACCAGGGGAGCGAAGCGCATATCGATCTCACACTGTCCACCCGTGGCGACCTCGTGGTGCTGAGCTTCGATGGGAATGCCGATTTTCTCCATTACCAGCATCATCTCGCTGCGGATATCCTGCAGGCTGTCCGTGGGGGGAACGGGGAAATACCCCTCCTTATAGCGCGGTTTGTATGCCAGGTTCGGGTTCTCGACGCGTCCGGTATTCCAGCGTCCTTCGATGGAGTTCAGATGGTAATACCCTTCGTGCTCGTTCTGGTCAAAGCGGACATCGTCGAAAATGAAGAATTCCGCTTCCGGCCCGATAAACACCGTATCGGCAATCCCGGAAGCCTGCAGATACGAAACGGTTTTGCGGGCTATATTCCGGGGATCCTTGGGGTAATCCTCGCCGGTAATGGGGTCGCAGATGTTGCAGACCATGACCAGGGTTTTGTGCTGGAAGAAGGGATCGATAAAGGCGGAATCGGCCACAGGCTTGACCAGCATGTCCGACTCGTTTATCGCCTGCCATCCCCGGATACTGGAGCCGTCGAACCCGAGGCCCTCGCTAAAGGTATCCTCATCGATTTCATGGGTGGGGACGGAAAAGTGCTGCCAGAGCCCGGGGAAATCCATAAAGCGGAGGTCCACCACTTCAACGTTTTCCCGCTTCATAAGTTCCAGCACGTCTTTCGGGGTTTTTATTTCACTCATACAACTTCCTCCTGAAGGGTATAATGATCGACGCAGCGCGTATCTGCGGCGCGTATTAACAGGGGGCCCGAAACGGGCGTCCCGTATTAATCCGAAGTCCGGCTCTATAGCCTGAAGAGCAGGTCCTCATAGGTCGGGAAAGGCCAGTAGTCCCGGGCTACCATGGTCTCCAGGGCGTCTCCATGGGCCCTGAGCTCCTGCATCTTTTCGAAGACCCGGAACCTGAAGGCCTTACCCATTTCGAAGGGATCGGAGGCCTCCCCGGCTTTCACGATCTCCTTCTCGAGCTCGTCGGTCCTGCTCTTCAGTCCGCGGATCTCGGCGGAGATTTTCTTCAGAACCTCGGACTGGGCTGTTGAGTCCCCGCCGGCGCTCTTGATGGATGCCGCCGATTCGGCCAGGACCTTTGCGTAAGCAGTGGCAGCGGGAAAAATCTGCAGATTTGACATCTGGACCATTACATTGGCCTCGATGTTGAGCTGCATGCAGTATTTCTCCAGGTATACCTCGTAGCGGGATTCCAGTTCCTCCCTGGTAAACACCCTGTGCTTCTCGAACAGGGCGATGGATTCTTCGGATATCAGTTCCGCGATGGCTTCCACGGTGGTCTTGATGTTGGGAAGACCCCGCTTCTCCGCCTCGGCGATCCATTCGTCGCAGTAACCGTTTCCGTTGAATACAATCCGCTTATGGGCCTTCCAGGTCTCCTGAACCAGCTTCTGGATTACCGCAATTTTGTCCGCTCCCTTTTCCAGCTCTTCCGCAAACTCCGAGAGGACCTCCGCCACGGCAGTATTCAGGACCACGTTGGGTCCGGCGATCGATTCCGAGGAGGGCACCATGCGGAACTCGAACTTGTTTCCCGTAAAAGCGAAGGGGCTTGTCCGGTTGCGGTCGGTAATGTCCTTGGGCAACTTAGGCAGGGTGCTGACGCCGAGCTCCAGTCTTTCTCCGCCGTTGCCGGCCGAGGGGCTTCCTCCTGCAAGTTTTTCCAGAATGTTCTGGAGCTGATCCCCCAGGAAAATCGAAATAATGGCCGGAGGGGCTTCATTGGCCCCAAGCCGGTGATCGTTCCCCGCGTTGGCAGCCGCCATGCGCAGGACCCTGGCGTACTTGTCCACTGCCTTTATGGTTGCCGCCACAAAGAGCATGAACTGCGCGTTGTCCTGGGGGTTGTCTCCGGGTTCAAGGAGGTTCTGCCCGTCGTCAGTTCCGATGGACCAGTTGTTGTGTTTTCCCGATCCGTTGACTCCCGCATAGGGTTTTTCATGAAGAAGGCAGACAAGCTTATGGCGGCTGGCAACCTTCTTCATTGTCTCCATGACCAGCTGGTTGGTGTCGGTGGCGACGTTGGATGAGTTGAAGATCGTCGCCAGTTCGAACTGACTGGGGGCTACTTCGTTGTGCTGGGTTTTGGCGGAAATCCCCAGTTTCCAGAGTTCGAAATTCAGTTCCCGCATAAAGTCTGCCACCCGCTCCTTGATGGAACCGAAGTAGTGGTCGTCCATCTCCTGTCCCTTGGCGGGCATAGCGCCGAAAACCGTTCTGCCTGTGAGCATCAGGTCCGGGCGCCTGTTAAAATACTCAGCATCCACAAGGAAATATTCCTGCTCCGGCCCTACGGTGGTAATGGCCCGTTTGCTGGTTTCATTCCCCAGGGCTCTGAGAACGCGGATGGTCTGCCGGTTGATCGCCTCCATCGAGCGAAGGAGGGGTACCTTTTTGTCCAGGGCCTCTCCGTGGTAGGAGATAAAAGCAGTGGGAATGTAGAGGGTTACACCGGTGTTGTCCTCCTTCAAAAAGGCGGGAGAGGTCGTATCCCAGGCGGTATATCCCCGGGCTTCAAAAGTCGCCCGCAGGCCTCCTGACGGAAAGCTCGAGGCGTCCGGTTCTCCCTGGATCAGTTCCTTGCCGGAGAACTCCATAATGACCTTTCCGTCCGGGGTGGGCGAAATAAAAGAGTCGTGCTTTTCCGCGGTCAAACCGGTCAGGGGCTGGAACCAGTGGGTGTAGTGGGTAGCTCCCTTTTCTATGGCCCAGTCTTTCATGGCATTGGCTACTACCTCCGCCACTTCGAGGCTGAGTTCGGCTTCGCCGGTCTGGACCTGTTTGATACTTTTATAGATGCTCTTGGGAACCCGTTCTCTCATAACCGCGTCGTTAAAACAGTTACAGCCGTACAGTTCGGTCAGGGGGTTGCTGGTAAAATCAATCTGCGTGCGCTCCACGTTACGCTCCTTGGTGAATTCTTGCTATTATTAAATTGCAATATTCATGCCATCTGATTGCCGGAGTGTATAATTGATTATCTTGTAATGAATTAGTAAGGATGCCGCAAAGTTGTGGAAAATTGAAAGCGTTGTCTTTCCAACAAAAATGTAGCTAAAAAAAACCGGAGCTACCAAAAGGTAGCAGCCGGTTTTCTGGTCTGCTCCGAAATCCGGGATTACAAGCGAAAAAGCAGCTCCTCATAGGAGGGAAAGGGCCACAGCTCCCTGGGAATCAGGGATTCAAGCTTGTCTGCGTGGAGCCGGAGCTTCTGCATGGCGGGGAAAACAAGCTCATGATAGGCTCTGGCATTCGCTTCACATCCGGATATTCCATGGGCCTTATTGAGGGCTGCTGTCAGTTTGTCGCAACTCATTTTCAGGGCCCGGGCTTCGTCGTTGACCTCCTTGAGCAGCTCGAAATGCTCCTCCACTCCCAGGGAGGGACAGGTCTCCTTCAGCGCCCTGATGCTCCCGGAAAGACGGTGTATATACTCCATGGCGGCCGGATAGATCTCCGTACGGGCCATCTCCAGGGATATGCTGCCCTCGATATTAATCTGCTTTGCGTATCGTTCAAGATATATTTCGCAGCGGGAATGGAGCTCCTCGGACCGAAAAACCCCGTGGCGTGTAAAAAGCTCGATGGAGGCTTCGCTTATGATCTCCGGTATTGCGTCTACCGTGGCGGTAATGTTGGGCAGCCCCCGGCGTGCAGCTTCCGCAACCCATGCTTCACTGTAGCCGTTGCCGTTAAAGATTATCCGCTTGTGCTCTCGGTAGGTTTCGGCGATCAGAACGGAGACCTTCTTCCGGGGGTCCTCCGACTGTTCCAGCTCATCGGCAAAGCGGCGCAGGATTTCCGCCATGGCGGTGTTAAGCACCACATTTGGCCCGGCAACCGACTCGGAGGAGGGAACCATGCGGAACTCGAACTTGTTTCCCGTAAAGGCGAAAGGGCTTGTTCTGTTCCGGTCGGTAAGGTCCCGGGGAAGCTTTGGAAGAGCGGCGACCCCGGTCTCCAGAAGGCTCAGAATGTCCTTCTGCTTTTTCTTCGTCTCATCCGCCAGTTCCTCCAGCACCTCCGTCAGCTGGTCCCCGAGAAAGATGGAGATGATCGCCGGGGGTGCCTCATTCGCCCCCAGGCGGTGGTCGTTTCCGGCGTTGGCGGCGGACATGCGCAGAATCGGGGCGTATTCGTCCACAGCCCGGAGGGCGGCGGCCAGAAAGAGAAGAAACCGCGCATTCTGCCGGGGGTTTTCTCCCGGTTCCAGGAGATTGATACCGTCGTCGGTGGCAATGGACCAGTTGTTGTGTTTACCCGATCCGTTGACCCCGGCGAAGGGTTTTTCATGAAGCAGGGCAACCAGGTTGTGTCTCAGGGCTACCCGTCCAAGGGTTTCCATGACCAGCTGATTGGTATCCGAGGCCACGTTGGAGGTATCGAATATGCAGGCTATCTCGAACTGGTTCGGGGCGACCTCGTTATGCTGTGTCTTGGCGGAGATGCCGAGTTTCCAGAGCTCAAGATTGAGTTCCCGCATGAATGCGGAGACCCGCTCCTTCAGTGCGCCGAAGTAGTGGTCTTCCATCTCCTGTCCCTTGGCGGGAAGACAGCCGAATACGGTACGCCCGGTGAGCATCAGATCGGAGCGCTTATCGGCATACTGCTTGTCAACAAGGAAATATTCCTGCTCGGCCCCTACCGTCGTGATGACCCGCCTGCTGCTGGTATTCCCCAGGGCACGGAGTATCCGCATGGCCTGTCTGTTGATCGCTTCCATGGAGCGCAGCAGGGGCACCTTCTTGTCCAGGGCCTCGCCGTAGAAGGAAACAAAGGCGGTGGGAATATAAAGGGTTACTCCCGTACTGTCCTCTTTCAGAAAGGCGGGGGATGTGGTGTCCCAGGCGGTGTAGCCCCGGGCTTCAAAAGTCGCCCTCAGGCCGCCGGAGGGAAAGCTCGAAGCATCAGGCTCCCCCTTGATCAGCTCCTTGCCTGAAAACTCCATCATCACCCGTCCGTCTCCTGTGGGTGATATAAAGGAGTCATGCTTTTCCGCGGTCAGCCCTGTAAGAGGCTGGAACCAGTGAGTATAGTGGGTCGCTCCCCGTTCGATGGCCCAGTCCTTCATGGCGTTGGCCACAACCTCGGCCACCTCCAGGGTAAGCTCTGCATTGCCCTCCTGAACATCCTTGATGGCCTTGTAGATGCTCCTGGGAAGGCGCTGCTTCATGACAGCGTCACTGAAAGCGTTTATTCCGTACAGCTCAGGTATCGCTTTTTCCGATATATCCGGGGGGGTCATATATCCGCTCCTTTGTATTTCGACTATACCCCGGATATTCCCTTCATGTTAATACGTGTATGTTCTATTCCTGGGGACAGGGACAGGTCGGATCGATATACACCCGGAATTTCTTTACAAAACCCGTCGGCCGGTAGGTCATTTTTGCCTGCCTGAGACCCGGATCCCCCAGGTCCTGTTCTCTGTTGATAAAGGAAATGTGATGAGGAAGTATCGATGCAAAAGCCTTGTTTATAAACTGGTATATTCCTTTGTAGCTGCCTATGGCTTTTTCAAAGTGGACCACGAAACCTTTTCCCCGGGCTATGGGTTCTCCCAGCACGTAGGCCGCAGGAACCCCGTCCACATAATAGAGATATCCGCAGAGATCCAGAACCTCTTTCAGCTCAAGGGCTTCAATGGCGGCCTCGGTGTCTCCGGGATCATCCTTTTCCTTCGCCCATTGCCGGGCCACGGAGAAAGCGTCTTTGATATTGGCAGGGTTTATCTTGACTTCGGAATACTCATAGTTGTTCAGGAACTGTTTTACCAGGTTTCGCTTTTTATGGTATTTCTTTCCCGGAAGATGGGCCAGATCTTTCGTCAGATAGAGGTAGTCAAAATTGTCCCGGTCCTCGATTACGCAAAAGCCCTTCCGCTCCAGGTCAATCTGTCCCGATACGGCAAAGGGTTCGGCCAGGTTCTTGAGGTACAGGTGATCTGAAAAAAGGCTGATCAGTGTCTCGTCGTCCGGGAGGCCGAAAGGAAGCATGGCGAAATTCTCGCCCCCCTTGATTCCTGAAATAACGATTCCTCCGTCATCCAGTCTGCTCAGGCGGTAGTTGTAGGTTCTTCGGAACAGAAACAGATTGGCAAAAGTAAATTCCGAAATACCGAATTTGAGCTGGGACAGGCGGGGATGAAGCTCATCCCTCATCTCGAGTTCTACAGGTGCGAAATCAGGATAGCCGGGTATCTGCATGGCATCAATATAGAGAATCACCTACTAAAAAGCAACTGATCATGATATACTCGCTCCACCATGAAACAGACTGAACGGATTGTCCCGGAAAAGCTGCTTGAACGCTTTATACGTTACGCAAAGATCTGGACCACGTCGGACCCTCACAGCACGAAATCCCCAACCACCGAGAGGCAGTGGGACCTTCTGCGATTGCTCTCCGATGAACTGGAGCAGCTCATGGTTCCCGTCGAACTTGATGAGAACGGTTTTCTTATCGGTCGACTGCCCGCCCGGGGTGTCGGCCCCCGGGTCCCTACCGTGGGATTCATGGCCCACGTGGATACCTCTCCGGATGTTTCCGGTAAGGGAGTCTCTCCCGTAACGCACCCCAACTGGCAGGGAGAAGCGATTGTGCTCAGGGATGATGTGGTCCTTGACCCGGCCCAGATGCCGGAGCTCGCCGCGCGAAAGGGGGATACCATTATCACCTCCGATGGTACGACCCTGCTCGGGGCGGACGACAAGGCGGGGATTGCCGAGATCATGGCGGCGGTGGAGTATCTGCAGGCCAATCCGGAGCTTCCCCATGGTCCTCTGGAGATCATCTTTACCCCCGATGAAGAAACCGGCAAAGGAATGGACCGCTTTCCTCTGGAGAGGATTCAGAGTCGCTGCTGCTACACCCTGGACGGGGATGAGCTGGGGACCCTCGAGGCCGAGTGCTTTAACGCTTACCGGGCGGATATCACCTTTTTTGGTGTTTCCGCCCATCCGGGACGTGCTCGGGGCAGACTTGTCAATGCCATAAGCATGCTGGGAAGCTTTCTTGGGATGCTGCCCCGAAGTGAGAGTCCCGAAGCTACCGACGGGCGCTACGGTTTCTATCACAGTGTGGAAGTTTCCGGACATACGGAAAAGGCGGAGCTGACCCTCATTCTGAGGGACTTCGAGCGGGACGAAGTAGAGCGCCGGGTAAAGGCCCTGCAGTCTTTCGCCTCTGCCATCGAAGCCGCTTATCCCGGGGGAAAGGTAAAAGTCTCCTGGGTTAAGCAGTACCTGAACATGCGGGAGGCCTTCGGCGAAGATCCTCTGGTTGTTGAACTTGCCCGGAAGGCGATATCCTCCCTGGAAATCATTCCGGTTCAGACATCCATCCGGGGCGGAACCGACGGTGCCCGCCTCTCGGAACTCGGGATTCCGACCCCGAATCTCTTTGCCGGGGGCCATAACTTTCACAGCCTCTCCGAATGGGCCTCCCTGGAGGTCATGACCAGCGCTGCGGAAACCGTGCTTGCCCTGGCGCTCCTGTGGGGAGAATTTGAAAGCCCGGTCCCGACGTGATAAAATTCACCAAGAGGTCGGCGATGGCGACCGTGTACCCGAACGAAGGGACGGTTGTGCCGGCCCCGAACGAAGCAGAGCGGAGCCGGAGAACGAAAGTCCGAGGGCGACCGTGTAAAAGTGAAGGGACGGCTGTGCCGGCCCCGAACGAAGCAGAGCGGAGCCGGAGGACGGAAGTCCGAGGGCGACCGTGTAAAAGTGAAGGGACGGCTGTGCCGGCCCCGAACGAAGCAGAGCGGAGCCGGAGGACGGAAGTCCGAGGGCGACCGTGTAAAAGTGAAGGGACGGCTGTGCCGGCCCCGAACGAAGCAGAGCGGAGCCGGAGGACGGAAGTCCGAGGGCGACCGTGTAAAAGTGAAGGGACGGCTGTGCCGGCCCAGAACGA
>CAZKQJ010000031.1:0-22196 GCA_964554875.1 uncultured Spirochaetaceae bacterium | reverse complement strand
AAGTCCGAGGGCGACCGTGTAAAAGTGAAGGGACGGCTGTGCCGGCCCAGAACGAAGCAGAGCGGAGCCGGAGGACGAAAGTCCGATGGCGACCGTGTAAGAGGAGACAGGTAATGAAGTCATTGGATGAAAAACCGGGAAAAAGAACAGTACTTTTGACCGTCGTTCTGTTGTTTCTTCTCTGTCCCATTCCGACCTTCGCCCAGGAGATCGGAAGAATAGAGTATCTGGACGGAATCGTGGATATTCACCGGGGAGGCGAGATCGTCGAGCTCTTTCCTTCCGACATAGGTTTTCCCCTGGAAGCCCTTGATACCATCCAGACGGGACCGGACGGCCAGGTGGAGTTCTCCCTTTCCACCCTGAAACGCCGGGGAACCAGCGTGAGGGTGGGCAACAATACTACCTTCCTGGTGGAAACCAGCCTGGAGGCCGGCGGGGCAAAGACCAGGATCGAAGTCTTTACCGGCTCCCTGAGTCTCAAGGTCGCCCGTCTGACCGGGAGGGAGTCTCTTTCCGTTACAACCGAAAGCGCCGTTATGGGAGTGCGGGGAACGGAGTTCGAGGTGATAACCGCTCCGGACGGCGGGGTGCTCGTTCTCTGTGAGGACGGCAGCGTAAGCTGTAAGGATCAGAATCAGCGGGAGATAATCGCATCTCCCGGTACCGGGGTAGAAAAGGTCCCCGGCACGAGCATCAGTTCCGTGGATGTTGAACCTGAAGACTTCGAGAATTTCAAGCGGCAGTGGCGGGAAACAAGGATGGAGATATTCCGTTCCGGGGCTCCGGTTTTTTTCCGCGCCTACATTCAGCAGTTCAGGCGGGTGGAACCCCGTTTTTCCGAGGCCTACGCTGAGCTGTCAGTCTTCGATTCCAGGTTGAAAGAGTATGCCCGCCGCAGCAGCGAAGGGTCTTCATCCATCGGAAGCGGAGAGCTCTACCGCTTCCGGGCCGAGATTTCCCCCGCCCTAGCCCGGATGCGCAGCATCATCCCCCTGTACCGGCAGACATTTTTCCGCCTCTCGGAGCTGCTGCGTTACTACCAGGAGTCCGGTATCGCCAGAGACGAGATAATCGATGGAACAAGGGTATCGGATTTCTTCCGGAATTTTCAGCGGCGTCTGCGTCAGGATCGAGAGCGGATCGCCCGGGTGGAACACTGGTTCAAGCTGTATCGGGGCCTTGGCGGTGAAGGCCGGGAGAGCCTGATGGATGAGTTTTTCGGACCCGGAGAGGGCAGCCTGCTGGATGAGTTTTAATCCTCCTCCGGAAATAGTATATTTACAGTAAGGACAGAGGGGATCCTTCGGAATCATGAAAGAGCGTTGGAAAGGACCAGGCGTATCCTCGATCGCCCTGGCTCTGATGTTTGCTGTTCTCCTGGGCGAATGCGGTGAATCAGGGCTCATGGATATTTATGCAGTTTCCAACGCTATCCGGCTGAGTACCATACCCGCAGGTTCGGTTCTCGAACCTGGAGATCAAATTCCCCTTAGCCTGACAGTGAATTCAGGTTCGGCGCTGCCCGAGACCCTGGAGGTTCGGATATACAGAAATGCGGATTCCCTTGTTTCAACCAGCGACTATAAGGTCGAATCCTCAGTCGTACTGGTTGAAACCGATGATCTGCGACCGGGTTTCTACAGCCTGACTGCTTTTCCGGGAAACGCGGAGGGCACCGAAGCGGAACTGGAGCTTCCTTTTTTCATCTCCTCCGGTGCGGGCAGCATACAGCGGATCAGCACCTATCCATCCACGGTTCTCCCGGGAGAGGGAATGGTACTGTTTGCCGACTTGACTGCGGCTGCATCGGACGATCCCTATATTCGGTGGAAAGCGGGCGGCCGGACAATTGCAGCCGGACGTGTTGCCCATGGGGCTCAGCTGGCTAACTGGCAGGTACCGAAAACGCCGGGGATTTATCCTGTTACCGCGGAGTATTTCCCCTTTCCTCCTCCGGAAAAGGGAGACTTCCTCTTTCCCGGAGCTGAAAAACGCAGCGAGGCTTTTGTCTCCATGGAACAGCGTACTCCCCGGGGTGAGCTGGGACCCGCGGAATCATACAGTTCCCTGTTCCATTTTCGGGGTACCTTTGAATCCAACGGGTATGCGCTTGTCCCGGAACCCCGTATCGAGGGTACGCCTGTCCTTGCTCTGGAGGATGAAATCTTCGGTTACAGTTTCACGGAACATGACGCCCTTGTTTTTAATACCAGCCTGATTCCCGTCAGGAACGGTATACCCGAAGCCTTTGTTCTGGAGTTGAAGGGAATCTTTTCCCGAAACGGAAATATCCTTTCCGTGCGGAACCAGCGAGATGTCCTGGTATTATCCCTTCAGAGGAGTGATGAAGGTTTTCTCCTGGCGACAGACAGTTTTCAGGTCCCCCTGGCTCTTCCTGTCAGTTTTATACTGCCGGAAACCGCTGTGCCCCTCTATCTGGCAATTGTCGTCGAGCCCGGTTCTCCCTCGGGAAAACTTCGCTGGTATCTGAACGGGGTGTATCAGGGAAGCGTTGCACTGCCCGACCTGACAGGTTTTGGCGGAACAGGATTGAGGACCATTATCGGTGGAGGTTTTCATGGTCTCCTGGACGAGTTCGGAATCCGAACGCTTGAACCGGCCCAGGAGGGGGGAATCTTCGGCTTTGCCATGCGGGAACGCTATGGACGATCCCTGGTGATGGCTGAGGGATTTGATGTTCCCTGGCCGGATAATCTGCTCCTTCAGGGGAGTGTCGGCACTGGGGATAGCAACGAGGAGAGCATCCTGCTCATAGAAAAAGGCGGCCAGGCGGGCTTCGCTGTTCCCATGCAGGGAGCGGAGGGACGTATAATCCTCTCCTTCAAGGAAGCTCCGGCAAAAGCCGGTATCGGCTTCAAACTTGGCGAGGCAGAGTCCGGTCCCGTAAGACTGATCCCGAGGGCCGACGGGAAGGCGACCCTGTTTATCCTGCGCAGAGATAGGGACATTAACATCCGTCAGGGTGAAACCATCCTTGCCTCTTTTACTGGGGATGACAGCGACGGGGATCTTCAGCTCTGGATAAGGGCTGAGGATGAATCCCTGCGGCTGGACTCGATTCTTGTAAGCCGGGGAACTGAGCGTTTCAGTTTTCAGGCGGTCGGGGCGGAGGTTTCTCCTGAGCTCTGATTATTCGGAGAAAACCGGAGCCCCTTTCCCCTTTGCTCTGATTCTCCTGCTCATGCTGATTAATTTTGCTGTTGAAGCCGAAGAGAAGACGGGAGCACCTGCTGTGCTCCATGTCCGGGAAGGGACGATTGTTTTTTC
The DNA here is from genome assembly GCA_964554875.1 of uncultured Spirochaetaceae bacterium. Lineage (GTDB taxonomy): Bacteria > Spirochaetota > Spirochaetia > JC444 > Marispirochaetaceae > Marispirochaeta. The sequence goes on along the minus strand of CAZKQJ010000031.1, from coordinate 18,905 downwards.
TCTTTCCCCCGGTATGGATCTGAAGCCGGGAGATGAATTGACCGCTTCTTCCGCGGACACTGAGCCGCTGCTTGCAAAAATTACGGAATTGTATCCTGAAGCCGGAATTGCCCGGATTATCTACGGAAAACCGCAGCCGGGGAATGTCCTGTCGGTTCGGCCTATCCGGGGGCTGGAAGTGCAAAGCTATGCAGGAGGGCTTTTTACTTTTTCCGGTACCCTTTCTGCAATTCCCGGGATACGGATTACCGGAAGCCGGGGCTTTTCAGGACTCTTCCCGGTGGCAGGACTTGAGTTCCCTCTGTCGGCAAGCTCTGTTCAGGGCTTCCCGATGTTTCCCTATGCGGGAATGCAGCTACAGTGGGACATAGGGAGGATCCAGATAATTCCCTCCGGTGTCTTTGGATTGGGATTCTATCTGAGCCCCGGAGTCAGGGGCTCGTATTTCGCGGATTATCTTGGAGGAATCGGCGAGATCGGTATAAGTTATCTTGTTCATGATTCCTGGCGGATACTGCTGGGCCTGGGCTACAGTTCCTGGGTGGGCAGGGTCGGGCTTGAAGAGGATGACCGTTACGGTTATAACGGAATAACCCTGAGAGGGGGATTGGTCTGGAAGATGTAATACTGTGAGCGCTGCTCGCAGCAAGGAGTTCTGAATATAATGGCGGCTGGAAAACTCGTATCACTACAGAGCTTGCTGGTTCTGGCAACGCTTTTAATCATCTCCTGTACAAGCCTTGAGAAAAGCGCTTCGACATTTCATGAGGAAGGGCATACGGCACCTCTCCCGGAAATCCCTGCGCCCCTTGTCTATGGGCGGGGCCTGGGCGAGACGGTGGATCAGGCTCTTGAGGCAGCTTTGCGGGACGCTGCGCGTAAAGCCGCGGAAGCCCTTCTGGGACCGGGAGCTGTATTGAAGAACCAGGAAGTTCTGGACCGGCTCTTTTCCGAATCATTCTTCCCTGTCAGAGAAGCATATCACAGGGACAGCATTGAAATTCTCGGCAGTGAAGAGCCGGCAGACTCTGAAGGCGCTGCCGCAGTTGTCCGTGGAAGAGTCGATCTTCCTGTTCTTGTAAGCAACTTGCGTCAGGCGGGAGTACCTGAAAATCAGCTGCCGGAGAATCTTGAATCCGTCGTACTTGCCGATGAAGCTGCTCCCGGGTACGCCGAAGCATATCTGGCGGACAGACCGATAGTAAAGAAGCCTGAGCCCGAGCCCCGCGCTCCCGCCGCGTACGAAAGCGAATCCCTTGATATACGTGACCTGGGGCGCCTCAAGCTCAACGATTCGGAAAAAAAGCGGATGGGCAGATATCTGGGTAATCTGAGCTTCATGGTTCACTCCGTTCGGCCCATCGAGGCCGAGGACGCCTACACGCGGGAAGCTGCCGTTGAGTTGTCCAGGGTCCTGAATCGCTATGGGTATGCCTGTCATTATCCCGATCAGGTGGATGAAATTCTTGCGGGGCAGGAGGAGACTTATCGTGACGAGACCGGAGGAGATGTTCCTTTTCTGCAATGGACGGGAAAAAAGCTCGGAGCAAATATATTCGCCCGGGTGGAATCAGATATAGACATTCGCCGGGATACCGGGGGGTATTACGCGAGTGCTTCCGTCAAAATCGTTCTAATCGATACCCAAAGCTGGAAAGAGGCTGTTTCCCTTTCGTCCCGGGAGTCTGTCCCCGCTTTCAGCGCTGTTTCGGAACAGGAGGCCGTCAGTTTTGCACTGAGGAGCGTCATGCTGGAACTCGTGCCGGATGTTGTATCCTCGGCCAGAGAGGCCTACAGCAGCTCTTTGCTCAAGGGTATTCCGTATGAGTTGATACTGCTGAATCCGCCTGAACAGAGGGAATTGCGCCGGTTTATTGATGCGCTGCAGGACGATGTCCGCAGGATCAGCCGGATCTCATCTTCGTCCGAAGAAGAAAGGTTCGAATTGAGGTTTCTCGGTACCATCGAAGAGCTGGAATCTCTGCTCTTCGATGTCGCAGGGAGTATCGACGGCCTGGATGATTTTTCTCCGGCCTATCAAAAAGGAAACACCCTTGCTTTTTATACCGGCCTCTTCTGATTTCATGCAAAGAGGTAGCCGCCGATGGTACGCTGGATTACCCGCTTCTGTTTACTTCTGTTCATACTCATAACGAGTTTTTCCTGGTTTTCCGGCTGTGCTTCCTCATCCAGGCCGGAGTCACCCGCCGACTACAGAACGGATCGCCATGTCTCCGCTGATCCCGGCGAGCCTCGCAGGGCAAGCGGGGAGGATGATGGCCTGAACCGGGCCGCACAGGAAGGGGATCTTCTCATGGCTGAAGGCCGGCCCTATCGGGCTCTGCGAAGATATCTGGCGGCTCTGGGAGAAGAAAAATCCCGCTCCCTGATGAACGAAGAAGAGCTGAAGGTTCTTCTGGAAAAGAGCCGCAGAATTGTGGAAAAAATCAGCATTGAACCCCTTACCGCCGGAATGACGGTGAAAATGGGACGACCTTTTTCATCCCCTTTTATAGCCAAGATCATTTTCGATGGAGGGGAGAACGGTCTTCCGGATGTGCGGCTTCTGGTTCGGCATAAAATTCCCGGTGAGTCTGTTGCTCCTGGAGAATCTCTGCTGCGCTTTGTATCCGACGAGACCGGAAGCATATCGTACAAACCCTCGGTCTCTTTCTTCGCAGGAAACGGAGCTGTTTACATATCCCTTGATCTTGCGGGGGAACTTGAGGAAATTGAAGCGCATCCCTTTTCTCAGCCGGATACCCTGGAGAAGTATCGGGCCCTCAAGCGTTCCATCAACGCGGTACAGGCGGTTTTCCCCTATCGGGTGGAGGAGACCAGGGACAGGATGATGCTGGGGATTTTGATCTTTGACCGGGACAGTGCTGGAAATCCCACCGGTGGAAACTACACCGCTTCAGGTTTCGCCGGAGTTTTCAATTCCGCGCTTTTTGATGTACATATACTCGAAGCGGATACGGAAAATCCGGACGAAGACCCCCGCGAAACTGCCCGACGCTTCGGGCGTGAACATGTACAGACAGGATGGCTCATATACGGCAATTCCAGAATCTCGCAGTATGAGGAGCGGGGCGGACGGATCCATATTACCGTAATCGGCTCCGCCCGGGCGATTCCCCTGGCTCCGGAGAGAACGGGCTATGCAACGGGGGAGATGAAAAAATCGCTTATCGGAAGCAATTCCAGGAGCACCGTATTGTCAGCATACCGGCAGCTCGGCAAGATACTGGGTTCTGAACTGCTTGATCATCTTGAGTAAAAAAGATCCTCCGGGCGGTTGGATATTATTCCCGCTGCCCCGGCGGCACAACAGCGTGCGGCCTCCTCCGGACTATCCACTGTCCAGCAAAGAACAGTATTCCCGGGCTTGACCTTTTCTCCGACCATGTCCGCTGCGGGTTTCAGGAAATCCGCTCTGCTGTAACGGCAGACTGCAGAAAGAGGCAGCCGGGAGGGCAGGGAAGTCCTTTCGTATATGAGCCCCGCGGGAATCCGGGGGAGAACCCGCTTTGCTCTCCGAACAATCCGCGGATCAAAGCTCGATACAGCAACCTTTCCAGGGTTTCCCGTTTCTTCCAGCAGCATCCCCAGAAGGCGGGGTATTTCCAGGGCCTGCCGGAGGCGGTAGTATTTGATTTCGATGTCAAAGAGGATCGATCCTCCGAAGGCTTCAAGGACCTCCCGAAGCGAAGGAATGCCGCTGCCGGTATACTGCGGACCCTTCCATGCCCCCGCGTCCATAGCCTGCAGCTCCTTTATGGGGAAATCCCCGATGGTGCCCGGAATACCACAGATCCGGTCGAGCCTTTCATCATGAAATACTGTCAGCTCTCCGTCGGCGCTGAGCTGAATATCCAGTTCTATTCCGGGAATCCCCTTTCGTACCGCCAGTTCAAAAGCGGGCATCGTGTTTTCCGGAGCACGGAAGGAGCATCCCCGGTGGGCGAAGATAAGAGGTCTGTCTATGCCGGGAAAGAGCTCGGTTTTCATGCCCCGCAGTATAGAGGTTTTTCTCCCCTTGCGGGAAGCTCCCCGAAAAGGGTATGCTGTTGCACTTATGAAATCCATCTCCTATGATACCAGTGATCCAATCATCGCTCTGGCAAGCCCCTGGGGCGAAAGCGCTGTAGCGGTACTGCGAGCCTCAGGAAGGGCTTGTATCTCTCTGATAGCGGGCTGTTTTTCCCGTTCCGAAGCTTTACGTAGCGCTCCGAGCCACAGCCTGGTTCACGGTGTCCTGATTAATCCGTCCACCGGTGCTGCAGTCGATGAGGTTGTATGCGGGGTGTACCGGGACGGCCGGGGGTATACCGGAGAAGAAGCGGTTGAAATATTCTCCCATGGCAGCATGCCGGGAATCCAGCTCATTCTGGAAACCCTCCGTGCCCAGGGCTTTCGTGATGCCCGGCCGGGAGAGTTTACCCTCAGGGCTTTTCTGAACGGGAAAATGGACCTTACCAGGGCGGAAGCTGTGGGAGAGATTGTATCCTCCAGGAGCAGGGCTGCCCACACTATGGCCCTTCACCGCCTCGAAGGAAGCATCTTTCGCAGGATCGATTCCTTCAAGGAGGGGCTTAAGAAACTTCTCGCTGTTATAGAGGTTCAGTTGGATTACCCCGAGGATGAGGTCTCCGGGGAGGAGCTTATAGCGAAAGAAGATATACTTCAGTTAAAGGGGGAGCTCGAGACCCTGGCAGCCACCTTTTCCACCGGCAGGCTTTACCAGGAGGGGGCCAGGGTTGCCCTGAGCGGGCGGACCAATGCGGGGAAATCCTCGCTTTTCAATCTCTTCGTCAAGGAAGACCGTTCCATTGTTTCGGATATGCATGGAACAACCCGGGATTTTGTTCATGAGCAACTGAGCATCCGCGGTATACCTGTAACCCTGTATGACACCGCGGGCCTGCGCCACGGTGAAACCGATGATACGGTGGAAAGGGAAGGAATCCGGCGCAGCGGTCTTGTTTCCCGGGAAGCGGATCTGGTCCTCTATCTGGTGGACGGAAGCATCGGGATTCAGACCGGTGAGCTTGAGGGACTCGATCTAAGGAAGACGCTTCTTATCTGGAACAAGGCCGATATTGTCGATGGCCCCGCTCCGGAAGGTTTCCTTTCCGTCAGTGCCGTAACGGGAGATGGTTTTTCTTTACTCGAAGAGGAGATCTGTCGGAGACTCTCAGGTGTGGAGATCGGTGCCGACGAGGCGGTCATCGATTCCCTTCGGCAGCGGGACCTGCTTCTCCGCGCTGTGGAATCCCTCGCACAGTTCCTTGAGGGGCTGGATGCGGGTATGCCTCTGGATGCTCTGGCTGTGGACCTGCGGGATGCCATGGACGCTCTGGGGGAGATAAGCGGAGAGGTAACCAGCGCCGAGGTCCTGGAGAACATGTTTTCCAGATTCTGCCTGGGCAAGTGAGGAGTCCTATGGACCATGAGATAATTGTTGTCGGCGGGGGACACGCCGGAATAGAAGCTGCCCTGGCCTGCGCCAGGCTGGGCTTCAGGACCCTGATGATTACCCAGCACCTGGATGCTATCGGACGCCTCTCCTGCAATCCCGCCGTGGGGGGACTGTCCAAAGGCAATATCGTCCGGGAGGTAGACGCTCTGGGGGGTGAAATGGGTCTGTTGATTGATGCCAGCATGATTCAGTTTCGTATCCTCAATCGACGTCGGGGGCCGGCGGTACAGGCCCCCAGGGCCCAGGCGGACAAATACCTTTACGCCCGCCTGGCAAAGGAGCATCTTGAGGTCCAGAAGGACCTGGATTTATTTCAGGATACCGTTACCGGACTGGTGTACAAGGGCCCCGGCAGCCCTGTCAGGGGGGTGGTCACCGAGAGGGGACGCCGTTTCGAGGCGAAGGCTGTTGTGCTGACCACCGGGACCTTCATGGAGGGAAAGATTTTCATAGGACCCTACAGTGCTCCCGGCGGACGGCTGGGCGAGCCCGCCGCCCTGGGGCTGGGAAGCTACCTGCGCTCCGCCGGTTTCAGCGTCAACCGGCTGAAGACCGGTACCCCCGCCAGGGTCGCCCGTTCCAGTATTGACTTCAGCAGGGTGGAGGAACAGCCTGGAGACGACGAGATGCTTCCCTTTTCGTTCCGTAACGACTCTGTCTCCAGGCCCTCCGAATCCTGCTACATCACGTATACCAACCAGCGAACCCATGATGTAATACAGAAAAACATGGAGTTCTCACCCCTCTATTCCGGCAAAATCGTCGGGGTCGGACCCCGATACTGTCCTTCCATCGAAGACAAGGTGGTCCGCTTTCCCGACCGGGAACGGCACCAGGTATTCATTGAGCCCGAAGGCTACATGAGCGAGGAGATGTACCTGAACGGGATTTCCTCTTCTCTTCCGGAGACTGTTCAGGAGGAATTCCTCCGCACTCTTCCGGGCCTTGAGAATGTGCGGGTAATGCGTCCCGGCTACGCGGTGGAATACGACTTCCTCGACCCCAGGCAGCTTTTTCCAAGCCTGGAAGCCAAAGCGGCTCCAGGGCTCTTTATCGCGGGACAGACCAACGGTACCTCCGGCTACGAGGAGGCGGCCTGTCAGGGACTGATGGCGGGAATAAATGCTGCCCGTAAGCTCCAGGGAAAGGAGCCGATAGTCCTTTCCCGGGCGGATGCCTATACAGGGGTTCTTATCGACGATCTCGTGACCCTGGGTACGGAAGAACCCTACCGGATGTTTACCTCCCGGGCGGAGTATCGCCTCTCCCTGCGGCACGACAACGTGGACCTTCGCCTTGCGGAGGCGGCTGGAGACGTCGGACTCCTGGGATATGACGCCCTGGAGCTGCTTGCAGAAAAGCGCAGCGGAATTGACGAGATTAAGGAGCTGCTTCGAAAACGACGGTTAGATGAAAGGATGCTTGATTCCCCTGATTCCCCCCTGGTGCAGCATGTCGGAAAGAGCCTTTTTGCAATCATGAAAACCCCGGAAGGGGAACCCGGGCTGCTGCACTCCATGGATCTGCAGGCAGCCGGGCAGGCTGAATATCCCCGGGAGTGGCTGAATATCGCCGCCCTGGATATTAAATATGAAGGCTACATTCAGAGGCAGGAGCGGCAGGTGGCGCGCTTCCGGAAGATGGAGAACATCCGGATTCCCGACAGTTTCGACTATACAGGCGTGGAAGGCATATCCACCGAATCCAGGCAGAAGCTGATGCATATCCGGCCGGTCAGCGTGGGACAGGCTTCCAGGATTTCCGGAGTCAGGAACAGCGACATAGCCGTGCTTCTGGTTTATCTCGGCCGGAGAAAAGAGCTTTAATGGACCATAGAGAATCGCTGGTGGAGGGGCTCGTATCCCTGGGCCTGGAGTACCGGGAGGAAGAGCTTGTGGCTCTTCTTGGGTACATCAGGGAGCTCATGTTCTGGAACAGTCGCTTTAACCTTATCCGGAGTCCGGAGTCTGAACTGGTTCGAAGGCATATCGTCGATGCCCTGGCGGCGGTCCCGATTATACGCCGTTCCATGGACAGGAAAGTCCGCTTCGCGGATGTAGGATCCGGTGCCGGGATCCCCGGAATTCCTCTGGCGATCTTTCTGCCTGAAGCGGAACTGCTGCTGATTGAGCGCTCGGGAAAACGGGCGGGATTTCTACGCAGCGCCCTGGTAGCTGCGGGCCTTGCCGGACGCTCAGAGGTGATCCACAGCGATGTACGTTCCTGCGGGGTAGAGGCCGACGCCGTGCTCATGCGGGCCTTTAAACCCCTGCCGGAGGCACTTCCGCTGGTTCTTCCCGTCATGCGACCGGAAGGGAGCATATTCGCTTTTCATGGACGCCGGGAGACCATTCAGAAGGAACTGGAGGATCCCCTGGTACGGGAATTCCGCTGGATTCTCCATTCCCTGCCTTCGGGGCCTGAGGGTGAAGAGCGGCATCTGCTGCAGGGAAGCTACGGCGCTGACTGATTTTCTATAAACCTGAAAGATCGAATCCTCCCGCCGCGATCAGGGCTGCGGCGACTGTCCCGATCCCGATGAAGGGACCAAAGGGTACCCGGAACCGTCGCCCGATGCGTCCGCTGAGCAGCAGGGGCAGAAAAATGAGCAGGGCAGACAAAGAAGCGATGCTGAGCGCCGGAAGCCATTGGATACCCGGCAGCAGGACCCCGCTTGAGGCAGCGAACTTGACGTCCCCGAGGCCTATACCGCGGGATGTCAGTCCCCGCAGGAGCAGAAGAAAACCTGCCGCCGACGCAGCGCCGAGAACGGAAGGAATCCATGGACGGCAGCCGGAGAGGATCATCAGGACCATGAGGCTGAACAGACAGCCGAAGGATAATGCATCCGGAATTCTTCGGCGGGTAATATCGAACCACGATACAGGCAGAAGCCAGAGGCTGTAGAGGATCAATCCCCGGACAAGACAGTGCTCCATCAGGGCTGCCTGTCCCCTTTCAGGTGGCGCTGCGGGAGTGCCCCACCTGGTTCATGCGCTTCATGAGATCCTCCTTTTCAATCAGGTCGATCAGCCGTGCTTCCACAAACTGATGGGCCCCGTCGGAGAAATCACCGGCGCTGAGGCAGAATCCCCTTCCGGCCTTTACCTCCTTGCTGCGGGAGTAGAGGTCCCGAAGAGTGAGTTCTCCCACCGTGTTGGTTGTACGCACAAAGCGGAAGAGGACCAGGTCTTCCCATTTTGCTGTGCTTACCTCCGCCAGGATATCGGCGTACTCGCTCTTCTGGACTGAAACATCCACAATCTTGACCTTCGCCTTGGGAAAAAAGGTACTGACCACCTTGCGGCAGAGGGTAACAAAATCGGAGGTCCCTGCTATCAGGTAAGTCTGCAGATTCTGGTTCCCGTGAAGTTCACGGTACTTGCGCAGCAGGTTCGGAACGTCCCGGTACACCGGCTGAACGGAATGGATCTCTTCCAGAAGCCGCAGGGCCGAACCGATCTCCTGCTGGCGTATGTAGGCTGATGCCAGACGGTATTTCAGCTCCAGGAGGGTCTTTTCCGGGATATTCTGATGCCGCAGCCCGATCTCGAAGTCCAGCATGGCCTTGTCGTACTGGTGCTGGTTCATGCGGATACTGCCCGCAAACAGGGCTGCGCTTGGCCCCAGGCCCGGGTCGGCCCGCAGATGGGTAAAAATCTTGATGGCGTTATCGTTCTGCCCCAACTCATGATAGCACTGGGCAATGGCAAAGAGGGATTCCTTATCGTCGGGTTCCAGATCGATGGTCTTGCGGAGAATCCCCACCGCCTCATTAAACTTGTTCAGTCGAAAAAGGCTGTGTCCCAGGTATCGCAGGGTGGGAACGTGCTCTCCCTTCTCCTTGCGTGCGTTGGTCAGAAGCTGGACAGCTTTTTCATAGTTTTTTTTCAGATATTCCAGGTATCCCAGGTTGTAATTTACCTCGAACACCTCGGGGTTCATGGTCCGGGCTATTACCAGGCTTTTGTAGGCTTCTTCGTAATGCTTCATCCGCAGGGCTGACAGGGCGTACTTCAGGGTTATGTCGAACTCGTCGAGCTGTTTGTTGGTGGCGCAGAGATCGATCAGTACTTCGAAGGTTCGCATGGCCTTATCGAAAACCTGTTCCGAGAAGTAGAGTTCCCCCAGGGCCAGCAGTGCATCGGCGTCTTTAGGATTCTGGGCTAGTCGGCGATTGGATTCCTTGATGATCTGGTTTCTGTCCCTGCTTCGGACTTTACGGCCGGATTGTCGTTTTTCCGCCTTGCCGTCGCCTTTGGAAAGGACCAGGAGAATTCCGGCACCGAACACAACAATAGTAAAGGGTATCAGGAAAACAAGGACATCCATATGAGACCCAGTATGTATTGACCTGTCGGGGATGTCAAGAAATGAAAAACGATTGACAAAACACCCCGCTGCGGCTACGCTTTTATCCATGAGTTCCGTAAGTGATACAACTACCGGTACAATCGGGATTAAAGTCGCTGATGGCGCGTATTATCCGATACTGCAGGAGGGAAGTTCGGCCAAAAAACGGCTCGTGCTGACCACCGTAAAAGACAATCAGCCCAGTGTACAGATCGACCTGTACAAGGGGCGGGGCGATGAAATAGAGGACGCTGTTTACATAGGCAGTCTTGTAATCGAGGATATAGAACCGGCTGCTGCCGGGGAACCGGAAATTGAACTTACCCTTGGCCTGGACAGCGAGAATAACCTTTCCGCCACCGCCGGCGACAAATCAACCGGAGATACCCAGTCCCTGAGTGTCAGTCTTGAATCCCTTGACAACCTGGGGATATACGATATTCCGGAATTTGACCTGGGAGAGGAGTTCCGCCCTGAGGATGTTCTGTCCCGGGAGGAAGAGACCCGTCTGCGGGATGACTATTCCGAGGACGAAGCTTCCAGTCTGCCCCGGGATAGACGGAGCAGGCTGCGCCTGCTGGCCATGATACTCCTTTTTCTCGGTCTCGCCTTATTGGCTGCCTTTCTGCTGTACAGCTATTTCCAGACCAGGGGAAACGGGGCGGAGAATGTTTCTCCTCCAGCTGTCGAAGAACCCGCCGCCGAAGCAGCCCCTGCGCCGGTTTCTCCTCCTGTGGTTGAGAAGGAGCCCCCCGATGAGCTTGCCCCGGAAGCTTCCGTGCTTCCCCGGGAGCCCTCTGATACTGCCGGACAGGGTGTCTGGTATCAGCTTCAGTGGGGGGACACCCTCTGGGACCTCTCCTCCAGTTTTTATCGTGATCCCTTTCGCTACGGTCAGATCGCTGCAGAAAATGAAATCGAAAACCCTGACCTTATCTTCGCCGGCCGGGATATCTACATACCCGATCCCCGTCGATAATCACCCCCCCTTTCTCCCGTATATTCGAGTACCCTATGACGCCCAGCATCGATTCTGTAAAGAACGTTCCCTCTAATCTGATCAGTCTGCTGTTTTTACTGTTCCTGTTCTGCATATCCTGCAGCGGCTCCCCCACAATATGGGGTTACCCCGTACAGGATTTTCGCAGCCGTCTTGTTTCCGGTACCCTGCCTCAGCTTCATGAAGAGGACGCCTCTCGTCTCTCTCTTTCCGAGCTGGGGCATCTGGGACCCGGCGCTCCTCTGTTCCTCTCCTATTTCCCTTTCGCAGATACCGAAGCACCTTTGCGGCTGCGTATTTATCAGGCACAACGCGGGGAGGAACCCTATTCATCCTTCGCGCTTGAACTCCTTGTCAGTGACCTGCTGTCAGCGGAGGATTACCGGCGCATTCAGGACCTCGAGGATGAAATCTCTCCCCGTTACCATGACTTCTACCCCTGGCGTCGGTCTCGGGTGAGTGCAGCTTACTGGCTGCGGCAGGACGAAGAGGCTGCTGACATGCTGACTGAGCTGTTTCGGGATTTTCCCGGACAGGCGGAGGATGATCAGGAGCTTGTATTGATGAGGACGGTTCTGGAACAGCGTATCGGCGGAGCAGCCTGGCGGAACTCCTTTGTGGCATTTTTCCGGGAATATCCGGCCGGGCCTCATCATGTGCGTGCCTGGGACTACCTGAGAATCGAGGATTTACTGGAAGACTTTGGTTCTGATGAACAGCGTTTTTTACGGGGGATGGATCTGGTGGCCCGGGGTGAAGAGGTCCGGGGCTTTGAGCTTCTGATGGAGCTTCTTGCCGGGGACAGGATGGGAGAATTCCTCGCCTCCGGAACCCTGCAAACCCTGGCCGCGGCGGCGAATACTCCTGCCAGGGCAGGGGAGCTTCTGAAGCTCTATGAGCGTATTTCCTCTGATGTGCCCGGGTTCGGCCGGGAAATCAGCGAGCTTTCCGCCTTTCTACTCCGCAGAATCGGCCATCATCGTGAAGCCTTTGCTCATTTCAGAGCCCTTGCACAGGGAGGGGATCAGAGATTCCTCTGGTATGCCTTTTCTTCCCTTGTTCGATGGAATACCGAGGCGGCCCTGAGGGAGCTTCCTTTTCTGGCAGCTGAGATGGAGGATCCGGCGTATTTTGCCGATGTTCTTGGAGCTCTCTGCCAGCGACTGGCCCAGTACCGGAACTGGAACGGGATTGCGCGGGCTTACCGGATTCTTGACGGAAGCGTCGGGGCGGAAATTTTAAGCCCCTACGCCTATATATCCGCACGGGCTGCAATGACCGGGCTCAACGACATGCCATTGGACCTGCCGCCGGAGGAAATCCTTGAGCGCCTGGGCCGTGGCAGATATCCCGGGAGCGGCGGGGATGTCGCCCCGGAGGGCTCCCCCGATTCTTACTATCGGCTGCTGGCGGCGGCTCTCAGCGGCTTTGATCCGGAACCCCTGTCCCGGCTCCCTGTTCCTGAAGGCGAGTCCGGAAGGCTTGACTCCGTGATTTCCGGACTTCTGGACTACGGCCTGGTGGGAGAGGCGCTGACAATCGTCAACAATGGCCACGCAGGGGTTTCGGATTCCGCAGCTGCAGCTGTTGTGAAATCCCTGTACGGTGAAGATCGCTACGAAGAAGGGCTTCGCCTGCTCCTTCGCAGGTCCCTTCCCATGGAAGAGCGCTTTTTTTATCCCAGGGCCTTTGAAAAGGAGACCGAAAACCTGGCGGAGGAGCAATCCCTGCCGGCATGGCTGCTTTTTGCCCTGGTCCGGCAGGAGAGTCTTTTCAACCCTGCCGCACTCTCTCATGCCGGGGCCCTGGGACTTACCCAGTTGATGCCCTCCACGGCCATGGATGTGGCCCGTCGCCTGGGTATGGAATCTCCCGGGGATCTTAGGGTCCCCAAGGTCAACCTGCGCCTCGGAGCCTGGTACCTGCGTCACATGACCGAGCGTACCGACAGCCTGGCGGATGCCCTTGCCGCCTATAACGCCGGAATTACCCGCCTTCGCCGCTGGCGGGGACAGACCGGAGGGCTTCCGGATGATCTTTTCGTTGAGACCATCCCTTTTCAGGAGACCAGAGATTACGTAAAGCGGCTTCTTGTTTCATCCTGGAATTACGGGTATCTTTACTACCGCCTCGCCGGGAAAGAGCTTGTGAGCCTCTATTTCTCCCGATTATAAACCAATCCAAGGAGCTGTGCGTGACGTTTTTAGAAGCTGTATTTCTGGGATTTCTGCAGGGTATTACCGAGTTCCTCCCGGTATCCAGTTCGGGTCATCTGGTCATCGCTCGGCAATTTCTCAACATCCAGGGCATTCCGGTCCTCTTTGATGTTCTTCTCCACATTTCCACCCTTCTGGTGGTATGCCTGGTATTCAGAAAGACCCTCCTGCGCCTTGTCATAAGCTTTATACGGATTTTGCGGGCCAAAGAAGTGGATGCCGACGACAGGGGAAGCATTCTGGCGATTATTGTTGCGACTTTTGTTACCGCGATCCTGGGACTGGGGATAGAGTCCCTCTCTCCGGGAGAGAACCCTGTTCTGGTTGCAGTACTTTTTCTTGTTACGGGGATTATACTTTTCCTTCCGCGGATATTTTCCTGGGGGACAGGAGACCGGACTCCGGGGATTAAAACGGGCCTGATTGTGGGTGCGGCCCAGGGGCTGGGTGTTTTTCCCGGTATTTCCCGTTCCGGCATTACCATAACAGCTTCCCTTGGGGCCGGCCTGTCCAGGGAAAGGGCCGGGGAGTTTGCCTTTATCATATCCATCCCGGCGATACTGGGGGCCCTTCTACTTACCCTGCGTGATATGGGGAGTCTCAGCGGCAGAATTGCTCCGGCAAGTCTCGCGGGAGGGATGCTTGCATCCTTTGTGGTGGGCTATGCAAGCTTGCTGTTGCTTCTTCGCCTTGTCAGAAAGGGAAATCTGCACTATTTCAGTCTGTATCTGCTTCCCCTGGGGCTGATAAGTCTCTTGATACTCTAAGGATCGCTATGATTGGTAAATATACGTCCCTGTCAGGCCGATAGTATATAGCAGAGGAGGTCTCTCGTTTTGGGAAAGCGGATTGTTTTCGGCATCCTGGGATTTATTCTCATTTGTGCCGCTTCATGGATCGTAGTTTCTGTTTCTCTTTATGCCCTGAAAGGTGGAGCGGTCCCGGGTTTTTTGCTTGTACCCGGTGAGTTCCTCTATGAGCGCTTTCTCTATGCTTCCTACTATCTGGGGGTATACCTTCTCGTTCTCGCTTACCTGAGTTTTTCCAGGGATTTCCAGTCCCAGTCAGTTCTTTTTCTGCTTTACACCCTGATTCCTTTTATAACAGCCGCCATTCTGTTTCATGTTGCCATGAACCCGGATCCCAATGCCGTTGTGCAGTTTTTTATCCTGGGATTCGGCGGAAGGCGTCCCGGGGCCCTCATCCTGCTGCTTTTTCTTATCGTAGAAGTGCTGCTGGGATACCGGATAAGCATGACGACGGATAACGGGACTGTTTCCGCTGAAACCGATGATTCCGACGCAGCACCGGATCCGGCGTCCCTGAATGATGTTCTGGAGGATGGTCTTTATCCTGAGCGGCATCATGAGAACTTCGAGGACCAGGAAGCCCCGGAGGTTGAAGAACTTCTTTCTCTTGCTGAGGAGGATGAGGAGCCCCTTATGCTTGATCGGGATTCCCGGGGCAAGCTGCGCTTTTCCGTCGGCACAGGGGCGAAGCGGGAAAAGGAAACTTCTTTTTATGACCGGGATGACGAAGATGAGGCAAAAATGGAGGAGCTGGAAGATATGGAAACCTCCGAACTTGACGAGCTTCCTCCGGAGCCTGATATTTCCCCGGAAAGACCTGCACAGCGACCAGTTCCCAGTACCGAAGAGGGGACAGAAATCGTACCCGAAGGGGAGCCCGGCAGTCTTGATAAACTGTATGTAAATGATGATGAGGACCCTTCAATACGCGGAATGGTCAGGGACATCCTGAATGCCGAGGTCATCGCAGCACCCCCCGGCCCGGACCCCGGCGAAGACGAGGATATCCCGGAACTGCCGGAAGAGCTGGACCTGGAAGAGATAGAACTGTCAGAGGAGGACGCCGCATACGAGCTGGAAGACGAGGCCGAGGAAGTAGAGAGCGTCGACTTCGATTTTCCCGAGGAAGAAACCTGGGAAGAAGATCAGCTGGCTCTGCTGGAAGAAAAGTACGGAGATGACGACAGCTTCCCCGGGGATCCTGTTCCGATAGACCCGAAAGAAGATCTTCAGGACGAAGCGGAATCCCTTGAGGCTTCGGAGGACGCAAAAAAAAAATCCTCCGGGGCTGGACCAAAGACCCTTCCTAAAAAAGCTGTAAAGGACTATTCCGTCCCCGTTGATGATCTTCTCGAACATTATGGTGATCATGCCTACTGGGTTGTGGACGATGAGACCCGTCATGCCGGCGAAGTCCTGCGGAAAACCCTGGAGGAGTTCAAGATCGAAGCGGAGGTAACGGGTATCCGTAAGGGTCCGGTTATAACCATGTTCGAGATCCTCCCCGCCCCGGGGGTCAAACTCTCCAAGATTACCAATCTGGCGGATAATATCGCCCTCAGGCTCGCCGCCTCCAGTGTCCGTATTGTTGCCCCTATTCCCGGAAAGCATGCTGTGGGAATCGAGGTTCCAAACCATAAACGCGCCATCGTCTCCTTTCATGAGATGATCTCCCACGAGACTTTTCAGAAAAAGCATTTCGAGATACCCGTCATTCTGGGGAAGGACATCGCCGGCGAGGCGCAGCTTGTGGATCTGATAAACACCCCCCACCTGCTGATTGCCGGAGCAACGGGTTCGGGAAAATCGGTCTGTGTAAACTCCCTTATCTGCTCGATCCTCTGCAAGAAGACCCCAGAGGAGGTCCGAATGCTGCTGATCGACCCGAAAATCGTGGAACTCAAGCTCTATAACGACATTCCCCACCTCCTGACCCCGGTAATCACCGAACCAAAACGGGCATTTCAGGCACTGCAGTACTGTCTCAGCGAAATGGAACAGCGCTATTCCCTGCTGGACAGCCAGGGGGTCAGGGACATCCGGTCCTACAACCGCAAGGTCAGGGAACGCCGGCTTGCGACTAAACCGCTGCCGTATATTGTGATAATCGTCGATGAGTTCGCCGATCTGATGGCATCCACCGGTAAGGAACTGGAGTCTACCCTGGCCCGTCTGGCGGCCATGTCCAGGGCTGTGGGGCTGCATCTGGTCCTGGCAACCCAGCGGCCCTCCATCGACGTAATAACCGGTCTGATAAAAGCAAACATTCCCTCCAGGATCGCCTTCATGGTGGCTGGGAAGACGGATTCCCGGATTATTATCGATACCGTAGGGGCGGAAAAGCTCCTGGGCAAGGGCGACATGCTCTTTACCTCCGCATGGGACCCGAACCCCGTACGTATACAGGGAGCCTTTCTCTCGGAGGACGAGGTGGGGAATATCGTTTCCCATGTAAAGACCCTGGGCGAACCTGACTATATCGACGATGAAATATTCTTTGACGATGACGAGGAAGCCTCGGGGCTCTTCGATGAGGGAGGAGAGGATCCCCTCATGAACAAGGCCCTGGAGATTGTTTCACAGGCCGGCAAAGCCTCTGCATCGTACCTGCAGCGACGTCTGAAGATCGGCTATAACAGGGCCGCACGACTTGTGGAAGAGATGGAATACCGCGGTATTGTGGGTCCCCAGAACGGCAGCAAGCCCCGGGAGATTCTCCATGTTCCCGATAGAATAGAACAGACGGTGGAAGGATAGACCCCCTATGGATATGCTTGAGCTTGATTATATCGCTTCCAGGCTTGAGGCTCTGGAGGAGACCATCATCTTCGTTCTGATTGAACGCATTCAGTTCATGCTGAACCCCTCCTGCTACCTTCCAGGAGAAAGCGGTTTTACCGGGAAAGACGGGGAAAGTCTTTTTTCCCTGCGCCTTACGGCCCAGGAAGAGCTGGATGCCAGGTTCGGCCGTTTTCTGACCCCGGAAGAGCGTCCGGTGAGCAGGGACCTTCCATCTTCAGAGAGGGCCCTCAGAGTCAGCCCCCGGGGACTCTCTATCGACGACTATGATCTGGTTAATCTGAGCGGGGAGATCCGCGACGCGTATCTGCGGCTGCTTCCGAGAATCTGTGCCGATGGAGATGACGGACAATACGGCTCAAGCATCGAGCGGGATGTAATCTGCATTCAGGCCCTGGCCAGACGGGTCCATTTTGCAGCCTTCTACGTCGCGGAAAGCAAGTACAGACGGGATCCAGAAGTCTACAGTTCCCTCGTTCGGGCAGGAGAAACGGAGGAGATAGGGCGCAGGCTGACCCGACCGGAGGTGGAAGCGCGGATACTGGACAGGGTCGGGACAAAGTCCAGACGACTTCAGGAGATCAGCGACTTTTCCCTGCGCAGGATACTTGATCCGGAAGCGGTTACCGATCTTTATCGGGACCTTATTATTCCCCTCACCAAAAAAGGTGAGGTTTTGTACATGATGGCCCGATCCTAATCGGACGTTTCCGGATCAAAACGAAGACACACCGAGTTTATGCAGTATCGAAGACCCGTCGGCTCAGGACCATCGGGAAAAACGTGACCCAGATGGCTTCCACAGTTCGAGCATGTAACCTCCGTACGCAGCATACCGTGGGAGCTGTCCCGATGCTCCTCCACGGCGTCGGCGCTTACGGGTTTAACGTAACTGGGCCAGCCGGAGCCGGATTCGTATTTGGCTTCGGAACTGAAGAGCTCCTGCCCGCAGGCCCTGCAAAAGTACCGTCCCCTGCGTTTTTCCGCGTAGAGTTTACCGCTGAAGGCACGCTCCGTTCCTTTTTCCCTCAACACATGGTATTCAAAGGGACTTAAGACTTCCCGCCACTCTGCTTCCGCTGTATCGTTTCGCTTCATACCCTGTAAATATACGTCTTTTGATGCGAAAAGCAAAAAGCACTTCTCGTTCCGGAGATGTTCGTGTATACTGTTCACCAATAAACGGTAACAGCAAAAAAAGTCCCTGCGGCGAACGGCTGCACTCTGTAATTGAACTTCTGGTGAGAGGACGATATGCTGGAACCTGCTCTGAAGAACCGAAAAATCGAACTCCTGGCACAGAACTTTCGTTCCGATGAGATTGATGAGATCGGGCGGCTTCTGTTTAAAAAGTATAACAGTCACCTGCTGACAGGTACGGAGACCCATTTTACCCTGTCTCCCCGCAAATGCGCCGCTGCCCTGGTGGATGAATGCATCGAAAAGGACCGGGTGGATAAGCTGATAGAGCTTATTGTCAGTCTGGATGACCAGACCATTCTGGGACGGCAGGTCAGGATCGAAGGTCTGGAGGAGTTTCTCAATAATCTTGCCCATACCGGCATGGTATATGATTTCCGCAAGAGACGACTCGTCAAAGCTCGCAAGGAGCTTGATCTGCAGCCCGGATGGGGCTCACTGAACGAGGGAAAACGCTACTCCATAAGCATAATGAGTCTCGATGTGGCTGGTAATTCAGCCCTGGTCTCAAAATACGGTAATCGGATCATGGAGAAGGTCTATTTTCATTTAAGGAGATTCCTCGAATACCGTATATACCGCTATGACGGACGTATCTGGAATTTCGCAGGCGACGGCGGACTCGTTGCCTTTACCTTCCGGGGGCATCAGGACAGGGCAGTACTCTGTGCCCTGGAAATTCAGCGCTCCCTGCCGATCTTCCATCTGCAGACGGAATCTTCTCTGAAGGAGCCTATCGCCCTCAGGATCGGTCTGGATACAGGGAAAATCAAGTTCAGCAACCAGACCGGCAATATCGTCTCCGAGGTCATCAATTACGCCAGTCATCTTGAAAAGCAGAATACCTCTGCCGGCGGAGTTTCGATTTCCGGGAATCTTCACGGCGAGATAAGTTCCAGGTTAGCCTCAATATTTGAATGTACGGGAGATTTCGAAGGACGTTCGGCCTACTGTATACCGAATCGTCTTGATTTACTGTAAGAAAAAGTTTGTGTCCCAAATCATGGGGATATTTCACGAATACGCATAGGCCGGAAGATATTCCG
>CAZKQJ010000030.1:20798-52103 GCA_964554875.1 uncultured Spirochaetaceae bacterium | reverse complement strand
CTGCGACCTCCGGGTTATGAGCCCGACGAGCTGCCAACTGCTCTACCCTGCGTCGTTGAATGTAATCTATTCATTTTCCCCAAAAGAGTCAAGGCCCTTCAGGCTGGTCTTGCCGGCGTGCCAGCCTCAGACTACTATGACAAGCGAATGCCCATGATTACCCTCGTTACCGGCGAAATCGATGCCGGCAAAACAAGCTATCTACGCGAACGGGCGTCCCAAACCGGGGCCGCGGCCTGGCTGTCGGTAAAAAGTTTTCCCGGGTACGACCTTGTCATGCTGCCGGCTGGAAGGCGAATCCCCCTGGCAAGACCGACCGGCAGCGATGTCCCCCGGGGATGGTTCCCTTTCAGGCGGTTTTTCTTCAATCCCGCAGCTTTTGCTGCGGCCGAATCCTGCTGGGCTGCCCTCGATGGCCCGCCGCCGAGAGAGCTTATCCTGGATGAGGTCGGGCCATTAGAGCTGGAGGGGAGAGGCTTTGCGCCGCTCTTGCGGATATTCCTTGCTGCCGGTGTCGATCTTGCTGTAAGCGTTCGTCCCTCCCTGCTCGAGGCCGTTCCCGGGTATTTCGGCTTTTCCCCCGACAGGATCATTCGTCTCTGAGCCGCTGCCACTCCTCCGGGGTGTCGATGTCCCGGTAGATGCCTGAATCTGTTACTTCTACTGCCAGGGGAGAGAGGGGGGCTATTACCTTCATGGCCTTGACCCCCGGATCCGCAGCGATTATGAGAGATACAGCCTCAGGACCCAACAGCACCGGATGTCCCCTGTGTCCATCACAGACTGGGAAAGCCGCGGGAGCTGTTTCCAGGGTTTCCGCAAGGTGCCGGTAGGTAGCCGCTTGAACCAGAGGGAGATCTGCGGGAGTCACGAATATCTTTGTATGCCGGCACCGGGCAAGTCCCGCTTGCAGGGAACCGAGCATCCCCCGCTGCCAGTCTATGTTTGTTACCAGCTTCAGGTTTTTGGCGGGTGTCAGGTATTCCGACAGGTCGACCGCTCCCTGCACCAGGATTACTTCTTCACAGGCTGCAAGGGCTGTTACGAGGGCATAGGTAAAAAGGGGCTTCCCGTCGAGGTTCAGAAGCTGCTTTGGTATTCCCATACGGGAAGACTCTCCTGCGGCAAGGACAATGCAACAGGCGTCAATGGGATGCGAACTCTTCATGTGGGCAGTCTATCCGCAGCCGCTGCTAATGACAATCCGGCGTTGACGATTCCGGCTCCTGGTCGTAAACTCCTTGCGACAGATATGTAACTAAAAAAAGGAAGCGGTCATGAAAAACAGATGTACGGCACTACTGGTTTTATTTATCCTGAGTCTCTGGGCTCCCCTTTTTGGTGAAGGGGTACAGGAGGCATCGGCTCCGCAGATTGTTGTCCAGGACGCCCTGGGCCGGAGGGTTGAGCTCTCCGAGGCTCCCCGGAGAATTGTTACCGCCGGCAAGGCCGTTATTATGATAGTCGACGCCCTCTATCTTTTTCCCGCTGCGGCGGAACGGGTCGCCGCTGTGGGCTTTACCGACCAGGGCATGGGGGATTTCTTTCCTGTTCTGGATGAAAAGGCGGACGAGAAGGCCCGGCTTCAGAAAAACGTCGGTCCCGAGGAGATACTGGCCCAAAACCCGGACCTGGTGCTGCTTAAATCCTACCTGCGGGATTCCCTGGGAAAACCCATTGAAACGGCGGGGGTGCCGGTGGTCTACCTTGATCTGGAAACCCCGGAGCAGTTTGAGCGGGACCTGAGGATTTTAGGTACTCTTCTGGATGATCAGGCCCGTGCCGAGGAGCTGATCTCCATGTTCAACCAGCAGGCGGCGAATATCCGGCAGCAGGTAAAAAACCGTCCCCGGCCGGAAGTGGCCCTCTTCTCCGTGAACAGCGGGAACTCCGGGTACAGCTTCAGCGTGGCTCCCCAGGGCTGGATCCAGACTGTTCAGGTAGGTCTTGCGGGCGGCGATCCTGTCTGGACCGAGGCTGCGGGGAAACCGGGGTGGAACCAGGTGGGCTTCGAACAGATTGCCCGCTGGGACCCGGAGGTGATGATTTTCCTCTCCTTCCGCGGTTCAACCGATACGGTTCTGGACGAGATACAGAATGATCCCCTCTGGGGAGAACTAGAGGCGGTGCGGAACGGCAGGGTCTATTCCGTTCCCGCGGATTTCTACAGCTGGGGGCAGCCGGATCCCCGCTGGATTATAGGTACCCAATGGATGGCCAGGGTCCTGCATCCGGAGGTCTTTGAAACACCCTTCGAAGGTGAGGTGGCCGCCTTTTTCAGGGACTTTTACGGTATTGGTGCAGAGCGTTTTGAGCGTGATATCAAACCCCGCATTACGGGAGATCTTTTTTGACCCGACCGGAACGGCGGCGGGGGGTTTTTCTGCTTGGGGGACTCTTTCTTCTACTTTTTGCCCTGTCCCTCCTGGTCGGACGCTTTCCCACCGCCGGGTTTCTGTTTCCCGGGGATCTTTTCCGGGACCCCTTGAGCCTGCGCATTTTTCTGCGTCTGCGGCTTCCCAGGGTGCTGAGTGCCTCTCTTCTGGGGGCCGCTCTGGCGGCCTCGGGCTGCGCTTTTCAGATGCTCTTCAGGAACCCCCTGGTGGAGCCGGGTTTTCTGGGGGTGAGCCAGGGAGCGGCCTTCGGTGCGGCCCTGGCAATTCTGCTTTTTCCTCGGCTTCCCGGGGGGGTACAGCTGTCTGCGGTACTTTTTTCCCTGGGAGGACTCTTTCTCTCCTACCGGGTGGCCAGCAGCATCCGCTTTGGCGGCTGGGTCATCCGCATGGTAATCTCCGGTCTTGCCGTATCCGCCCTGTTTACCTCCGGGGTGGGGGTGCTCAAGTACATGGCGGATCCCCTGTCCCAGCTTCAGGAGATGACCTTCTGGATGCTCGGCGGGCTTGCGGGAACGACCTGGCAGACGACTCTTTCCATGCTGCTCCTTTCTCTCCCGGCCCTGCTTGTGCTGTATCTTTTCCGGTGGCGGCTGAATATCCTGAGTCTGGATGATCTAACCTCCTTTTCCATGGGGGCCGACCCTTTCAGGGAGCGGATGCTGCTTCTTGTGGCGGCTTCCGTGGCCACCGCCGGGGTTACCGCCGCGGCGGGTATAGTCGGCTGGGTGGGTCTCCTGGTCCCCCACGCGGCGCGCCGGGTATTCAGTGCCGAGGGGAGTCTCTCCCTCCCGGCATCCATGCTGCTTGGGGCAGTTATGCTGCTGATCTGCGACGGGATAGCCCGGGCTCTGCTGCCTTTCGAGATACCCCTGGGGATTCTTACCTCCCTGCTTGGGGCGGGGCTCTTTATTCTGCTTTTGTCCTCCGGACAGGTGAGGTTTCGCCGATGAACGCTTTTTCCATCCGGGAGCTGAGCTTCTCCTATCATGCCGATGCGGAGCGTCCCGGACTTTTTACGGACTTCAGCCTGGATATCGAAGCGGAGCGGGTTACCGCCATCCTCGGCCCCAATGGTTCGGGAAAGAGTACCATCCTGAGTCTCCTGTTGGGGTATCTGCGACCTGATAAGGGGAGTATCGAGTTCTTCGGACGCAGACTGGAGGGCTACTCCCGGACTGAGCTGGGACGTCAGATCGGCTTTGTCTCTCAGAGCGGAAGCCTGCCTTTTAATTATACTGTCCTGGACTATCTGCTGTTAGGACGGGCGTCGCGGATTGCCCTCTGGGAAACCCCGACCCGGAAAGATCTGGAGGCCGTATACAAAGCCGCCGAAAAAGCGGGTATCGAAAAGCTTGTACAGAGAAACGTGCAGGAACTTTCCGCAGGGGAACTTCAGCTGGTGGCCATCGCCCGGGCCCTTGCCCAGGAGCCGCGGGTCCTGCTGCTGGATGAACCCACCAGCCATCTGGATCCCGCCAACGCCCTGCTCATTTTTCGCCTGATGCGAAGACTTTCACAGGAGGGAATTACGGTCCTGTTCACGACCCATGATCCCCTGCACGCCCGTCAGGCGGCACAGCGGGCGATTCTGCTGAAGCAGGGGAAGCTGCTCTTTTGCGGAGATGCCGCGGAGGGGCTGAACGCAGGGCGGCTCACTACCCTGTACGGGGTCTCTTTTCAGGAAGCGAGAATAGGCGGGGAAAACTTTCCCTTCCTGATGCTCTAATCCGGCACTAAACGCGTACCGCCTCGACCCTCAATGGCTTCGGCCAGATGTTCCGGGTCGGTGATTATGCCGCTCTTTCCGCTGGCCTCCACGAACTCGACCATGGCCTCGATTTTCGGCAGCATGCTTCCCTTTGCAAAATGCCCTTCTTTTATATATGCCTTTGCTTCGGAAACGCGCATCTCGTCCAGGGATTTCTGGTCGGGTTTGCCGAAATTCAGGCAGACCTTTTCCACCGCCGTGGAAATTACAAAGAGGTCGGCCTCAAGGCTCCGGGCAAGCAGGCTGGCTGCCAGGTCCTTGTCGATAACTGCCTCTACCCCCACGTAGTGGTCCTTGTCGTCCCGGATTACCGGAATCCCGCCCCCTCCTGCGGCGATGGTGATGGTCCCGCTCTCCACCAGCTGACGGATGACATCCAGTTCCAGAATTTCCATCGGCCGGGGAGATGGCACCACCCGCCTCCAGCCGCGGCCGGCATCCTCCGCCACGGACCACCCGTCCTTCTGCATGTGCATCCTGGCCTCCGCCTCGTCCATGAAGGAACCGATGGGTTTTGTGGGGGTCCGGAATGAGGGATCATTTCGATCAACGACAACCTCGGTAACAACCGTGCTCACATTCCTGATCTGATGCAGCCCGCCCAGGACGTTCCTCACCGCCGTCTGGATATTGTAGCCCAGGGCTCCCTGGGTGTCGGCGACGCAGGAGTCCAGGGGCACCATGTGGAGCTCGTGCTTGGCAAGCTCCGCCCGGCGCAGGATGAATCCCACCTGCGGACCGTTCCCGTGGACGATGGCAAGGCGATTCTCCGAGACAATCAGGGAGGCCATGTTCTTTGCCGTGGCATAGGCCGCCTCGTACTGTGCCGGGACGGTAACGTGCTTTGGGTCCGTTATCAGCGAGTTTCCGCCGATGGCGACGACGATGGTCTTGCTCATATACAAGTTACTCCGCGTTTATATCGATAAATTCAAAGTTCGTAACATCAAAGAGCCCCATATCGGTGAGCTTGAGCTCCGGAATCACCGGCAGAGCCAGAAAGGAGAGGCTCATGAAGGGGTCCACCTGGGGATTGACCCTGAGGGCTTCGTAGGCTGTTCGGTTTATCCTGCTCAGGCGCTGGTTCAGCTGGTCAGCTGCTTCGTTGGACATGAGTCCCGCGATGGGCAGGGGCAGGGTATCGAGCACCTTTTCGTCCCTGACGACACACATTCCGCCTCCGCAGGAGATCAGCTCCCTGGCGGCTGCCAGCATGTCCCGGTCGTTGTCGCCGATAATGATCAGGTTATGGGAATCGTGGGCGATAGTCGTCGCCAGGGCACCGTTTTTCAGCTGGAAGCCCTCTACCAGGCCGAGGCCGATGTGTCCGCTTGCTTTGTGCCGTTCGATGACTGCCAGTTTAAGGATGTCCAGCTTTTCCCGGTGAACAAAGAAGCCCTGCTCGTTAATATACACCTTGCGAACCGCTTTTTCTGTTATCAGGTTGCCCGGGTGCAGATGGATTACATTGACCAGATCACCCCGGAGCTTCAAACGAAAACTCTCCTCTGAGAGTTCTCCGACGTTTACGCTTCCTGATACCGCACTGATATCCGGAGTGTTGACCGCAAAGAGAGCCTTCTGATCCCTGGCCACCAGGATTCCCTTCTTGTAGACCTGCTGTACCTTGAAGTGCCGCAGATTGTCCACCACGATAATGTCGGCGTCGAATCCCGGAGCCAGGGCCCCTTTGCGAACAAGACCGTAGCCTTCGGCGGCATTGAGGGTTCCCATCTGTATGGCCGTGAGGGGATCCAGTCCGTTTTCTATGGCAAGGCGCAGGCTGTGGTCGATATGCCCCTCGGTAAGGATATTCTCCGGTTGTTTGTCGTCGGTACAGAAGGAGCAGTAGCGGGATGTGTGGGGCCCGACTCCCTTAATCAGGGTGGAGAGATTGCGGGCGGCTGAACCTTCGCGGATCAGGATGCGCATCCCGATCCGCAGCCGGTCAAGCATCTCGTCCAGGGTGGAACACTCATGGTCGGTCTGAATTCCCGCTGCCCTGTAGGCGTTCAACCCCCGGCCTTCCAGCATGGGACCATGGCCGTCGATGGGTTTGTTTCTTCCTGCCGCCAGGGCAATCTTGGCCAGAATTCCCTCATCTCCCGCCGTTACGGAGGGATAATCCATGACCTCACCCAGGCCCAGAACCGCCCCGTCATCGATCAGTTCTTCCAGTGCTGCGGCGTCCAGTACGGCCCCGGCATTTTCAAAGGAGGTGGAGGGAACACAGGAGGGCAGCATAAAGTACACGTCCAGGGGAACCTGCCTGGCTGCGTTGATCATGTAGCGTATTCCCTCGAGCCCGGCCACATTGGCTATCTCGTGGGGGTCAGCGATTACCGTGGTAGTTCCCCGGGGAACCACCAGCCGGGCAAACTGCTCGGGAGAGACCAGGGACGACTCTATATGGACATGGCTGTCGATAAGACCGGGGAGCAGATAGGCCCCGTTCATATCAAGCTCTTTTCTGCCCTCGTAAGCACCTATCCCGGCAATGAGGCCCTGGTCGATCGCCAGGCTTCCGTCGCTTACTTCGTGGGTGTGGACGTTTACGATCCGGGCGTTCTGCAGCACCAGGTCTGCCTTTCTGCGGCCTGCGGCAACATCTATCAACCTCTTCAAATCCATGACTTAACCTCGTGTATGTATCCTACAGAATAGCGCCCCTTTTTCGTCGGGGCAAACTTTTTTTGCTTTTAGTGCTCATCAGGAAAAAATTGCGTTGCACTAGCAGGTCCCTGCGGGTAAACTGATATCTGATTTGTTCCGTTCGGGGGACATAAAAAATTATTGCAGGGAGAGAGTATGGAAAAGTTCTTTCAACTGAAAGCGAACAACACCACGGTTCGCACGGAGGTTATCGCCGGTATTACCACATTTCTGACGATGGCCTATATCCTGGCGGTCAACCCGGGCATTCTGTCCGCCGCGGGAATGCCTGCCGATTCGGTCTTCACCGCCACGGCAGTCGCGTCGCTGATAGCGACCCTTGTGATGGCGCTGTTTGCCAAGCTGCCCTTCGCGCTGGCTCCGGGTATGGGGCTGAACGCCTTCTTTGCCTTTGCTGTTGTTCTCGGCATGGGATACAGCTGGCAGTTTGCCCTGACGGCGGTATTTCTCGAAGGTATCATTTTCATCGTTCTGACCTTCCTGAATATCCGCGAAGCGATCATCAACCTGATTCCCATGAACATCAAACGGGCAATCTCCGTTGGTATCGGACTCTTTATCGCCTTTATCGGCATGCAGAACGCCGGAATCATCGTCAATAACGATGCGACCCTGGTGGGGCTTGGTTCCCTGGCTAATCCTGCGGCCCTTCTCGCGGTAATCGGCCTCATCATTACCGGTGTCATGATCGCCTACAAGGTTAAAGGAGCGCTGCTGTGGGGTATCCTTATTTCCACCGTCGTGGGTATACCCATGGGTGTTACGAACCTGGAAGGTTTCAGGCTGATGGCAGCCCCACCGTCTCTGGGACCCATACTCTTCAAGTTCGAGTTCGCGAATATTCTCAGCTTCGATATGCTGATCGTTCTTTTCACCTTCCTGTTTGTCGACATGTTCGATACGGTTGGGACCCTGATCGGCGTCTCCACCAAAGCGGGGATTCTTCAGGCTGACGGTTCCATCCCCCGGGCAAAGCAGGCCCTGTTTGCAGACGCCGTTGGAACCACCGTTGGTGCCATGCTGGGAACCTCCACGGTAACCACCTATGTAGAGAGCGCCGCTGGTGTTGAAGAGGGTGGACGCACAGGTCTTACCGCCCTGGTAACCGCCGCCATGTTCTTCCTGGCTCTTTTCTTCAGCCCTGTCTTCCTGCTGGTCCCCGGAGCAGCGACTGCGCCGGCACTGATACTGGTGGGCGTGTTCATGATGAGCCCGGTAAAAGAGATCGACTTTACCGAGATTACCGAAGCGGTCCCCGCCTTCCTGGCGATCGTCATGATGCCCCTGACTTACAGCATTGCCGAAGGTATTGTCTGGGGTCTTACCTCCTGGGTTATCCTCAAGGTTCTCAGCGGCCGCACCAAGGAGATAGGCATTGCAACCTACATTGTAGCCGCGGTTTTTATTCTGAAGTTTTTTCTCTAGATATTTTCTTACCGTGATATTGATGGGGGTGTCCTGTTCTAAGGCACCCCCTATAGATTAAATTATTCTACTTCCCAGATACCGTCGATTACTATGGAGACATTGAAGGTTGTAGGAGTAAGGCCGAAGGCCGCCCGGGCATGCAGACCCCGCTCCTCGCCAAAGATGTCGATAACAGTTTTTGATGCCCCATGGATTACCTCGGCCTGATCGTAAAAGTCGGGCGCAGAGTTAACGTAACCGGTCAGGCGAACACAGCGTTTTACGCGGTCCAGTTCTCCTTCCAGGAATTCATTTATCTGGGCGATCATGTTCAGAGCCGCAATACGGGCGGCTTCGTGTCCTTCCTCCTTGCTAAGGTCTTTTCCTACCATCCCCAGATAAATCCTTTCCCCATCGACGCTGGGAGTCTGTCCCGATAGATAGAGCAGGTTTCCCGTACGAACGACTGGAATATGGTAGGCTCCGGTTTTTGGGGGGCTGGGGATTATTATTCCTTTTTGTACTGCCTGTGCCGCCGTTTTATCCGCCATTTGACTGGTCTCCTTTTTAGAAATATGTAAATATGTTAAGACAATAGCATATTTATAGAATGAGTGCTATAGTATATATGAAATCTTTTGTAAGGAGACCAGTGAATGGTTTCGTATGTTAATGTTTCTGTTGTGGGGATCGATATCATGGGCTCTGCAATCGCCGGGCCATCGCTTGAGGTCGGAGTCGATGATACTGCAGCCATGATGAAGCAGTTCGAGGGTTTTTACGATGTACACGCGTAGCGCAATATTTGAGGGCCGGATTCTGCCGGGAAAGGAAGACGAGTTTTACGCTGCGGTTAAGGAGCGGCTCCTCCCTGCCTGGCGGCAGATGCTGCATGCCGAGGACGTCCGGCTTTTCAGGCCGGTACGCCGGGATGACGGAACCGCCGAAGTCTTTCTTGTCCAGGAGATCGACTACCCGTCCCTGGAGGCCATCGACGAAGCCTTGTCCTCACCCCGCCGGGAAAAGGCCTCCAAAGCCCTGAAATCGGTTCAACACCTTTACGAAGGACAGCATTACCATTATGTATATAGAAAGCTGTAAGGAGGCTTTCCATGACTTATCGTACATTGACTGCCGTAAACACCCAGGTATCCGAGTTCTGCTTTGGCACCATGCGCTACGCCGATAAGGACGGCACCGAAAACCAGAGAAGTGCTAACGGCGCCCGGGCCCTGGAAACCGCCATTGAGAAGGGAGTCAATTTTATCCACTCCAGTTACGAATACAAAACCCGCTGGCTGACCGGGCCGGTGCTCAAGAGGAATCCCAGGAGACATGAGCTGCACCATATAATCAAAGTCAACGTTCCCGAGTTTGAAGAGCCCCGCTTCAACGTCGATTCCTTTCGTCGGCAGATAGAACAGGCTCTTGAGGAGCTGGGAACAGAGCGCATTGAGGTGGTTCAGCACCTTCAGCGGGGCGTTCCGCGGTCGGAAATGATGACACCCGCGACCGACAAGTACCGCCTTGAGCAGTTTGATGAGATCGAAGGCGAGATTGCTGAAATAGCCGGCAAAATGAAGCAGGAGGGCAAGATCGGAACAGTCATGTCTTTTCCCTATACTGTCGCCTTTGCCAGAAGGGTGGTGGAATCCCCGGTCTATTCCGGGCTGGTGGCCTATTTTAACCCCCTGGAGACGGAGATGGTCGAGTTTTTCGACCGTCTTGAGGAGCTTGGCAAGGACTATATTACCATCCGGCCTCTATGCCAGGGTATTCTCACCGACAAACGGGCTGACCGGAAGTCCCTGCCGGCGGAGGACCGGATGAAATCACCCAATATGGATGATCTCTACCGACGTTTTGAAACGGTCAGAAGGGCCCTTGGGGAACCCGGCATGCCCTGGGAACAGTTTGCCTTCAGGTTTTCCCTTATCCATCCTGTAATAAAGAGCAGTGTGCTCGGGATTACGGTTCCTGAGCATCTGAAGACCGCCGAAGGACCAGATCTTGTTTCTGGTGATCTACTCGCAAAGGCCCTGCAGGCTAATCAGGAGTTTGATGTAATAGGGCAAAGGGACTGAATTTTTTCGTTGACAATTTGTCAGACCTGATACACAATGAAATGTAATGACAATCAGACATAGTGAGTAGAATATGCTGTGAAGAAAGAACATAGTGCTATTAAGCGATATGTTAAAGTCTGCATTGTAGGTATGCTCCACCGCTTGAAACTTAATCTGTCTGATTGCCCAGGCTTTACGCGATGCGTGGCCGAAAAACAGGAGGCTTTGATGTTGGCAAAAAAGAAAATTTTCGCAGTGGTTGTATTTGCACTCCTTGCACTGGCAGTGTTTGGGCAGGAGTTCACAATCGATTGTATCCTGACCGATTATGAGGCGCAGCAGGTTCGGGTACGTACATTCAAGGATTATGTAGAGTCTGCTTCCAACGGCAGAATCCAGGTAAACATGCTCTCCCGGCGTGCGGTTATTCCCGGAGGGGACACTGATATGGTTGAAATGATCCGTTCCGGAGCATTGACCATGGGTGCCCCTGCCGAAGGAGGCATGTCCATTATTTTCCCCGACATAGAAGCCGTTAGTCTTCCCTTTCTTGTTCCCAGCTGGCAGGTTGGAGCAAAGCTCCTGGGTCATGAATCGCCCTTTTTTAAGAGGCTCGCTGCGGAAGTTTACCAGCGTTCGGACAGAAGAATCCGTCTGCTTGGCGCTCATGTAAACTCGTTGAGAAACCTGTACACGGTAAAACCCGCGCGGACACCTCAGGACCTTGTAAACAACAATGTAACTATACGTGTAAAAGAGATTCCCCTTGTTGTAGACATGTGGAACAACCTCGGCGCCAAGGCCATCGGACTGCCCCCTGAAGACCGCTACATGGCCCTGGAGACAAACATGATCCAGGCACTGGAAGGCAGCATAGCTTCTGTTGAGCAGATCGGTTCATTCGAGATTCTCAAGTCGGTTACATTGACGGGTCACCAGTTCAGCGGTGAATACATGATGATGAACGAGGCATTCTATCAGTCCCTACCCTACAGTATGAAGAAGATTGTCCGGGAAGGTGCGCAGAAAGCCGTTTGGGCAGCCAGCCCCAACCGGGAATATACCGATATCCGGGCCCTGGAAAAGTTAAAAGCACAGGGAATCAATATAATTACCCTGACTGCTGAAGAGCACAAACAGTGGCAGGTACCGGCTGTCGCAGCAGCCAGGAAGTATCTTGAACGCAGCGTGGACTCGGCCTTTATTGATTTTACCATCAGGGAAGTTGAAAAGATCGTTAAAGAACTGGACGGCCATGTAGCCTACACCGGGCGTACAAGTTTCTAAGTAATAATGTCATGTATCGAGGGCCCCGGCTGTTGTAGGGGCCCCTTTTCTTGATAAATCACTAACTTGAATAAATTGCATAGGGGAGAGAGGGATGGTAGCGGTTTTATTTATAGCGCTTATCTTCGGGATCATTATCGGATTGCCGGTTTTCATTGTCCTGGGTATTTCCACGATGGCCCCGCACTTTTTCGGCGATCCGACCGTTTTGACAACATTGACGCGTCAACTTTTCAGCGGACTCAACCGCTTTAATCTGCTTGCAGTTCCGATGTTTGTTTTAGCCGGCAATATCATGGTCGCCTCGGGTATCATGGACCAGCTTTTAGGCGTGGCGAACGCCCTGGTCGGACGAATGAGAGGCGGGCTGGCCCAGATAAACATTGTTGTCAGTATGCTGTTCGCCGGAATGTCCGGCTCCGCCGTAGCCGATACCGTGGCGATCGGTTCGGTAATGATTCCGGCCATGAAAAAAGAGGGCTACGAGGAGGGCTTTTCAGGCGCAGTTACCGCCTCCTCATCGATGGTGGGTCCAATAATCCCGCCGAGTAATGTTATGATCATTTACGGGGCAACTTTCGGGGTCCCCATCAGCCATCTATTTGCGGCGGGTTTGTTCCCAGGAGTTTTCGTCGGCATCAGCATGATGATTCTGACCTTGTTGATCTCCATAAAGGACAAGCATCCCAAGAAAAAAGGGATGGGGTTTAAAGATTTCTGGATAACCATGTATAAGGGTATTGTCCCCATGCTGATGCCGGTCATAATTCTGGTCGGCATACTTGGCGGGATCTTTACCCCTACAGAAGCTTCGACGGTGGCGGTAGGTTATGCGCTTATTATAGGAGTCGCGGTATACCGGACACTGACACCCGCAAAACTCTACACCCTGCTTTTTAATACGGTAAAAACAACCGCAGGGGTAATGCTGATCCTGGGTTTTGCCCAGAACTTTGGCTGGGTACTGGCGCGAAATCAGATTCCGGAAAGGATCCTCGCAGCAGTTCTGACCATAACGACAAACAAAATCGCCCTGCTGCTGGTGCTGAATCTGTTCCTTTTTATCGTCGGGCTCTTTATCGGCCGTACCGTCGCCCTGCTGATTCTCGGGACCATGCTGATTCCGATTCTGACGGAGCTTGGAATGCATCAAATCCATATTGCGATGATTCTTATCTTTGCCCTGGGCGTCGGGCACCTTACGCCGCCCTTTGGCGAGCTGCTCTTTACAACAGCCTATGCCGGCAACATTCCCATAGAAAAGATCCTGAAAAAGGTACCTCCCTATATCTTCCTGATGCTGGCCATCAATATTCTGGTCACCTTTGTCCCGGATTTCGTGCTCTTCTTCCCCCGTGAAGTCTTCGGAATGATTGAGTAAGGAGGTAGAAAATGTTGAAGAATTTTTCTGTCGCCTATGATGCGGCAATGAAGAAATTAAACAAGGTTGTCGGGGCCATTTCGGTTACGATTCTGTCCGCAATCTTTCTTATGATGTCCGTGGAGATCCTGAGCCGCTCAATGTTGCAGGTATCCTACGCCTGGTCCATGGAGTTGAGCCGTTTTGGTCTGGTATTTGTCATCTTTTTCGGCGGGAGCATGCTGTTCCATGAAAGCGGGCATATCGCTGTTACCCTCTTTCATAATCTGATGTCCCCCAAAGTCCTGGAAATAACGAAGAGTATTTTTGACATAATAGTACTCTATGTGCTGATTATGTACGCTTTGTACAGCTACGAATTCGCCCTGGCCGGCATGCATTCTCCCTCGGTTACCCGTATGATGACCATGATCTACCCGCGCATGGCTATTCCAATAGGATTTCTTCTGATGTTTTTACAGGTTTTTAATAATCTGCTCAAGCGTTTTGTTAAATTCCAGGAATACACGCAGGAGCAATGGGATGCTGAGAAGGCACGTAAGACGGACTTGATTTTAAAAGAGATCGCGGAAGAAGAGTCTGCCGGTGATGCAGACTAAAAAATAGGAGCTTTTTATGTTTACCCTGGAACCTTTTTTACATGAACGTGCGCCGGAAACTTTCGACAGCTCCGGCATGGTCAAGGAGATTCTTCCCTGGACTGAATGGCCTCGGATGCTTGACCTGCAGAAGAGTGACGGCATCAACAGTTTTGTTATAAGTCATGAGCCGTATCCTGACGATTTTTACCGGGGCTTGAAAAAAGGGTCTCTGGTTATACGCTACGGTGTTGGCTACGATGCGGTGCCGGTTGATCTGTGCAGGGAGCTTGGGATCCTGGTGGCCAATACCCCGGGAACCCTCGACCAGTCGGTTGCCGAGCATGCGGCGACCCTTATGATGACCGCCGCCCGACATGTCGTTAGTATGGATGCGTCGGTAAAATCCGGAAGCTGGAACCAGGTCATGGCTAAGGAGTTCAAGGGACAGACCCTTGCGGTGATAGGATTCGGTAATATTGGCCGAACTCTTGCGTCCATAGCGAAGTTCGGTCTGGGAATGCGTATTGTCGCCTTCGACATTAACGAAAGAATCCGCAGCTCGTTTCCTGATCTTTTTGACGAGTTTACCAACAGCTTTGAAGATGCAGTATCCGGGGCCGATTTTGTCTCTCTGCATATGAATCTGAATCCCAGTACCGCCGGATTCATTAATACCACACGTTTAAAGCATTTTAAGTCCGACGCGATCCTGATCAATACGGCCCGCGGCGGTGTGATAAACGAAAAGGACCTGTACTCAGCCCTGCAGAAAAGATCGATTGCCTGCGCCGCCCTGGATGTTTTCGAGAATGAACCCTATGTTCCTCTTCCGGGGGCGGACTTGCGCACACTGAAGAATGTAATCATGACCCCTCATGTCGCCTCCCATACGGTTGAGGCAAATCGGCGCATGGCGGGATCCTGCATAGAGAACGCAAAAAACTATAAGCAGGGAAGATTGTCAGAATTGACTTTGATTCCTGAACAGCGTGAGTTAGTATAAAATCGCGCAGCAGGAATACTATCTATCATGTAAATCGGAGGAAGCATGAATCTTGAGGGAAAAACAGCTGTTGTTACCGGAGGAACCGGAGGACTAGGCTGGTATCTATGCAAAAGTCTCGCCGAGGAAAAGGCGAAAATAGTACTGATCTACCTGAACTCCCGGGACAAGGCCGAAGGGTATGTACAGGAGCTTAAAGCCATGGGAACGGAAGCCGTGGCGGTCAGCGTCGATGTCACCACCGAGGAAGGGATTGACAAAATGGTTGATGCTGCCGAGTCAAACTTCGGCGGTATTGACGCCCTTGTACTGAACGCGGCTTATAACAAGTGGGTCAATTTCTCAGACCTCGAGGCCCTGGATCCCGCTCTGTGGAATGATATTATCAACTACAACCTGACAGCCCCCTATCTTGCCATACGCAAAATCGGGCCGAAAATGAGAAAGAGTGGAGGCCGGATCGTAACCATCTCTTCCATCGCAGGACTTTATCCGGGAGGCAGCAGTATAGCGTACTGTGTGTCAAAAGCGGGTCTGATCCACCTTACCCGCTGCATGTCCGTAGCCCTGGCTCCCTCGGTACTGGTGAACAGCGTGGCCCCCGGGCTCATGGAAGGTACCAGAATGACCGAAAATCTGGCACCTGAATACGCGGACAAAGCCAGAAAGTCCGCCCTTATCGGAAAGGCCGCCGATCGTAAGGATGTGGCGGACGCCGTTAAGACTTTTATTGAAACCGACAGTATTACCGGGCAAACCCTGGCGGTGGACGGTGGCAAGTTTTTTCATTGAGCAGGCAGAAGATGTTCCCCGTCAGCTCCGGATTATTCAGCCCGCAGTTCAATGGTAAATCTGCTGTGGTCGCCCCGGTACCAGCCCAGGGTAAACTCGATGGGGATGTTCTGATCCGTATAGACGATTGTTTCTGTGCGTTGGACCGGGCTTCCCTGTTTTATCTTCAGTAACGTCGCCACTTCCTTCGGAGCGGCGACGGCTTCAATGGAACGACGCATCAGGGTCAGGTTAAAGTTGTAGGCTTCCGACAGGAGAACGTGCAGGGCTTCCCGTGTAAAGTCGCAGGTGTCGAAACCGGGAACGAGCTTGCAGGGCAGAAAGGAGTTAACGACCATCAGGGGCTGCAGGTCGGCGGAACGCAGGCGGCGAAGAAAAAACACATCCTCTCCCGTCTGGATATTAAGCTTTTCTGCAACTGCGTCATCAGCGCTTGTTTTGAACAGATCCAGAACCTGCGTACTGGGATTAACACCCTTTTCGCGCATCTCCTGGTTAAAGCTGCTTAGGGCAAGCCGGAAGTCCCGCTGAACTTTCGGTTTGGTTACAAAGGTCCCTTTCCCCTTACTGCGGACGAGGTACCCTTCGGTAACAAGTTCGGCAATAGCCTGCCGTACGGTCGGACGGCTGATATCAAAATGGGCACAAAGTTCATTTTCCGTGGGAATTGGATCGCCGACATTGCGTTTGCTTATATATTCGCGCAGGTGCTGTTTTAGCTGATAATAGAGGGGGATCGGGATGCTCTTATCAATAGCGTTTTTGTCAAGGCTCATATGCTTCTCCTGCGGATCGACAATCCAATAGACGGTTTAATATATAAGAAATTGTACCACAAAACTAAGAAAAAGGTTAAGTAATTAAGTAATATCGTAATTACAAGGAGAATCGATAATGATAATGGACAACATATACAGCTCCCATACGGATTATGCTCCTATGAGTCCGAAGCTTGCACGAGCATTTGAATGGCTCAAATCAACTGACCTAAAATCCCTGAAACCCGATCAGGTAATATCCGTGGATGGGGAGAGAATAAGCGCCCAGATCCAGCAGTACAGCACAATTCAGCCTGAGGAAATGCGCTTTGAAACACATCGCTCCTATATAGATATCCAGATTGTCGTAAGCGGCAGAGAGACTATTTTCTGGACGCCCATGGCTTGTCTTGGGAACATTATCTCTCCTTATGACTACCACAGGGACGTGGTCTTTTTCGAAGATTCCGAGGTATCTGTACCGCTGCTCCTAGTGGAAGGCGACTATGCGGTCTTTTTTCCCAGTGACGGACACAAGCCAAAGTGCGTGGTTGAAGATCCTGAAACCGTTCACAAGATTGTTGTAAAAGTTGCTGTCTAAAAAACTTCCGTGACCTTGACCACCGGCGCGGAGTGTTACAGACTGGTTCCGTAACAGCATTACCTTTAGGAGAAACAGATATATGAGTGAAGCAAAGAAGATCGCCCTGGTAACCGGCGCCGCCGGGACCATGGGTAAGGCAGTGGCAAAGGGATTAATCGAGGACGGGTATCGGGTCGTACTGGCGGATGTAAAAAAGGAGGCCCTGGATGAGGTGGCCGCGGAACTGGGGCAGGGCAGCTATCCCATCGCCTTCGATATCAGCGATTTCGGGGCCTGCAAAAAGGCTATCGAGCAGGTCAGGACTGAGGTGGGGAATGTGGATGTCCTCGTGAACAACGCCGGAATCCTCTCCAATAACAAGGTCGCCGCCACCACCCCCGAAGAGTGGCACAAGGTTCTGGCAGTCAACCTGGACGGCGCCTTCTATCTCATCCAGCTTTGTCTGCCGGCGATGATCGAGAAAAAGTGGGGCAGGATTATCAATACCAGCTCCTTCGCGTCAAAATCCGGGGGAATTACCGCGGGCACCACCTACTCTGTTTCCAAGGCTGCCATCAACGGTCTTACCTTCTCCATTGCCGCGGAGACCCTCAAGACCGGGGTTACCTGCAATGCCATTGCCCCGGCCTACGTTCGGACCCCCATGGTGGAGAAGCAGCTGAACGACGAACAGCGGGCCGCGGTGCTTGCCAAGATTCCTGTTGGACGCTTCTGTGAGCCCGAAGAGTTTGCTCACGCGGTACGCTTTCTGGCTTCGCCCATGTCCGGATTTATTACCGGTGAAGTCCTGGACCAGAACGGCGGGCTTCAGTTCGACTGATTTCCCGGTGAGGCAATTTTCTATGACGGATTTCTACCTGAGGTCCGTCTTTTTTTTTACTGTCCCGAATCGTGGGGATAAGCAGATTTGTGGGACGGAAAAAACCGCGGAACTGGAAAAAGTCCGGAAAAACTGACCATCCAGCAGTTAAACCGGGGTCAAGAAAGAATTTATCCCGTATTCATCCCCACGTTTCGAGACACTGACTTTGATTTAAAACTTGACAGCCCATCAGAGCGGTTTTAGTATGGGTTATACACGCTGCATGGATCGAAAAATGTTCCTGGTACAGCTATCTGACGGACTGATTTTTCCTATTCTTTTTTTCAGGTTAAACCCAAAAAGAATAGTTGGACCTTGAACGGAGAGGTTCGGCTATTCATTTCCGGCTCTCCTTATGCCAAGGCCCGCGAAATAACGGTACGGGGTAGGCTATGATCGTTAAAAACGGACTGGTTGCCTTCAGTGGTGAGGATGAATTCCTTAAAAAAGACCTGAGGCTGCGGGACGGCCGTATTGTCGAAATCGGCCGGGATCTAAGGGCGAATCACGATGACGAGGTACTGGACGCATCGGACTGCTGGGTTCTTCCCGGCGGCATTGACCCGCATGTTCACTTTTATGACCCCGGCTATACTGACAAGGAAGATTTTGCCCACGGCAGCGCTGCAGCAGTCTCCGGAGGGGTGACCACTGTAATCGACATGCCCTGTACCTCTCTGCCTCCTGTAACTGATTCCCGGTCCCTTCAGGGAAAACTGAACATAGTATCTCCGAAAGCCCATGTGGATTTCGGCTTCTTCGGGGGCGTCTCGCGGCAGCTCTTCGACGCAGGCTGCGAGGAGTCCATGGCTTCCATAGCCGAACAGGTAATGGGCTTCAAGGTCTACGCCGTATCGGGGATGGAAGAGGTCTGGGGTGCTCTGGACCACTGGCGCTTTCGTAAGGTGCTGGAGATTGCCGCCGGTCACGGCAGTATTGTGCTGCTCCACGCCGAGGATGCCGAATACGTGGTCAATGCCTCGAAGGAACTGGAAAAAAGGCGCAGGGACCCGGAGGCCTGGTATCTTGCCCGTCCGGAGCTGGCGGAGGTCCTTGCCGTTACAAGTGCCCTGCGGATTGCCGCGGAAGCCGGGGGAAACCTGCATATCGTACACATCGGCACCGCCGAGGCGGCACGGCTTTTGGCCGCTCCGCAGCCGGAGGGCTGTCGGATAAGCGGAGAGACCTGTCCCCAGTACCTGGCCTTCAGCCTGGATGACTTTATCGCCCAGGGGGCGGTCCTGAAGATAGCCCCGCCGATCAAGAAAGCGGGTAACCGGGAGAAGCTCTGGGAACTGCTGAAGGCGGGAACCATCGAGTTTGTGGCCTCGGACCATGCCCCGGGAACGGCGGAGGAGAAGTCCGGAAGGGACATCTGGAAGAACTCCGCGGGGATTGCCGGAACGGGCACCATGCTGCCCTTTCTTTTTTCAGAAGCTTACCTGGCCGGCAGGCTGTCCCTCTCCCGTTTTCTCGAAGTCGCCTCGGAAAATGCCGCCAGGCGCTACGGCTTTTTTGACCGCAAGGGTTCCATCGATACCGGCAAGGACGCCGACCTCGTTCTGATAAATTCCAGGGAAAACTGGACGGTCCGGGGGGTGGAGTTCCTTTCCAAAGGGAAACTGACTCCCTTCGAGGGCCGGACCTTTACCGGCAGGGTGGAGAAGACCCTGGTCCGGGGCCGGACTGTCTTTGACCGTCGGCGGGGAGCCCTGGAGGCCGGCTGGGGCGAGTTTATACGACCGACAAGGAGTGTGTAATGGGAGATGCAATGAGGCTTCTGCCTTTTGACGAGCTTTTAACGCGGATCTTCGAGGAGTACAGGGACGGAGGGTCGATCTTCGATCTTCCAGAGGATTCGTGGTTTCGCAAGAAGAACGGAAAAAGCCTTTCCATCTTCGGAAATCCCATGGAGACTCCCCTTGGGCCCGCCGCGGGACCCCATACCCAGCTGGCCTCGAACATTATCGCCTCCTACCTGACGGGAAGCCGCTTTATCGAGCTGAAAACCGTGCAGATCCTCGACTCCCTGGAGATCGAAAAACCCTGTATCGATGCCGCCGACGAGGGTTACAATACCGAGTGGTCCACGGAACTCTCCCTGGATGAGGCCTGGCAGGAGTACGCCAAAGCCTGGATTATTCTGCACCTTCTGGAAGAGCTCTTCGGCCTTCGGCGGACGGAAAACCGGCGCTCCTTTGTCTTCAATATGAGCGTCGGCTACGACCTGAAAGGGATCAAAAGTGAGCCCATGCAGCGCTACATCCGCCGCATGAAAGACTCTTCGTCGGAAAAGCTTTTTTCAGGTTGGATCGACCAGGCAAAACAGATGCTCCCGGAGCTGCTGAAGGGCTCGGAACTTGAGCGGCGCAGCCGGATTCTGTCCGATTTTAGGGTTTCCGGTAAAATCTGCGGTTCCGTGACCCTCTCCACCATGCACGGCTGCCCTCCGGAGGAGATCGAGGCGATCTGCTCCTACATGCTCAGGGAGCAGAAGCTGGATACCTATGTAAAACTGAATCCCACCCTCCTGGGCTATGGGACGGTCCGGGAAATCCTGGACGGCCTGGGCTACACCTATGTGGAGCTGAATCCGGAGAGTTTCGAACACGATCTTCAGCTTTCCCGGGCCCTGGAGATTCTTTCCCGGCTGCGGAAGCTGGCGGCGGATTCGGGACGGCACTTCGGGGTCAAACTGACCAATACCCTGGCCTGCAGAAACAACCAGGGACGGCTGCCGGGAGAGGAGATGTACCTCTCCGGCCGGGCGCTCTTTCCCCTTTCCATCAACGTCGCCGCCCGGCTTTCCGAGGAGTTCGGCGGAGAACTGCCCATCTCCTTTTCCGGCGGAATAAGCATCCATAACGCCGCTCAAGTTTTCGCCACCGGTATCCGGCCGGTCACCCTGGCAACGGAGCTTCTGAAGCCCGGCGGATACCTGCGGCAGGTCCAGCTTGCAAAGCTGCTGGAGGAGCTTCCGGAAGTCGACTGGCAGCGGGAACGCATCGACGTGCAGGCCCTGAAAAGCCTTGCAGCTGCATCCCTGAAGGATCGCAGCCTTGCCAAGGAGTTCCGGGGCAGCGATGCGGTCCATAATCCGGGGGAACTGCCATTGTTCGACTGCTACGTCGCCCCCTGCGTAAGCGCCTGCGCCATTGGTCAGCATATTCCGGAATACCTGCGCCTGGCCGGGGAGGGCAGGTACGGAGAGGCCTTGGAGTGCATTTATGAGCGCAACGCCCTGCCCTCAATCACCGGCCACATCTGCGACCACCAGTGCCAGCTGGTCTGTACCCGTCTGGATTACGAGGGCGCCCTCAACATCCGGGAGGTCAAGAAGATCTCCCTGCTCAAAGGTATGGAGGAGTATCAGCGCCGCTGGGTCAAGCCGGAGATCCGGCATCCTGAGCGGATCGCTGTCGTAGGAGCAGGGCCCGCGGGGCTTTCTGCGGCCTATTTCCTTGCCCGGGAAGGTTTTTCCGTAACCGTCCTTGAGCGGGAAGAGGATGCCGGCGGTGTCGTGCGCTACGTGGTGCCCCACTTCCGGATAAGCCGGGAGGCCATTGACCGGGACATAGATTTTATCCGCCAGCACGGGGTGGAGTTCCGCTTCGGGGTGGATGAGAAGATCGATATTGAAGCCTTCAAAAAAGAAGGATTCACCTACATTGTTCTGGGTCTCGGCACCTACCGGAGCCGAAAGCTTCCCATAGAGGGTGACAGCCAGCGGATCTATCCATCCCTCTCCTTTCTTACCCAGTTCAACCGCGACCCCTCCCGTCTCGAGATGGGGCGCCGGGTCGTGGTTATCGGAGCCGGGGACACTGCCATGGACTGCGCCCGGGCGGCTCTGCGCTGTTCCGGAGTCGAGGAGGTTCAGATCGTCTACCGCAGGGCCTTCGAGCAGATGCCCGCCAGCCGGGAGGAGTACGAATACGCCGCGGAGGACGGGATCTCCTTCCGCTGGCTCAGGAACCCTGAACGCTTTAGCGCCGACGGCAGTCTTACCCTGCGGGTCATGGAGCTGGGAGAACCCGATGAATCGGGGCGGAGGCGCCCTGTTCCGACGGACAGGACGGAAGAGATTAAGGCGGACAGCCTGATTTATGCTGTGGGTGATGATCCCGATTCCGAGGCTCTGAAGAGCGCAGGTCTCGAGCCCGATGCAAAGGGCATGGTTCCCACCGGGGAAGGCGGGGAGACGGATCGGGAAAACATCTTTCTCATCGGAGACAGCCGGACCGGGGCATCCACCATCGTCAACTGCATTGCTGAAGGCCGCAGGGCCGCCGACGCCATCTGTCGTAAAAGCGATTCCCTCTGGGAGCGGAGCGAGCTTATTCCCTACCTGGACCCGGAGGAGCGGACGGCGGACATCGCCGTCAAGAAAGGGCATCTCTCTTCCAGGCCGGATCCCCGGTCCGACTACGACTCGGCGTCCTTCTGCGCCACCGAAAAGTCCCGCTGTCTTGAATGCGATTTCCTCTGCAACAAGTGCGTCGATGTCTGCCCCAACCGGGCCAATATAAAGGTGGAAACCGCGGGGCAGGAGCAATTTGACGATGCCTGGCAGATTGTGCATATCGATGCCTACTGCAACGAGTGCGGCAACTGCGGCCAGTTCTGTCCCTGGGACGGTCGTCCCTATACGGACAAGCCTACGGTTTTCAGCAGTCCGGCGGATTTTGAAAACAGCAGCAACCCCGGCTGGCTCCTTGAGAACGGGAGCCTCCGCGTACGTTTTCAGGGACGGGTACAGACCCTGGACCTGGGGGAGGCCTTCAAGCGCTCGGAAGGACGGGATGATGAAGCGCGCTTTTTCCGGCTTTTTGAGCTGCTGCACCATCGAAGGCCGCACCTCTTTGCCCCGCTTTCCCCGGGAGGTGCGGCATGATTCTGTTTACCAATGCGACCCTGGTGGAGTTTGATCCCCCCCGAATCCGGCATAACGAAGATGTTCTGGTGGATGGAGATACCATAATCAAAGTTGGAAAGGGGCTCGATGCTGCGGGAGTCGAAATAACCGTGGACGGGTCGGGAAAACTGCTTTTCCCCGGGATCGTCTGTTCCCACACCCACTTCTATTCCGGCCTTTCCCGGGGGATCATGGCGAATATCGGGGACACCCCGGATTTTGTCTCCATTCTGAAGAATCTCTGGTGGCGCCTGGACCGGGCCCTGGACTCCGAGAGTCTTCGTGCTTCGGGGCTTATCTGTTCTCTGGATGCCATCCGTGCAGGCACCACCGCGGTGATCGATCATCACGCCTCGCCGACCTTCATTTCCGGGTCCCTGGATGTTCTTAAAAAAGCCTTCGAGGAGACGGGTTTGCGGGGGACCACCTGTTACGAGGTGACCGACCGTCATGGTGAAGAGGCGATGCAGGAAGGGATGGACGAGAACATCGCCTTTGCCCGGAGTATCGATGCCGAAAAAAAAGCGGGGACCTGGTCCGGCCTGACGGAGGCCCATATCGGGGGCCATGCCCCCTGCACCCTGCCGGATGCCGCCCTGAAACTTCTGGCCGATGCCTGCGAAATAAGCGGCCGGGGTTTTCATGTGCATCTGGCGGAGGACGCCTGGGACGTCTCCCACTCTCATATAAATTACGGCAGGGACCTGGTTTTCAGGCTGGATGACTTCGGTCTGGTCAGAGACAACAGCATCCTGGTCCACGGTGTCCATCTGAACACGGATGAGGTGGAGCGCATCAACGAACGCGGAGCCTTTCTGGTGCACAACTCCAGGTCCAACATGAACAACGGGGTGGGCTACAATCCCAATCTTCCCCGCCTCGAAAACTGGGCCCTGGGAACCGACGGTATCGGATCGGATATGTTCGCCGAGATGCAGAGTGCCTACTTCAAGCATAAGGACGAGAAGGGGCCTCTCTGGCCCGGGGACTTCCTGGCAGCTCTGGCTGCAGGTAACCGTATTCTGGAAAAGAGTTTCGGAAGGCCCTTCGGCCGGATCGAACCGGGCTATACCGCCGACCTGGTCGTGGCGGACTATGCCTCTCCAACGCCTCTTGAGCCGGAGAATATCGCGGGACATATGGTATTCGGCATGGCATCGAACATTGTAGAGACGGTCATGATAAACGGAAAGATCGTCATGGAAAAGCGGAGTTTCCCGGGGATTCCCCGGGAGGATATATACCGTGATGCGGCGGAACAGGCGCGGCGCCTCTGGGAGCGAATGGACCGAATCACGCCGTAAAAAACTATACTATACTTAACTATATTTAAGGCAGGGGAAACTAATGAGCGTACAAGAGACGATTCTGAAGAAGGCTGAAGGCTATCGCGACGAGGCGGCCCGGGTATTGAGTGATCTTATCAGGCTTAAATCCTACAGCTCCGCTGAAAAGGATGTCTGTCTTCGCATAAAAGAGATGTGCGAACAGTACGGTTTCGACGAGGTGCGGATCGACGGCCTGGGGAGTGTAATAGCACGGGTCGGATCGGGTCCGAAGAAGCTGGCCATCGACGCCCATATCGACACCGTCGAGGTGGGAGATCCCGCCCAGTGGCAGAAAGATCCTTTTTCGGGAGAGATTTCCGACGGCTTTGTCCATGGTCGGGGTGCTTCGGACCAGAAGGGGGGAGCCGCCTCGATGATTACCGCCGCACGTATTCTGAAAGAGCTGGGCTACGACGGGGAGTACTCGGTCTATTTTACCTTCACCGTTATGGAAGAGGACTGCGACGGGATGTGCTGGAAGTACCTGATCGAGGAGGAGGGTTTGAAGCCCGATTTCGCCGTCTCCACCGAACCGACCTCCTGCAGGCTTTACCGGGGACACCGGGGCAGGATGGAGATGGTCGCCCGATTGAAAGGCGTCTCCGCTCACGGCTCGGCCCCGGAACGGGGAGAGAGCGCAGCCTACAAGGCTGCCCGGGCAGCCCTGGCAATGGAGCAGCTGAACAGCGATCTCAAGCCTGATGAGGACAATTTCCTTGGAAAGGGGACTATCGTCGTCAGCCAGATAGACGTGAAGGGTCCCAGCCAGTGCGCCGTTCCCGACCAGGCCATGCTCTATCTTGACCGGCGCCTTACCTGGGGAGAGGACAAGGAACTGGCCATATCCCAGGTAAAGGAGTACATGGCCCGGGCCATCGGAGAAGATGAATCCGCCGTTAGCGTCAGCATGCCCCGGTACGAGAAGCGGGGATGGAAGGAGGCTGACTACAGCCAGGAACTCTACTTCCCCACCTGGAAGATCCCCGAGGAGCACGAGATAGTCCAGGCCGGAAGACGTGCCTACGAGGCGCTCTGGGGAAAATCCCCGGTAATCGACAAATGGACCTTTTCCACCAACCTGGTGGCGGTAACGGGGCGGCACAAAATCCCCGCCATCGGTTTCGGCCCGGGGGATGAGAACCAGGCCCATGCGCCCAATGAAAAGACCCGGGTGGAGGATCTTGTTATCTGTTCCGCTTTCTACGCCATGCTGCCCTATGCCCTGGAAGGGCGGGAAGGAAAAGGCGGGGCATGATCAGTTTCAGCTGTGCCTGCAGCCTCTGCGGCCGGGAGTACGAATTTACCCCTGAACGGATGCTCTGCGACGACTGCGCATCCCGGCAGACCCCGGACCAGCCCTTGATGGGGGTTCTGGAGTTCCGTCCGGAAGGGCAGCTCCCCCGGGACTG
Source organism: uncultured Spirochaetaceae bacterium (assembly GCA_964554875.1). Taxonomy (GTDB): domain Bacteria; phylum Spirochaetota; class Spirochaetia; order JC444; family Marispirochaetaceae; genus Marispirochaeta. The sequence goes on along the minus strand of CAZKQJ010000030.1, from coordinate 26,873 downwards.
GGACATTCTTGATCTGCTGCCGGTTGAACGGGAGTATTTTCCCCCGGTTCCCGTGGGGCGGACGCCCCTGTGGGAACCGGAGATTCTGCGCAGGGAGACCGGATTTCCAAAGCTCTTTCTGAAGGATGACAGCCGGAATCCCACGGGATCCCTGAAGGACAGGGCCAGCTATCTGGTGGCGGCCTACGCCAGACGGGAAGGCATAGAACGCATCGTGGTGGCATCCACCGGCAATGCCGGCTCCTCCATGGCGGGAATCGGCGCTGCCGCGGGGCTTTCGGTAAAGCTTTTTCTTCCCGCTTCCGCCCCGCCTGCCAAGCTTGTTCAGTCTCTTCAGTATGGCGCGGACCTGATCAAGGTGGACGGGACCTACGACCTGGCCTACAGCCGGTCCATGGCCTGTGTCGCCGAGGAGGGAGGGCTCTCGCGGAATACTGCCCACAATCCCCTGACCATTGAAGGCAAGAAGACCGTCTCCCTGGAGATCTTCCGACAGCTGGGAGGCCGTGTACCGGATTACGTCTTCGTACCCACCGGAGACGGGGTAATCCTGAGCGGCGTCTACCGGGGCTTCGAGGATCTGTTCAGCCTGGGGCTCGCGGAAAGGGCGCCCTGCTGCGTGGCAGTGCAGGCGGAAGGTTCTGCGGCCATAAGCCGTGCCCTGGATGCCGGCAGTTTCGGGACACCCGTCGCTTCGTCGACGATTGCCGACTCCATCTCCGTTGATGTTCCCCGGGGGGGACTCTTTGCCCTGGGTCGCCTTCAGCGGCACGGAGGAAAAGCGGTAATCGTGAGCGACGGGGAAATCCTCGACGCCCAGAGACGCCTCTCGTCCAGGTCGGGTCTCTTCGCTGAACCTGCTGCCGCCGCCGCCTGGGCAGGATTCGAGAAGATGAAGGATGAAATGGATCCCGAGGCAACTGTGGCAGTGCTGATTACCGGAAACGGTCTGAAGGACATCGACTCTGCCAGAAAGGGAGTGAACGTACCATGAGTGCCGATATAAGCAAAGCGGTCCCCCGGACCGACGGCCGGGCCAAGGCTGAAGGGCGGGCACGCTATATTGCCGATTATCCCCATGACGATATGCTGTGCGCCCGTTTTTACCGGGCGCCCTTTTCCCGGGGGATAATCCGGGCGATCAGGCTGCCTGAGCTCCCCGAGGGCTACCATGCGGTCGACTACCGGGATGTTCCCGGGGCCAACCATATAGCCCTGATCAAGAATGACCTGCCCGCCTTTGCCGAAAAGGATATCCGCTACCGGGGACAGATCATCCTTATTCTGGCGGGCCCCGACCCCGACAAAGTCGATGAGCTTCTCGGGGAAATCGAGCTTGATTACGAGGCGGGAACTCCCGCGATAGGTATCGATGAGGGGCTTGCCTGCATCGGCGGTCCCATCCATGGAGAAGACAACCTGTATGCCGATCTGCATGTAAAGAAAGGTGACCCTGACGCGGCATTTTCCTCCGCGGCCCGGATCGTGGAGGGGGAATACTCCACCGGGTTTCAGGAACAGCTCTATATGGAGCCCCAGGGCCTCACGGCCTGGACGGAAAATGAGGGCCGGAAAGTGGTGATCCAGGGGTCCATGCAGTGCCCCTATTACGTTAAGCATTCCGTGGAAGAGGTACTGGGGGAGGGCTATGAGGTCCGGGTCATCGAGACCACCACCGGAGGCGCCTTCGGCGGCAAGGAGGACTACCCGGAGATTATGGGCGCTCCCCTGGCGGTGGCGGCAGTTAAAATCGGGAAACCCTTGAGGATGATCTTCGACCGTTACGAGGACCTCTCCTGGACCTCCAAGCGGCACCCCTCACGGACCCGGATCCGCAGCGCCCACGACGCGAAGGGCCGGATTACCGCCATGGATTACGACATTATCATCGACGGCGGGGCCTACGAAAGCTACTCCCTGATCGTTCTGCAGCGGGCCATCTTTACCTCCAACGGGGTCTACAATTTTCCCAATGTGCGGGTGCGGGGCAGGGCGGTGGCGACCTCCACCGTGCCCTCCGGCGCTTTCCGCGGCTTCGGGGCTCCCCAGGCCATCTACGCCCTGGAGATGCACATGGAGAAGGCCGCCCGGGAGTTCTCGGCGGATCCTGTTGATTACCGGATGCCCTATGTCGCTGCCAAGGGGGATCCTACCATCACCGGCGGCAGAATCCACGAAGAGGTCATCATGGACCGCCTTATAGAAAAGGCCCTGGAGATTTCCGGCTTCCGGGAAAAACGGGAGCGGTATCGGAAGGAGCCCTGGAAAGGTATCGGCATCTCCTTTTTCAACCACGGCTGCGGTTTTACCGGCGACGGAGAGCAGCGTCTTATAAAGGCAAAGGCCTCCTTGCGGAAAAACGCCGACGACAGCGTGGACATTCTTATTGCCAACATCGATATGGGGCAGGGACCGCAGACGACCTTTCTAAAAATTGTGGCCCGCATTCTTGATCTTCCCCCGGAGAAGATCCGCTACGACAACCCCGACACCGACAAGGTTCCCAATTCCGGCCCCACCGTGGCGAGCAGGACCATGATGATTGTCGGCTACCTGATTCAGAAGGCGGCAGAGCGGCTGAAAAGGGACTGGGTCAGCGGAAAGGTCCAGGAGATCGAGGAGCACTACTCCATGCCTCCCTATGTCCGCTGGAACCAGGAGACCCTGACCGGCGACGCCTATCCGGCCTTCGGCTGGGCCGTGAATGTCGTCGAGGTTGAGGTTGATCCTGTAAGCTGGGAAACTGCAGTCATCGGGGTCTGGGGGGTCTATGATGTGGGTGTTGCCATCGATGAGAGGGTCGTGGCCGGCCAGATCCAGGGGGGAATGAGTCAGGCCCTGGGCTACGCGTGTCTCGAGAATCTTGAAGTCGACAGCGACGGGGTGTTCCGACAGCGCACAATGGCTGACTACATCGTTCCCACCAGCCTGGATTTTCCCCGCACCGGAGCCTGTACCGTGGATAATCCCTATGAGTACGGCCCCTTTGGGGCCAAGGGGGTCGGTGAGATTGTCCACGATGGCGGACACGCGGCTTTTTGCGCCGCTCTGGAACAGGCCACAGACAGGGAATGCCCGGATGTCCCCCTTACCCCGGAGCGCTTACTGGAGATTATGAGCAATGACGATTGAATTTCTTGTTAACGGTATGCCCGTTCTGGTCAAGGCCGACCCCATGAAGAGGCTTCTTGACGTTCTGAGGGAAAACCTCTCCATGACAGGGACCAAGGAGGGCTGCGGAGAGGGTGAGTGCGGCGCCTGCAGCGTCCTGATGGACGGAAAACTTGTGAACAGCTGTCTGATCCCCATGGCCCAGGTCGAAGGGGCAGAGGTAGAGACCATCGAAGGCCTCAGAGAACGCGAGGCCGGGCAGCTCCTGAGCGAAGCCTTTGCGGAGGCCCATTCCGTGCAGTGCGGGTTCTGTACCCCCGGAATGATGATGGCCACCCTGGCCCTTCTGAAGGAGAACCCCGATCCGACGGAAGATGAGATACGCCTGGCCATTTCGGGAAACATCTGTCGCTGCACCGGTTACGACATGATTATTGACGGTGTGCTGCTGGCCGCCCGCAGGGCCCGGGAGCGGGGGGTTGCCTGGTGAAAAAACTTCGACCAACACGACTTGAGGATGCCCTGAGCTTCAGGACTGAGTACAAGGCCCTGCCCTTCGCCGGGGGTACCGATCTGATGGTACGCCACCGTGGTTACAGCGGAAGCCTTCCGAAGATACAGACCCCGGTACTGTTTCTTGATGCCCTGGATGAACTGAAAACCCTGGAAATTGCAGATGGAACGCTGAGGATCGGCGCGGGGGTCAGCATGGCGGAATTGCTGGAATTTTCCGGAACGCCGGAACTGCTCCGCCGGGCTGTGCAGTTGATCGCCGCTCCGGCACTCAGGAACCGTGCGACCCTGGGGGGCAATATCTGTAACGCCTCCCCCGCGGCGGACAGCCTGACGCCCCTGTATGTACATCAGGCCTGGGTAATAACCGCTTCCCTGGAGGGAGAACGGAGTCTTCCAATTGCCGAATTCCTTACCGGTCCCGGACAGACCGCCCTCAAGGAGCATGAAATACTCCTGAGAATTGAGCTTCCCCTGCTGCCTGAGAAAGGCAGGCTCTATTACCGCAAGGTGGGGACCCGAAAAGCCAATGCCCTGTCGAAACTCTCCTCCGCAGGTTACGCAGAGATCGATACGGGAAAGGTCCTTGATTTTCGTTTCGCCCTTGGTGCTGTGGCTCCGACGGTTATCAGACTGCCGGAAGCGGAATCCCTGGTACAGGGCGCAATGCTCAAAGAGCTGGACACCGGCGCAGTTTGTGAGGCTGCGGAAAAACGGATACGACCCATCGATGACCAGCGGTCCAGCGCGGTATACCGCCGAAGGATCGCTGTAAACAGTTTACTGGAATTTCTAGAACAACTGAAAACTATGGTTCCGGAGGATGTATGATTGATTTGACCGTACATGAAGCACAGATTGAAAAAAACGCACAGCTCTGTGCCCGGCAGGGGATTCTTCTGCCGACATACAAGGAGATGGCGGATCCCGATACTGTTTCGGCCGAAATCAAGGAAGAGCTCAAGGGTATCGGGCTGAACCAGGTCCATTCCCGAAACCTTTACCGGGTAACCTGGGAGAACGAAGCTCTGGAGACCGGCGGCACCTACAGCGGGGTTAACTATATCGAGCTTCCCTCGTCCCTGACGGGAATAAAGGCCCGGGTTGTCGGTCTTGTGGGCAAGTGGTTTCCCACCGGCGCCCATAAGGTAGGAGCCGCTTACAGCTGTCTGGCCCCGACTCTGGTGACCGGGCAGTTTGATCCGGAAAAGAACATGGCGGTCTGGCCGTCTACCGGTAATTATTGCCGGGGAGGGGCCTATATTTCCCGCCTGCTGGCATGTAAATCCGTCGCCATACTCCCGGAGGAGATGTCACAGGAGCGGTTCAACTGGCTCAGAAAGATGGCCGACGAGACCATAGCAACCCCCGGCTGTGAAAGCAACGTAAAAGAGATCTTTGACAAATGCGCAGAGCTCAATGCCGAGCGGGGAGACAGCATCTTTATTTTTAACCAGTTCTCCGAGTTCGGAAACCACCTTTGGCATCACGAGGTGACCGGCCGTTCCATGGAGAAGGTTTTGAAGCAGATTATGGGACCCAAAAACCGTTTTGCCGGTACCTGTGTCTCCTCGGGTTCCGCCGGAACCACTGCCAGCGGTGAGTACCTTAAGCGGGTTTACCCCGGGGCAAAACTCGCGGTGAGTGAAGCCCTGCAGTGTCCCACCCTGCTTTCCAATGGTTTCGGCGGACACCGCATTGAGGGAATCGGCGACAAGCATGTGCCCTGGATCCATAATCTGAAGAATACCGATATGGTTGTGGCTATTGACGATGAAGCGACCATGAGACTTTTACGGCTCTTTAACGAAGCTCTGGGCAAGGCCTACTTGAAGGAGATGGGAGTTGACCCGTCCCTGATCGAGGTTTTGAACGTCATGGGTATAAGCAGTATCTGCAATCTGCTCACAGCCATCAAATTCGCCAAATACTATGAGCTGACGGAAGACGATGTTGTAATGACAGTCTTTACCGATTCGGAAGCCATGTACACCTCCCGCCTTGCAGAGCTTAACGCGGAGCGTGGAGTCTACACCCGAGACAACGCAGTGGCGGACTTTGAGCTGCTCCGGGCAACCGGCACCGACGCCCTGCTGGAACTGCGTTACGAGGACCGGAAACGAATCCACAACTTGAAATACTACACCTGGGTGGAGCAGCAGGGAAAAACCTATGCAGAGATAAATGCTCAGTGGTACGACAGGGATTACTGGGAGAATATCTACCGCGCCAAGGACAGGCTTGATGAGCTGATTCTGGAGTTTAACGAGCGGGTGCGGAGGTATATGTAGGAGGGGACGCGGAGGACTGACCACGCAGAGGTCGCAGAGTAACGCAGAGGATGGAGAGGGGCCGCGCAGAGGTCGCAGAGTAACGCAGAGGATGGAGAGGGGCCGCGCAGAGGTCGCAGAGTAACGCAGAGAAGAGGGACAGCGCAGAGGCCGCTGAGTA
>CAZKQJ010000030.1:13699-20698 GCA_964554875.1 uncultured Spirochaetaceae bacterium | reverse complement strand
CGCAGAGGTCGCAGAGTAACGCAGAGAAGAGGGACAGCGCAGAGGCCGCTGAGTAGCGCAGAGAAGAGGGACCGTGCAGAGGTCGCAGAGTAACGCAGAGGATGGAGAGACCGTGCAGAGGTCGCAGAGGTAGGCAGAGAACAAAATGGTAGATATCTCTGTGTACTCTGCGACTCCGTGGTGAATCTTTGAAGGAGCATCAGTGTTCTGAGATCGGGATACATGTGGTTTTTCTGGAGGGGCTATGATTTTGTTGAAGAATTGTTTTTACCTGGTGAAGTCGGCTGATGATCCGGGCCGTTCCGGGCTGGATGTTCTGATCCGGGGAAATCGCGTCGAGAAAGTCGGTTCGAATCTCTCTCTGCCTGCGGAGGCTGAGGGGCGGGTCATCGATGCGTCGAGGCATGTGGTAATTCCCGGCCTGGTAAATACTCATCACCATTTTTATCAGACCCTGACCAGAAATCTTCCGGCGGTACAGAATGCCAAGCTTTTTACCTGGCTGGTTTATTTATACGAGATCTGGAAGTACCTGGATGAGGATGCCATCTACTGGTCCACTGCTCTGGCTACGGCGGAACTGCTCAAGACCGGCTGTACCCTGACTACCGATCACCACTATCTGTACCCCGGTGGTGTGGGGGCGGACATTATGGCTCTTCAGTTCAAGGCTGCCGGGGATACGGGTATACGCTTTTCTCCCACCAGGGGATCCATGAGTCTTTCGAAAAAGGACGGCGGGCTGCCTCCGGATACGGTGGTGCAGAGTGAAGACGATATACTGGCCGACTCCGAGCGGGTGATCCGTGAGTTTCATGATTCCGATCCTTTTGCCATGCGAAAGATAGCCCTTGCCCCCTGCAGTCCCTTTTCGGTGTCCGAACAGTCAATGAAGGATACCGCGGCCCTGGCGCGAAAGTACGGGGTGCTGCTGCATACCCACCTGGCGGAAACCAAGGACGAGAATAACTTCTGTGAGCGGACCCTGGGGCGGCGGCCTTTGAAGGTGATGGAGGACTGCGACTTTGTGGGCCCCGATGTCTGGTTTGCCCACGGAATCCATTTTACCGATGACGAGCTTTCAGTCCTGAAAGAGACGGGCTGTCAGATTGCCCACTGTCCGACCTCGAACATGCGTCTTGGATCGGGGATTTGCCGGGTAAAGGAGATGAAGGAGCTGGGGATAAACGTTGCCCTGGCGGTGGACGGCTCAGCTTCCAATGATTCATCCGACATGCTCGGGGAGATACGGAATGCCCTTTTCCTGCAGCGGGTTGCCCATGGCGCCGACGCATTGACCGCCCGGGATGCGTTCCGGATGGCCACCGAAAACGGAGCCAGACTCCTGAATTTTAAAAAAGCTGGTATAATAGAGGAGGGCGGACCCGCGGATATTGCCCTCTTCGATGTTCATAAGCTGGAGTATGCCGGCTCCCTGTCGGATCCCCTGGGGGCGCTGATTTTTTCCGGTTACAACCACGGGACGGATTATACCATTGTCAACGGAAAAATCGTGGTGGAAAAGGGGCGTCTTGCCGGAATGGACGAAGAGGAGCTGGCCTGCAGGGCAAACGCGGCGGCGTCGAGGCTTTATGAAAAAGCGGGGATTGTGTAGCCGAGCCTGGGAGACCGTGCAGGGGGAGAAAGGACCGCGCAGAGGACGCAGAGGGACGCGGAGAAATAGCCGCGCAGAGGCCGGTAAGTAAGGCAGAGGGGACGCAGAGGATTAGGACCACGCAGAGGTCACTGAGGTTCGCAGAGTGGAAACTACGCAGAGGTCGGTGAGGCCGCGGAGGGGACGCAGAGAGGAGGCCGTGCAGATGTTCGCAGAGAAGATCCCGCGCGGAGGCTGGAGAGGAACGCTGAGAATTATGGAGACAGGTAGTGGGGGTATGCATGATACAGGACTATAAACTCGCTTCGAGTATTGAAGAGGCGGTGGAGCTTAACAAGACGGGATATGTTATTCTTGCCGGGGGAACTCAGGTGAACCGGACTCCATTCATGAAGCATGGCCACCGGCCGGAAAAGGTGGTCAGCATCGCTGGGCTCGAGTTGGCCGGGATCTCCCGGGAGGGAAATGAGTTTCTGATCGGTGCCGGTACCACGCTGCAGGATATCGCAGACAGTTATCTGGTTCCCGATGTTCTGCGCCGGGCGGCGGGATTTATTCCCAGCCGGAGTGTCCGTAATATTGCGACCATCGGTGGAAACGTCGGTGCGAAACGTCCTGATTCCTACCTGATACCAACTCTGATGGCCCTTGGGGCGGTGGCGGAGACCGTTGCAGGCCCGGTTCCGGTCCATGAGTATGTGGACGGGGACAACGAGTCTCTGATAATCCGTTTTCGCATTCCTCCCCTGGAGGGGCTGTGCCGGGCGGTAAAGGAGTCCCGGTCACACCAGGCATTGCCCGTGGTAAGCGCGGCGGCCTGGATGCGGGCTGAAGGGGGCGCTGTTAAGGAAGCCGTTGTAGCGGCTGGCTGTGTTGCCCCGAGAACACTGCGCCTGACGGAAATTGAAGAGGGCATAATCTCCGGGAAGCTTCCGGGATCCGGACAGACCCTGGAAGTGGCGGTGGCAGGGGCGATTCATCCCGAGGAGGATATCCTGGGAAGCCGGGAGTATAAAACCTATATAAACTCGGTATTGATCGCCGATCTTGTCCGCGGGCTGGCAGTGGAGGTGCTCAAATGAAGGTAAGCTTTATTCTGAACGGCAGAGAGGTTTCCTTCGAGGCTGCCCCGGGGGAGAAGGCACAAAAACTTCTGCAACGCAGTGGAATTGCCTCTGTCCGGGATTCCGATAACGGCCGCGGTTTTGCCGGTTCCGACACGATTATTTTGGACGGCCGGATTGTCTCTTCGGGTTTGCTGCTGGCACCCCAGCTGGAGGGGCGGGAAGTTCGCACGATAGAATACTACGGCGGAAGCAGAAACCCGAGCCTCGTACAGCAGGCCATGCTGGAAGCCGGCTGTGTGCAGTCGGGCTACAATTCCCCCGCGGCGGCGCTGATGATTCACGATCTCCTGGAGCGGAATCCCGATCCCGACCGGGAGGCGGTGAAGGATGCCCTCTCCGGGCTTTTTAACCGGGCCACCGGCTACGAGCAGTTCTTCGATGCCGTACGCATTACCGCCGCCCGCATGAAGGACCCCTCCTATAAAAACGAGGGAATCCCCGAATTCAGGGAAGAGTACAGCGTAATCGGTAAGGCGGCTCCCAAGAAGGATTCCGCCCGCATGGTCGCCGGAGAGAAGGTCTACGTTGAGGACCGGGTTGAGCCGGGAAGCTGCATTCTGAAGGTTCTGCGGAGTCCCCACGCCCACGCCTGGATCAAATCCATCGATACCGCCGCGGCAGAGGCTGTGAACGGCGTTGTCGCTGTTTTTACCCATAAGGATGTACCCCAGAGATGCTACAGCCAGGCGGGACAGGGATATCCCGAACCATCCCCCTACGACAGGATGCTGATTTCACGAAAGGTCCGTCACGTGGGCGACCGGGTGGCGGTGGTGGTTGCCGAGACGGATGAGGCAGCGGAAAAGGCCTTCTCCCTGATAAAGGTGGACTACGAACTGCTGCCGGTGGTGCTGGACTGGGACGATGCCTGGGCGGAGGATGCTCCCCTGATTCACGGGGGGAAAATCGAGTATGTCGATGGTGCTCCCGAGGATCTGAATGAACTGAACGCCGGGGCGGATGACATGGAGGAACCGATACTCTACCAGTTCCCCATCGGCGGGAACCCCAGAAAAAATATCGCCGCTTCGGTTTCCGGGGGTATCGGTGATCTTGAAAAAGGTTTCGCCGAAGCTGATACGGTAATCGAACGAACCTATACCACCACTCAGATCCAGTGTACTCCCCTGGAAACCCATACCTGTTATGCACGGGTCGAAGGGGACAGGCTCGTTATTCATGCGTCGACTCAGGTGCCCTATCACGTACGTCGCATTGTCGCCACCCTGCTGGACCTGCCTGAAAACCAGGTGCGGGTAATCAAGGAGCGTGTGGGCGGCGGCTACGGATCGAAACAGGATATTGTTCTGGAGGAGCTTACCGCCTTCTGCGCCTGGAAGACCGGGCGGGCTGTGTTCCATCAGTACAGCCGGGAGGAGGAGTTCATCGCCAACTCCACACGGAAACCCATGCGCATTACCGTCAAGCTGGGGGCGAAAAAGGACGGCAGGCTGACGGCCATGTTCATGAAGATGGAATCCAACCAGGGGGCCTACGGTGCCCACGCTCTGACGGTGCCCATGAACGGGGTCTCCAAGAGCCTTCCCCTGTTTCTGTGCGACAACGCCGGCTTCGAGGTTGTGGCCTGCTACTCCAACCGGCCGCCCACGGGGGCTTACCAGGGCTACGGGGCTCCCAAGGGGAATTATGCCCTGCAGCTTGCAGTCCGGGAACTGGCGGCGGAGCTGGGGATGGACCATCTGGAACTGGTGGAAAAGAACCGGGTAACCGAAGGGGCCATGCTGGAGATTCTCAAATGCCTTGGTGAGGGCCGGGAAGGTGCGGCGGCGCCGGCGGTAAGCTGCGGTCTGGGACCTGCCCTGGAACAGGGGGCAGAGATGATCAGCTGGGGCAGGCGGGAAGATTCCGGCGATCCGGATATTAAAATCGGTAAAGGATTCGCCACGGTACAGCAGGGATCGGGACTCCCGGGGCTGGATGCCGCCAACGCCACCATCAAGATGCTGGGGGACGGCAGTTTTCTGGTTCAGTCCGGGGGGGCCGACCTTGGTACCGGTCTCGACCTGGTGAGCGCCAAGATGACAGCGGAGGTCCTGAAGTGCGGGCTTGGGGTGATTACCGTTCAGTCCGGGGATACCGATATGGCTCCCTTTGATACCGGGGCCTACGCCTCCAGCGGCACCTTCTTCTCCGGCGGGGCCACCTACAACGCGGCGCTGAAGATGGCGGGCAAGATTAAAAAGGAGGCTGCCGCGATTCTGGGAGAGAAGGAAGAGGATATCGAGCTGGCTGCTCCTGGGATAGCTCGGGGCAAGAAGGGCGAGCTGAGCTATCGCAAACTTGCCTGGCATACCCAGGGGGGAGAGGGCTCCGGACAGCTGATAGCCTCTGCCTCTTTTGTTACGGACAAGTTCTCCTTTCCCTACGGTGCCCACTTCTGCCAGGTGGCCGTGAACACCCGCACCGGGAAGGTGACGGTGCAGAAGTACTTTGCTCTGGAGGACTGCGGTACCCCGATAAACCCGGAGTATGCCCTGGGGCAGATCTACGGCGCGGTGGTCAAGTCCATGGGACATGCCCTGTACGAGGAGATGATCTTCGACAAATCCGGCCGCTGCCTGACCACGGACCTCAGGAGCTACGGTGTCCCAATGATCGGGGATATCCCGGAGGATTTTAAATCCGTGCTGGTACGGACGGATGACCCCTTCGGGCCCTTCGGCGCCAAGTCGGTGTCGGAGATCAGCGTGAACGGGGCGGCCCCCGCCATAGCCAGCGCGATTTACGACGCCGTGGGGGTATGGATGCGGGACTGGCCCTTCAGTCCGGAAAAGGTGCTGAAGGCTCTGGGCAGGATTTAGCCGCGACGAGCGTAAGGGATCCGGAGGGGCCGTCAGGCGACCGGCCGACCGAGGCCGGGCCGAAGCCGGAAGGCGGAGCCCGGAGGAGCCCGACCCGAGCCGCGTATGCGGTGAGGGGTACGCCCTGAAAAAAAACAGGATTGAAACGGAGAGAAGATGGAACGGACAAGGATTGAAGCTCTGATAGCCGAGCTGGCCAAAAAACAGGGAAGCGGGATGTACCTGAAGGATTTTCTGCTGACCTGGGAGAAGACGGACGACGAGATTGCCGCGACCTTTCTGGCAGCGGATGCGCTGAGGGCTTTGAGGGAGGAGAATGTATCCTGCAGGCTCTTTGATTCCGGGCTGGGGATAAGCCTGTTCAGAGACAATTCGACAAGGACGCGCTTCAGCTATGCCTCGGCCTGCAATCTGCTGGGGCTTGAGGTGCAGGATCTGGACGAGGGAAAGAGCCAGATTGCCCACGGCGAGACGGTGAGGGAGACCGCCAACATGGTCAGTTTTATGGCGGACGTGATCGGGATACGGGACGATATGTACATCGGCAAGGGAAACACCTACATGCGGGAGGTTGCCGAGGCGGTGGAGATGGGACACGCCGAGGGGGTGCTGGAGCAGCGGCCGACCCTGGTGAACCTGCAGTGCGATATTGATCATCCCACCCAGTCAATGGCGGACATGCTGCACCTGATTCACTATTTCGGGGGTGTGGAAAAGCTCAAGGGCAGGAAGATTGCCATGACCTGGGCCTACAGTCCCTCCTACGGAAAGCCGCTGTCGGTGCCCCAGGGGGTAATCGGTCTGATGACCCGCTTCGGGATGGATGTGGTTCTGGCCCATCCTGAAGGCTACGAGGTTATGCCGGAGGTGGAGGCTGTTGCCGGAAAAAACGCGAAAGGATCCGGGGGGAGCTTTGAGCGGGTGAACAGCATGGAAGAAGCCTTTGCCGGCGCTGATATCGTCTACCCCAAGAGCTGGGCCCCCTTCGCCGCCATGGAAAAACGCACCGACCTCTACGGCCGGGGAGACTTCGACGGCATAAAGGAGCTTGAGAAGGAGCTTCTGGCACAGAACGCGAAGCACACCGACTGGGAGTGCAGCGAGGAGCTGATGGCGGGGACCAGGGGGGGCTCCTCCGGAAAAGAAGCCCTCTATCTGCACTGTCTGCCGGCGGACATAAGCGGTGTGAGCTGCAAACAGGGTGAAGTGGCGGCCTCTGTTTTTGACCGCTACCGGATACCTTTGTACAAGCAGGCAAGCTACAAGCCCTACATAATCGCTGCAATGATTCTCTTGAGCAAGTTTCAGGACCCGGCGGCGAAACTGAAAGGGCTGCTGGAGGCTGGAGAGAAGCGGGTTAAGTAGGGAGAAGAGGAGAAGCCGCGCAGAGGTCGCTGAGGACGCGGAGGAGCGCAGAGGGGAGACCGCGCAGAGG
>CAZKQJ010000030.1:0-13599 GCA_964554875.1 uncultured Spirochaetaceae bacterium | reverse complement strand
CGCTGAGGACGCGGAGGAGCGCAGAGGGGAGACCGCGCAGAGGTCGCTGAGGACGCGGAGGAGCGCAGAGAGGAGACCGCGCAGAGGTCGCTGAGGATGCGAAGCTGCTATGGAAAAAACTCGGCGTCCTCTGGGCTTTGGTTGCGAATCTCCTCAATCCCTGCCATTCTGTGCATCTCTGTTCCAGAAACAGGATGAAATACAGATTATTATATGGAATTCCATATTGATAAAACCATTACCCTGCGGGAATTACAAGCCACCGATGCCGGGGATATTTTTCGCATAATCGACAGTCAGAGGGAGTATCTCGGCAGGTGGCTGCCCTTTGTGGAAACAACAAAGAGGCTGGAAGACTCTGAAGGATTCGTTTCTTCTGTGGTGAACGCGGATGAAGCGAGCTTCGAGCATGTTTTTTCCATACGGAAGAATGACGAGTTCATCGGGCTTGTCGGTTTCAAGGATACGGACAGACAGAACAAGAAGACCGAGATCGGCTACTGGCTGTCGGAAGACCGGCAGGGGCAGGGGATCGTGACCCGGGCGGTAAAGCGGCTCTGTAAGTTTGCCTTCAGCGAGCTGGGAATGAACAGGATACAGATAAAGTGCGCCCTTGGAAACGAAGGGAGTAAAAAAATCCCGAAACGACTTGGTTTTTCGCTTGAAGGGATAGAACGGGACGGGGAGCTTCTTTCCGGCGGGGTCTATACGGATCTGGAGGTCTACAGTCTTCTTAAAAGGGATGTTTCCAGGGATTAGGGGAAGTTACGCGTACTGCGCAATGTGTCCTATTCAAGGGGCTTTGCGCATTGCGTGAAACTTGCCGTGTTCGTCAATTCTCAGGATGCATGTTTCCGGGGAAGGAGGACAGAAGTAGCCTGGCAGCTCCCATCCGGTGCTCTATCGAGATGACAGTACTTACACGCTTCCGACGTTTTTTCGCTTGACGGCACCCGGATCATCCCATATCCTGAAATCCTCAATTATGGTTTACTGATTTTCATTTTTAGGAAGTTTATATGCGTCGCACGTGGTTTTGGGCATTACTGGTATTTATTACATTTGTATTGCTTCTGGGAGCAGGGAATTCTTTTCTGACCTATCAGCGGGTAGTCCGACTATCGGATTTGAAAACCCAGATGGATGAAACCCTCACGAAAATGGCGCAGTTGATCAATGATACCTACTTTATATTGTACGATTCCGACGATATACGGGCTTCCCGGGAAGCATGGAAGGAGTCGCTTTCCAATGCCTATCTTGACCTGGATAGTTTGTCTCAGCATCCGGGTTTGAAATATGTGGATTCTGCAATAAGCCAGGAGATCAGCCAGATCAGGAGCTCATGGGAAAACACCGTCCGGAACTATTTTTCCGGTGATCAGTTTCTGGGGAATTTCCTGGACTCAAAAGTTGAATTGAATACTAACGACAACATTAACAGTATGGTATCCCAGGTTTCTCGATTGATCAGTGAAACTGAACTCGGTCCAGGGCAGGAGATGGACGTTTATCAGCTGAATCTTGCCTACCTGCGGCTGAGAACGGGAAATGCCCAGTTGCGGGTATTTATTACCTCTGCGGTTGAAGAGCTAAGAATCAATGTTCAGGATGAATCAGACAGAGCTCTGGAACAGACTTTTACAGTTTCCGGCATTCTGCTGGTGCTTCTTATACTGTTAATCATACTTGTTCTGACCTTCAGTTTGCAGGTCCTTCGCCGGGCCAATATCAACCTTGAAGAACAGGTCAGCGAGAGGACCAGGGCCGTTCAGAACCTTCTGGACTTTTCCGGAGTCGGGTTTATTACTTTCGGGCCTGATTTGATCATCAATCCGGAAATCTCACGGGAATGTAATACCATCTTCGGGCGCTCAATTGTGGGGGAGAACATAGCCCAGGTTCTGTTTTCTTCCAGTCAGCGGCAGGAGGACTTTTCCGATGCCATGACCCTGGTTTTCTCCGGAACATCTCATCCGGAGGTGGTTTTTGATGTCCTGGATTCCAAGACATACATTGACAATAAGACAATTGAAATGAGTTTCCGACTGGTCGATGAGTCCACAATCATGGGGCAGCTTCGGGATATTTCCGAGACTGAAGAGCTTCAAAAGGCTCTGGAAAAAGAGAACAGCCAGCGGGAAATGGTCCTGAAAGCTGTGACCTCGAAACGGTATTTCCTGAGTATCCTGGAAGATGCCGAAGGGCTTTTTGCTGCCCTTGAAGCGTGTATTGTGGACGGCAACTTTCACGCAGATGAGGAGAGAAAGAATCAGATAATCCGTGACATTCACACCTTCAAGGCAAACGCTTCCTTCCTGCGGATGGCCCGAACCTCGCAACTCGCTCACGCGTTGGAAGATGCTCTGATTGCCCAGGGAATACTCTCCGACGAGGAGCCCCTGGGGAACGAAATCGCTGAAATGAAAAAGGCCTTTAACGAAGAAGTTTCCAGTGTGGTTGATATCCTTGGTCAGGAATGGCTTAAAGGGGCGGATAAGATTGAAATCAGCCTGGGTTTACTCGAAAAGACTCGAAAGTTCGTACGGGAGCGCTACCCGGAAGACAAATATCTGATTCACGCAATCGACGTTCTCTCCTATCTGCCTCTCTCCATGCTGTTCATGCGTCTTGGTGACATGAGCCGTGATCTCGCGGCGACCAACGGAAAAAAGGTGAATATCCTTATTGAAGACAATGAGATTTCCGTCACTCCCGAACAATACCAGAGGCTTTTAAATGCGGTTAATCATATCCTTCGGAACATGATAACCCATGGTATCGAGTTTCCACGGCACCGGGAAAAGGCCGGCAAAAACCCTGAAGGGAACATTACAATCCGTTCCAGCCTGGAGGGACGGGATATCCATATAAGGATTTCCGACGACGGAGCCGGTCTCTCCGTGAAAAAGATAACAGAACGGGCCAGGGAAATCGGCTGGCTGGATGAGGGGGGATCTCTGACTACAAGGGATAGTGTAAAGATGATATTTGAACCTGGTTTTTCAACCGCTGATACCGTGACAGCTGTTGCCGGCCGGGGATTCGGACTTGCTGCGGTAAAGGATGTGATCTATCAGATCGGCGGAAAAATCAGGGTCTCCACCGCTCCTGGCAGGGGTACGACCTTCATTATCGTGATTCCAAATGAGAGGATGGAATATTAAATGAAAGCAGAATATGCCAACGTTTTTATACGAAGCGCGGTACACGTATTCAAAAAAGAACTGAATATTAATATGTCCCGTCAATCCCTGGTAAAAAAGAATGCTCCCATTCCCGGGCTTCCGGTCTGTATTATCCTGGGAATCACCGGTCATGTTCGCGGGCAGGTTGTCTATTCCCTGGATAAAAGTTTTGCCCAGGATATTACCCATGCCATGCTGCCTAATAAACTTCCCCATGAACTGAAAAAGTATATTAATTCGGCAGTTGGAGAAATCGGAAATATGATCACCGGCCAGGCCAGTATTGAATTAGCCGGACAGGATAAGATTATCAACCTGACACCTCCAGCGGTTTTTACGGGAGACCAGATGGTGGTCGATTTCCTTGAGATGCCGACAGTTTCGCTGCGGCTCCTTTCTGAGATGGGGATGCTCGAGATAAATATTGCTATTATGGAGGAGGTGCTGTAATGATACGCGGACTAATCGTGGACGACGCCGCAATCATGCGCTTGCGGCTCCGTGAAATTCTTGAGCCAAGGTATGAAATCGTAGGGGAGGCCGGCGATGGGAATGAAGCCATTGAAATGTATGACAGATATAAGCCGGATTTTATTACCCTGGATATTTCCATGCCCAACACCAATGGTATGGAAGCACTTGAAATTTTGATGCAGAGGACCCCTCCTCCGCGCATCATAATTGTCAGTGCCGTAGGCCAGCAGCGGCTGGTCATAAAAGCGCTTCAGGGGGGGGCAAAGGATTTTGTAATTAAACCTTTTGAATCCCCCCGGGTTTTGAAAGCTGTGGAAAGGGTAATGTCTAACGGAACTAATCCCGGATAAAAGAACGCAATAAACTCATTTAAACAGTTTCTCTTTCCTGACCGTGGAGTCTATCTCTTCCTGAGCATCCGATCCATATTCTTGCCTTTACTACAATTGATACTTATTATTAAAAACAGGAACGGCATCACCCGGCGGATTTCGAAAACCGTGGTGATGCTGAAAAATTTCTCAGGAGGAAACAGCGTAATGGTTAAAAACAAAGCATGGTCGCCCTATGCTGCCGGTGTAGTTATCGGTTTGCTGCAAATTCCAGCGTTTCTTATCATCGGTTCAGCTCTTGGGGCTTCATCTTCCTATGTATCGGTGTCGGCTTATATAGCGGGGCTGATAGATCCGGCGATCACAGAGATCGGCTACTTTAAAAAATACATGACCTCCTTGGGTTATGTCTGGCAGACCAGCATGGTTGTTTCAGTGGGCATCGGGGCTTTTATCTCTTCCCGTTTGTCCGCGAGCAGAAGGCCATCCTATTCACCAATCTGGAAAACAGCGACAGGAGCGACACTGGTTCAGCGTTTAGGAACGGCTTTTATCGGTGGTTTTATCCTTCTTTTTGGTGCCCGATGGGCGGGTGGTTGTACTCTAGGCCACGGCATCTCCGGAATGGGCCAGCTGGCAGTTTCTTCTCTGGTTGTGGTTGTGTGCATGTTCCTGGGGGGTATGGCCACAGCGAACATTATGCGGCGTTTGTAGGAGGTCTGTATGGTATTTACATTTGTTCTTACGGGTATAGTAATGGGAGTAATTTTCGGCTTCGCCATAGAAAAAAGCCGCGTTTTTGAACCTGGTATGATGGTCGGACTCTTCCAGTTCAGGAATCTCACCGTGCTCAAGGTTTTCCTCTCCGCCATAGCGACTTCAATGGTTGTGGTTTCCGTCCTTAATGCTCTGGGACTTGTTGATCCTGGTCCGAAGGCTGCTGTATATCCTGCCACGATAGCCGGTGGATTGATTTTCGGTGCCGGCGTCGCCCTTGCGGGAGGCTGCCCTACTACTCTTCCGGCTCAGATTGGAGCGGGATACAAGGATGCCTGGGCTGTTCTGGCAGGCGGTGTTTTTGGCGCTGTTATATACGGATATTTTGAACCCCTGCTTTCGGGTCTTAATCAAGGTCCCGGGAAAATTACGATTCCCCAAATCCTGGGTCTGCCCTTCTGGGCCCTGGGGCTGCCGGTGGCGATTATAATTATACTATTTCTTGTTGTTCTTGAACGCCGTCGTCCGTGGAAATCTGAAATGGGTAAGGATTACAACGGGGATTTTTAGTCAGAATAAATAAGGTTTTCAATAATCCGCCGGAGGATAGGGGAACCCATTCCTCCGGCGGATAGCTTCCCGGTTTTATTCCCCCACTACAGCAATCGCGTCTATTTCAACCAGCCAGTCCGGATTACCCAAACCGGGTACAAACAGAACGGTTACTGCCGGGAACCTCTGATTGTCGCTCCAGTGTTTTTGGAAAGCCTGAAAACCGTCCAGGGGATCCTGTCCCTGCAGGATATGAATGGTAAATTTGATGACATTCTCAAGTTTCGCGTTTGCAGCAGCTAATAGTTTGCTAATGTTAATAAGTACTTGTTCTGTCTGCTGTCCCAGATTGTTTTTACCGACAAGAATGCCATTTTTATCTAGTGCATTCTGCCCGCCAATGTAAATAGTCCTGTGATTGCCGGATACGGAGATTGCATGAGAATATCCCCGGGGTTCTGACATGTTATCTGGATTTATATACCTTATTTCCATATGACCTGCCTTTTTACCTGTTTTTTGCTAAAAATCGTGCGGTATTAACGTTCCGTACTGTCATGGATTGATACAGCGGATGGCTGATGATTTTCGTCAGCTGACTTTTGTTTAAAAAATTCCTTTCTACATTCCAGATGATTGCCCCTTCGACGTATTTAACGGTAATAAATTCCTTTTTAACCGGCAGAATGCGGGTTGTTTCTTCAGAATCGATCTCCTGAAACAGATACGCGACATCGGTTTTCTGGTCCGAATCATTCCTCCAGCTTATCGGAATGGCTTCAGCAATCCTCTGAATTTCCTGTTGTGTTTTGATGAGCAGGGGAATCTCGAAATCATATTCATTTTTCAGGCTTTTTTCGACATTCGCCTGGAGTCTGCCCCGAATCTGGTCGGATTCAAAAATAACATTTCCCGAATTGATATACGTCGAGACATTGATGCAGCCCAGGGACTCAAAGATACTTTTTAGCTTTTTCATTTCGACTTTGTTTTTACCGCCGACATTGATTCCTCTGAGCAGGGCAATGTATTTCACGTTTTGTTGATCTCCTTTTATTGAATTATGTTCACCCGTTGACCAGCTGAGCTTGGAGTATATCCCAGTGAAGGTATATTATTTACAGGGGTTTCATCCTATCTTACAAGCCTTCTGTGTATTTCTTGAAATTATTTAATATAGCCTGCCATCCATTTTTCTGCATTTCCAGCGGAGCCGATTTGTCTGCATCAAAGGTCTCTGTAATCTTCGTACCGTCACCAACAGCTGAAAACCGGATTGTCGTTTTTCTGCCATCGTCAAGGGAGAACTCGATGGTCTTATTCACATCCACGAGTCCGTACTCTCCTGAAAAATCGAATCCCACCTTTCCATTTTTCGCTTCCATGCGATAAGAAAATCTGCCGCCCGGTTTCAGATTGTTTTCTGCATGCGGACATATCCAGTCGTCGGAAGCAAAGTTCCAGTGGGTAATATGTTCCGGAGCTGTCCAGCTGTTCCAGACTGAGTGAATATCCTTTTCTATTTTTACTTCAACGGTTATTTTGTCGCTCATTTGCACCTCCTTGTACAGGTGGTTTCATTCTATTTTATACAAAATTAGTCATAAATAATTGATAAAAGCAAGTGAGATATCCAAATTTAATGTTTTTTTAATGCTTCAGCTGCCATACAGAGGTAAGACGAAACTGTGTTGACATCTGCGGATTTCGTCCGTTAGATTACTGAGTCACAGGCTAAGAAGTATGATTGGTTTTAACAGTAAAGGGGAAATCCACTGGACAGCTCGGATTCTGTCTGCCCTTATAGTTCTTATGGGTGTTCCCTTTCTTGCCGGCCTGCTCTATGGTATATCAGGATCCAAGCGACCTCACGATAAAGGAATAAACCATGTCAATTGAGTCAGTCAGAGAATATTTCAGCACCTGGAATATGGAAGACAGGATCCTCGAGTTCGATGTCTCAAGTGCCACCGTGGAGCTTGCGGCCAGGGCCCTGAGCTGCGAGCCGAAACGAATAGCCAAAACGATGTCCTTTCTCCTGGAAGACAGGTGCATTTTGATTGTTACAGCCGGAGACGCAAAAATAGATAATGCAAAATACAAAAGGCTTTTCGGTAAAAAGGCGAAAATGGTAAGCCCTGATCAGGTGGAAGCTTTGACCGGTCACCAGGTAGGCGGGGTGTGCCCCTTTGCTGTGCCGGAGGGCACGCCGGTGTATCTCGATACCTCTCTAAAGAGATTTGCCACGATCTTTCCTGCCTGCGGAAGCTCCAATAGCGCCATTGAACTGAGTCCGGAGGAACTGGCGAAATATTCCAAGGCTGAAACCTGGATCGATGTTTGCAAGGACTGGGACTGATAAGGAGACATAGCATGCCGGCAGATTTCAGAATCGCAGATGACAAGCGTCTGGAGAGACAGCTTGATTTTCTCGTTGAAATAGACAAGATCAAGAACATCCTGAGAAAGTCTCAGCTTTTTGACGGTTCCCGTTTTGAAAATGATGCAGAGCACTCGTGGACAATCAGCCTGATGGCGATCCTTCTAAGGGAGTATGCCGACTTTGAGGTCAATATGGAAAAGGTCCTGGTTATGCTCCTTATCCATGATATCGTCGAGATCGATGCAGGGGATACCTTTCTGTACGTCGAGGCCCGGGAATCCGCCCACCTGGAGGAAGAGAAAGCGGCACAGCGGATTTTTGGTATGCTGGATGCTGACCAGCGTGATCATTTTATCGGGATCTGGCATGAGTTCGAGGCCCGCCAGACAAACGAAGCCCGTTTTGCCGCCGTTTTCGATCGCTTGGAACCTCTGCTCCAGAATTTTATAAACAAAGGCTATACCTGGAAACAGAACGGGATTACCTATGCCATGGTTTTTGAAAAGAACAGGCAGATCGCGGAAGGCTCCCCCCGAATCTGGGATTTTGTGCAGAAACTGCTGAAGATTGCGGTTCAGAGGGCTTATCTTCCGGAATAGAAACCTGGGGGCTCCGCGCTTCAGGGGTTTTTTAGTGCATCCTGATTCATTCCCGCAAAGGATTCGGCAATGTAGGCGGAGGTCTTCCCCAGGAGCTCGCTCTGGTCGGCAGCGGACAGGCTTTCCGGACAGACGGCAATCCTGAAAATACGGGAGGTCTGCTTTATCGGACCGTTCCGGAAAGTCAGAGGCTTGTCGAGCTCCCCGTTGGAAGAAAGAGAACAGCCGCTTCTGGACAGGGAGGGGGGCACGTCGCCGCGGAAACCTATGCTGGTATACTCGATCCTGCGGCCGTCATTGGTCATCGGACCGACGGACACCAGGGAGCCCGAGTATGTCAACATAAGAGCGCCTTTCTCGTCAGAACTGCTGAAGAAGCCTGTATCATCCATTCCTTTTCCGATAATCAGGTTGTCGAAGGCATCCTTCTTCTCGAGCCAGCAGGCCCCCAACCTTGTAATTGTATCTTCGTCCGTCTCGAGTCCAAAGGCTTCCGCCGCGTCGTACAGATGTTTTATGATACTTTCAGGTAAAGCGTTTCGCAATCTTTCCATCCCTTTCTCCGCAAGACTATGTGTGATGTTGTAATATATAGCCCGGAATGACGGGTTTAACAATAAACTACCGTTCCTCCATAGGGACATAAACTCCCCGGTCAGATACACTCCTGTAGGCCGGACGAATTATCTTCCCTCCGTTGGCCAGCTCTTCTATGCGATGGGCGCTCCAGCCGACGATTCGGGCTATGGCAAAGAGGGGAGTATTAAGTTCTTCCGGAATTCCCAGCATTTTGTAGATGAAGCCTGAGTAAAAATCCACGTTGGCACAGACACCCTTGTACATTTTCCGTACCCTGCCGATTACCTTGGGTGCCAGTTCCTCCACTCTGGTAAAGAGCTGGAACTCCTCAGCGAGTCCCTTTTCTTTTGCCAGGTCCCGTGCGTGTATCCGCAGAATCTCAGCCCGCGGATCGGAGACGGAATAGACTGCATGCCCGACCCCGTAGATGAGCCCTGACCGGTCAAAGGCCTCTTTACGTAGGATCCGTTCCAGGTGTCTCTCGATTTCATTATCGTCTTTCCAGTCCCTGACGTTTTCCTTGATGTTATCAAGCATATCAACAGACTTGACGTTAGCCCCGCCGTGTTTGGGACCTTTTAACGAGGCCAGAGCGGCGACGATGGCGCTGTAGGTGTCGGTACCGCTGGAGGAGACTACATGGGTGGTAAAGGACGAGTTGTTTCCGCCTCCGTGTTCCGCATGAAGAACCAGTGCAAGATCCAGGAGCCTGGCTTCCGTTCTGGTGTAGGAGCTGTCGGGACGGAGCATATGCAGGATGTTTTCCGCTGTGGATAATCTCTTCTGCGGTCGGTGGATTACCATGCTTCCGTTTTTATAACGCCGGAGATAAGCCTGATATGCATATACCGCCAATAATGGGAAGGCGGCAATAAGGTTCAGGCTCTGCTTCAAAACATTGGGAATCGCTGTATCATCTGCGTTTTTATCGTAGGTGTAGAGGGCGAGTACTCCGCGGGACATGGCATTCATCATATCCTGGCCAGGCATGTCCAGTATGGCGGACTGAACAAAGCCGGGCGGGAATCGCCGTTTTGATGCCAGAAGGTGAGAGAAGAGCTCAAGCTCCTCTTTCTTAGGGAGTCTTCCGAAAAGGAGCAGAAAACTGGTCTCTTCAAACCCCAGCCGCCCTTCGGAGGAAAAACCTTCCACCAGGTGGTTTATGTCTATGCCCCGGTAGATCAGCTCTCCCGGCTGAGGAATCGGCTGGCCTTTATCATCGGTCGTATAGGCTGAAATTTCGCCGATTTTTGTGAGTCCCGCAAGAACCCCTTTACCGGATATCTCCCGCAAACCCCGTTTTACATCGTATTTTGTGTACAGGGAGGAATCGATAATCGAATTTTCAACTGCTGTATTACCCCATTGCTGGAGTATACGCGCCCGGGGGCCGGTTTTTATGACTGACAGAGAGGATAATTGTCCTTTTCCCATTTTGGTTTTCTCCTATCAGCGCTGCGTATTCAGAGCAGGTATTCACATAAGCCTAGCGGCATCCCGGGATATTTTATACCGGCCTCAGCTGTCTGGCAAATAAAATAAACGTAAGAGTGTCTTCCGCTTGCTGGAAGTCTACAGCTGGCCCAGAAGTTCCGCTGCTTTTTTGTTTTCCGGATTAATATCAAGAATGTGCCGACAGTCTTCCCTGCATTTTTCCATATCTCCGGTTTTATAGAATAGTTTTGCCCGTTCCAGGAGGGCGTCCTGTGAAAAAGGATCGCGATTCAGACAAAGAGTAAAATTCGCGAAAGCAGCAGGATAGTTTTCCTGGACGGTTTTAACCAGTCCCCTGTACAGGTATCCCTTGCTGTTACGGGGATCTTCTTCGATTGCCCTGGAGAAATCCAGGTCAGCCGCAATAAGGTCGTCCCTGGAAAAATGGGCCATACCCCGATGAACATATACAATGGACCTTAGCTCATGGCGGACTTCATTCTCCAGAATGACATTATAGATCTCCACCGCTCGTTCGAGGTCTCCCTCGTTATGGGCAAGAAGAGCCTCAAGCAGTCTCTGGTCGTTATTGCGGGGTAGTACGGTGTCTGGTCGGATTTTCTCCTGGTCCACAGGACCGAGAGGCGAAGCTTCGAGGAGATTGATCTTGTTCCAGAATGCATGGCGTCGTTGCCGCAGCTGGTCGTGCAGGTTTTCCTGGTAGTCCCTGATCTCCTGAAACATTATATCTGAGAGGGTGAGGTTGGCGTTTAATGCAGCAAGACGTCTTTTCAGGGGCTCGTCCAAAGGAGAGAATTCCGATTTGTAAATAAGTTGATGTTCTACTTCGGCCCAGGCGTCCTGCAGGAGGGTACGAACCTGGATCTCGATAACCGTATCCGTGCTCAATCCGTGCAGATCCCTGACTTTTTCGGGACAGCGTACCAGAAAATGGAGGGATTCGTATCCGAACTCCTTGGAGCCCAATTCCGCCCCTTTCTGCTCTTTTTCTGTTATTTCGAATTGTGCTTCTATCAGTTTTGCAGCCCTGTCTATGTCCGCAAGAAAAGGACAGACTATGCGGATTCCCATCAGATCGGTGGGGACTATCCGGGTTGTATCTTCCGGCAGACCGGGTAACCTACGGCAGAGCTTCTCGTAGAGGTTCTTAAGAGATTTAACCCTGTGTTTGATCGTAACCGTAAGGTTTTCCCCGGTAAAGATGGTTTCAAGGTCTTTGTGTACCACCTCAAGGGCCGCGGCATAGAACTCTATTCTCTTTGTGTACTGTTTTTCCAGGTGGGAAAAAGGCGGCAGCGGAACCGGAACTACAAACATGCCGCCTATTCTACTCAGGAGCAGCAGAGCAGCGCAAGAGACCAGCTCTCCGGGATCAGGACGCATGGACTTTTCAGGGAAGAGAGGTAATAATATCTCCATGAGTTTCAATGCTACGAGCATAAGCGAGCTGATTGATTCTCCGATACCGCGGCTTATTAAGATTCTTGAGGACCTTGATCCGATTTTTCATGGCATTTGCAGAAGTTCAGGAAGCTTGTCCCGGGTGCGGGAAAGGATGTTTTCCTACCTTGACACACGGGAGGCTGATATCTTTTCTGGCAACCTGGAAAATTTTTCAAAAAGTGAGCCGAGTATCAACGCCAAACTCAATGCAAAGGAATGTGTTCGGGTCCTGCGCAACATTTTTCGTTCGGAGAATGAAGACCAGACCGGCTTTTCCGCCCTGAACGGCCTGCGTCAGTTGACCCGCTTCAGGAACGCTGATAATGATGAAAAACTCCTTCCAGGACAGAATTTTTTGCTGGAAATCCTGTATCTGGTAAAGGGCATTAACCTCGATACCAGCGAATTCTTGCCTGCCATCGACAGTATGGCAACTGAATCTTCCCGGAGCGGGGAGATGTCCGGGATGCTGGATGTCTATGCGGAAGAGATGGAAAGGAGTTTCGATTCCTTTCTTTCCGGGCTCAGTACGGAGTTGATTGAAAATCGGAAACGGTCGCAGCAGGCAATTATGCGGTATTTTGGGACTGGTAAGGAGGAGTGGCAGGATTATAAATGGCATCTTCGCAATGTTTTTACCGATGGAAAGAAAATCGCGAAGCTTGTGACCCTGAGCGATGCCGAGGCAGAAGGACTGGAAGAAGCCGAGAGGGCAGCCATTCCAGTGCAGATTACACCCTACTACTTGTCTCTTTTCAATATGGATGGAGGGGCTCCCTGGGACCATGCAGTTCGGGCCCAGGTCCTGCCCAGTGTGCATTATTGCCGGCAGGTGGTTGCGCAGAAAGCGGCGGGCATCGATATGGATTTTATGGGAGAGCATACGACATCTCCCATTACCGGAATCACCCGCCGGTATCCGGAAATTGTTATCCTCAAGCCCTTTGATTCCTGTCCGCAGATATGTGTTTACTGCCAGCGTAACTGGGAAATTACAGATATTCATCAGGCCGCACTCGATTCACGGGCTATCGAGAATGCCGTTCAATGGATAGACGAGAATATCCATATAACTGAGGTCCTGGTTACCGGCGGAGACCCCCTCACCCTTTCAAACGGGGTACTTGCCCGGATTCTGGGGAGCCTGGCAAAGATTGATCATGTTACACGAATTCGCCTTGGGACCCGAACTCCTGTGACTCTGCCCCAGCGTTTTGACTCCGGCCTGCTGAGCCTGCTGGATAAGTATCATGTGCCGGGACGACGGGAGATCGCCGTCATGACCCATGTTGAGCATGCCAGCGAACTTACTCCGGATCTTCTCGAAGCTGTGAGCGCGGTACGGCGCCTGGGCATCGGCGTGTATAATCAGCAGGTTTTTACCTATTACAACAGCAAACGCTTTGAAACTTCTTTCCTGAGGCGCTCACTGCGGCTCTGCGGTATTGATCCGTATTACACCTTTAATATGAAAGGGAAGGAAGAAACCGATGAGTACAGGGTTCCCATCGCCCGGCTGCTTCAGGAGCGCAAAGAGGAAGCTCGACTTCTACCCGGTCTGGATCGGACAGATGAACCTGTTTTCAACGTTCCCAGGTTGGGGAAGTCCCATCTTCGGTCATGGCAGCACCATGAACCGGTGATGATCCTTCCTGACGGGAAACGGGTTTACCGCTTTTTGCCCTGGGAATCGCGCCTTACTCATACGACGGACTATCTGTTTACCGACCTCTCCATTGCAGAATATCTGAAGCGCTTGCAGGATGATGGGGAGGATATCCGTAAGTATCAGTCCATCTGGTATTATTTTTAAACTCTACATAGTGTCCCAAATCATGGGGATATTTCACGAATACGCATAGGCCGGAAGATATTCC
>CAZKQJ010000029.1:0-55457 GCA_964554875.1 uncultured Spirochaetaceae bacterium | reverse complement strand
CTTCCCCCAGCGCCTTCCACTCAACCCGGGCCCCATCCAGCAGCCTTTCCATAAAGCTCAATTCGCTCATGCCATAATACCCGTTGCTTTAACCACGGAATACACGGAATACACAGAATTGTTAGTTCCTTTCCGTGTCTTCAGTGTTTTCAGTGGTTCCATCTTCTTCGCGCCTTCGTGTGAGACTTCCTTCCTCATCCCTCACCGCCCTGCAGTTTTTTAATAGTGTGACTTTCTGTCAACAGGCGCATCTGTTGAATGGCGGTCTGGTTTAACAGCTTTAATCGCTCTTCCTGGGGCAAGTCCTGCTGGATCAAGTGTGCGTTCAGGGTTTCAAGGTTGGCCAGGCAAACGAGTTGGGAGACATTGGCGTAATCACGTATGTTGCCGCTTTTGTCGTTGTTCTCCTCTCGCCACTGCCTGGCTGTCTTGCCGAAAAGAGCCATGTTCAACAGGTCCGCTTCTGTAGCATAGACAAGGCTGGTTTGCTGTTTGGTCAACGTCGGAGGAATCAGATTTTCTTTCACCGCCTCGGTATGAATGCGATAGTTTATCTTGGTAAGCTGGCGTCTAACATCCCAGCCGAGCTGCTTAGCTTCTTCGTTTTTTAGCCTTTGAAACTCCTTAACAAGATATATTTTAAATTCTGCGCTGATCCACATTCCAAATTCAAAGGCAATATCAGAATGTGCATAGGTTCCGCCGTAACGCCCGGCTTTAGCCTGTATTCCAATTGCATTGGTTTTGGCCACCCATTCTTTTACGCTAATTTTATACCTGTTAAGTCCGGCCTGACTTTTAATTATGGCGAATTCGCCCCAATTAAAATTGGGGTTATGGACTCTCTCCCATATGCCAAGATATTCAAGAGTGTTGCGGTTTCGCAGCCAATCGGTGATGAAAAAGTTTCCATCCTTGGAGCGTAGCATGTCGGTTAGTGAAATATAGTCATCCTTGGTGACCCGGATTTCTTCGTCCAGGACTATTATCGTTCTGTTTGTTTTCATTCCTCACCACCTTTCTTCCGGATCTCTCTCCTGGCCTGTTTTTCCAGTGCGGCGATGGTTTCCAGATACTCTTTTTCCACGTTTTCCAGCGTCCTGGCTTTGTATTTTCGGTATTCGAGCCTGGCTTTTTCTTTGGCAGCGGTATGAGAAACTTTCCCTGCGTTATCCAGCACTTTCCGGTTCGAAGAGCTTAGAATGTTATCCAGTTCCCGTACATAATCAGCCATACGCATTTCCCGCTGTTCGATGGCATTCAACTCGGCCAAGTCAAAATAAGCTGAAACGAGATTGTTCAGTACACGCAGTTCCTGCTCGCTGAGGTAATTTTTGGCAATCATGGCTTCGGCCTGGGTGGGCTGGCTGCCTTTAAAGTTGCTTAAGCCGGCGAAGGGCTTGTCGCTGTCCACCCGCAAATAAATCACCTCGCTGGCGGTATGGCCGTGGGCGGCGTAGTGCAGCTTGTTTTGTACGATCTTGAAAAACTGAAGGCTCTCATCGCTGCGGGGATTGTAATCTATCGCCGTAGAATACAATTCCAGCACCTGACGGTACATGACCTTCTCGCTGGAGCGGATATCTCGAATACGCTCCAGCAGCTCTTTCCAGTAGTTCCCGCCGCCGAGGTTTTTCAGGCGTTCATCATTGATTGCAAATCCTTTTTTTAGATACTCTTTGAGGATATTGGTTGCCCAGATGCGGAATTGCGTACCACGCAATGATTTCACTCTGTATCCAACAGAGATAATTACATCAAGATTATAATAATCAACCTGGTAGGTTTTGTTATCTGCGGCAGTTGTTGCGGAATTTACAACAACTGAATCCCTCTGTAATTCCCCTTCCTCAAAGATGTTTTTGATGTGCCGGGAGATCGTAGACTTGTCCCGGTCAAAAAGTTCCGCCATTTGGTCAAGGGACAGCCATACAGTCTCTTTATCGAACCGGGCATCGACTGATATTTTACCATCGTCGGTTGTAAAAATAATTACGTGCTTTTCCTTTTCGCTCATGTCGTATCACCTTCAATCTCCGCAACAATGGCATCGATGTCTTTTCTCAGTTGGTCAATCCTGGCGACGGTGGTTTTGAGTTCTGCATTGAGTCGGGTAATGTCTATCTTTTCCCGCTTGTCTTTGGCCTCTACATAACTGCTGACCGACAGGTTGTAGTCGTAGGCGGCAATTTCTTCAAAAGCCACGGACCTGGCAAAGTGTTCGACATTTTCCTTGCTGTCGAAGGCCTGCATGATGTCTTCAATGTGTTTGTCTGTGAGAACATTGTTATTGGTTTCTTTTTTAAAGTATGCCTCCCCGCTGGCATCGATGAACTGGGTGCTGGTATCGGTCTTACGTTTGGACAGCACCAGAATATTCACGGCTATGGTGGTACCGAAAAACAGGTTGGGTGCCAGGGAAATAACCGTTTCCACATAGTTGTTATCTACCAGATACTGTCGGATTTTCTTTTCCGCGCCGCCCCGGTAAAAAATACCGGGAAAGCAGACAATGGCCGCACGTCCTTTACTGGATAAATAGCTCAAGGCATGGAGTACAAAGGCAAAATCGGCCTTGGATTTCGGCGCAAGTACACCGGCCGGGGCAAAGCGTTCATCGTTAATCAGGGTCGGATCGTCCGAACCAATCCATTTCACCGAATAGGGCGGATTGGAGACGATGGCATCAAAGGGCTTATCATCCTGAAAATGGGGGTCGGTCAAGGTATTCCCAAGCTGCACATTGAACTTGTCATAATTGATATTGTGCAAGAACATGTTCATGCGGGCCAGGTTAAAGGTGGTGTGGTTGATCTCCTGACCGAAAAAACCCTCTTCTATTATATGTGACTCAAAATGCTTTTTTGCCTGGAGAAGCAAGGAGCCGGAACCGCATGCAGGGTCATAGATTTTATTCACACTGGTCTGTTTGTGCATGGCCAGTCGTGCAATCAGTCGGGACACGTTTTGGGGTGTAAAGAATTCGCCTCCGGATTTCCCGGCATTGGCAGCATAGTTGGAGATCAGAAACTCGTAGGCGTCACCAAACAGGTCAATGTGATTATCCTGAAAATCACCGAATCTGAGTCCAGCCACACCTTTCAGGACGGCCGCCAAACGGCTATTTTTATCTTTAACGGTGTTTCCCAGGCGGTTACTGGTTGTGTCAAAATCGGCGAACAGACCCTTTATATCCTTTTCAGAATCATAGCCGCTGGCTGAGCTTTCAATAGAAGCAAAGATTGCGGCCAGGTCTGTGTTCAGGTTTTCGTTTGTATTGGCAGAAGCCGCTACATTTGCAAACAGTTGGCTTGGATAAATGAAATAGCCCTTGGTTTTAATGGCATCATCTTTAATGTCCTCGGTGATAACTTCATCTGATAGCTCAGCATATTTGATGCTATCGTCGCCGCCTTCGATAAAATTGGTGAAATTTTCGCTGATAAAGCGGTAGAACAGGGTCCCCAGTACATATTGCTTAAAATCCCATCCGTCTACGGAGCCCCTGACATCGTTGGCGATTTGCCAGATTTGGCGTTGCAGGTCGGCGCGTTGCTGTGTACTCGACATTATGATACTCCTGTTCCTGTATGTTTATTACATCAAGGATGTCTTTTTTTATCTACATGATTCCATATCATACAGTGATTTACTCCAAATTTGTAGTCATATGGTTCTGCATAGTATCTGAGCCATTTTTGAATAAATAAACATCCAATTATTCCTGTCGAATCAGCCGGACAATGTCGGCATACTCCCCGAGGGCGGCCTCACCCCCGCCGCTCAGCCGGTAGACTCCGGTACGGACCTTCTCGAACCAGAGGTAATGGTTGTCCAGCAGAATCCTCCCCGCCTTTTCAGGCCCCCCGAGTTTGACGCAGCCCGCGGGGCTGAGTTCTCCGTGCTCTTTCAGGAGCAGGGCCAGGCTGAGGGCCTCCTCTCGGTAGGCGGTTACCACCTTGCCCCGGCTTCCTCCCGGGGTGTGGTCGCCGGAACGTCCGCGGACCTCCCGCAGTATCGCCGCCCGGCGGCCTTTGTTTCTGCGGATACTCCCCCTTCCGGGATGCAGAACAGGATCGATCCTGACCCGACGGCTCAAAAAGCGGACCAGAAGGAGTCCCAGCCCAAGGCGGCGGATGAGCTTGAGATAGGGCCGAAGCTTCTCCGGAAAGCTGCTTCCCTCAGCAGGAAGAGCAAGGTATACCCCGTCCGCCGAGTCCTGCCGCTCAACCGCCTGGGCGAGGAGCTTTATGGAGAGGCTTTTTTTAAGCTCCACCGCTATAAGCTCCTCCCCGGTCTCATTCTCAAGCACTGCCGCGATATCCAGCCCCGCCGCCTCTCCCCGCACGGTGTAGCCCAGCTCCTCCAGCCATGCTTTTACGGGAGGGTAGAGGTCTGTTTCACGTAAAGGAGTGCTCTGCTGCATAGGTTTCTATTGTACCTGCCCGGGAGGGAAAGGGAAACATCAAAAATGCTTGCCTTTGAGGCCATCCTGGTGCAAAAGTAGGGACTGGAGAAGGTGAAATGAAATATCTGCTGATAATTATTGCAGTGGTCGTGCTGTTGGTAACAGGCAGTCTGATAATCGCCGATTTCCGCTGGAAAGGCACAACCCGGAGTCTCCTGGCAGGCCTGGAATCTGCAGCCGAGCTTCCGGAAAGAGGACTTTACCGGCCACAGATGCTCGAAGGTCTTCCCGAACCGCTGCAGCGCTACTTTCGCACTGTTCTTGAGCCCGGGACCCCGATGGTTACGGGGGTGCAGGTTCTACACCGGGGAAGCTTTAACATGGCGGAGGAAGGCAGCAACTGGAAAGCGTTTACCTCGGAACAGCGGGTCAGTGTGTATCCCCCGGGTTTTCTGTGGGACGCAAGGATCTCGATTATGCCCGGACTCGGCGCCCGGGTTCACGATGCCTACCTTCCCGGTGAGGGCATTCTGAAGGCCTCCCTGGCAGGGCTGATTCCCCTGGTGGAGCTTAGGGGCCCCGGAGAGATAGCCCGGGGCGAGCTGATGCGCTGGCTCGCTGAAGCTGCCTGGTACCCCACGGCCCTTCTGCCGGGTCGAAAGCTGCACTGGGAGGCTGTTGACCGGCATAGCGCCCGGGCGGTACTGCGGGATGGGGAGGTGGAACTCAGCCTGCTCTTCCGCTTCAACGATGAAGGGCTTATTGAATCGGTCTACAGCGACGGACGGGACCGGATGGTGCCGGGCGGAACGGAAAGGACTCCCTGGGAAGGACGCTGGAGCAATTACCAATGGAGGGAAGGCATGCTGATCCCCCTCTCCGGTGAAGTCCTCTGGCATATTTCCAACGGTGAAAAACCCTACTGGCGGGGCGAGATTATCGACATCGAATACACCTTCGCCGATACCAATGGCGCCCCTTAGGTCTACGAGGGGGTAGCGGGAGCCCTGAAGGGCGGAAGCGAGGGGGAGCCGCGTTGCAGAAAACCGCCAAAAAGAGCGGAGGGCTGCTGAACCGATAACGCGAGAGAAAGGAGGGAGGCGGCGACGGCCCGAAACAATTGGAGCGGACGCGACTTGTTTCGGGTCTCGACGAGCTCCCTCCGTAGTATCCGGATGCTGTACTATCCGTTATCGGGCCACGG
This sequence comes from uncultured Spirochaetaceae bacterium, assembly GCA_964554875.1. Classification (GTDB taxonomy): domain Bacteria; phylum Spirochaetota; class Spirochaetia; order JC444; family Marispirochaetaceae; genus Marispirochaeta. The sequence goes on along the minus strand of CAZKQJ010000029.1, from coordinate 49,845 downwards.
ATTACCCGGCGTTCCCCCTCCTTCTCTTTTTGACGATTTTTCGCTATTATTGTGGGATTTTAAAAACCTCCTTTTGGAAACAGGAGCAGATATTTCGTGAAGGATTACTATTCGATTCTGCGGCTTCCCCGGGACGCCTCCAGTGCACTGGTGCGGAAGGCGTACCGCCAGCTGGCAAAAGAGTATCACCCCGACCTGAACGACGGTGAAAACCCGGAGGAGCACTTTATTCTCCTCAGGGAAGCCTACGAGATCCTGATCGATGAGGGGACCCGGGAACAGTACGATCGAGCCTACGCCTCCTTTTTCGGCGTCCAGGAGTTCAACTACCGGGAGTTCCTGAAGAGCCGCATGTGGGACAAGGAGAGCCAGGCGAAGCTGATCTGCTACGATCTGCTTCATGACCTGGAATCCGAAGCCCTGGAGGTATACGAGGACGCTTTTTACGGCGAGGTGGAGGAGATTCGCAGCTACCTGGAGCGGGAAGACTTTATGGACTACACCTTCATTATTGCCGAGGAGTATGTTCACCGGGGCATGCCGACCAAGGCCTTCCAGATTCTCAGGACCATTGCCCTGGAGGAGGAGCGCAAACCCTACTTCAAGCATTTCTATGCGGAGGTGCTGATTCTGCTCTGGCGGATTGTCCGGGGGCCCATCGAGGAGGATGAGGACGACGCCCTGCGTCTGAGCATGATGAAGGAGCTTTCCGACCTGGATTACCCCGACAAGGACCGGGCGAAAATCTACAAGGCCATGGCGGAGATATACCTGAAAAGGAGCGACCTCTATATGGCGGCCCAGAACTACAAGGGGGCCGAAAGGACCTACCCCAGGTTACCGGGAATGGGCAAGCTGAAACGGAAGGTCGAGGCCTTTTTGCAGGAGTAGCTGATGATCGGAGTTCGCGTTGTTCTGAGGCCCCTGGACCGGCTATTTATCGGGCTCAATTGCCTCTTTGTTCTGCTCTACCTGGCAGCCCTTCTGCTAAAGGGGGCCGACGGGTTGTCCATGCTGATGATCTTTCTGTTTTTTGTGAGCATACCGGCAGCGCTGTTTCTGATACTCGCGGCGGAGAAGTCTTCCTCCCGGTTTCTGCACTGGCTGCGGTTTTTTTACCCCCAGGGAATGTTTATTCTCTACTTTACCCAGAGCATCCGGCTCTCCCGGATTTATCACCCGGTGGCTTTCGATGCCCCTGTGGCCCGGTTCGAGGAGTTCCTCTTTGGAGGAAGGCCGGTGCTTGCCTTTTTTGAAGGCTTTCCCCGACACCCGGTTTTAAATGAGCTCTTTTTCTTCGCCTATTTTTCCTTCTACCTTTTTCTTACCCTGCCCTGGTGGGTCCTCTATTTTCAGGGGAAAAAACGGGAGGCGGAGGAGTCCCTCTTTATCCTGATCGCCAGTTTCAGCCTGCTCTATGTATGGTACATTGTCTTTCCCGTGGAGGGACCCAAGTTCTTCTACCCTGAGCTGCGAGCCCTCTGGTACGATCATTTTTCCGGGGGACTTTTTACCATGCTCATGAAGCAGCTCTTTACCCCCTCCACTATGGCCGGGGCGGCTCTGCCTTCCTCTCATGTGGCCATGGGGCTGCTGGCGCTGCTGCTGAGCCTGCGGCATGCACGGTTGCTGGGTCGGCTTCTTGTGCCCGTGTATCTGCTCCTGGTTCTTTCCACCGTCTATCTGTACACCCACTACCTGGTGGATATTCTGGCCGGTCTGGCCTACGGGGCTGCGGCTTTTCTGCTGGTGCCCCGATTTACCGCCCGTTTTTATACCTCCCCTGCAGCAAAGGAGGCCCTCAAGTGATCGGACTGGAGGAGTTCCGCAGCCTGCTGTTGTCCCAGTCCATGGAGCTGCGTCCCGAATCGGTGCCCCTGTCCGAGGCGGCGGGACGCTTTCCCACGGAGCCGGTTGCGAGTCCCGTCGATCTGCCCCCGGTGGATGGTTCTGTGAAAAAGGGCCGCTACCTTAAGGCGGGTATCGATTTTATCCCCTGCGGCAGACTGGGGCCAGTGGAAATTGCCGGTCTGGCGGCGGCGGGGATACGCCGGGTTATGGTGCGGCGTATTGTCAACACGGGATTCGTCACTGTCGGAAGGGACGGGGAGAGACACGAGCTTTCCGGGGAGGTCCGGCAAAAAGATGAGCAGCTCAAGCCCTCCGGGCACATGCTCTCGGCCCTTCTGGGCGGGGCGGGGGCCTGGCCGGTGGATTACGGGATTCTTCCTGAGGGGATCTCCGTCCGCGCGGCCGTGGAGAAGGGGCTCGAGGAGTGTCCTGTTTTTATACTTACCGGAGCTGATCCCGCCGAGCTGCGGGAGTTCCTTGCCGCTCCGGGACGGGAGCTTCTGTGTGACGGCGTCGACCTGGAGGGGGCGGAGGGTCTCCTTTTCGGCAGGGTCCTGGATGAAGGGGGGGCTTCCGCGGGTTTTCTCTTTGCTTTTCCTCCCGGGGCGGTGGCGGCTTTTCTGTTTTTCCATCTGTTTGTGCGGCCCTTCCTCTACAGTCTGAACGGGGGGGAGGACCCCGGCATCCTGTTGCGCTGCCCTTTAGCGGAATCCCTTGATGGCAGCGGGGTGTCCCTGACCCGGACCAGGCCTGTGTCGGTGCGCCTGCGCCCGGCGTCGGATGGCTTTCTGAGGGCTGAAGTCCTGAATATCGAAGGCCCCGATCATGTTAGCGGGCTTATCGGCGTCGACGGCTGCGGGCTGCTCAAACCTCGTTCCGGCGGCGAGCAGGCAGAAGACCATGTGGATGTGCTGCTCCTTCGCTGATTCCTGATGTCTACTTTTGTATACATTGGCCGTGCGGCCAATACCTCCGCCTCCTGGGCTGTTTTATAGTGAAGTGCCCAAAAAAATTACGGAGGTATTTTTATGACTGCAATGGAAACGATGAAAAAAAGTACGGACTTCAATGCCGCCCTCTGGCACTGGATCGTGGAACGCACGGCGGTTTCCTTTAACATGGACCGGGAGTTCAGACGGAAGCTGGAGGCTAAAAAGACGGCCAGACTGATCGGGGCCATTCCTTTTCTTGCCGGCTGCGAGCATGCCATGCAGACCTCGATTCAGCATGTCTCTATCTATGTGCTGGCCCAGCTGGAGGGCACCAAGGAGTTTTTTCTCCATACAAAGGAGGACGACTGCTGTCTGGAACACCGTCTGCAGCCGATCATGCAGTTCTGCGGCGGGGACCCGGGTGTTATTACCCGGGGAATGAACCTCTTGAAACTGCAGATGATTGCAGGCTACCTTCGTGACGTGGACAAGGACATGCGCAACACGAAGTATAATCCCGTAGCTGCGGGGGTCTGGAATGCTGAGGAGTTAATGGAAGAGCTTCGCAGGGACATTCTTGCCCATCCTCACCGGGAAATGGACGAGATCATGGACCTGGAGGAATCTATCCGGGGGTTCTGGTCGGTATGAGTCCTGTTCAGAGGCGGATAGGCTACCTGTTCGCCTCTGTGGGCTTTGCGGCGGCGATGGTGAACCTGCTTTCCATTGCCCCGGGATCCGGTTTTGTCGCTGCCCTTCAGGACTTCCGGGTCTACCTTGTCTTTTTTTTCAGCCTGCTTATCCTGTTTACCGCGCGGCTCCGCTTCGGTTTTGCCAGATGGGTCCAGACCTTCCTGCCCCTACTGGTGGGCACCATCGCTGTTTTTGACGACTATGAGTCCGTCTACGGACTGGGACTCTACGCGGTCTCTTTTATTATCGCTCTGAAACACGGCCTCCTCAGGCGGGGCTTCAAGCTGAAACTCGGCGTCTACCTGGCCTACGTTTTTACCACCGTGATTCTTGCCTCCGCCGCTGTCGATCCGGACTACAGTATCGGCCGGGGCATTAATGCGGTGCTGTATCTTCTTCTGGTGGGGATTCTGCTGTTTTTTATCTATGCGGATGAGATTACACGGTATGTCGCCTTCTCCAGGCGGCAGACTGCGTATATCCGGCGCCTGAAGCGTGAACAGAAGCGAAGGTCCCGGAAGCTTCAGGAACGGCTGGCGGACCTTACCGAAGAGGTGGAGGAGTATCGAAGAGAAGCCGAACCTTTCGATCTGGATTCCCGGGGCATTACCGCTGCGGAGAAACGGGTCCTCCGGGCCCTGATTCTCTATGGCGGCAGCAATGTCGAGCTGTCCCAGCGCCTGGGGATTTCCCGTTCCACCGTTAAGGCCCACCTGGCCTCCATCTTTGACAAGCTGGGGGTGGATAACCGCTGGGCAGCCATCGATCTCTGCCGTAATAACCAATGGGCTGAGGAAGCTGATCTCTGAAGTCTACTTTTTCATACATTAGCCCCCTGGCCAATTGACGATTCGACGCTTCTCTCCAAAAAATGGATGTATACGCCGGTTTTCCGGGGAGGAGAGATATTTTGATATCGCTTTTTAGAATTCACATCTGTTATCTCCATCCAAAAGACCAGGAGTACGCCCTGCGCTTTCAGCGGCTTCTGGGGAGTGACTGTCTGCGCTGTACCGGCAGCAGTGAAATGGCTGACGGGCTGACGGAGTCCGAGATCAAGGATAACCATATACGGAATGCGGTAGCCACTGTTGTCCTGATTGGACCGCAGACAGCTGCTTCCGAACGGGTCGATGAGGAAATCTGTGCATCCCTGCTGTCCACGGACCGCTATCTGCATACAGGGCTGTTCGGGGTGCTTCTCCCCAGCTGTTCAGCAGGCAGTTCTTCCCTGGTCAAGCAGGACCTTGTTCCCTCCCGTCTGGGGGACAATCTGCGTTCCGGGTTCGCCGACCTCTATCTGTGGAGGGAGGATTCCTCTCTTATTCGGGCCTGGTTCCAGCGGGCTGTACGAAAACGGGACACCCTTCTTCCGGACAACCGGAGGCCCCTTTTGAACAAAAAGACCCGGCATTCACTCTCATACACCAGGACCTGATGAAATAATCTGCCCCTTCCTTTTCCTGCCGCAGGTAAAATACGGGTCAAACTTGACTCTTGGATACGATTGCTATAGCATATATACCAGATATGACTAATATGATTGAAGAAAAAGGGACAGGCGACGGGTCCGTTTTCATTACCACCGCCGAACGGGTGTACAACAGCATTCTGGAGATGATCCTTACCGGGGAGTATCCTCCGGGAAGCAGACTGCCCCGCAGAAAACTGGCGGAGCGGACCAAGTCCAGTCAGATCCCGGTGCTGGAGGCCATGAAAAAGCTGGAGCAGGAGGGGCTGGTCGAGTATCGCCCTCAGTGGGGCTGCGTGGTTACCGTTCCCACTGCCCAGAAGGTCAAGGACATGTACGTGCTCCGGGAGGCCGTGGAGTGCCAGGTGGCCCGTATTCTGGCCATAACCCTCACCCGGGAGAAGGCCCGGGGTCTCTACGAGATTGCCAAAGAACTTGACGGAACCCCCTACACGGAAGAGACCCAGCAGATCATCTATGACACCCATTACAAGTTTCATCTGCTCCTGGCAAAACTTACCGGTCATGAGACCCTGGTAAAGAGTCTGCGTCAGGCCAACCTGTTCTGGCTTCTCATGAGCAGCGTTCAGTGGCGCCGGGGCTCCAAGGCGGAGGTCCAGAAGGACTGGCACAGGCGGCTGGTAGACGTCATTCTTAAAGGAGACCCCCTGGAGGCCGATTCCATGATGCGGGAGCACATTCAGGATGCCTATGTTCCCATTCTCAAGCAGATGGGGGACGATTTTCCGAGCCATGCGTGAATATTCGGAGGTCCTGCGGGACCCATAAAAATAACTCTTAGCAAGGAAAGGAGATATAATGGATTCATTGGACAGGATCAAAGGAGATTTTCAGTATTGGGAAAAGACGAAGGACCTTATCGATCAGCTGCTGGATATTATTCTGAATTATCGTCAGAGCGGTCATCCCGGCGGTTCCCGGTCAAAGGTTCATGCCTTTCTGATGACGACCTTGAGCGGGGCTATGCGCTGGGACCTTCGGGACCCGGGAAAACGCTTTGCCGACCGTTTTGTGCTTGGTGCGGGGCATACGGTTCCCCTGATTTATACTTCCCTTGCGGTGTTCAACGAGGCCCTCAGGCTCAAGTATGAACGCAGCGGGGACAAGCGCTTTTTGAGCACCCAGCCGAAGGAGAGGATCCTTACCTGGGAGGACCTGCTGGGCTTCCGTCATCGGGGCGGACTTTCGGGCCATGCTGAAAGCTCCGGAAAGACCCTCTTTTTGAAGTTCAATACCGGTCCTTCAGGTCACGGCAGCCCTGCGGCGGCGGGTATCGCGGTAGCCCTGAAGCGGGCAAAGATCGACGGGGCCAAGGTATTCATCTTTGAAGGTGAGGGCGGTCTTACCCCCGGGGCCACCCACGAGACGGCCAACTCCGCCTGGGGACTTGCCCTGGATAATCTCTACTACATGGTGGACTGGAACGACTTCGGTATCGACGATCACAAGGCCAGCGATGTCGTTTACGGGAATCCCGAGGACTGGTTCGCCCCCCACGGCTGGCGGGTTTTCGGTGCCGAAAACGGCAGCGACTGGGATTCCCTGGCAAAGGGAATGTCCGCCATGATGAGTTCTCCCAATCCTGATCACGCACCCAGCGCCCTCTGGTTCAAGACCCGCAAGGGCCGGGGCTACGGAAAATACGACAATGCATCCCACGGTGCTCCCCATCCTATGAACAGCGAGGCCTTCTGGCAGGTAAAGAAGGAGTTCGCCGACAAGTACGGGGTCGAGTTCGTAAACATGGGGGGAAAAGCTCCGGAGGATTCTTCAGCCCTGAAGGAGGAGTTCCGTTCCAACCTGAAGGTGGTCATGGATGTGCTGGCCTCGGACACGGCTCTGGTTGACTACCTGGCGGAGCGCCTTGTCGAGATCGGCGACAGCGTGCCGGAGGAGTCGAAGAGCTTTGTTCTGGGCAAAAAAGGCAATCCTTTTAAGGATGAACGGCTCTACGACTTCAAAAAATACCCCGAGGACATGTGGGCCAAAGCGGGGACCAGGAACTCCAACCGCGCTGCCCTCGCTCAATGGGGCGCCTGGGCCAATGCATTCGGTAAAAAGGAGTACGACAGGCCCCTCTTTATCATCAGTTCCGCGGACCTGTCGGGATCGACTAATATCTCCGGTTTCGCTTCGGATTACGGTGACACCAAAGGCTACGGCTGGTACGAGCGGGTCGGTTCACAAGACGGCATAATGCTGCCCCAGGAGATAACCGAGTTCTCCAATGCCGGTATCATGGCGGGACTCGCTTCCGTCAATATGGCGAAGGAGCCTGAGAAGGAGTTCGAAGGCTTCTGGGGGGCGACCTCCACCTACGGCAGTTTCTCCTACCTGCTCTACGGCCCCTTAAGGCTTTTCAGCCAGCTGGCCCAGGACTGTGAGTATAAAACCGGCAAGGTCCTCTGGATTGCGGGACACTCCGGGCCGGAGACTGCCGAGGACAGCCGGACTCACTTCGGTATTTTCTCTCCCGGAGTAACCCAGTTCTTCCCCAAGGGTAAGGTAATCAACCTGCATCCCTGGGAATACAACGACGTGCCGGTGCTTCTGGCGGCGGCCTTCAGACAGGATGCCCCCGTTATCGCTCTGCACCTGACCCGGCCGAATATCGAGATTCCCGACCGCGAGGCGATCGGCATGGCCCACCACTTCGAGGCCGCCAAAGGCGCCTACCTTATGCGGGACTACACGCCCGGACAGGAGAAGGGGGGTACGATTATCGTTCAGGGAACCGGCGCGGTGAGCAACATGATCAAGGCCCTGCCGGAACTCGATAAGCGGGGACTGAACGTCAAGATCGTGGTTTCCGCCAGCGCCGAGCTCTTCGAGATGCAGGATGAGGCCTACAAAAACTCCATCCTGAGCCCTGCGGATCAGCAGAATTCCACCGTGGTTACCACCTCATCCCGCACTCTCATGCTGCCATGGCTCTTCAACAAGTTCTCCGAAACCTACGCCCTGAGTCCCGAATGGGACAACAACTGGCGTACCGGCGGCAGTCTGGACGAGGTTCTGGAGGAGGCGCACCTTTCTCCCGATCATATCGCCGACGGCATAGAGCGCTTTGTAAGGGACCGGGACAAACGTCTCGATGCACTGCGGAAAGCCTTGAGCTGAACCGGATTCCCGGGCGCTTCACTCCTGTGGGGCGCCCGGTTTTTTACAGGTTCTGGTTTATCCTGAATTTAATCAGTCGCTTCTTCGCGCTTATCTCCTCCGCCATGGCGGCAAGGTTCAGGTTCAGCGGCACCTTTGCAACCAGTTTCAGGGTGGTCTGCATCTTGTCCTTGGAGAAGGAGATTTCGAAGTGTTTTAATTCGATATTGAATTTTTCCAGAGTCGTCCGGTAAGGATCGATGTTAAAGTTTTGTCCCTTCTGAACGATATAGATTGCCCGCAAGGCCCGGTGGGGCATATAGCGTTTTTCTATCCAGTCCAGAATTACCAGGGCTATAAGCAGGAGCAGGGTAAACAGGCCTGAGGCAAACAGGTAGCCAGCCCCGATGGCGAGGCCCAGGGCGGCGATTGCCCAGATGGATGCCGCGCTGGTCAGTCCCTGCACGGTGGCCCCGAAGCGCATGATAGCCCCGGCCCCCAGAAATCCTATACCTGAGACAACCTGGGCCGCGATCCGGCCGGGGTCTCCGCTGCCTGAGCCGATATGAATGGACAGCAGCATAAGAAGGGTCGCCCCGGTACAGATAAGGATGTGGGTACGGAGGCCGGCGGGGGTGGTACGCCGCTCCCGTTCTGCGCCGATTATGCCTCCGGCGATGAAACTGAGAACAAGACGAAAGGCAATAACCGGCAGGGTCAGTTCCTGGCTGAGAATTACATTCCACATATAGCTTTAATGTACTCCATGGGGAGGTCGGATGGCAATTCCCCCTGGAGTATCAGTCTGTTCTGCGCTTGTATGGCTTCCTATAGAGCGTTCAGTGCCTCGTAACCCCGGCGGACGGCCTCTATCATGCTGTCTTCCATGGCATCCAGTTTGGGATCTACCTTGAGTCCATCCCGTTCCCAGGACTCTTTCAACTGAGCCAGCCCTTCATTCAGGCTCATGTTGGTGAAGTTGTCCCCCGTGGCTTCCAGGTACTTCTGGTTGGAAAAGTAGCCGGAGTGGGACTTCTCGAAATAGATGTGCCCGAAAAGGTCGGGGTTCTGCCGGTACAGTACCGGGGAGGGGATGTGAACGAGTTCCGGTTCCCTGCCCACCAGCTTGCCGAAGCCGTAGTAGAGGTCAAGCCAGTTGTCCTGTTCCTGGCTTACCAGATGGAATGCCTCCCCGACGGCCTTTTTGTTTCCCAGCAGGCGGATCATCATGCGGGCAAGATCGGGGGTAAAGGTAAAGCTCCAGGGATGAATCCCGTCGCCGAACATGACAAGGGGTTTTCCCTGGCGGATCCTTTCCAGGATACCCATATTCTGCCGCAGGACCCCGACGTTGCGGGCTCCGTCACCGAAGGTCAGGGAGGGGCGGATAATGGTAATGGGAACCCCGGCCTTGCTTTCGGTGTTCAGATAGCGTTCCAGCACCGCCTTTTTATAGCCGTAGGTGTAGCCGGTGTCTGTCTGCCACAGAGTGACCTGGTCTTCCCGGGTCGGTACGGGGCGGATGGGCCGTTCGTAGGCTGCCACGGAGGAGACGATCATGATCTGATCGGTTTTGTCCCGGAATACATCGACGGTCTGCCTGGCGTCCTCCTCTTCAAAGGCCACCATGTCGATGACTGCATCATACTTCTTATTTTGAAAGAGCTGAGCAAAGCCCTCCGTGTCTTTTCTGTCCATCTGCAGCGTTTCAACACCCTTGGGAAGACTTACACTCCGCTGTCCGCGGTTGACGATGGTCGTCTCCATTCCGGCGTCTGCAAGCTGGCGGACCAGTTCCCGGCTTATGACGCCGGTTCCGCCGATAACAAGAATCTTCATACTTACTCCTTTTTCACAGTCGCCATCGGACCTCGGTCCTCCGGCTCCGCTTTCCCTCGTTCAAGGACGGCAACGCCGCCCCATCGCTATAAACTTTTCTATTTTTCCAGCAGAGGCTTCAGAAAGCGCATGGAATGCCGTACATCCTCCCGGAAGCTCATTTTTATATTCCCCTCTATGGCGACTTTTCCGTCGTAGCCGCAGGCGTCCAGAACTTCGATGATCTGCTTGAAATCCAGGGCGCCGTATCCGGGGAAGAAGCGGTTGTTCTCCGACAGGTGGAAGGAGCCGAAGTGTTTCCGGTGCTTCATCATGGCGCCTGCCATGCTGGTCTCCTCGATGTTCATGTGCCAGGTGTCGGGGAGTATCCAGGTATAGGGATTGTTCGCCCCGCCGATAAGGTCGAAGGTGTCATCCAGGGAGTTTCCCAAAGGTGATTCAAAACGGTTGATGGCCTCGAGCAGCAGGGGGGTTTTGAGGCGCAGGGCATGGGGAGCGAGTTCCCCGACCGACTGTCGCAGCATTTCCCGGTTTTCCGCACTGTTGTGGTCCAGGGGCCCTTTCAGAAAGCCGGCGATGACCCCGGCGCCGAACTGGGAGGCGAAGTCCAGAAAGGCGATGCTCTGCCTGACCGATTCGCTGCGCTGCTTTTCATCTGTTGAAGCCAGTGACAGTCCCATACCCTTGGCGGTGGCCCCGGAAGCAAACATCGCAAGCTGCAGTCCGAAGTCTCCGAGAAAACCCTTCAGGTCCGCCGGGTCAATGCTGAAGGGATCACGTATATTCAGTTCCACCCCGTCGAAGTTTTCTTCCTGCAGGGTCTTCATATTGTCGATAAAATCCCGGTTATTGCGATAATTGTCGGGTAGCAAGGTCTGAATCGACAGAAAATAACGGTAATTTGCCATGTTTGTATCCTGAATTGAGGGTTTCAAATATTACAGCACGCCGCTTTTCTCTTGGTCAAGCGAAGAGAGGATGAAAATCCTGATTTCCCGAGAAAACAATCTCAAACCACAGCAGTATTCGTGTCTGATATATCAGAAAATATGGAGAAGTAATTATATTGGAGTTCTTTGCAGTGATGTATACTTTGATATAGATATATATCGATAAAAATTGGTAAGACCAATGTTGTTGTATACGATTATCGGGGAAAGGATAAAAAATCCTGGGGAAAAATTGACATAAAGACATTCATCCTCTACAATGCTGATATATTACAAAACGTTTACATGGGCCGGTTTTTTCCGGTTTCAGTTTTTGGAGGAGGTTTCTTATGAAAAGAAGCTTGATTTTTGTTTTATGTATCGTATTCTCTCTGGCTATGGTAAGCGGACTCTTCGCTGCCGGAGGAAGGGAAGATGTTCAGTTTGTGCGTGTCGCCACAGCGGGTTCAGGTGGAAACTACTACCGCTTGGGTGCCGGTATGGCCTCCCTCTGGAACGATGAGCTTGAAGGTATTCAGGCCTCAATCCAGGCAACCGGCGGAAGTGTTAACAATATGGAACTTCTGGCGGACAAGGAAGTCGAGATTGCGTTTGTCGGTTCCGATCCCGCGTTTGAAGCCTATAACACAATCGGCGCATTTGAAGGAAAGCCGGCGGATCGGTATAAGAATGTAGCGTTCGTTTCCCATATGTATCCGAATCCCCAGTACTTTGTCGCTATGCAGTGGGCGCAGGATATCAGGACCCTGCGGGATGTTAAAGGAAAGCGCGTCTCCAAGGGTACGGTCGGCAGTCATGGGGAATTTCTCTTTAATCAGACCCTCGATATTCTTGGATGGGGCTATAATGATGTAATTGCAGAGGACACAGTGCATCAGGCTACCATCGACCAGGTGAGGAACCGGCAGATTGACGCCATCGTCTGGCCCGACGCGGTACCCTCTCCCAGCATCACCGAGATCATGGAAACCGGTTTTGCCCGGCTCCTCAGCTTTGATGATGACGTTATCAAGGGTATGACCGAAAACAGCCTTAACTTCCCCCTGACTATCCCTGCCGGGACCTACACCAATCAAAATCAGGACATCGAGACCTTTGCCTATTCAGCAATTCTTATTGCCCGCAAAGATGTATCCGAAGAGGTCGTCTATCAGCTGGTCAAGTCGATGTACGAGAACCAGGATTACATGATCGGCGTACACCCGATTGCCAAGTTCATGACCACGGAAGCCGCTCTTAACGGTAACCCCTTTGATGTACATCCCGGTGCCGCCCGCTACTTCAAAGAAATCGGGGTAATGGACTAAACTTTTCTGAAAAAATAAACAAACGTAATTGGCGGACATCGGCTTAACGCCGGTGTCCGCCGGTTTATCTCCGGGGCGAGTCTCCCCCGTCGATAGACGTCCGTCATTGAGTTTGAAAACTACGCCCGCCTTCAGGCGGGTCACCGGGAGATATAGTTTATGTCCGACAAAGACAACTATGAGAATGATTTGATTGATCTTTCCAAGCTGGAATCAAGCGGCAGTGACCCGGAATCGTCAAAGACCTATATTCTGGCGGGGTGGTGGGGCCTCGCCTTCACTGTTATTGCTGTGATCTCCGGCATTTTCCACTTGTACACCGGCGGGTATCGCCCTTTACCGGCAATGCAGCAGCGACCGATTCACCTTGCCTTTATCCTGATTTTCACCTTCATGCTCTATCCGGCCAGGAAGAAGTGGTTCGGGGCTTCCCGTCCACGGGTAACCGATCTGCTGCTGGCGTTTGCCGGCGCCTACAGCTCCTTCTATCTGGCCTATAACTACCGGACCATCGCTCTGCGGGCGGGGGTCATGACCACCATGGACATCGTTATGGGCGTTATCTTCTGCCTGGTGCTTATTGAAGCAGGAAGGCGGGCCATTGGAACGATCATGCTCGTGCTGGCGGCGGTGTTCATCTCCTACCTGTTTATCGGTCCTTATCTGGGCGGGATCCTGCGGCACGGCGGATTCACCTTCCAGCGGGTACTGAAACACATGTACCTGAGTGTCGAGGGTATTTTTGGTATAGCCATTGGAGTATCGGCTACCTATGTGTACCTTTTCATTCTCTTTGGGGCTTTCCTGAGCAAGTCCGGAACAACGCAGGTATTCGCCGACCTGGCTCTGGCCATGGCGGGGCATTCCCCCGGCGGCCCGGCCAAGGTGGGCGTAATAGCCAGTGGACTGATGGGGACCATTCAGGGCTCTTCGGCAGCCAATGTGGCCGCCACGGGTCTGTTCACGATTCCACTGATGAAGAGTCTGGGCTTCAAGCCCCACTTCGCCGCCGCTGTGGAAGCGGTAGCCTCCTGCGGAGGGCAGTTCCTGCCCCCGGTTATGGGAGCATCGGCCTTTATTATGGCGGAGTACCTGGGTATGCCCTACGCCTATGTTGCCGGCGGGGCGCTCTTGCCCGCCCTTCTCTACTATGCCGCGGTCTATTACCAGATCCACCTGCGGGCCAAGCGGCTTGGAATGGAAGGTATCCCCAGGAACCGTCTTCCGGCACTTAAAAAGGTCCTTTTAACCAAAGGACACTTGTTGCTGCCTATCGTAATTCTGATAACCCTGATTATTATGCAGTTCACGGCCCTTTTTGCGGCCTTCGTGGCAATATTCTCGGTTATAGTTATCAGCAGTTTCCGTAAAGAAACCCGCATGTCCCTGAAAGACCTCATTGATGGTCTGCGCATGGGAGCAAAGAACAGTATCTCCACGGCCCTGGCCTGTGCGATTGTCGGCTTTGTAGTCGGATCGGTCTCTCTCTCCGGTCTCGGCATGCTCTTTACCCAGCAGCTGGTTCGGACCGGCGGCGGGCTGCTGCTGCCGACACTGCTGCTGGCGGCCTTCGCCTCCCTGATCCTGAGTTTCGGACTGCCGACTACTTCGGTATATATTATTACCGCGACCCTGGTGGCCCCGGGACTGGTTGCCGTCGGACTTCCTCCCCTTGTAGCTCATCTCTTCTGTTATTACTGGGGCGGTGTTTCCGCAATTACCCCGCCGGTTGCTCTGGCTGTCTATGTGGGCGCAGGCATCGCGGGAGCCAATGTTATGCGGGCAGGGTTCATGGCAATGCGGCTTGGAATTGCGGCCTACATCGTACCCTTCTATTTCGCCTACTGGCCGTCCCTGGTTACCCGGGCGGATGCCACGGTATTTCAGGTAATCCTGGCGGTTTTTGGCGGTATAATTACAATCTTTGCGATTGCCCTTGTTTCGGAGCAGTTCTTCCTGAGAAAGCTGCCCATTTACAAGATAGCTTTGATGGTGATCACGCCGATCTTTATTATGTATCCCAATACAATGACCCATGTGGTCGCCCTGGGAATTACAGCATTTGTGGTGTTGACTGAGATTGTCGCGTTCCGGCGTCATAGGAACCCGGGGACATTGGCGACCTGAGCTTTAAGGTATGCGCTCCCTTCCCTCAGGGGAAGGGAGTCTTTTGTGTCGTCCTTCACATTGTTCCTGAGGCTTGCTACACTATCTATCATCTATGCATGCTTTTATTCAGACAACTCTTTTAATCCTGATTCTTCTGAATCCCTTTCTCGTAATCGTCTATCTGGTGGATGTAATAAACAAGCTCTCCCGGCCCAGGTTTTTATCCGTTCTGGTCCGGGCGGGGTTGATTTCCACGCTTGTATTCAGCGTTTTCGCCGTCCTGGGGGACGCCATTTTCGCCAGGTTCCTGCAGGCCGATTTCGCCTCGTTTCAGATATTCGGCGGGGTCATCTTTCTTTTAATCGGTATCCAGTTTGTGTTTCACGGCAACTCCGCCATCGAAGGCCTGCGGGGCGAGTCCGAGTATATTGCCGGAGCCATCGCCATGCCCATAATGATAGGGCCCGGAACCATCAGCATCAGCGTTCTTGCCGGACAGCGGCTGCAGAGCATCATGGCTGTGCTCTCCATCGTAATCGCCATGGTCATCTGCATTGGAGTCATGATGCTCCTGCGGGTTCTCCACGACTATGTCCGGCCGAAGAACGAAAAACTCATTGAACGCTATACGGAGATCGCCGGCAGGATCACCTCCATCGTTATAGGGACCTTCGCTGTGGAGATGATCATGCAGGGACTATCGGAGTGGCTGCCCAAGCTCGGTATTCTGTAAAAGAGTCAATCCATCAATGCTCCGCCGTTGACGTTCAGTACCTCGCCGGTAATAAAACGGGCGCCGGGAGAAACCAGAAAGAGGGCCGCCTCGGCAATCTCTTCAGGTTTGGCAAGGCGCTTTAAGGGGATGGACTCTATAACCGCTCTGCGTTTCTCCGCCGACCATTGGGCGCTCATGTCCGTTTCCACTGCGTGGGGGGCGACGGCGTTGACCGTTATGGAGTACTCCGCCAACTGCCGGGCCAGGGAGCGGGTCAGAGTGTTTACCGCTCCTTTGGATGTGCCGTAGGCCGGGGAGGCGGTAATATCGCCCATTTTGCCGGCAATGGAGGTGATGTTCAGGATCGATCCTGACCTCCGCTGCTGCATATAGGGAACAACCGCCTTGCACATGTTAAAGGCACCGTTCAGGTTTACATCCATCACGGAGCACCACGTCTCGTGGCTCAGGCTTTCTATGGTCTCCCTGGCTATGATTCCGGCATTGTTCACGAGAATATTGCAGGGTGTGTATTCAGCAGCCAGCTGCTGAATGGTGCGTTCCACAAGTTCATGGTCTGTTATATCCAGGGCTACGGGAACAGCCTGTCCCCCCTCCGCTTCTATTGTAAAGGCCACATCTGCGGGTTCTTTCAGATCGACCGCAATGACCAGCGATCCGGCGGCGGCAAAACGCCTGGCAATGGCGGCGCCGATTCCTCTGCCGGCGCCGGTAACGATTGTGGTTGTGCTTGCAAGTACTCTGTTTTCAGCTTCATTAGCTGCCATATAATATCCTTGGAATAAAAAGTACGAGATCGGGTAAAAAGACGAGAATAACGATGTAGATTACGAAGGCCACCAGGAAAACCATGAACTCCCGCAGGTATTCCTTGGTGGGGCACTCCAGAATGGAACAGACCGTGTACATGGAGATGCCGATGGGAGGGGTCAGAAGTCCCATGGTAATAACAGAACACATGATCAGTCCGAAGTGGACGGGGTCGACGCCGAGCTCTTCCACCATGGGCAGCAGAATGGGAGTCAGCAGAAGGATGGCTACCGAGCCTTCCATGATCATTCCCACAATAATCAGGAAGCCGATTATCATAAGGAGTACAACCGAGGGATCCAGGGATACGCCGGCGATAAACCTTGTCAGCATCTGGGGAACCCGGTCTATGGGAATCCCGTAGCCGAAGATCCCCGACAGGGAAATGATGAACATGATTGCCCCGATGTCGCGGATGGTGTGGTGCATGGTCTCCTTGAGACGTTCCCAGGTAAACTCTTTGTAGACAAAGACACCTACCAGGACCGCGTACACGCAGGCGAAGGCGCCGACCTCGGAAGGCGTAAAGAGGCCGAAGCGGATCCCTACGAGGAGCAGGATTGGAAAAACCAGGGCCCAGATGGTTTCTGCCAGGGATTCGAATATCTCTTTGACGCTTGCTTTTTTCTCCCGCTCGGGTTTCCATTTTCGTATTCGGGCCGTCACCGCGACGGTGCCCATCATTACGAGCATCATTAAAAGGCCTACCATAAGCCCCGCGGCAAAAAGGCGGCCGATGGATACCTCGCCCACGGTACCGTAGATGATTATGCCGATTCCGGGGGGAATGGTCGCTGTTATGAGGGAGGTAAAGCCGATGACGCTGGCGGTATAGCCTTTGGAGTATCCCCGCTTGAGCATTCCGGGGCCGAGTATGCGGGCTTCCATGGCAGCGTCCGCAGTAGCCGATCCGGAGACCCCCCCCATCAGGGTGCTCAAGACAACGCTCACCTGGGCCAGGCCGCCCTTCATATGTCCGGTCAGAAGGGTGGAGAGCTTGACCAGCCGGGCGGTGATGCCGGTGGCGTTCATCAGGTTACCGGCAAAGATGAATAGCGGGATTGCCAGCATGGGAACGGTCTGGGTCTGGGATACCGGCAGCTGGGCGATCATGGTAAAGGGGAGTTCCGGATGCTGCAGGAAGAACATGACCCCCGAAATGCCGATGGCAAAGGCCACGGGCATGCCGATGGAAAGAAAAATCAGAAAAACAATGGCTACCAGAAGCATCACTGACCTCCGTCTTTGCTGAAGAGTGCCAGGATCTTCTCCACCGTAGAGCGAAGCAGAAGCAGGGCTCCCACGGGAAGGCTCATGCTTATGTAGGAGTAGCTGAAGTTGGGAATTCCCTGAAAAGCCCGTGCCCTGGATTTATAGGCCAGGATGATACCGTAGTAGACCAGGGCCAGAAGAAACACAAGGATGATCAAATGGATTACCAGCGACAGGACGCGCCGCATGTTGTCCGAGAGTCTGGCCTGAAAGAAATCCAGGTTGACCAGCTTGTTGTCCCTGTAGGCAACGTCGGCGCTGAAAAATACGGCCCAGGAAAAAAGAAAGAGCGAGATATCCAGCGACCAGTTGATGGGCCGTGAGAACGACCGCACAACCGCTGCCAGAAAGATCAGGGAGGTCGAAGCGATAAGGCAGACACCCGCCACCACAGATTCTCCGTCCTCGATCTTCTTTGATAGATACTTTAAGCGATTCATGTTGTTGTCGGATGAAGACTGTCTCATTGCAGGACCTCCTTATGATTCGTTTACTTTCCCATTTCCTTGAAGATCTGGTTCCGTACATCCAGCAGGCCAAGGGCTTCGTAAGCCGCGATGGAGTTCTTCTTGAAGGCTGCGATGTCAATCTCGGAATGGGGAATGATGGTCATACCCTCCTGCTGAAGTTTGACCTTGGCGTCATCCGCCAGCTCACCCATTATGCGTCTGGAAACACGGAGCCCGGCATTTTCGCATTCTTCCTCCAGTATGGTCTGGTACTCAGGGGGAAGACTTTTGAACCAGTCGGCGCTGCAGATGGCGAAGTTGATTAGCATGATGTGCTGGGTTTCGCTCAGATACTTCAGCACCTCGTACATGCGGGTGCTGTAGGTCGCCGGGTACACGTTGCCGGCACCGTCGACTACCTTGGTCTGAACGCCACTGTATACCTCTCCGTAGTTCAGGGCAACTGGAGTCGCGCCCAGGGAACGGATGGACTCCATCCATATGGGAGCATTGGGAGAGCGGATCAGAAGTCCCTTCATGTCTGCGGGGGAGTAGATCGGTTTGTTGGTGAGCATGTTCCGGAAACCCTGGACCCATGAGAAGGAGAGGACTTTTATTCCGTACTGTTCCTCCAGCTGTTTTTTCCACCCGTCGACGGTTGCCAGCTTGTTGAGGGTCTGTACCTCTTCCAGGGTGTCCGCAAAGTAGGGACCGTTCATGACGGCAATATCTGGTACGTAGTTGCCAAGGCGGGCCGAGTCGGTGTTCTGCCCTACGTTCGCGCCCTGACGGATCTGTTCGATGATATCCTCTTCCACACCGAGCTGGGAGCTGTGGAATACGTCGATGGTCAGGTTTCCGTCGGTTCGTTCGGCTACCGCCTCCGCCCACTCCAGGTAGGCCTGGTGGTAAGGGTCTTTTTCGGTCAGTACGTGGTTGAAGCGCAGGACATATTTCTTCTGTCCTCCCGCTTCGCCTCCCCCGCCTGCAAAGAGGGGCAGCGCTGAAACCAGCAGCAGTACGGCTAACAGACATACTACTGTTCTTGTGAGTCGTTTCATATTATCCTCCTATCTGATATATCAGATTATATGTCCAGATTACACCTGCTCATATGCACTGTCAAGAAGAAATCCGGGGGATATTTGTAACTCTTCCCGTTTTCAGGTGATATTATGGGTAGATATGCTTGGTTTTTATGGCAATGAAGCAGCAGGGGTTTAAAGCGTTTTTTCAACAAATATATCAGATATCAGGCTACTTGCTTGAAAGAACACTGATTTTCTGATATGCTGCAAAAGAGAGTTATATGAGTGAACAACAGGTTGTAGATCCTCCCAGGTTTTCCATTGACAATGGTGCAAGCCTGAGTGATCAGGTGTATGCGTACTTGACAAATAAAATTATCACCGGAGAGCTGAAATTCGGCGACCGCCTGAATATCAAGGAGATCGCTTCGCGCCTTCAGGTCAGCAGCATGCCCATCCGGGATGCCATCAAGCGTCTCGAGCAGGACAGGGTTGTGGTGGTGAATCCCCGCAGCACCTGCATGATACGGACTCCCAGCAAGCAGGATGTCCTCGACGCAATAGACGCCCGGCGCATGATTGAGCATTTTGCGGTGGAGCTGGTGTACCGCCATGTTCGTTTGAGTGATCTCAGCGGTCTGGATGCGATACTCGAGCGAATGGAACCCATTGCCGCGGAAGATTCGAACGGGAGTTCCACCTCGCATCTTCAGCAGTACATCGATCTTGATCGGGAGTTTCACAGTGAATTATGCAGTCTCTCCCGCAACGACTACGTGCGGCAGTTCTATACCATCGTGAACATCCACCTGAGCATGAGCTTCAGTTACGGCTGCGGGGCCTGTCACGGCGCCTCCGCCACCTACAAGGAACACCGAATGCTCGTCGAGTATCTTAAAGCCCACTCCTCCGAGGCCCTGGATGTAATCGACACCCACCTGATGAAGAGCCGGGAAAACATTATGAGGGAGCCGACTTTCCAGACCCTTCCTGACTAGGCCGATTCCCTGTTTTTCTGGAAAACAAGGAAACGGTACTGCATGCTGCCGCGTCTGAGCATGGAAGAGAGAGCTGTTTTTCCTGCCAGCATTTCTGCCCGGAGCCATCCGGATTTTTTCGCCAGAAACAGAACAGATTGCGCGGCAAAAGCGGATAAGGGTAGGACCTTCAGCCAGCGGGAGAAATCCTCCGCCGCAATGGTTTCGAGTCCCGCTTCCTCGAAGCTGCCTATCCATTCCTTGGCGGAGCGGACTCCCGGGGTGTATCCGCAGTCCCTGAGGGCTTTCAGAAGAATCCTGTCCTTTGCAAGGAGGACATCCTCCTCGTCCCTGAGCATGTAATCGCAGAGAATCATTCTGCCGCCCGAAACAAGGCTTTCCGCGACCAGCGGAGCAATATCGGCCTTCTCCGGCAGCCTGGAAGTACTCTCGACTGCGTACATGAGATGCTGATCGGGAAAGAGGCGAAAAACCTTGGGATCCCGGAAATCTCCCTCGAATATACGGATTCTCTCCTGGAGCCCCTGTTTTAGAATGAACTCGTCCCCGGTCTGTTTCTGAGTTCTGCTGAGGGTAAGACCCGAGTAGCGGGCATCCCGGGCTTTCGCCAGATCGACCATGGTTGAGCCGATGCCGCAGCCAAGATCCAGGATTTTGACGGCCTCGATGGCCAGAGCATGCTCTTCAATGCGTTTATTGATGTAGAGGGATGCCTGGGTTCTGTTCTTTACCCCCGGGGCCCACAGCGCCCGGTGTTCGCTGAAGCGTCCCGTTCTTTTACCCGAAAAGCCAGGTCTGTGTATATTGCGGTCAAAGTTGTCTGCAATACTGTGCCGATTTGCTGACATAAACCTCCGTCCTCTCTGTACAGCTAGAGTATTGCACATCAGCCGTCCTTCTGCAAAGGACAAAATAGCGCGCTTTTCCGAGCTGCCCTGAAACTTTGTGTTTATGTATAGTTTATACCTGGATTGTAGATTTTCTCTCTCCAACGTGTTACAAGATGGATAACCCTTGGTGCGTACCATGAAGAAAATGTTCACTGAGTTAAAAACAGTTCAGCTTCTCGAAGAACTCGGACGTTTCACCCTGTTCGTAATTGACATACTGCGCTGGAGTTTTCGCAGGCCCCTAAGGCCCAGGCTCTTTGTGCATCATCTGGATCATATCGGCGTCGGTTCAATACCGATAATATTGCTTTCCGGAATGGCAACGGGCATGATCATGTCTCTCCAGATGATCAATGTGCTTGCATTCTACAATTCCGATGCCTTTGCCGGCGCGGGGGTGGGGATTACCCTGGCTCGGGAATTGGCGCCGATCATGACAGCCCTGATGCTCATAGGAAAAAACGGTTCCGCCATGACCGCGGAACTTGGATCCATGCGTATGAGCGAGCAGATAGACGCAATGGAAACCATGTCGGTCAGCCCGATTCAGTATTTGGTTGTGCCCCGGGTATGGGCTGCAACATTAGCTTTTCCGGTATTGACCGCTATGGCCAATGTGGTCGGCGTAGTCGGAAGCTATATTGTTTCGGTTATGTTTCGGAACGTCGACAGCGCCGCTTTCCAGCATTATCTTTTTTCTCTGGTTGATCCGAATGATATCTTTGCCGGCCTTATAAAAGCCACGGTAATGGGTTTTATGGTGGGTGTTATCTCCTGTTATTTCGGTTATCATGTAAGCGGCGGAGCCAAGGCGGTGGGAGATTCTGCCACCAGGTCGGTAGTTGTCTCTTCGGTCAGTATTCTGCTCGCTGACTATCTTATGGCGACCGTTTTGCTGCAGGTGCTGCCATGAAGGAAGATATTATTCTCGAGGTCAGGAATTTAAAGAAATCCTTTAAGGGGCAGGTGATCCTCAACGGGGTAAATGTTAGTTTTCCACGTAAAAAGATTACCGCCATCTTCGGTCAGAGCGGCACCGGTAAAAGCGTTCTGATGAAGAATCTGATCGGTATCCTCGATCCCGACGAGGGTGAAATCCTTATTGACGGACAGGATGTGGTACGCATGTCCCGGGATGACAAAAGGAAAATCCGCCGTCGTCTGGGTTACCTTTTTCAGGATGCCGCGCTCTTCGATTCCATGAATGTGGGGGAGAATATCGCGTTTCCCCTGGTGGAAGTACTCAATATGAAGGATAAAACCAGAATCAGAAGGCGCATAAGCGAACTTCTTGACTGGGTGCAGTTACCGGGAATCGAATCGAAGATGCCCAGTGAGCTTTCCGGTGGAATGCGTAAACGGGTAGGGCTGGCACGTTCTCTGGCATCAGAGCCGGAAATTCTGCTTTTTGATGAACCTACAACCGGGCTTGATCCGATCCTCAGTGATAATGTACATAAATTAATAGAACGGGTTAATGCTGAGCTTGGCATGACCTGTATTGTAATAACCCACGATATCGCGGGAAGTTTCGGCATGGCCGATAAAATCGCGTTTTTACACGAAGGGCAGGTCCTTGCTCAAGGAACTCCCGAGTCAATGCGCGGTGTTGAACACCCGGTTTTACAGCGCTTTTTCGAGTTTTCCTTTGCCAGTAAGGACTCGGCGGCAGTTAGGGGAGAAGTGAATGAGTAGGTTGGTAAAAATCGGGCTTTTCGTACTGATTACCGGAGCGGGCAGTATCTACTACATTATACAAACCGCAGACAGTCTCGATGCCCCTTCAACGTATCAGGTACAGGCCTATATAGACGACGCCTCCGGACTGCGGCCGGGCACCCAGGTCTGGGTGGCAGGTGTAGATGTGGGGCGGATTCGCAAAATCGATCTTGAACAGGGACAGGCCCGACTTATGATGGAGCTCTCATCGAACGTTCCGGTGTACCGGGATGCTGTTATACGCAAGCAGACCCAGTCCATGCTGGGGAACGCCATCGTGGCTCTGGATCCCGGCACCCCACAGTCGGTTCCGATACAACACGGAGGGGTCATTCAGAACGTGATCAGCAGCTCCGGTATGGAACAGGCTTTCGGATCCATCGATCGCCTGGCCAAAGAGATGGAATCCTTTATGACAAACCTTAACTCCTTCATGAACGAACAGGGGGGCTATGCGGCAATCGAGGATATTCTGACTATGTCCCGGGATACCGTGGCCAACACCAGCCGCATGGTTGAGTTCAACCTTGCACTGCTGCAGGAATCCCTGGAGAATATTGCTTTGGTCACAGGAAGGATGGAGGGGAACAGCAGTACTGACCTGCAGGACCTTTCGTCAATTCTGCGCAACACCGCGGGGATAACCGAGAAGGTTGACCGGCTGCTTGCCCAGCAGAACGGACGAATCGAAGATACCATGGTATCCCTCCAGGCAAGTATCGAGAATCTGAACTCGAGTCTCGAGAATATTAAGAACGTAACTGCTAAGATTGAGCGGGGCGAAGGCAACATCGGAAAACTGATCAACGACGAAGATCTCTATGTCAAGATAGATAATGTGGTCAGCAGTGTGGATGAGTACCTCGAATCAACCCTGGGCATGGATGTGCAGGTCGGATTCAGGTCCGAGTACATGACCATGGATCAGGGCACGAAAAACCACGCGGAGCTGCGACTCGTGCATGAAGACAAGGGTAAATACTACAGCGTGGGACTGGTCAGCTCCATTGCGGGAATGAGTGATTCCGAATCCGATGGGGATGATGAGTTGAGGATCTCAGCGCAGCTTGCCCGGGAATATGGTCCTCTCACACTGCGTGGGGGAGTTATCGAGAACAGCGTTGGTCTGGGGCTGGAGCTATCTCCCCTGGATCGCCTGAGCCTCGCCTCCGAGGTCTTCAGGTTCAACCAGGAAGGTGGTCCCTACCTGAGGGGCTACGGGACCTTCTTCCCGGTCTACGATCCCCGAAGCAGCAATCCCCTGAACTGGCTCTATCTTGCCGGGGGTGTGGACAACGCCCTCACTGCCGACAGGGATTATTTTTTCGGACTTGGCCTGCGCTTTACCGATAACGACCTGAAGGGGATTCTGCCCTATGCGCCGTCTCCCTGATCTCAGCAGCGCTCCCGTATCGTAGCGGGAAGGAGTCTCAGCAGAACCAGGCTGAGAATTCCCAGACTGCCGAGTACAATAAAACTTATGGAAAAATAGCCCGCCGCTCCGGCAGACCCGAAAGCCATGGGCGTAAGCCCTCCGCCGAGGATGTTCGAGAGGGGAATTGCCAGGGAAACCGCGAGATTCCTGGCTTCCGGTCTCGCGATCCTGGTTACGGCGCTGAGGGCGGCGGGAAAAAATGACTGGGTCACAGCGGGCTGCAGGAAAACCGCCAGCAAGAGCAGCGGACCGGAAACAACACCGATAAGTACGGTAAGGATGCTGGTAAACAGCAGGATCGATGCCAGTACGATCCGGTACCCGAACCTGTCTGCCAGATGTCCTGCCAGGTAGATGGAGGCGAACCCTGTTATCCTGGAAAAACCGATCAGGGTGTTCAGCATTCTCTCCGGCAGATTGTGTTCCACCTGCAGATAGGTGGGAAGGACAGAGAACACCCCGGTGGCAAGGGCGACGCTTATGGCTATCAGAAAAAGGAGAATCCAGTATTCCGGTACGGAGGCGAAAAGCCGTATGCTGGTAAAATTGGGCGGAGCTCCGCAGTCGTTCGGCCCCTTGTCGGAGAGTAAAAAGAACAGCGCGGCGCCGAAAGCTGCGATCCCGGTAATGCAGAGAACTACCCGCCAGCCGAGTACCGGGGCCATAAGGGCGGAGAAGATGGGGGCCAGAATGAAGGCCGCGTTGGGTCCCATCTCGTGGAAGGAGAGTGCTCTGGTCAGGAATCTGTCGGGAACGATCCGTGTAACCGACGCAAACCCGGATCCGTGGTACAGCCCGTTGGAGTAACTCAGCAGCCCCATGAACAGATGAAACAGCGGAAAGCTGTTTACCGTTGACAGAAGAAACAGGCTGATTCCCGTCATCAGGGCACCGCTGAATATGGTGTAATGATGAGTCAGGCGGCAGGCGATGAATCCCGACGTAATGAGTCCCAGGGAAAACCCGACGGCGCTTGTAAGAAAGAAGCTCGAGGCCTGGTCGTAGCTGATTCCCAGATCTGCGGATATGCGAAGAAGCAGGGGAGAAAGGAGCAGTCTCGGGAAGACTGCAAAAAACATCATGACGATAAAGCGGAATACCCTGGGGAAATCGGCGGAAAAGCGGTAGTTGTCCATCACGTTTCAGTATCTGATAATGTGTCTGACAAGTCAATCGAGGAGTGGCGGAACCCAGCGGGAAAATCAGTGATTGTTAAACCGGCCGGACCGCGTGTCTCTGTTTTACTTCCTGTACAATCCTGTCAAAGGGAGTCCTCTGACGCACCAGTGGCGTAATGATGGTCTTTCCTATGGATGAATCGCCGCAGTAGAGGGCGGAGACAAACTCGTTTCCCCGGTGAAACAGACGACAGTACTCCATATCCGGGGCCTGCCGGAGTATGACCGATTTGACTCCCGGATCCGTTTCCAGGCCCGGATTATACCAGAGGGCATAGAAGTGCCGGTCAAAAATATCCAGTTTCAGGCGAAAGGGTTTCTGTACGAGTTCTGCTTTTCCCCCGGCCATGTTGATTCCGGCGGTAAAGCCCTGATATTCGGCGCTGTGCCACAGGCCGGAGGTAAAGGGGAATACCGGCTCGACGATGTCCCCGGCGGCGTAGATATCAGCCTCGGATGTTCTGCAATGGGTATCGATCACTACCCCGGTCATTGTCTCTATTCCGGAGTCATTGAGCCACAGGGCGGCGGGGCTTATGCCGATGGAGGCGACTGTAGCGTCCCAACCGGCACTGTCTCCGCTGTCCTCCGCAGCATACTGGTTACAGACATGGATGCCCCGTTGAACAAGGCATTCCTCTATCAGTTTTGACATGGCAGGGTCGACCCGGGAGGCCATGGGACGGGAATCAAGTCCAGTCAGGTCGACATCCTTGTCCATACGCCTGAACTGCTCAGCCAGCTCGACTCCCTGGATTCCGTTGCCCACAACGCGGACCCGTTTCCAGTCCCTCGCTTGCTGGAAAATACTGCGACCATCGCTCTTTTCCCGGAGGTAATGAACAGGCGGGTGGTCGGGAAGCTCCAGCGGGGATGCTCCGGAGGCGATGCACAGCTTTCCGTAGGCGATTTTTCTTCCGTCCGCCAGAAAGAGGGTGTAGATATGGGGAGCAAGATCAACAGCCTCGGCCTTCAGATATACAGTGATTCCTTGTTCCTCGTACCACCCGGAAGGATGCAGCAGAAAGTCCTGATCACCGTAATTATGGTTAAGCTCCTTGCTCAGTTTGGTGCGTTTGTAGGGGAGGACTTCTTCCCGGGAGACCAGGAGAATCGATCCGGAGGGATCAAGGCTGCGAATGCCTTCAGCACAGCTTACCCCCGCCCGGGAGGCGCCGACGATCACATAGTCGAAATAGATCCCTGCCATGCCTCATTTGTCCCGGTATGAATTTTCGTGTACACTGCCCATGCTCATATGGAGAAAATACAATCAGCCGGGGGAAAAGGGAATAGCTGACAGGATATACGCAGTCGTAAATACAGTTTTTCCCGATTTTCCCTTGACCGGAAAGCCTCATGTGCGTATATCTAAAGAAGTGTAATACAAAGTAATACGAGAGTCCCGGGGAGGCAGGATGAAAAAAGAGAGTGTGGTTACCTTCAAGGCAGATGAGAAGCTGGCAGAGCTGTTACACACACTGCCGAACCGTTCCGAGTTTATCCGCAAGGCGCTGCTGGAGGCCCTGGACAGTACCTGTCCCCTCTGTCAGGGATCGGGAATCATGACTCCGGCGCAGCGTGAGCACTGGAAAGCCTTTTCCCGGCACCACCAGGTGGGGCGGTGCGGCGACGGCTGCGGGGAGACAATTCTTTTTTGCGATTATCAGGCTTCCCTACAATCCGTAAACAGCAAGGAGTAACAGATGAAGCGTTTATTCAGTATTCTTGTGTGTGTAATTTTCTCAACGACCCTTCTGTTCGCCGGCGGACAGAAGGATGCTGCTCCTTCAGAAAGCGGGAGAATCAGAGTTTTTGTCTCAATCCTGCCCCAGAAGTATTTTGCCCAGCGCATAGGCGGCGATAATGTTGAAGTTTCGGTTATGGTGCCTCCGGGAAAGAGCCCTGCAACCTACGAACCTTCTCCCCGGCAGATGGTCACCCTGGGGAAGGCGGATATCTTTTTTACGATAGGTGTGGCCTTCGAAAAGGCTTTTCTGGGGAGGGTATCATCGACTTTGAAGTCCCTGCGGATAGTGTCCACCGACCAGGGAATTACCAAGCGTTACCTCGAAGCCCATGACCATGACGATGATGAGCACGGGGATGAACACGGGGACGAACACGGGGACGAAAAAGGTGAACCCGACCCGCATATCTGGATGGATCCGCTTCTTGTAAAGGAGCAGGGGGCTGTCATGAGGGACACGTTTATTGAACTGGACCCCGGGAATGCTGACGCGTACCATGAGGGCTACCGGGAGTTCGCCGCCGATCTGGACAGGCTCCACGAAGAGCTGGCGGAAATCCTTGCTCCTGCAAAAGGAAGCCTCCTTTTTGTCTATCATCCTGCCTTCGGCTATTTCGCCGACCGTTACGGACTGCGCCAGGAAGCCATTGAAACCGGAGGAAAGGAGCCGAGCCCCGCGGTTCTGGAAAAGGTTGTCACTCAGGCACGGGAAGAACAGGTTAAGGTGATTTTCGTACAGCCGGAATTCCCGGAAAAGAGCGCACAGGCAGTGGCGGACGCAATTGACGGGATTGTTGTTCCCGTGGCCCCCCTGGCGGAGGATTACATGGAGAACCTGCGTTCCCTGGCCCGCAAGATCGCCCAGGGGATATTGCGATGAGCAGACCCGAACCCTGCTGTGTTATCCGCGCACGGAATATCTCCTTTGCCTACGATGACAAGCCGGTATTGAAGGACGTCAGCTTCGAGGTTCATGCCGGAGAGATGGTGACTATTGTGGGGCCCAACGGGGGAGGCAAGAGCACCCTGTTAAAACTTCTTCTGGGAATTCTCGAACCCCGGAGCGGAACCCTGGAAATTCTTGGTAAACCTTCAAGGGAAGCTCTCCACCTGATCGGCTATGTGCCCCAGTACGCCCGCTTTGACGAGCGCTTTCCCATAACCGTCGAAGAGGTTGTCTTGAGCGGACGCATAAAACCCCGCTTCGGCTTCTACTCTTCCGGAGACCGCCGGTATGCCCGGGAGGCCATGGAACGGGTGGGCATAGAGGATCTGGCCGGAAACTCCTTTTCCGCCCTCTCCGGGGGGCAGCGCCAGCGGGTGCTGATTGCCCGGGCCCTTGTGGGGGATCCCCGAATTCTGCTTCTTGACGAACCCACCGCCAACGTTGACGCCTTTATGAGTGAGCGCTTTATTCAGCTTGTTTCGGAGCTTGCAAAAGAACGGACAGTGCTGCTGGTTACCCATGATACGGGCTACGTCTCGGGGCTTACTGACCGGGTTTTTTGTGTAAACCGGGGGCTTGAGGAGCATCCCGCAGAAGACGGCGGGGCCGATCTGGTGCATGCCTCCTACGGACAGTCCGTCATGGCCGTCCGTCACGATATCAAACTTCCCCATCCCGGCGAGGAGGCTCAGCAGTGAGTTCCTTTATTGAAGCTCTGACCAATCCTTCCATGCCTTTTATTCGCTATGCCCTTATTGCCGGGCTCCTCTCGTCTGCGGCTTTCGGCATGGTGGGTTCTTTTGTAGTCGTCCGCAGAATCAGCTATATTGCCGGGGCTGTCAGCCACGCGGCCCTGGCCGGCCTGGGGGGCTCCCTTTACCTGCAGGTCGTACATGAAATTTCCTGGATATCTCCTCTTTTCGGAGCTACCCTGGCGGCCCTGCTTTCCGCCTGGATTATCGCCCTGGTAAACCTCTACGCCGCGGAGCGGGAGGATACCATAATCGGGGCCATATGGGCGGTGGGTATGGCCATCGGCCTCCTTTTCATTGCAAAGACCCCGGGGTACATGGATCCCATGAGCTACCTGTTCGGGAATATCCTTCTTATAGGAAAGGGGGACCTGCTGCTCATTACGGTTCTCAATCTTCTGGTAATAGTCATGGTGCTGCTTTTTTATCCCCAGCTTCAGGCGGTCTGCTTCGACGAGCCCTATGCCCGGACAAGAAAGGTCCCCACCGGGTTCTTTATGATCCTGCTCGTTACCCTGACTGCCGTAACGGTGGTGCTCATGGTGTCGACCGTGGGAATCGTCATGGTTATTGCCATGCTGACCCTGCCTGCAGCTACAGCGGGACTCTTCGCAAAGCGCCTGTCGGGGATGATGCTCTACGGAGGGATTATCTGCGCTGTCTCCAACGCGGCGGGGCTCTACAGCAGCTACACCCTAGATGTTCCCACCGGGGCCATGACCATCCTGGTCAGCGGTGGAATCTATGTAGCGGCACTGAGCGCCCGCAGTATTCTGCGCAGGCTCCGTCTGCAGCAGGGAAGGTCGGCCTGATATCTCACAGGTATCTCTTATTAGACTAGTCAGAAATATATGATTAGATTAGTCCTGAAGGCGCTGAAACGGTTTTCCGCCTTTCAGGAGGTTTTCTGTGAAATGGCGATGGTTTATTCTATTCATAGGGGTGTTCTTTTCTCTGGATGCCGAACCGGGGGAGGCTCTGATTGTTCCTCCCCTTTATGAGGGACGCCTGGGCAGCGATGGAGTGCGTGAATATACTGTCACGGCGGCTGAAGGGGAGCTTGAGTTTTTTTCCGGGATTTCCGTCCCCACCATGGGGTATGACGGCGATTATCTCGGCCCCACCCTGCATCTCCGACAAGGAGAGAGGGTTTCAATCCGGGTGAGAAACCGCCTGCGGGAAGCTACCACGGTCCACTGGCACGGTGTGTACCTCCCCGCCGAAGCAGACGGCGGACCCCGACAGCCGATTGGCCCAGGGGAAACCTGGATTGCGGAGTTCACTGTAAAACAGCCAGCAGCCAGCCTCTGGTACCATCCCCACCGCATGGGAACGACCGCCGAACAGGTCTACCGGGGATTGGCGGGGGTAATGATCATAAGTGATCCATCGGGCTCTGCAGATCTGCCCGCTGAGTACGGGGTCGATGATATCCCCCTGGTACTGCAGGAGAGGCGTTTCGGCAGGGACGGCAGCTTCCGCTACGAACCGCGCATGCCGGATATAATCCACGGGTACGGCGGCAATGTGCTGCTGACAAACGGCGGGATTGAACCGGTTTTTCAGGCGGAAACCCGCCTGCTCCGCCTGAGGCTGTTGAACGGCAGCAACTCCAGCATACTGCGATTGAATCTTCCTGAAGGACCCGAGTTCATCCAGATAGCTTCCGACGGCGGACTTCTTTCCGAACCGGTACGCATGAAAAATCTGGTTCTTTCTCCCGGAGAGCGGGCGGAAGTAATCCTGGATCTCCGGGAGCAGCAGGGGCGGGATGTATCCCTTCAGGCGGAATCCTCCCTGGGAGCTGTCTATACCGCCCTGCTCATACGTTCCGGAGAAAAGCTGCGGGACAACGGAAAACTGCCTTCCCGGCTGGCCTCCCTGCCTGCCCCGGATATTCCCCGGGCTGCGGGAAGGCGTACCTTCGTAATGTCGACCATGGGATCCGGAGGGAGCCTCACGATCAACGGCAGAAGAATGGACCTAAACCGGGTGGATGAGAGGGTTCCCGCCGGCGCTGCCGAAGTGTGGGAGCTGAGTGTCGCCGGAATGATGATGAACACTCCCCACAATTTTCACGTACATGGACTTCAGTTCAGGATAATTGATATAAACGGGACTCCTCCGCCCCCCGGATTGTCGGGATTCAAGGATACAGTGCTGCTCTGGCCGGGGGACCGGGTTCGTCTGCTTATGGAGTTCGGCGAATATCCGGGGATCTACATGTACCATTGTCATCTCCTGGAACATGAGGATGCGGGAATGATGGGCCAGTACGAGGTGCTGGATTAAATCTCCTTGTAGCGCTCGTACACAAGGCGAATTTCCGGCAGAGCTCTGTGGAAGGCGGAGTATACATCGGGATCGAAATGGCTGCCTAAACCTTCCTCAATGATTTCCAGGGACCGTTCGATGGAGAAGGCCTCTTTATACGGCCGTTTTGAGGTGAGGGCATCAAAAACGTCCGCCAGGGCGACAATACGACCGGAGACGGGTATCTTTTTCCCGGAGAGGCCTTTTGGGTAGCCTGTGCCGTCGAAGCGTTCATGATGGCTGGCTATGATGTTTTCCGCGGTATTCAGGAGTTCCAGGTCGATGATCCGGTTGATTCCGGAATTCATGCTGTGAATAACCGAAAGGCCGATATTTACATGGTCTTCGATAAGCGCCCTCTCTCCGCCGTCGAGGGGGCCGTTTTTCTGCAGGACTCTGTCGGGGATTCCGATCTTGCCGATGTCGTGGAGGGGGGCAAACCAGAGGATTTCCCGCAGCATCATGGGGCTTATGGATGGATCCACCTTTGCAAGCTCCCGGGCCAGAATGTATGAGTAGCGGGACATCCTGATTATGTGCAGGG
This sequence comes from uncultured Spirochaetaceae bacterium, assembly GCA_964554875.1. GTDB lineage: Bacteria > Spirochaetota > Spirochaetia > JC444 > Marispirochaetaceae > Marispirochaeta. The sequence goes on along the minus strand of CAZKQJ010000029.1, from coordinate 18,753 downwards.
ATGTCTCGTTGTCCTTGCGCTCCATAAGGGAGACAAAGGCCCTGGTGGTCTCCGCGACAATCTCCTGAATTATATAGTGATAAAAAAGGTTGTGTTTCTGCAGGGTCAGTACCCGCTCTATGGTACGGGCGTGTTCCGGGGTATAAATGTTCTTTTCCCTGGATGATGTAAAAAGGAAGCCCAGAACATTTCCATGCATCTCGATAGGAACTGTGATACTGGCCTGGATTCCTTCCTCCAGGATAAGTTTTGTAGATTCAGACTGGTGGACCTCGCTATAGTGCCGGGGAAGATCGTTTATTATCCGCGTTTGTCTGCTGCTCAGTATTGTTCCGAGGCTCGTATCCGCAAGCTCTTCTATGAATCCCGGTTCAAGGCGGGTTACGGGGAGAACGCTGGAGGCGGATTCTGCGATGACATGCCCCGCGGTATCCACAAAAGCGACGGCCAGCCGGTCGCAGGGAACGTTGTGGGAGAGTATTTCCCGCATCCGCGGAATAAAGGCCTCCAGAGTGCCGTAGACCCGGTGTTCGGCAAGTTCCCTGTTTGACCGGTGGGCCGCGGCTATCCCTTTTACCTGGCTAAGTAGTTCCTTTTCCTCCTGCCAGCGGGGGCTGAAATCTATGTTCTCCGACTCGAAATTCAGTATTCGCTCCAGGGAATCCAGAAGCTTCGCACCTCGCCCAACATAGCGGGTGTGTTCCAGGTGAAAGCGTATGGCCAGGGTAAGGAGTATTCCCACAAGCACCATCATCGAAAGGCCGAAAACGATGAATACCATTCTGCTCCGATCCCGGCTCTCGTAATAGGATGCGCTGATCTTCCGGGCAATGCTGCCGAGTTCGGTAACCGCCGCCCTAAGATCCTCTTCGCTGGGGGAATCGGCAAGGTTTTGCAGGAAAGCATCGGTTTCGCTGTTGAACAACCACGCCGGCAGAGCCTGGCGCGCCTTTTCTGCGGCCTGGTTCATCGCTTCCAGAGAACCCTGGCTTTGAAGCCTGGTGTGATCATGAACGGTCCGTACGAGGGTATTGATGATTCCCAGCTCATCCCGGAGGGCATCGGCGTTTATTCGTGTCGACCGGTCATACCTCAGAAAAAGACCAAAGGCTATAAACAGTATCAGGGCTGCGGAGCTGATGGCGAAAAGATAGCGGTGTACACACCTGTGGAAGGATCTCATTGGAGTAATTATAGAATTTGGAAGAGCCTGTTTCAAGTAAAGGCGAAAGATTTCTTCACTTCCTTTTACATCTACCCCCGGGAGGTGCTATTATTTATATGGCACTATTTGCCTGAGATTCTGACACAGACAAGGAGAAATACGATGAAAGTGTATGGTTTTTTCTGGATTAAAGCCCTGATTTCTGCCGTTTTCGCGGTCCTGATGCTTTTTCTGCCCACCCTGTCGCCATCATGGTTCGGCATTGAGGTTTCCCGCTACGGGAGTTTTATGGTTCAAATACTGGGGGCCCTGTTTGCGGGAATCGCCTTGATATGTCTCTTTTCAAGCAACAGTGAATCCTCCCTGGCGGTCCGCAACACCATGTTCGCTCTTGCAGTGGCAGACACCCTGGGGCTGATTGTGAGCCTGTCGGCATACCTGAACGGGTTGATGAACTCTCTGGGTATCCTGGTAATCGTGCTGTGGGCCTTTTTTGCCGTCGCTGCGTGGATCTACTGGGTGGTCGGAGGACGCACTGTCTGATACTATGCTTCATCCTGTATGAAGAATTCCACAGATTTACCTGAACTGCTTGCCCCGGCGGGCACCCTGAATGCGGCCCTTGCCGCCTATGCCGCCGGGGCTGATGCTGTCTACTGCGGTGTCGGCCGCTTCAATGCCCGGGAGATGGGCACCAATTTCAGCTATGATGACCTTTCCCGTCTTTCCCAAAAGGCCAAGACCCTGGGAAAGCGTTTTTACCTTACCCTGAACACCCTGGTCAAGGAGACCGAGTGGGAGGACTTCGACGAAACCGTAGAGAAGATCGCCCTGCTGGACCCCGATGCAGTTATCCTTCAGGATATCGGTGTGGCCAGGTTTCTTCGGACCTGGTATCCTCAGCTTGAGCTGCACGCATCGACCCAGATGGGAATTCACAATTCCTCAGGCATACTCGAAGCTGCGCGGATGGGAATATCCCGGGTAATTCTTGAACGGCAGATTACTCTCCGGGAGCTCAAGAAGATTGTCCCGGCCTCACCCCTGGATATAGAGGTTTTTATACACGGGGCCCTCTGCTGTTCCCTCTCCGGAAACTGCCTTTTCTCCTCCTGGATGGGAGGCTGGAGCGGAAACCGGGGCCGCTGCAAGCAGCCCTGCCGCCGCCGCTTTCACGGCACCGAAGAAGGCAGCCCTAAAAGCGGCTTCTTTTTCTCCACCCAGGACCTCTACACCCTGGACATGATTGACGAGCTTCAGCAGGCGGGGGTGAAATCCCTGAAGATCGAAGGGCGGCTCAAGCAGCCGGATTATGTCTTCAAGGTTGTCCAGGCCTACCGGATGGTGCTGGATGCCCCCTCCGGCACCCGCAGCCAGGTTCTTGGAGAGGCCCGCAAGATTCTTTCGTCATCCTACGGCCGCCGCTGGTCCCACGGCTTTGCCACGGAAAAGGATATGGCGGAGCTGGTCCAGTACGATTCCCTGGGGGTCTCCGGGCAGCTGGTGGGTACTCTTGCAAACGCCAAAAAGGGAGGTTTTACCCTGAAGGTTTCCCGCAGGCTGCGCCTGGGAGACCGGCTGCGAATACAGCCCGCCTCCGGCGACGAAGGGCCCGCGTTTACCGTAACCGCCATGCGGGACGGCATGCGCCCGGTTTCCACCGCATCCGAAGGCATGGAGGTCTTTATTCCCTGCGACCGGGAGGTCCCGGCTGCCGGGCGGGTCTACAGGATCGGCTCCAGCGTTAAGGGGGTCAGTTTTGACGGATCAGGCCTTCCGCTCTATCAGCCGGTCAGGCGCTTTGATCTGGATATTCACCTGTCCCGGCGGGGCATCCGGGTCTCTGCGGGCGGGCGGACCTGGGAAAGTTTCGAAGATTTCGATGAGGCCCAGCGGCATCCCCTGGACAGGGAGAAGGTGGAGGAGGAGTTCCGCCGGAGCCGCAACTCAGGCCTCGGGGCGGCCTTCTGCAGAGTCTCTGTCGATGGGAAGCCCTTTGTCCCCGCCGCCAGGCTAAAGCAGCTGCGCCGGGATTTCTGGGAATGGTTTGAAAGCAATCTACCCCCGGAAGCTGCCGTGGACAGACCGTCGAAATTCTCACGGAAATCTCCGGGAATAATGCAGAGTCGTACGGAGCAGGAACTCCTTCCGGTGCTTATACAGCAGAACAAAAAGGACTCCCCAAAGTCCGTCCCCGGTGCTGTAACAGCTCTGCCTTTAAGCGGGGCTCCCTGCTTACCGGAACATGAGTATATACTGCCGGGGTTCTGTGCAGAGGACGAGCTGGATACGCTGAAACGGCGGCTGAGTGCCGCCCTTACAGCAGGCTGCCGCCGTTTCCGGATTACCTCCCTCTATCAGCTGCCCCTGCTTGAAGAACTGACATCGGAAAGCCTGATCCTGACGGCGGCATATCCCCTGCCGGTGGCGAATGTCCTGGCGGCGGAGGAACTTCAGCAGCGGGGCATTCGCAGGATCCAGGCCTGGCTTGAACTTGAAAAACCGGCCATCGAGGCCCTGCGGGATGCCTCTACGCTTGCTGTAGAAGTGTACCGCTACGGCCGCCCGCCTCTTCTGGTTACCCGCGCCCGGATTCCCGTCTCCGGCCCCATCAGCGACAGCCGGGGAGGGCAGTTCCGGGTAAGCGAAGCCGATGAGGCGGGAATCACCTTGCTGTACCCGGCCCAGGCCATGGAGGTTCCGGCGGTCCCTGGAACGGCGGACTGCTTTGACTACCTGAACGCCGTACCCGGAGAATCTTCCACCACAAGCTTCAACTTTGACCGGGAGCTGGTTTAGAAGCCTTTCCGTCGCTGGTATCAGGCAGGGGTATCTCTCCTGCCTTTGTAAGACCGATCTTGGTCAGTATGGGACCGATTATCTCGAAGAAGATACAGGTGGCGGTAATCGAGGTTATTACCATGGCACCCAGCTGAACCCCCTCGCTTCCCAGCTTCGACAGTTCCTGCTTGACCACAAGGGAAAGTCCGATGGCGACCCCGGCTTGAGAAAGAATGCCCATCCCCAGGTATTTTCTGAGATTTTTATCCATTCTTCCAAGTGTCGTGCCGAACCAGGCGCCTCCCATCAGGCCTGCGGAACGTCCAAGAATGTAGACCAGTCCCAGGAGACCCAGGGAGGGCAGGGCTCCTGCATGCAGATTGGCTCCTGCAAGGGTGAAAAAGAAGAGAAAGAGCAGGGGCATAATGGAACGCAGACTTTCGTCGATCTCCCGGGTCGTTTTTGTGGGCTGAGTATTGGTAAAGGCCATCCCGACAATCATGTTGGTGAGAATCTCTGAGAGGTGAAAATACTCGCAGAGGCCGGTGGTAAACAGCACTGTGGCGACGGTCAGAATAAAGCGATCCCTGGATGAACTCAGGGTCCTGGACAGAAGGGTAAGGACCAGCACCATCACAAGACCCACCAGTATGCTGAGTCCTATCTCCCGTAAGGGGGTAAGTACCGCCGCTGAGAGAGTCATTGTACCCAGTCCGGTACGGCTGGATAGTATGGCTCTGGCCACGGCAAAGGCGAATCCGAAAATGATAATTCCCAGTCCGTCATCAAACCCGACGACCGTGTAGAGCGCTTTGGTAAGTGGACCACGGGCGCGGTACTCCTGGATTATGGCCACCGTTCCCGCCGGTGCCGAAGCGGGAGCAATTCCGCCGAATATCAGGGCCAGGACGGGGTCTCCTGTTACAAGAAAGACCGCGAGGCCGACCACTATAAAGGCCCCGAAGGATTCGGTCAGAATGACCAGCATGATCCCCGGTCCCTGACGCTTGAGTTCCCTGATGTGAAGTTCCATTCCGATGGAGAGGGCTACGAAACCCAGGGCAATCTTGGTAATAAACTGCATGGAGTCCTGTACTTCGCTGTTCAGGAGCCCTGCCAGGGAGGGGCCAAGGAACACGCCCACGAACATGAACCCGATAAGGGAGGGGAGTTTTATCCTGTTTGCGAGTTTTCCGGCGTAGAGTGAAAGATATGCTATTATCCCGGCAACGACCAGGATGGGCAGGTGTAGGTTTTCCATATATATCTGCCTAGTATGAGAGACCGCCGCACCAGTAGGAGAGCTCGTTTACGCTGATCAGTACCCCCGAATCGGGCTGGGAGGTGTCCCGGATGGTGTTGATCCGGCGAATCATGTTGTTGCAGGCACTGGTCTTTAATACCGCCTGAATCAGCTTGACTTCAGTGTTCTGCTCATCCGTCCAGAAGGAGGAAAAGAGGGGCAGATGGTGCAGATAGCGCCCGGCGCTGGTGCCTTCAAAAACCGCGATGTGACAGTCCGGCTCGGCGGTAAAGAGCTCGAGAATGTCGATAAAGACCGAATCGTCCTGAATGGCCACGCTCATCTGGGACGCAGGAACCTGCGCGCTTGCCGCCCTGCCGAGCTCAACCGAACCCACCAGTATGGAAAATGCATCGTCCGGCCAGCGTGCCTGGCGCAGCTGGTGCGCTGCTTCCGTGGTATTCAACAGACGGGTAATGCCGGACAGGATCTGGATGTGCTCGTTCCGGGCTTCTTCGGGGCCGATTATGAAAAAGCAGAGGTTCACCGGTGTGTTGTCCGGGGCATCAAAGGACGTCCCTTTTCCTTTAAGAATCAGGAGTCCCATCACAAAGCTTTCAAGACCCTTGAAGCTGCAGTGGGGAACCGCTATTCCGGATCCGAAGGCCGTGCTCCCCTGTTCCTCCCGCTTTTTCAGCTTCCGGTAAATATCCTCTTCATGTATGGCGGAGAGTTCCGCGGTGTTGCTGCTCAGGGTGGCGATCTTTCTGAGTAACTGGTCTTTATCCGCCGGCGGATCGATAATCGACACGCATTCCGGTTTCAGGTATCTGCTTAGGGTCATATCGGGTATCTCCTTGCTGTTTATTCAGTACGGTGCTGCTGCTCCAGAGAGATGAGCACGCCCACAACGTGTTCGCCGCTTTTTGCTTCCAGCACTCTGCGTACGTTTTTTTCTTCCTTGAACAGAACTGCCATCTTGGCCATCAGCCTCAGGTGAATGATCTCGCTGTCGGTAAAAGGGAGCATGAACAGATAGGTTGGACTCCCGTCCAGGGACCCGAATTCCGTTCCGTCCCGGCAGATGCCGACAATGACCTGGGGTTCCGCCGCCTCGTTTTCCCTGGGATTTCTGGCATGGGGAAAGGCAATGGGACCTATGGCGGTGGTCATCATCTCTTCCCTGGCAAGAAGGATGTTCAGGTAGGCCGCAGAATCCGTGATTTTCTCCCTTGCCTCCAGGGGGCGTATCAGCTGGGTCAGGACCTCCCGTTTTGTGCCCGGTTTTAGATTCATGATGATCGATTCGGTATCCACCAGCCTGGACAGGGGTACCAGGTCGTGACTGTCTTCCATCAGCCTGGCCAGATCGTTGCGGGGGAGAACCTGCATGTTGGAGATAATCCAGTCGTCCACCATGGAACGGGAAAAGCGCCACTGGCTGCCGATTTTGATTGCGGGGATCTCTTTGCGGTTGATCATGCGCATGACCGTTTTTTCCGCCACCTGAAGATACTCGGCCATTTCGCTCAGGGTCATCAGGGAATCTTCTGTCCTTTTCATATAAATAGTGTACAATAAGAGACAATAAAGGACAAGAGAAAACAGGGTGTTTCAAAATAATTTCTGTGCTACAATCCGGCTATGGACGATTCGCCCCTGGATTTGATAACCCGGCACAGGATAATTCCAAAGGAAGCTTCGGTACTGAATATGCTGGATTCGGGAAGCCTTGCCCTTGTGCTCACTTCTCCGCCCTATCCGATGATTCCCATGTGGGATGAGACATTTACCCTCCAGGACCGGCGCATCGGGGGCTTGCTTGCGGAAAATCATGGCTGGAAGGCCTTTTGTGCGATGCATGAGCTGCTTGACCGGATCTGGGCCCTCATGGCGCCACTGGTAATGCCCGGGGGGATTGTCTGCATTAACGTGGGAGACGCCCTCAGGACTGTGGACGGGACCTTCATGCTCTATCCCAACGCCGAGCGAATAGTAGGGGCCTTTGCAAAACTGGGATTTTCCGTTCTGCCCCGGATTATCTGGCGCAAGAGTACCAACGCACCGAACAAGTTCATGGGTTCCGGAATGCTGCCGGCGGGTGCCTACGTGACCCTGGAGCACGAGCATATTCTTATCTTCCGCAAAGGGGGAAAGCGCATTTTTACCGGGGAACAGAAAAGCCTTCGCCGGCGCAGCGCCTATTTCTGGGAGGAGCGGAACCGCTGGTTTTCCGATCTCTGGGACCTTGCCGGGGAACGGCAGCTCCTGAAGGGGAGGGCAGCCCGGGAAAGGAGCGGGGCCTATCCTTTCGAACTGGCCTATCGCCTGATCTGCATGTATTCAGTGCAGGGGGATCTGGTAGCTGATCCCTTTCTGGGAACGGGGACCACCGCCCTGGCCGCCGCCGCGGCGGGACGCTCCTCGCTTGCTACAGAGATGGATTCTGTTCTTGCGGAGTCAGCCCTCGATTCTTTTCGGGAACAGTGCACCTATGGGGGAATCGCCGACGACGTCAACAGGCGGCGCGTGGGGAAGCACCTCAGTTTTGTCGAGGATTACAGGGCAAGGCAGGGTGAGCTGAAACACCGTAACGCTTTTTATGAGTTCCCGGTAATCACCGCCCAGGAAAGCGACCTCATCCTCCCGGAGATTGCAGGCATGGAAGAGGCCGGTGAAGGCGGGTCCGGTTTTACGCTGCATCACCGGCCCTGGCGGATGGATGGGCTTCAACCTTCACTGTTCAGTCTTTAGCCGCGTCTGTCCCGGGTTTCCGCTTCAGATGCCTGGGCGTCATGCGGTCCCGGGCGATCTTGAAGGCATAGCGCATTATCGTCTCCGTCGAAACATCGGGACCATACTTGCGCTGCATGATCATGACGATCGCCTTGAGGGCGTTCTCGCTTAAAGATAGGTAGATAAAGCGGTCCCGTTCCTCCGGGGTCATGTCCTCCCATTCTACCACCGAAGAACTTCCTCCGGCACATCCTCCAGGCTTTCGATAATCCAGTCGGCTGCGGAGAGTTCATCCCTGCTGTAGCTGCTTGTAAGGGCAAGACAGCGGCAACCTGCCGCCACGGCAGAGCTGACTCCGGCTATTGCGTCTTCAACTACAAGGCAGTTTTCCGGAGGAACCCCCAGTCGGCGTGCTGCAAGCAGGTACATATCCGGATATGGTTTGCGCCGCGTTACATCCAGACCGTTTATCATAACGTCGAAGGCTCCGTCAGCCAGACCGATCTCGTCGATATTGGCCTGCATCTTGATGAAGTCGGTGCTGGTAACCAGGGCTGTTTTGAACCCCAGGTCACGGCATCTGTGGACAAACTCTATGCTTCCCGGCAGGGGTGTCAGGTTGCCCTTGACAATGGAACAGTAAATTTCGTAGGTACGGGCCTTGTCCTTCTCCTGATCGAAGGGAATGCCGTACTTTTCTGCAACACCGCCGAGAAAGCGGTTTTCGCCGTAGCCCCGGAAGGGGTAAAAGTCGTCCTGGGTAACCACGTACCCTTTTTGTGCGAACATACGTACTCCGGCCTCGGCAATCAGCTCCTCCGAGTCGGTCAGCACGCCATCCATATCGAAGAGTACAGCCTTAAGATGTCCCATATATTTTCACAGCCCTCCGTTTTACAGATCTATGCCGATGGTACTTCGCACCAGCACGCCGATTCCGAAGGAGATCGCCGCAACCCCGAGACTCAACAGGGCCATCTCGGTAAAACGGGGCCAGAACTTCAGGTCCTTTGCAACAGCAACATAGTAGTTGAAAAAGAAGATAATAAGAATTGCGATCCCCAGGGTAGCGGCAAGACAGAGCATGTAGTGGCTGAGGAGGAGGTAGGGCAGGATCAGAAGCCCCACGGTCAGAATGTAGGCGATTCCGGTGTAGATGGCGGACTTGACCGCTCCCTCGCTGTTTCCTTCGGTGCGGTTCGAGAGGTATTCCGAAGCGGCCATGGAAAAGGAGGCGGCTATTCCTGTAATCAGTCCGGCCACGGCGATAAGCCGGGTGTTCTGCAGGGCAAAGGAGAGACCCGCCAGGGCTCCGGTCAGTTCCACCAGGGCATCGTTGAGTCCCAGCACGATGGATCCTACGTATTCAAGGCGCTCCTCCTTGAGCATCTGCAGGAGTTTCTCCTCGTGGGCATCCTCATCTTCAATTATCTGCTTTGCCTCGGGAATCTCGCTGCTCATGGCGTCGTAGATCTCCTGGGCCTCCTCTTCTCCCCGCTCCATCAGTTTGAGGGCAAAGGTAATCCCCAGGATGCGGGCAATCAGAACAAAGAAGAATACCTTGAACCCCTTTGGCCGGGCACTTTTCCCGGTGAATTTACTCAGAAAGTCATGGTGCTTTTTCTCTTCCTCACCGATTGTCCTGAGAATCGGGCCGTTCTCGGTTTTTGCCAGCATATTCGCCAGCTTTGTATAGATATGATATTCAGTTATCTCGTTTCTCTGCATCGCCAGAATACGGCTTTGAATTTCCTGGTTCATGTTGTGAACTCCTGCTTATTTCGGATAGCCTCAGTGTACAGTAAAAAGAGGAGACAACTCAACTAACCCGTCTATCCTGAGTTCCGGTTGCCGCCATAATCTATATCGATACAGAGTATGAACTCCTCTCCCGATGCATTCCGAAATCCCTGGGAGGCGGTAATGCAGAGCTCCCCTGTGGCCTTGGAGATATAGGGTTCGGTTATGTAGCAGGTATCAAGTTCTCCACGGCGCAGCACATAGCTCTTCAGGGAGTGATCGGTTCCTTCCGGGGCCGGGGCAAAGAGACGGTGCTGCTTTTTTGTAAAACCTCTCTGGACTATTGTCCCGCTTATCTGGCGGCCTCGGGGATCGAGAACGTAGGCGCAGCGGGCAAAGCGGGTAGACCGGAGGGAACTCTTCAGAATTTTTGGAAACTCAGCTCTTTCCGCAGTCTTGAGGCGCTCGACCAGACGGCCTGCCAGGGCCCGATGAGTCTCCGAGAGCAGACGTTCCTGTTCCTTGCGTTCCATGGAACGGCGGGCGTAGGTTTGCGCCAGGTCCTTTATTCCCAGATGCCTGGAATCCTGGTATTCCGAGAGGCTCAGGGGACGGCAAAAAAAGAAACCCTGCAGCATATCCACTCCCAGTTCCAGACAGCTCAGGGCCTCCTCCTTTTCTTCGATACCCTCGGCGATTGTCAGCGCACCGATACGGTGGGACAGCAGAATCAGCGCCTTGAAGACCTCCTGTTTATGGTAGCCCCGGTAGATACCGCTTACCAGGGAGCGGTCGATCTTGATGATGTCCGGTTTTAGCAGGGAAATCCGTTCAAGATTGGAGTGACCTGCGCCAACATCATCCAGGGCTATAAGAAATCCCCGGGACCGGTGATGATGGACGAAGAATGAGAGGGCATCGATATTCTCGACCCGGGATTCAATTATCTCCAGGACAACCTGGTCGGGTGACAGCCCCGCTTTGAAAATTGCATCATTCAGAAGACGGATATCATCCATGCCCCTCTCAATCATCTCAGTGGAAATATTCAGGAACAGCAGGGGAGGTACGGATGCTCCTGGAGGTAACGAAGCATAGCTCTGAACTGCGGTGCTGAGGGCGTGGCGGTCCAGCTGAGTGAAACGACCGTTCGCCCTGGCCCGGCGAAAGAGTTCCTCCGGCTGAACCTCTTCTGCCGAAATCCCGGCATATCCCCTGGAGAGGGCTTCTATTCCGATCACGCAGTGCTCCCGCACTGAATAGATGGGGTGAAAACGGGTAAAAACCCGGACGCTGGTAGTCAGGTTGTCCTTTATGGAGAGTGCAATATTCATGATGTTCAATTATCAAGCAATATCCGTGCCTATCCTGATCGAATCGTGATACAGCGTAGTAATTATTGTACCGATAATCAGTTAGCGTGGAGGCATTGCTTTTCCTGTACTTCAGGATATTCTATCAGTATCCTACAGGAGGGTAGGAGAAATACAATAAAGGTACCGAAAGGTACGAACAGGGAAATATCCAGCTCCTGGGTGCTGATACGCAAACATTGGGGAATATGGTACAATGCCATAAAGAAAGACTATGAAAAACAACGATATCAAGGAACATGTCGAGCTGATCCGCGAGGTATTCAGCTATGTCCACCGCTTTGCAGGAGCGACCTTTGTCTTCAAGGTCGAATATGAGGTTGCCGCTCACCCGCTTTTTCCGGTACTGGTCAAGGACCTCGCCCTGCTTCACGGCATGGGAATCCGGACTGTAATTATTCCCGGAGCGACCGGCCGCATCAATGAGGTGCTCCAGCGCTACGGTATCGCCACCGAATCGGTGGGAGGGGTAAGGATTTCCACCCCCGAGGCAATACCCTTTATCAAGATGGCTGCCTTTGATGTTTCCAACCAGGTCATGACCCTGCTGGCCGCCAACGGGGCCAACGCGGTGGTGGGAAACTGGGTCAGGGCTCGCAGCATGGGAGTCATCAAGGGGGTGGATTACGGATCCACCGGGGTGGTTGAACGCATCGACACCGAGCTGGTTAACAAGATCCTCGATGAAGGGCTTATTCCCATACTTCCCTGCATCGGATGGAATGCCGTGGGGACTCCCTACAACATCTCCTCCAATGAACTTGCCCGGGTGGTTTCCTCCCAGCTGCAGGCGGAAAAGCTTTTTCTTCTGCTCCCGGAGGAGCGTCTGGACGCGGGGGATTTTACCTTTCCGGAGGGTATCACCTTCAATCCCGAGGGGCGTATCTCGCGGCTGGATATCCATACCGCCGAGGCCTTTCTCGATATCAACGCCTCGAGCAGGGATCCACGCCTGCAGTACGTAAAACTGGCCTGTGAAACCTGCCGCAGGGGTGTTCCCCGCGTACACATCGTAGACGGTCGGGTGGAAGGAGTAATTCTTAAGGAGATCTTCTCCAACCTCGGGGTCGGGACCATGGTTCACGGCAACGACTACGACTCCCTCCGGCCCATGCGGGAAGAGGACATTACCGATGTGCTGCGGATTATGGAGCCCTTCGTTGAAAAGGAGATACTTGTACGCCGTACCGGGGCGGACCTGGAACGGGCCGTGGGGGATTACGTGGTCTACGAGATGGACGATTCCATCCACGGATGCGGTGCCCTGCACCGTTACTCCGACGGTTCCGCAGAGATCGCGGGTATCGCCGTTGATACCCGCTACGATCGTCTGGGTATCGGCTTCAAGATAGTCTCCTACCTTGTGGAGAAGGCCCGTAAGGAGGGACTTAAACGGGTTTTTGTGCTGACCACCCAGACCTCCGACTGGTTTCAGCGCCTGGGTTTTTTGGACGCCGATCTGGATCAGATTCCCCCGGAACGCCGGGAACGCTACGACCGGCGGCGAAACTCCCGGATTTATCAGAGGATTCTCGGATGAGAGAAAAGCCCGCCGAGGACTGGATGGGACAGATGAATCAGAAAAGAATTAAAAAACTCTCCACCCGGGTTGTTCTGGTCGGTGCCGGTCCAATAGGCATTGAAGTTGCCGCGGGGCTGAAACGGGCGGGTATTGATTACCTTCAGCTGGAACAAGGTCCGGTTGCTTCGACGATCTACCGCTGGCCCCGGCATGCCCGCTTTTTCAGCTCCCCCGAGAGGGTAGCCATTGCGGGTTTTCCTTTCAGTTCGCCCCATCAGGAGCAGCCGACCCGGGAGGACTATCTTGCCTACCTCCGCGGGGTGGTGGAGACCCTGGACCTGAGTATCCTCAGTTACCACAGGGTCATGGAAATCAGAGGAAGGAAAGGCAGTTTTACCGTCCGGGCGGAGACTTTGCGGGATTCCCTGGTCATTAATTGCGAAGAGATAATCCTTGCCACCGGAGATATGGGAGAGTTCAATCGCCTGGGAATCCCCGGGGAGGACCTGCCCCATGTTTCTCACGTACTGGAGGACCCCCATCTCTACTTCGGTAATCGACTCCTGATCGTGGGGGGCAAAAACTCCGCCCTCGAGGCGGCTCTGCGCTGCTTCCGCTCCGGGGTCACGGTCTCCCTGAGCTACCGCCGCAGCGGTTTTGACCGCAAACGGGTAAACTCCCGGCTCCATCTCGAGCTATCCATTCTGACCGCCAAGGGGCTTATTCCCTTCTATCCGGAAACCCTCCCCTCCCGGATTACCGAAGAGGGAGTGGAACTCTCCCGAAACGACGGCAGCAGCGAGTTTGTTGCCGCCGATTTTGTTCTTCTTGCCACGGGCTATCACGCGGATCTCAGTCTTTTTCAGGATCTGGAAATACCCCTGGACGAAGAAGGCCTTCCCATCTATGACGGGGAGACCATGGAAAGCGCCGTGCCGGGGGTCTATCTTGCGGGAACAGCGGTATCCGGGGCGCGGCAGCGCTACAAGGACTTTATCGGGACCAGTCATCACCATACCGCACGAATAGTACGGGCTCTGGGCGGCGGTGAGGTTCCGGTGGGAACCATAGCCTCCCGGCGCTACAGCTTTTCCACTGATGACATTGAAGCGGATTAGAAAAAGCGCCGTACTACGAGGTTGGCGATAGTAGCTGCGACAACGATCAGAAAAATGGTTCTGACGAAACGGGTACCGTTTTTCACCACCAGATGGGTTCCCAGCCACGCCCCGCTCAGCTGTCCCAGCCCCATCAGGACGCCCAGAAGGAACAATACCTTGCCGCCCAGGATAAAGACCGTGAGGCTTACGATGTTGCTGGTAAAGTTCATTACCTTGGTCGTAGCGGTGGCCCGTTTCAGGTTCATTCCCAGCAAAGTTGCCAGGGCAATGGTCCAAAAGGACCCGGTGCCGGGACCGAAAAAGCCGTCATAAAAACCGATGGCCAGGCCGAAGAGAAGGTAAAATCTGAAAACAGGTATCCGGGCTTCCACATCCAGCTCCCCCATCCGTGGGCTCAGCAGGGTATAGAGAAAAACCCCCAGCAGCAGGACCGGCAGAACCATGTTCAGAAAATCCGCCGGAATGCTCTGTATGGCGGCGGTTCCGACAGCCGCACCGATAAGGGTAAAGAAGATTCCCGCCTTCAGCCTGCGGAAGGAGATCAGGCCGCTGTGACGGTAACGAAGCGAGGCGGTGAGGCTGCCGAAACTGGCCTGGAGTTTGTTGGTGCCCAGGGCAAGGTGAGGGGGGATACCCACCGAAAGAAAGAGGGGCAGGGTTATAATGCCGCCGCCACCGGCAATGGAATCCACAAAACCGGCGAAGAATGCGCCGGTAACCAGAAGCAGTACCTGAAAAGTTGTTACGTATTCCACTTATTCCACCCGGGATAATGCCTGACTGTATGTTCGCTTCAGCTGTGCTTGAATGTACAGCACACGTTTTTCGGCAGGGCCAGTCCTGCCGCAGCCTCGACAGCCTTGATGATTGCCCCAGGGACCGGGCAGGCTGCATGTTTGAAGTGTTCTCCCGCTGCCGCATACACGGGGGAGTCCCGGAAGCCGGCAAAGCAGACTTCATAAGCATCCAGTTCTCCCAGGGATCCCTGAAGAGCCTGAATGCTCGGGCATTGGGATTCGATGTTCAAGCGGACAAGACGGCCGTCGTCTGAAGAAGCCTGTAATCGTGTTTGTAAACCGCATATCCCGGGATCAATATCTAGGCGAATCATGGATGACAGTCTACCCGGAAGAGTGTTTGCTGGCAATGGCAAACTGTCAGTCCGGTTCCTTTGAGAGTTTCTGGAACTCCTCCTTGAGTCTCGACAGCAGGTCCTGCAGGGCATCCGTACTGTGCAGGGAGAAGCGGTTGATTACCTCCGGTGACAGGTAGTCCGCAGAGGCCCGTCCCCGATCCAGATCGTCGAGAAAGTTGGCCAGGTATACCGTCTGGACCAGTTCTGTGTATTTCTTCCGGCATGCATCGGGAGAATGATGGTACCGGATCGTTTCGGTTATCGCCTCGGGATACTCCCAGCGTTCCGCCATCAGGGCTCCAACCTCGGCATGGTGGGTACCGATAGCGAAGCGTTCGAACTCATCGGGGGGGATATTTTTCTCAACGCTGAAATCCCTCAGCTTGTCAAAGAGCTCAGGACTTAAAAAGTCGACCAGGACCCTCCCCAGGTCGTGGAGAAGGCTTGATGAGTAGACCATTTCGTATATCTTTCGAAGGGAATAGCGCCGGGCAATGGACGATGCGTAGACCGCCACCCGGTAGCAGTGGTTCCAGAGCTCCTCCATTTCGCCGTAGCGCTCCACCATGATCTTCACCGTACCGTAGGCGGTAATGAGATCGCGGATACCCTTCAGGCCCATCAGGGAAATCGCTTCTGATATGGTTTTTACCCGCCGGTGCATGCCGAAGGCCGCAGAGTTGACCATCCGCAGAAGCTCCGCAGCCAGTCCCGGATCCATACTGATGGTGTGTTCAATCCTGCTGAAGGCAACCTCGGGATCCGCGAGCAGGCGCTGCAGAACGAGGATATGTTCAGGGAATTGAGGAATCTGCTGCAGCTCTTCCCCAATGCGCCCGGTAAGATCCGAAAGATGCTGAATAACCAGATCGTGCCGTGGAATGCATACCCGGGCCACGGTGGCACCGTTAAAGCCCTGAATGGAAAAGGCGTTCCGGTCGAGTCCGATTTTTCTCAGCATGAGCACCAGCATTACGATACCCAGTCCCGCCCCTTCGCTCGAGTCCAGGACCGTCTGAAAGGCCTCCTCGACGCTGGAGAAGCCCTGGGAACGGGTGAGACGCTCGTTTATGCGTTCCTCCTCGGCGGAGGAAATGTGAACGTTGTTGGTTATGGTAATGTAAAAATGGGTTTTGTCCACCGCGAAGGTGGTCCGGACATAGAGTCCCGACTCCTTCAGGAGATTCTCGTATTCGCTGATTCTGGAATAGACTTCCCCCTTGAAATGCTGCATCCCCTGTTCATAGTGGTCGGGATTGTTCAGATCCAGGTTGTTCTGCTTGAAATATACCCTTTTAAGGTTTGCCTTTTTGGCATTTTCCACGAGTTCACGAACAGCGTAAAAAAAATGAAAGTAATATTGATGCAGTTTGATCTTCCGCAGGTACAATTCGAGTATCTTCCCGATTCCCGCGATTGACGCAGCGGGGACCTTGTAGGCGGTCAGATCGACGGGTTCGTATCTTTCGATAGAATCGATTACTCTTCGAATATCCAGGGCCATGGTGTTTTCCGAATAAGAGTATATCACAGGAGAAAAGCAGGTAAAGAAAAAAACTTTATTTAAGGGTTTTCTAAAAACGTGGTATTTTGTTACAGGGAACTTCACTATGGATATATACGAGATGCGCTTTTTCCTGGCCGCCGCCGATACCCTCCACTTTGGCCGGGCAAGCCAGTTGTGCAACATTAGCCCCTCGGCCTTGAGCAGGGGGATTCAGCGCATTGAAGAGGAGATCGGCGAAGCCCTTTTTGTCAGAGACCGCAAAGGGGTGCGCCTGACGGATGCCGGCCGCCGCTTTCGAGAGTATGCAAGAGGATCCATCGAAGGGCTGGAAGAACTCAAGAGGAGCATCCATTCCGCGGAACTGACCGGGGAGATTCGTCTCTACTGCTCTGTTACAGCCTGTTACTCCGTTTTACCGTCAATTCTGTCCCGCTTCAGGGAGGCATATCCGGGAATAAGCATAAAGCTGCATACCGGGGCGGCCTCCGATGCGGTGGAGACCGTCAGTTCCGGGGACGTGGATCTGGCAGTCATTGCCAGACCGGATACCCCCATGCCGGGACTCCTGTTCAAGGAACTGACCACCACTCCTCTGGTTTTCGTCGCCCCCAGGCAGGAGTGGAAACATACCCAAAGCCTGGAACGGGAATCCGTAGCCTGGTCGGAGATTCCCATGATTCTCCCCGAGCGGGGACTCATGCGCAAAAGGGTTCTCCGCTGGTTCCGGGAGAGGGGGGAATCCCCGAAGGTCTACGCCGAGGTGGCGGGAAACGAGGCTATCCTTGCCCTGGTGTCCCTCAACTGCGGGGTCGGAGTGGTTCCCCGGCTGGTGGTGGAAAAGAGCCCCGTTGCCCGGAAGATCAGGATATTAAAGGTTCGGCCGCCCCTGGAGCCCTATTCCGTCGGAATGTGCGTGAAAAAGAATGCAATACAGTCTCCCACCCTGAGTGCCTTCTGGGGGCTTGGCGGGACGGAAGATTGAGGAGGTTATGCAGTGATACTGCGATGGCTCGGCTATGCCGTGGTTTTTGTGGCTTCTGCGGTTTTTTTCGAATTCGTTGCCTGGTTCATGCACAAATATGTCATGCACGGTTTCGGCTGGTTTCTTCATGAGGATCATCATCGGCCCCGGCACAAGCTGCAGAAAAACGATGCCTACGCGCTGTTCTTCGCTCTTATCTCGTTTCTGCTGATCTATAAGGGCCTGAAGCAGCAGATCTACCTGATGGCGTCTTCGGGCTTCGGAGTCGCCCTGTACGGCGCGGGATATGTGATGTTCCATGATATCATGTTCCATCGGCGGATAAAGCGGCTGCGGTACCGGCCGAAGAATCCGTACATGAAGCGGATAATCAACGCCCACCGGACTCACCATTCCACAGCCACCAGGAAGGGGGCGGTCTCTTTCAGCTTTCTCTATGCTCCGAAGAAATACGCCGCCGATAGAGAAACGAGAACCGGGGAATACACATAAAAAATGCCGGTTCCCCGCTTTGCAGGCCACCGGCGTTATATGTTTATGCCGACACTCAGCCGGCCTTAGCTGTGTTGGGGCGGAAACGGTTCCTCTTCATGGAACACCTCCTGTCCAACTAATTTCTTGTATCAGTGTAGCAAGACGGGGCCTCTTTGATCAAGCCTGGTCGGAAAGGACTTATTCCTCCACAACCGGATTTTTCAGGATGCCGATGCCCTCGATATCGATCTCCACCACGTCTCCCTGCTTTATGGGGCCGACGCCGGAGGGAGTTCCCGTGGCGATAATGTCTCCCTCATCGAGGCTCATGTTGCGGCTGATATAGTGTATAAGGCGGGCCACGGGAAAGATCATCTGCGAAGTCGATGCCTTCTGCACGACCTTGCCGTTCAGACGGCACTGGACCGTGAGGTTCTGGATGTCGGCGATCTTCTCCCGGGGCACGACCATCGGACCGATGGGACCGAAGGTGTCCAGGGATTTTCCGCGAAACCAGCCGGAGGTATCGGTTTTCTGGATGTTCCTGGCGGAGACGTCGTTGAAGCAGCAGAAGCCGAAAACGTGGTCCAGGGCGGACTCTTCCGGGATGTTTTTACCCCCCGTGCCGATTATAAGCGCCAGTTCGGCTTCGTAATCGACCCTGAGCTCGGGGAAGTTGTATTCCTTCAAGAAAGCGGGGATTACAATCTCCTCTCCCGGTCCGATGAGCACGTTTGGAGTTTTTGCAAAGATGACCGGTTCCTTCGGAATGTCCAGCTCCTTTTTATCGTAGATGTTGCTCTCTTTTACATGGTCCACATAGTTGAGACCCACAGCAATGATTTTTCCCGGATTAATCGTGTAGGTCTCCCGGCTTTCCGCAATGGGCAGTACAATCGGCATAAAACCTCCTTTATCTGGCAGCCCGGTCGTGGGCGTCGATATCCTCGGCGTCCCAGGGGTATACGACCCAG
>CAZKQJ010000028.1:56875-64661 GCA_964554875.1 uncultured Spirochaetaceae bacterium | reverse complement strand
CCGGTTAGCAGGGCTTCGCAGGCATAAACAAGATTAGAGCTGGAGATAAGTCCCAGATCAACACTACGCTGAAGCTCGTATGAAAGATTTGCCGCGTTCTCCGCCAGCTCAAGCTGACCGATGGCTTCTCCAAACTCGCACATTACACCGATATCGATATCGCTCTCCGGCTTCAAAGCATCCCGGGCCGCGCTTCCCAAAAGAAACACGGCAAGGATTCTTGTATCAGACAGAAGATAGCGTTCACAGACCTTTAGTATTTTTGTTTCCAGAGTATCCTCTTGTGTCATGGTGACGACCTTTACCCATCTTTGTTCCAAAAACCTTTTAGAATCTGCTCTGCGTTTTTCTCCGTGCCCTCAGTACCCGGTGGCAAAAACCCGCTTAGCGCCGCAGCTCTTCGGTTACTTCGCCGTCGTGCAGGCGTATGACATGGTCGGCGATATCCACAATAGTCGGGTCGTGGGTTGAGAAAATGAAGGTCGTGGACAGCTCGGCGTTTATGCTTTTCATAAGTTCGATAATCGCGGTACCGGTCTTTGAATCCAGGTTTGCAGTGGGTTCGTCAGCCAGAACAATGGAGGGCTTGGTAACCAGGGCCCGAGCTATGGCCACCCGCTGCCGCTGGCCGCCGGATAGCTCATTTGGCCGGTGTTTTCGCCATTCGGTAAGCCCCACCTGCTCGATAAGGTACTCGGCATACTCCCGGCGTTCCGCTTTGGGCGGGGGTTTGGGCCCCAACAGCAGCGGAAACTCCACATTCTCGTAGATGTTCAGTACCGGCATCAAATTGAAGGATTGAAAAATAAAACCGATGGCCCTGTGGCGCAGCCTGGTAATCTCCCGGTCAGTCAGAGAAGAGGTATCGTGGCCTACAACCTTTACCTCTCCCCGGCTGGGAACATCGATGCAGCCGATCAGATTCAGCAGTGTGGATTTTCCGCTGCCGCTGGGTCCGGCGATAGTGGCAAAATCACCTTCTTTTATACTGAGGTCAACGCCTTTTATGGCGGGTACCTCGGTCTTGCCCAGGTGGTAGATCTTCCAGACACTGCTGAGTTCAGTAGCTGCTGTTGCGGTCTGTTCCTTTTTTATGTTCATGATCTCTCACCCTTTTTAGAAGGAATAACTGAACGTCAACGAGAGTAATAAGCTCGCGACATTGTCCACCGGGATACGGGCGTCGTCTGATTCCAGGGGAACATCGTCTTCGTTAACCTGTTTTACGAGCTCTTCCCGATAATATGAACCTGGTTCTCCGTAGATAACCGGAACACCCATGGTCAGCCGCAGGTTGGGAGCGACTTTTCCGCTCAGGGCAAGTACCACCTCTCCCGAATCATCCTGAAAGGCATGTTTCCAGGTAAGACCAGGCTGCCATTTGTTGCCGAAGATCTTCGGCGGTTTAATTCCGATTCCGGCATAATGCCCGGAATAATCAATAATCTCGGAATCGTACCAGTATTCACCCAGGACTGACCATCTTCGATTGGGACTCTGCCATATAATCTGTCCAAGAGCATCCCAGCAATCCGCGAAACCGGAGAAATCATTCGGAGTTTCCCAGTGGTAGACCAGATCCCCGGCAAAGGAGAAAGGTCCAAGACCAAAGGAGAGGGAGGCGGCGCTTGACAGATCGCTCTCCTCGTCGTCCTCCATTTTATAATGCCCGGAAAGGCCAAAAAAGAACGAGCCTCTGCTCATGGCCCATTGTCCAGCATAGGCAAAAGCCCGGGGATCGGTGTTGCTGAAACCTTCATTGATCCATTTGGCCTTGCTGTAAACCACCCCTTCAAGGGAACCCAGGCCGATGGGTGCCGAGCCCCGGACCCCGACACCGTCGGAGAGGCGGTACACCAAATCCGCAGGGTTCTCAAGCAGCAGTGCCTGTCCCCAGGTAAGCTCCTGTTTTCCGACCCGGAAAAAGAAGGTGTCCATCAGGGTATAATCGATAAACAGTTCGCTTATGTAGGGGTTTTTGAACTCCAGGGCTTTGTTGTCCAGGGAGGTCTCCACACTGCCGTGAAAACGCAAATGGGGTTCCGGCCTGGCGTCCACGGTTATTGCCGAAGTTGTGGAGTAAAAACCGGAAAAGCGGGTAAGATCCTGGGTACTGCGGCCGTCGGCTTCATTGCTGCCGGGCCATTCAATCAGTCCTATGCCTAGACCGACACCGGCATTGACAACTCCCCGCACAACAGGCGGGGCAGTAGTCAGTTCTTCGAGCTTGATACCCTCAGGGTCTGCCTCCGAAGCGCCTTCGTCGGGGTCCCATACATCTTCCGGGTCCATGGAAAAGAGATCGTCGATATTTTCACTTCCCTGTTCCTGATCCTCCTGCTGGGAATACAGAAGGGGGGCAGAAAATAAACAGACTGCTACAGCAATCAGGGCCGAGTAGAATAAACGCCGTCCCACGGATCAGTTACTGACCCGCTCGATGTAGGCCCTGGTAAATACCATATCCGGGAGCTGCTGAAAGGAGGGTTTCGCCACGGAGATAAGGGTGCGGAAATTCTTGAACTTCCCGTCTACTTCCCGCCCCCGCAGTTCATCCTGAATAACTACGCGTACAGGAACGTATCGGTCCCGTATGCGGGTATAATCCAGAATGGCGGTGGTCCGCATGTGCCGGCCTGAGAGGCTGTAGTCCTCGGTCTTTCGCACAAGTTTGTCCTGGTCGATCCATATCTTCATCTTCGGATAGCTCACCTCGTCCGTCAGGGATTCAAGTTCGTAGACATCCGTATGGTAGGAACCTAGCTTCTCGGTACTGTGGGCGACAATACGGTAGTCCTGTGCAAGGGTGGATTTGGTAAAGTCGGAGTTCCGGGCGTTGCTGTTCTGAAAACGGTCCCTGGCGCTGGTTACGGTAAAGCGCCGGGGAACCGGGTCGTAGAGCCAGAGCATGTCGCCCTGCCGGAGGTAGCCCTTTCCCTTGTCGCTTTCCGGTTCCATAACGATTATGGTGTAGGTATTCTGCCGGTCCCGCCGAAAAATCGTCGTTTTTGTCCGGCTTGTACCCTGACCGGGCTTGTCGTCGATAATCGTGTATTCCCCGGAAAAATCGTACTCCTCGTAACTGACAAGAACATCCACCATGCTGAGGATCCGTCGGCTTTCTTCCAGGCTGAAGGAGTTTCCGAAAACCTGGAACGCTCCTCCGATAAAGAACATACCCGCAAGAACACTCAATCCGATTCTGTATCTATTCATTATACTCATACAAGTACTCCATTCTGCTGCTATTTCTGGTGACTCAGGGCTTCAACAGGACTCAGCTGTCCCGCCTTCAGGGCCGCCCGCAGGCTGCCGAGGACACAGGCCCCGATCACAAGCAGGGAAATCGATGCCACCGCCCAGGGAGGCATCAGCCAGTCCAGCCGCCCTTGGGTAAGAAAAAGGGTGCTTACAAGATTTGCGGGGAACCTCAAGGCCTGATGCACGAGCTCAAGAACGGCGGTCCCCAGCAGGATACCAAGCACGACGCTGCCCAGGCCCAGAAAGGCCGCTTCCGCAAGAAAGGTAAGTATAGCCCGCTCACGCTGCATTCCCAGGGCCCGCAGGGTACCGATCTCCCGGGTCCGTTCCCAGACAATCATGGAAAAGGTGTTACCCACCCCCACCACAACAATACATAAAAACATGAGAATGACAAGACCGGCGATCATGGTCATGGCGTTCAGGAGGTCATCGATCTCCGCAAGCTGGGCTCCTACGCTGACAACGCCGTAGCTCCTTTTTCCATGGTCCTTTCGGGACTGCTCGCTGTACTCATTGCGGGTTTTTATTACTCCGAAGGTAGGCAGGGACTTTTCAAGTTCCTCCACAAGGGCCCGGGCGGCGGGAATTTCGGTCCTGAGGGGATCATCAAGATAGACCCCGATCTCGTTAATAAGGTCCTCCGGAACCTCCCGAAGGCGATTGAGGGCTTTTCGGTGTACATAAATCTGGTATCCGAAAAAGGAGGATTCCGAGAAAATCCCCGCCACGATCAGCTCAGCCGTATTGGTCCGGCCACGGTTACTTTCTATCGAGACCAGCAGTTCGTCCCCCACATCAATATTGAGTTTTTCCGCTGTGGCGGTGGAAATCAATATTGCCGACTCATCCTTTGCCGCGGGTACGCCTCCGGAAAAAAAGTCAAAACCTTTGAGGACAGGCTCTTCCAGTTCCCATTCAACGCCTACCATACGACGCTGATTAATATAGTACCCGGAAAAGAAGAGTTCAATATTTTTCCGGTCATAATAACTGCTGCGCCGGGAGTAGGTACTCAGGGAAAAACCCCGCTCCTCAAGCGCATGGACCGCCTCCACCACCTTTTCCGGTTCTTCAATCACCGAATCCCCGTCGCCGATGTAGCCCAGAACAACGATGTTCCCGGAAAAATAGCGGCTGGCTTTCTGATAGAGTCCGTCCCTCAGTCCCAGCACAACCCCCAGTAAAACCAGCAGAACGGCGGTTATCAGAACCAGGGCTATAAGCAGGACTCGGTAGCGTTTCAGATTGCGGGTAAAATTACGCCAGGCGGCGAAAATCAGTCCTTTCATTTCGACATCGCCTCCACAGGATCAATCCCCAGGGCACGTTTCAAGGGATAGATCATCGACAGCAGGGTCAGGACAAGAGCCACAAAGAGATGACTGCCCACAAGTCCCGGGCTTACCTTGCCGCGGACAGGGTCTCCGCCGAAGAGAATCCTGATATAGGGGTTATCAACCACAATACCCAGAGCATTGAGCAGTTCAACAGACAGTCTTCCAAGGGCTATGCCGACAAGGGCGCTTCCGAAAACAACCAGCAGGGTCTCGATAAAGATCATCACGGATATGCGGGGCCGGCTGGCTCCCATAGCCCTGAGGGTGCCGATTTCTCCGGTCCGTTCCAGCACCGAAAGCAGCAGGGCGTTGGTTGTAATGATTACCGCCCCTAATGAGACGAACATGAGGCCTATATTCAGCATCAGCTGCAGAAACTGGGCCAGCAGGGCTGTTCCGCCGACACTCTTGCTCCAGTCCCGCACCAGGTAGCCCCTGTCCCGATTGAATCCCTCGCCGTTCAGCCGGGCCATTACAGCCTTTGCGTCTTTCGGATCATGCAGGGAGACAAGCAGAAAGTTCCAGGCCCCGCCGTCTTTGGACTCCGATACCTCGGGGATTTCAACAAAATGAAAATCTTCCTGCGCGTCTGCCTGATCGTCCCGGGCGGCGGAATCATCTGCCAGCAGAGACGCCGGATCTATGAAGTCTGAATCGGAGTCATCTTCTCCGAAAAAGGCCTCATCCCCGACTCCGCCGAAAAGGCTGTCCAGATCGGAATCCAGGGCCGACTGGTCCGCCGCGGTAAATTCCCCCGTATCCACGGAACTGTAGAGGTAGCCGTTCAAGGCCCGGGCGGTATTGGAATCCACCAGGACCACGCTGTCGAGCATGGAATCCCGCACCGGGTAGCTCATGAGCCCGGTTACCGGGACCTCCCGCAGAGTAAAGCTTCTGCCCAGCCCGGATGCCAGAAGAACGCTTTTACCGACGATATCTTTTATTCCCCCCAGTCTGCTCTGCTTTTGCAGTACGATTCCGGGTTTGCCCGCATCGGGGAAGGAGCCCTCCTCCAGGCGCAAACCGGGAACAAGATCGGGGTAATCGGTAAAATCCACCCCGAAAACGGTGGAGTCCTGGGAACTGCCGTCAAACTGAATCCGTGCGCCGGAGCTTATCAACCCGGCGGTGGCCCGAACCTCCGGCCAGGATGCAGCAAGCTCCTGCATCTCGGGAAAATTGATCAGCGTCGGCGGAATAAGGTACTGGCCTACCAGAAGCTGGTCGGAGCCGAAGACGGTAAAGTTGTCCTCCGCCACCGGACCTACGGTAAAGTCTCCCGTAATGTTCCGGGCGTAGACTCGATACAGGGAATCCACCGTTGTGTTGAGCACCGCGTTTCCGATTACCAGCAGGATGAAAATCAGGACCAGACTGAAGATCATCGGACCCAGACGCCGGATATTGCGGATTACATTGCGGAGGGCAAGAGAAAAGAGCATTGAATGTCCTTATAATATTTATTCAGAAAAATCTCTCCGTTCCTGTATCGGATCAATCCGCCAGCGTTTGGGCCTGGGGACTCCCTGTACCCAGATGGCGATTTTACGTTCCTCGTAGAGATTCAGCTCCTCCAGCTCAAGGAACAGGAACAGGTATTTAACCCTGACGCCGAATCCGCCGCGGTACCAGGCCTTATCAAGACTCGAGAAGCCGAAGTGCTCGGAGAGATAAAAATCCCCCAGCTCGAGAAAATCGGTGTGCTTTTCACGGAGGAAAACATCCATGGCCGCCTGGTTTTCCTGAAGAACAGCGCCGATCTCGATATGGTCCATCTTCTCCACCGGCAGCAGTGTTTGTACCCGCCTTCCCCCAAGTTCAAAGCGGCGGTTCAGGCTGCGCAGGTCATCGCCGCTGATATGAATCCGAAGGTCCCGTTCCTTAAGATAGAGGGCCGATTCATTCAGGAGCTCAAAGATCGTCTTTTCCCGTTTATCGGCATATTCCAGCATTCGGGTAAGAATTTCAATATCCACCTGTCGAATGGAACCCGGTTCGCCGCTGATACCTGAAAGAAGATGTTCAAGCTGCTCTTCTCCGGCATAAACGGAATGGAGGGTACATAAAAAGAGAACAAAAAACCCGATAAATCGCATGTTATCCTAACGGCTGCCGTAATTTTTCGCTATCCAGTCCTGATATTCCCCGCTCCGTATGGATTCGGTCCATTCAGGATTCTTCAGGTACCAGTCAACGGTACGGGCCAGGCCCTCTTCGAAGCTGAGGGACTGCGTCCAGCCCAGGTCCTGTTTGATTTTATCGCAGTCTATGGCGTAGCGGCGGTCGTGGCCGGGCCGGTCTTTTACATAGGTAATGCTTGTCCGGATTGTTTCCGGATCCTGTCCGCTTTTCTCCGCCACAATTTCAATCAGGCGATTAAGGAGGGTAATGTTTTCCCACTCGTTTTCGCCCCCCACGTTATAGCTCTCACCCGACGGGGCATCTTTGAGAATCCGCCAGACCGCAGAGGCATGGTCCTCCACGTAGAGCCAGTCCCGGATGTTTTTTCCGTCCCCGTACACCGGCAGGGCTTTTCCTTCCAGCATGTTCATGATCATGAGGGGGATCAGCTTTTCCGGGAACTGGTAGGGCCCGTAGTTATTGGAGCAGTTGGACAGGGTTACCGGCAGTCCGTAGGTATGATGGTAGGCCTGTACAAGATGATCGCTCCCCGCCTTGCTGGCTGAATAGGGACTCCTGGGGTCGTAGGGAGTACTCTCGGTAAAGTAGCCCTCCTCTCCCAGGGAGCCGTAAACCTCGTCCGTGCTTACGTGGTGGAACAGTACTTCGTCGCTGCCGTTCCAGAATTTCCTGGCGGCCTCAAGCAATGTAAAGGTGCCCATAACGTTGGTGCTTATAAAGGCCTCGGGACCCAGGATCGAACGGTCAACGTGGCTTTCGGCGGCAAAGTGCACCACCGTATCAATTGTATATTCGGTAAAAATCCGCTCCACCACCGTGCGGTCCCGAATGTCTCCCCGGACAAAGATATAACGTTCGGGATGCTTCTTTTCGATGTCCGCAAGACTCGCGGGGTTTCCGGCATACGTCAGCATGTCAAGATTAATGAGCCTGCCTTCGAAACCGGCCTTCTCAAAGAGGTAGCGGATAAAATTGACCCCGATAAAGCCCGCTCCTCCGGTAACCAGTATACTTTTCAATGATCTCATACTATTTGTACTCCC
>CAZKQJ010000028.1:31877-56775 GCA_964554875.1 uncultured Spirochaetaceae bacterium | reverse complement strand
CCGCTCCTCCGGTAACCAGTATACTTTTCAATGATCTCATACTATTTGTACTCCCAATATGGAATCTTCGATTGTATCCATCGTGCGATCTCTGTTTTTCATACCCTTTTCAGCGGATTATCCAGGGTGGCAAAAAAATCGGCCAGCGAGTCTTTCCAGTCCGGAATCTCGATCCCAAATTCCCGCTTGACCTTCTCCTTGGAAAGCAGGGAATAGCGGGGCCGTCTGGCGGGAGTGGGAAACTCGGCGGATGAGCAGGGGAGTATTTCGCATTCCGAGGCAAGGATTCTCATTTCCAAACCAAGGCGATAAATCTCCCGGGCAAAAGCGTACCAGCTGCACTCTCCCTCGCCGGAAAAGTGGTAGGTACCGTAGGCCGTACTCTCCGTGCTGACGATTACCCCGATAAGCCTGGCGAGCTCCCGCGCCCAGGTAGGGGAGCCCTGCTGGTCGTCCACCACCTTGATGCCTTCCCGGCTCTCCATCAGCTTCAGCATAGTATGGACAAAGTTACTGCCGAACTCCCCGTAGAGCCAGGCGGTACGGATAATAAAGTGCCGACCGGTAACGCTCCGGACCGCCTCTTCCCCCGCCAGCTTGCTCCTTCCGTAAACACTCTGCGGACCTGTGGGGGCGTCTTCCGTTAAGGGGTTGGCGGAATTGCCGTCAAAAACATAGTCTGTGGATATGTGGATAAACGGTATATCCAGGTCTGCGGCTGCTTCCGCAATATGTGCAGGGCCGTCCCGGTTCAGTGCGAAGGCCGAAGACTCTTCCTCCTCCGCCTTGTCCACCGCGGTATAGGCCGAGCAGTTGACGATCCAGTCGGGCTTATGCTGATTCGCGAAGCCTCTCAGGGCCGCTGGATCGAGAATGCTGACCTCCCGGTCGCTCCCGACGTGGGGAACCCCCGCCTCATCAAAATACCGGGAAAGCTCCTTTCCCAGCATGCCCTGGTTACCGATTATCCAGATCACGTCAGGTCCTTCAGATACGGCAAGCGCATATCCTTTTCAGACACGATTACGTCGGTTAAGGGCCAGTCTATGGCGATATCCGGATCGTCCCAGCGGATACCGGCATCGGCGTCGCTGTTGTATTCTGCGGTGCATTTATACTGAAGCTCGGTGTCATCCTCCAGGGCAAGAAAGCCGTGGGCAAAACCGGGGGGAATATAGAACATGCGGCGGTTCTCTTCCGAGAGCTCCAGGGCTGTCCATTTACCGAAAGCAGGGGAGTCTGTTCGCAGATCCACCGCCACGTCCCAGGCGGCGCCGCGGCTTACCCGTACCAGTTTTCCCTGAGCGTGGAGTCCTTTCTGAAAATGAAGACCCCTTAAGGCCCCGCGGGATGAGCGCGAGTGGTTGTCCTGTACAAAGGGGCCGGGAATCCCTGCGACGATAAAGTCCGACTCCTTAAAGGTCTCCAGAAAAAATCCCCGATCGTCCGGAAAGACCCGGGGTTCTATTATTACAAGTCCGGGAAGCTCACCGGGAAAAAACCTGAAGGGCATTTACAGCTGCTCTCCGACAAGGGAACGCAGATACCCGGCGTAGTCGGTCTTGCCCAGGGCTTCAGCCCGCTCGAGAAGGCCCTCCCTGTCTATCCAGCCGTTGTTAAAGGCGATCTCCTCGATACAGGCCACATACATGCCCTGCCGGGTCTGCACGGTCTCGATAAAGTTGGCCGCGTTCAACAGGTCCGCGGGATTTCCGGTATCAAGCCAGGCGAAACCGCGACCGAAAAGTTCAACCTTCAGTTTGCCCCGCCGCAGGTATTCGTTGTTCACACTGGTTATTTCGATCTCCCCCCGGGCGGAGGGTTGAGTGTTTCTGGCAATATCCACCACGTCGTTATCGTAAAAATAGAGTCCCGGAACGGCATAGCGGGATTTCGGCTGCTGTGGCTTCTCCTCGATGGAGAGTACGTTTCCCTGGTTATCGAACTCCACCACACCGTAGGCTCGAGGGTCCTTTACCGGGTAGCCGAAGATCGTGGCCCCCTCCTCGCGCTCTGCAGCTTTTTTGAGCATGGCGCTGAATCCCTGACCGTAGAACATGTTGTCCCCAAGGATCATTGCAACCCGCTCACCGCCGATAAAATCCCGGCCCACAATAAAGGCGTCCGCCAGGCCACGGGGTTTCTCCTGCACAGCATAGGAGAAGGACATCCCAAGGGCTTTCCCGTCTCCCAGCAGTTCTTTAAAAGGGCCGATGTCCCGGGGGGTGGAGATGATCAGCACCTCCCGGATACCCGCCAGCATCAGGGTCGACAGGGGGTAGTAGATCATGGGTTTGTCGTAGACCGGCAGAATCTGCTTGGAAATTGCGAGGGTCGACGGAAACAGCCGGGTGGCAGTGCCGCCCGAGAGAACAATCGCCTTCATGTGTACCACCTTTTTCTATTGTTCTTTTGCAGCAATCAGTCTTTCACAAGATCCCGCATCCAGGCAAGAAGGGGGTCCCGCATATCCTCCCGCTTGAGGGCATAGAGGATGCTGGTCTTAAGAAACTCCAGCTTGTCCCCCAGATCGTGGCGCCGGCCCTTGAAACGGTAGCCGTACATAGCCCGGTCGGCAAGGAGAATACGCATGGCGTCGGTCAGCTGGATTTCGCCGCCTTTTCCGGGTTTTGTGTTCTCAAGGGCCCGGAAGATTTCCGGCGGCAGTATATAGCGGCTGGCTATCACCAGGTTGGACGGGGTCTCCTCGGGGGAGGGTTTTTCTACCATATCCTCCACCAGGTAGACTCCGGAGCCGATCTCTTTTCCGTCGATTACGCCGTACCTGCTGACCCGTTCCTTCGGAACCTCCTCCAGGGCGACGACAAGTTCCTCGTAGCGATTATAGACATCCATCAGCTGCCGGGTTACCGGACGCTCCTCGCTGCTCTCGAGAACGGTGTCCCCCAGCAGCACTGCAAAGGGCTCGTTTCCCACGTGGTCCCGGGCGTAGCGGATGGCGTCGCCCAGTCCGTTCTGTTCATGCTGCCAGACAAAATGGATGTTCACATCCTCGGGTACAGCCTGAATCAGCCTGAGTTCCTCGTCCTTGCCCTTGGCCTTTAAAAGCTCCTCGAGCTCATAGTTGCGGGCAAAATGCTCCTCGATGGCCCGTTTTCCCCGGCCGATTATCAGGAGGATATCCTTGATACCCGACTCCACCGCTTCGTTGACCACATACTGGATTGTGGGGGTATCAACTACCGGAAGCATCTCCTTGGGCTGCGATTTCGTAGCCGGCAAAAAACGGGTTCCGTAGCCCGCCGCGGGAATAACTGCTTTTCTGACCATGGCTGTCCAACTCCTGCTTAGCGGATTTCCGGCTTTATGGTGATTGCCCCGGTTGTACGCAGGGCCTCTTGTATCGCCGCATACTGAGCCTCATCGGCGTAGGTTCCGATAATCGCTCCTCCGGAGCCGGTAAACTTCGCCGAGGCACCGGTGCTTCTGGCAGCCTCCACCATGGCCTCGTTCTCTTTGCTTATGGCGCAGATACTGCGGCGCAGATCAAAGTTGGCGTTCATGATCCTGCCGAGATCGGTATAATCCCCGCTGATAAACATATCCCGAACCTGTCGGGCGTACTCGCCGAACTGGATCATGGCCTTGAGGACCTTCTCCTCTCCGTTATCGAAGCGGTAGCGCAGATCGTTGTGGACCACCTCGCTGCCCTCGCTGAGTTCGGGCTTGTAGGCAATGAAAAGCTTGGGCATCTTTCCGGGTTCCAGCCGTTCATAGCTTCCATAACCCCTGCCCTCCAGCAGCTCCCGGTCAAAGTCCATGTAGACGATTCCCTGATAGGCCTGGGCGACCCGGTCCTGCAGTCCCCCGCCGATGCCCAGCTCCTGCCGTTCCACCGAAAGGACTATATTCGGAAGAATATGATCGGGAATGGAAACGGAATAATAGTTCATAAGGGCTCGCATACAGGCGGTAATTATCGCCGAGGAACCCGCAAGCCCTAGGTGCAGGGGAATGGAGGAGTGATAGCGTATGGTAAAATTCCGCTCATCAAGGTCGATTCCCTGGTCGCTGCAGTAGTCGTAAAAACGTTTTATGGTCGCCTTCAAAAGGCGCACACCGCCGTAATATCCGTAATGGGCCACATCCTCCGCCAGTTCTTTCAGGCTGGCAAACTTGGTGGTGTCTCTCCGGCCGGGAAGAATCTCCAGCTCAGGACTCTGGTAGAGGGTGATGTCGGCCTGGAAGTCGGCAAAGGTAAAGGCAATGGTTTTGCCGTAGTAGCCGTCGGAGGGATTCCCGATAAGCGCCGCCCGGGGGTAGGAGACCGTCTTGATGATCATCCCCGGCCGACTCCCTGGTAGATGAAGCCCGCCTCCTTGACCCGTTCGGCATCCAGTACGTTACGGGTGTCCAGGATTATGCGTCCCTTCATCAGCTTCGTGAGCCGCTCGGTATCGATATTGCGGTAGATGTTCCACTCCGTCATTATGACGAGGGCATCCGCCCCCTTGGCGGCATCGAACTCGGAGGCGCAGTAGAGGACCTCGTCGAACTCCAGGGAGAAGTTTTCTATCGCCTTGGGATCATGGGCCTGCACCCTGGCTCCTTTTTGAAGGAGTCTTTCCACCATGTTCAGGGCCGGGGTTTCCCGAATATCGTCGGTTTCGGCCTTGAAGGCCAGCCCCAGCACCGCCACGGTCTTGTCCGCAAGGCCCGGGGTCCCGGCGGTCTCGAACAGGGCCTCCAGTTTCGCGACCATCCGCTCCTTCTGGGCCTCATTGGCCTCCACAGCGGACTTGATCAGGCTCATGTCGACGCCATGCTGCTCCCCAGTGGAAACAATGGCCCTGGTGTCCTTGGGAAAACAGCTTCCGCCATACCCGGGGCCGGGATGCAGGAATTTCGGACTGATGCGTCCGTCCATACCCATGGCCTTGGCAATCTGGTGGATATCCCCGTTTACCGCTTCGGCCAGATTGGCCATCTGATTGATAAAGGTGATTTTAACCGCCAGAAAGGCGTTGGCAGCATATTTTATGAGCTCCGCCGTTTCCAGGGAACACCAGACAAAGGGGGTCTGAATCAGGTAGAGGGCCCGGTAGAGTTCCTCCATGACCTCCCTGGCCCTGGGCGATCCGGTGCCGATGACGATCCGGTCGGGGTGAAAGAAGTCCTGTACCGCTTTGCCTTCCCGCAGAAACTCCGGGTTGGAGACCACGTCGAAGTTTTCCCCCTCCCTGGCATTGGGGTTAAAGGCTTTTATGCGCTCCGCCACCCAGCGGTTCGTGCCCACAGGTACGGTAGACTTTGTTACAACCACGGTGTAGCCGTCCAGGTTCTCCGCCACCGAGCGGGCGACCATCTCGACGTATTTCAGGTCCGCGCTGCCGTCCTCTTTCGGAGGGGTTCCCACAGCGATAAAGACTACATCGGCCTGGGCAATGGAGGCCCCGATATCGGTGGAAAACTGCAGCCGACCTGATTCCAGGTTTCGGCGCAGGTATTCCTCGCAGCCCGGCTCATAGATGGTGGGAATTCCCTTGTTCAGGGATTCGATCTTTTTAGCGTCCACATCGACGCCCACAACGCTGTTCCCGAAATCGGCGAGACCCAGGGCCGCGATTAATCCAACATACCCGGTTCCCACAACACAGACATTTACCGCCATAGACTATATTCCTTTTTATTCCTTATTGTTCGCGTTTATTTTTCTTTTCTTACAGCTGCCGGGAATCTTCGATTCCCAGGGCGCGATAGATATCCAGAACCGCCCTGGACTGGTTCAGGGTGTAGAGGTGGATTCCCGCCACATCCGCGGCCAGAAGCTCCATGACCTGCTGGGTTGCCCAGTGAATACCCACTCGTTCCACCTGCTCATCGCTGCGGGTCCGGGCAATACTTTTTAAAAGCCCTGCGGGAAAACGGGTTCCCGGGGAGAGTTCCGCCATGCGCTGCAGGTTTGCCCGGCTCACCACAGGCATTATGCCTGCGATAACCGGCACATTAATGCCTGCAATGCTGCAGCGTTCGGTAAAATCGAAAAAATCCCGGTTATCGAAGAAGAGCTGGGTGCAGATATAGTCCGCCCCGGCATCTACCTTGGCTTTTAAATGGTCCATTTCCACAAGGCGGTTGGGTGTAGCCGGATGGCCTTCGGGGAATCCCGCCACCCCGATGTTCATTCCGGGCCAGCCCTTCTTTACAAAGGCCACCAGCTCCGCGGCCCAGGCAAAATCTCCCGTCTTCACATCGCTCCCCCTGGGAGGATCCCCACGCAGGGCCAGGATGTTGGCAATCCCCGCCTCCTGGTACTCATCCAGGACCTGGGCAATATCATCCCTCGAGGACCCAACGCAGGTAAGGTGGGAGACCACCGGGAGTCGGGTTTCCCTGTTAATCGAGAGAGTTGTCTCCCGGGTAAGCTCCCGGGTGGAGCCGCCCGCCCCGTAGGTAATGGAAACGTAGGAGGGTTTAAGCGGAACAAAATCCTCGACGATGCGCCTTTTTAAGGCGGCGAACCCCTTCTCCGTCCTGGGAGGAAAAAACTCGAAACTGATGCTGGGATGATTGACGCGTTGATTACCTGGAAGGGACACAGGAACTCCTTGAGATTGACAAATAGTGAAACAAAGATGGGGAGGATAACAAGGATAGAATCCTCTATTCTCCCGAAGAAATCTTGTTAAACAGGCGCTTAATTTCGAACCTTGGATTTCCAGAATTAATCAGCAATCCAGTTTCAAAATCAGACGCCCTCAGATAGTTGATGAGCTGGGCGGCATGAACTGCATCAAGCTGAGTAACCGCTTTTAACTCTACAATAACGGATTTTTCAACCACAAGATCGGCAATATATGTACCGACTTTATTTTTCTAATACCAGACACAGATTTCTTTCTGCTGTTCAGCAAAAATACTGTGTTCTTTTAATTCCGCGAGCAGCGCATTTTCATAAACTTTCTCAAGAAACCCCGCGCCAAGCTCGTTCATAACCTCAAAGGATGTACCAATAATTATTTCAGTAATCTGATCTGTTTCCATAGACATTTTCACAATCTTTTTTATTCATATCCTTCCCATCCTGTTCATCTTTGTTCCAAAATTTCTAGGGTGTTACAAACAGTTCCTGCAGGAAGGATGCGCCCTGTTCACGGCTTTCGGCGTCGGGGATATAGCTTTCCGCGTATATGGTAAAGCACCTGCCGGCGTAGCTCTCCGGGTCCCGCACGTAGTCAAGACCGTTGCAGATGCAGCTGTGCTCCACAATGAAGTCCAGGTCGCTCCTGCCTTTGAGAAAGATGCCGTCGTAGCCGCTCTCTTTGCCGTCCTGTATAAGTCGTTCAATGGACTCTTTGTAAAAAACCACGTTTTTTATGGTCCGCTTGAAGTAGCGGTAGCTCTTGCGTGTAATGGCCTCCACTCCGGAGGGAGACACGGCATAGCGTATGTTCCTGTTGTTGACCTTTTTTACCGTCAGCAGGCCCTTTTTTACAAGCCGCTTGAGGATTGCATTGGTCATACCAAGGGAAAGACCGACGATCTCCGCCAGGTCCCGCTGACGTACGGATGAGGAGGCGTGATAGATGTTTTCCAGGATTTCCAGTTCTTTATCTTCGTGGTTCACTGTCTTGTGCTTCAAATTGCCGGAAGGATACAATCCACCCGGTGGCACGGGATGGCAATATCCCTGCCCTGCATAAATTGGGTCAATCAGTCCCGCCGATACCGCCGGCGCCGCCGCAACAGACTGCCGGGATAATCCGGTGAGTATTATCCTTTGCAAACAATTCCGGGATTGTTCAAACTACGAACAATAATAGCACACTGGCCTGAATATTCAAGGTGCAGGACAGTCGATCACCCAAATTTGTCCAACTATTTTGTGATATACCTACACTATCAATACCTGAATTACAAGGGATTTCAGACTGTATCGCCTTCTCAGAAATCCAAGGATTCCGTATACTGTGGATCAGTCTGAATAAGAGTAAACGGAGCGGCCCGATGGTATACGGAATAGGCAATCCTCTGATCGATATCCTGATTCAGGTCAGCGAAGAAGACATCCGGGCCCTGGGGCTGGCAAAAGGGACCATGCACCTTGTCGACAGCAGCGAGCGGTCACGGATCCTCACTCACTGCGCAGGGCTCCCGGTGGAGTACCGCTGCGGCGGCTCCTGTCCAAATACCATAATCGCCCTGGCATCCCTGGGGGTTGATGCGGTCCTCGGCGGAAAGGTGGGCCCCGACAAGGAAGGGGATGAATATATCCGCCAGCTTGCCAGTTTCTCCTCCGCATCCAGCCTGGCCCGGGGCAACGAGGCCACCGGCTCCAGCATTATTCTGATCACTCCGGATACAGAGCGGACCATGAACACCTTTCTGGGGGCCAACCGGGAATTCAGTCTGGACGATCTTGACCTGGACCTGGTTCGAAATGCCGACTACTTCTACTTTACCGGCTACATGTGGGACACGGACGCCCAGAAAGCGGCAATCCTCGCGGCTCTGGGGGCCTGCCGCAACGCGGGCACGAAAATCGTTTTTGACGCGGCGGATCCCTTTGCGGTAAACCGCAACAGGCTCGAGTTTCTGCAGCTTCTTGACTCCCATGTAGATATCCTCTTCGCGAACCGCGAAGAGGCTGGAATCCTTTTCGAATCCGACTCCATGGAGGGCTGTCTGGCCGCCCTGAAGGAACGCTGCGATACAGGGGTGATCAAAAACGGACGCCACGGTTCCGTGGTCTATTCGAAGGGTATGGAATACAGCATTCCCATTTTTCCCGCCACCGCGGTGGACTCCACCGGAGCGGGGGACATGTACGCCGCGGGATTTCTCTACGCTCTTATTCAGGGCCTGGGACCGAGGGAAGCGGGTTTGTGCGCCTCCTGGCTTGCAGGAAAGATCGTCCAGATAAAAGGCGCCCAGTTCAGCCCCCGGGAGTTCGAAGCCGTCAGGCAGGGACTCGAGGCGGGGGAGTGGAAAGTCCCGGGTTGATGGGCAAAAAACCCCGCCCGTTCCCGGACGGGGTCGAATAGTTTACCGAGTAACGGATCTAAACACCACAGGCAGTTTTTAGCTCGTCCACCCTGTCGGTCCTTTCCCAGGAAAAGCTGTCCCGGCCAAAGTGGCCGTAGGCAGCGGTCTCCTGGTAGATGGGCTTTTTCAGGTCCAGGGTCCGGATAATCCCCGAGGGACTGAAGTTGAATACCTCGCGCACGACCTTCTCAATCTTTTCAAGGGCCACATTCTCGGTGCCGAAGGCCTCGACCATGACACTCACCGGCTCGGGTACCCCGATGGCATAGGAGAGCTGCAGTTCGCAGCGCTCGCAGAGCCCGGCGGCGACAATGTTCTTGGCGGCATAGCGGGCCATGTAGGCCGCAGACCTGTCAACCTTGCTGGGGTCCTTGCCCGAGAAGGCCCCGCCGCCGTGACGGCCCATGCCGCCGTAGGTGTCGACAATGATCTTGCGGCCGGTGAGCCCCGAATCCCCATGGGGACCGCCGATAACGAAGCGGCCCGTGGGATTTATAAAGTAGCGGGTATTTTCCGACAGGAGTCCTGTGGGCTCAAGCACCGGTTTGATGATCTTCGCGATAATCTCAGTCTTCAGTTCCTCGTAACCGATACCTTCGTCGTGCTGGTGGCTGACTACCACGGTGTCGATCCGCCTGGGAGTATGACCTTCGTATTCCACGGTCACCTGACTCTTTGAGTCCGGCCGCAGCCAGGTCAGCTTGCCGCTTTTCCGCACCCTGGCCGCGTGCATCAGCAGCTTGTGGGCCAGGGTAATGGGAGCGGGCATAAGCTCGTCGTTCTCCCTGCAGGCAAAGCCGAACATCATTCCCTGGTCTCCGGCGCCCTGTTTTCCCTCGTACTCCTTGAGGCCGTGACCGGAAACCCCCTGGCTGATATCAGGACTCTGGCTATGGATGGCGCTCATGACCGCCATGGACTCGAAATCCAGGCCGTACTCCGGTTTATCGTACCCGATGGATTTGGCGACCCCCCGGGCGATCTCCTGGATATCCACGTAGGTACTGGTTGTGATCTCTCCGCCCACAAGCACCATACCGGTGGTGGTAAAGGTTTCGCAGGCAACCCGGGATTCCGGATCTCCCGCCAGACAGGCGTCGAGGACTGCATCGGAAACCTGGTCAGCCAGCTTGTCCGGGTGACCTTCCGATACGCTTTCAGAGGTGAACAGATAGTTTCGTTGTTTCATAGAAACTCCTTAGATTTTTTAAGCAGGCAATACGCCCCTCCCGGAGAAATCAAGCAAGTAAAGGAAACTCCGGTAAGGGGGCAGCGAACTTACTATTGGGTCAGTCTAATAGCGGTAGTGCTCCGGTTTGAAGGGACCTTCCGGTTTTACCCCGATATACTCGGCCTGTTCCGGGCTCATTTTCGTGAGTTTTACGCCGATCTTGTCCAGATGGAGCCGGGCGACTTCTTCGTCAAGACGCTTGGGCAGTCTGTACACATCCTTGTCATATTCGTTCCGGTGCTCCCAGAGGTCCAGCTGGGCCAGGGTCTGATTGGAAAATGAGTTGGACATGACGAAACTCGGATGCCCTGTGGCGCAGCCCAGGTTCACCAGGCGTCCTTCGGCGAGCATAAAAATGGCGTGTCCGTCGGGGTAGAGGTACTTGTCTACCTGGGGCTTGATGGTGATCTTCTCGACTCCCGGCAGGTTGTTCAACTTGTCCACCTGGATTTCGTTGTCAAAATGGCCGATGTTGCAGATAATCGCCTGGTCCTTCATGCGGGCCATGTGCTCGGTGCTTATAATGTCCCGGTTTCCCGTGGCGGTAACGTATATGTCCGCCTCTCCCAGGGTCTCCTCGATAGTAGTAACCTGAAAGCCCTCCATTGCAGCCTGGAGGGCGCAGATGGGGTCGACCTCAGTTACGATGACCCGGGCGCCGAAGCCCCGCATGGACTGTGCGCAGCCCTTGCCGACGTCTCCGTATCCGCAGACAACCACTACCTTGCCCGCAACCATTACGTCGGTGGCCCGCTTTATGCCGTCCGCAAGGGACTCCCGGCATCCGTAGAGGTTGTCGAACTTGCTCTTGGTAACCGAATCGTTGACGTTGACGGCCGGGAAAAGGAGGGTGCCTTCCTCTTTGCGCTGATAGAGCCGGTGGACTCCGGTGGTAGTCTCTTCGGACACCCCTTTTATCTCCGGCACGACGCTCTTCCACCAGCCCGGCCGTTCGGCCTGAATGCGCTTAAGGAGCTTCTTTACAACACCTTCTTCGCGGCTGGCAGCTGGTTCCTCCGCCCAGGTGCTTCCCTCTTCCAGTTCGAATCCCTTGTGGACCACCAAAGTCGCGTCCCCGCCGTCGTCGACGATCAGGTTGGGGCCGGATCCGTCGTCAAAGCTCAATGCTCTGTAGGTGCAGTCCCAGTACTCCTCCAGGGTTTCCCCTTTCCAGGCGAAGACCGGAACCCCCGCCGGTTTCCCGGCACTCCTGTCGGCTTCCGGCGGTCCCACAACCACCGCCGCGGCGGCATGGTCCTGGGTGGAGAAAATGTTGCAGCTGGCCCAGCGAACACGGGCTCCCAGGCTGACCAAGGTCTCGATCAGCACCGCGGTCTGGACGGTCATGTGCAGCGATCCGGTGATCTTTACTCCCTTCAGGGGCTTTGAGGAAGAATATTTGTGCCGTATGGCCATAAGGCCGGGCATCTCTTTTTCTGCTATCTCGATCTCTTTACGGCCCCATTCAGCAAGGCCTATATCCTTGATCATGTATTCCATATATCCTCCAATGTACCCAGGGGCACACCTTATTGACCACTCTTTTCTTTTCGGTTCTTACTAACACCTTATCCACAGGAAGTTAAAAACGACGGCAGAAGGTGCTTTTATTATTTACTATAAATCCACTAAGAAAAAAAGCGGATTTCCGGAGTTTTTTCCGTTAATCCGCTTTCTGTTATGACTTTATTCCGGTATACAATTTTCGGAAAAAAATTTATCCACAACTTGTTAACAGTTTTCCATTATCCCCGGTAGATAATACGCACCTGCTTGAAGAGCCCCTCTCCCTCGCTCTTTGTTTCGATATCCTCCAGACCGTTCAGGGTGGTGTGGATGATTCTACGCTCAAAAGGGTTCATGGGTTCCAGCAGACGGCTGTCCCTGCTGCGCCGGACCTGGTCGGCGGTTTTTCGGGCCATGCGTACCAGGTTCTCCTCCCTGCGGCTGCGGTAGTTTTCGGTATCCACCACAATCCGGTTCGGAAAACCGATCTTCCCGGCAAATACATTCACCAGAACCTGCAGGGCATCAAGGTTTTTTCCCTTGCGGCCGATCAGGATCCCCGAATAATCGGAATCGATCCTGACGATGGTTTTACGGGCTTCCCGTCCGACTACCGTAACGGTCCCGGGAAAACCCATTTTTGACATCAGGGTTTCAAGAAACGAGATCAGCTCCTCTTCCTGTCCCTCCGCGGGTAACTGGTCAGTCTGATCGTCCTCTTCGTCTTCTTCAGTAATATGGACCCGTATTTTTACCGGTCCTTTCCGGAACAGGCTCCGTCGGGAGGACTCGACGATTTCCACATCGAACTCCTCCCGGTCGAGGTTAAGATCGGCGATGGCTTTATCTATCGCCTCCTGCTCACTTTTTCCCTCGAATTCTTTTATCATATCAATCTCCTGCTGGCCTTTTTCAGGCCCCTTTCGGGTGTGTTTTCTGGTGTCGCGTAATGAACATCTGCTGTACCGTGGTCAGGAGGTTGGTGACCGTCCAGTAGAGCAGCAGTCCAGACGGCATATCGTACAGGATAAAGAAGAACATGATGGGCATAAGATAGGTCATCATCTTCATCTGGCTGTTCGACGCCATGCTTCCCGCACTCATCTGCTTCGATGACCAGAGCTGGGTTCCCACAAAGAGAAAGGGCAGAAGGTGAATCTCGCTCCAGCCCAGAATCGGAATGGTAAAGGGCAGAGTGAAGATTGTCTCAGGACTGGAAAGGTCGGTGATCCAGCCTTCGATAAAGACCGCCCCCCGAAGATCAAAGTGCTTGTTCAAAAGGCCGTAGAGGGCGATAAAGATAGGCATCTGGAACAGGATGGGCAGACAGCCCCCCATGGGATTAATGCCTTCCCGCTTGTACATGGCGGCCATCTCGGCGTTCATCTTGTTGGGATTGTCCTTGTACTTTTCCCGAAGCTCGTTGATCTTGGGTGCAAAGGACTGCATCTTGCTGGTTGATTCGTAGCTTTTATGGGTAAAGGGAAAGAGTACGATCTTGATAAAGATCGTCAGCAGAATAATGGCCACACCATAGTTGGGAATAACCTTGTAGAAGGTAACCAGAATGAACTTGAGAATATTCTCCAGCCAGCCGAGGATCCTCCCCTGGTCGATAACCTCGTCCAGGTCAAGATTCTGCGTTTTGAAACCATTCTTTTCGGCGTTGTTGTATTTTTCCAGAATTCTGGCGGTTTTCGGTCCGAAGTAGAAGCGAAAGGTATCGGTATTTCTGGAACTCTTGATAACCGGGCGGGAAAAATGGATCTTCGCCGTCTCCTCGAGTCCCGGAATCGGTCTGGAAGAGTAGGTGGTGGAGTATGATGCAGCACCCGGAACGGCAATTACGGTAAAATACTTGCCCGCTATCGCCGCCCAGACGTAACGTTCATTAGTGGTGGAATACTTGGTATCCTTGTCGATCTTGACGGTATGACGCTTGCTGCCGTCATACTGATAAAATCTGCGGTACTCCTGCCGTCCCCCAAGGGAGCTGAATTCCGGCCCAATCTGTGGCCCGAAGCTCAGAGTATAGGCGAAACCATCGTTATCCAGCCTGGGAATATCGTTGATGCTGTTGATAATGCTTATTTCGAGCTCAAAGAGGTAATCATCGGGTTTGAAGGTGTAGGTTTTCTGCAGTGTGAAGGGAACCTCTTTTCCGCTGCCGTCCCGGTAGGTAAAATCACCTTCGAAACGGACGGAAGAACCGTCAAGACGCACGACACGGAAAAGATCGTCCACGGTTTCCCGGTCCGGTCCGCCGAAATGGAGGTTAAAGGCCGCTTCGCTGCTGTCTTCGGTGTAGATCATCTCCAAAGGCTCACCTTT
This sequence comes from uncultured Spirochaetaceae bacterium, assembly GCA_964554875.1. Lineage (GTDB taxonomy): Bacteria > Spirochaetota > Spirochaetia > JC444 > Marispirochaetaceae > Marispirochaeta. The sequence continues at coordinate 42,701 of CAZKQJ010000028.1, read as the reverse complement.
GTCCTCGTGCTCCTTCAGCTTCATGGATGTAAGCACGCCTCCCCGATTCGAGAAGGTCGCTTCAAAGATATTGGTCTCAAGAACCACGGTTTCTTCTTTGACTGATGCTGAATCAACCCGTTTAATATTGGCGACCTGTTTTACACCGGTTACCGCGGTCTCCGGAGCGCTCTCTTCATCAGCGCTTTTTGCGGGTACCACAGTGGTCTGATCCTGCTGAGGCCGGGGCTGCTCAGGGGGAAAAAAGGTTGACTGTACGGAAAATCCAATGGTAATCACGATTACCGAGAGGACCACCGCCAGCAGGGTATTTTTGTCCATCATTACTCCTTAGGGAACAGGGTCGTGTCCGCCGGGATTAAACGGATGACAGCGCAAAATGCGGCGTACCGATAACCCGAGACCCTTGACGGGGCCGTGTTTTTGCAGTGCCTCAAGGGTATAGGCGGAGCAGGTCGGATAAAAGCGACACGATGGTGGTAAAAGGGGAGATATAGCAAAACGGTACAGCCTGACCAGGAGGATGAGGGGGAAACTGAAAATATCCCTAACTTTCATATAGTCCTGCCCGTTTAAGCAAACTCAGCATAGCTTCCGCTGTTTCGGTATAACTCATGCCTTTTTGATACACTACAAAACCGATATCGTAACCGGATCGAATATTGCTCTTCTGAATCCGGTACGCCTCTTTAACCAGGCGCCGCGCTCTGTTCCGTTCTACTGCTGTTCCGAATTTTTTACGCAGGGTTATAAGCAGACGGCTGGTATCTGAACAATTGGAGCGGTATACCAACCGTAATGCTCCTCCGGAAACGGATTTTCCGGCGGCAAAAAGGGATTGTATATCCCCCCGTCGCCGAAGGCGTTCGTCTCTGGATAAACTAGTAGGGCTTTTTCTCATCGGCGACGGAGAGCTTTTTCCGTCCCTTTCGCCGGCGCCGGGCAAGGACGAGTCTGCCGCCAACAGTCTTCATGCGGGCACGGAAACCGAACTTTCTGTTCCGCTTTACCCTGCTGGGCTGGTACGTTCTCTTCATCAGGAATCTCCTTCTATCTTCTCGCGCATTTCAAGCGCATTGTGATGACATGATAATTCAGGTGCCGTAGTATACGAATTCATCCTGTCTCCGTCAATGGAGTGCTCAGGGTTCTAAGTCGCTGAGCAGAGAAAACAACTGAAGACCGCTTCACTCAGGAAAACGTTTCGCGGTCTTCGCCGTTTTCTTTGCTCAGGTTTGATACTCTTCATAACGCAACCTACCATCGCAGTAAACGGCACCTTGTTAACATTAAGGGGTGTGGTGGTTTACACCTTCACCAGCAACGAACAGTGTACAGGAGGGAGTCCCCGTAACGTTTTCCCGAGTGCAGGGGACTTCCTCCTGTACACTGATTTCCTTTGCGTCCCCCTATTTCCACTTCTTTTCGATTGATTTACCCAGTTTCTCAAGCTTTTTTTTGAAGTCCTCCGGGGGATGCGGTTCCGGGGCTTCCTCGTTTTGTGCCTGCTCCTGCTGTGCGGGTTCAGGGTTTTCCGGCTGGAGAGCTCCGAAGCGCTTCTGAATCTCCTCTTCCGGTACTCCGTCTATCAGAAGAAAACGCAGGTCCCGGATATCCAGAGAGGGATACTGCTTTTTGATGCACGACAGGATGTGCGCTTTTCGCATGCTGATCATCTGCATCCAGCCGGGATGGTCAACCCCTACAAAGACGATTCCTCTGTCAATTTCGAGAATCCTTGAATGGGCCGCAAGATCGGTTCCCGCGATGTCGGTCCAGGATGAGAAGATTCGTCCGTAGATCTTCATATCCTCATGATTGATATTCTGGAAAAGCTGTTCTACAAGTTCCCGGGCCCGTTTCATACAGGGGTCAGTATACCAGATTTTACCCGTAAAATCAGGGTCCCGGGTTTCCGGTATTCCAGATAGGGTTCATCCGGAAGAAAGGTAAAAAAAGCCTGTTCATACGCGGGCAGGGAGGCAAGAAAGCGTTTTCGTCGTTCAAGATCGAGCTCAAGAAGAACATCATCCAGAAGAAGGACCGGTTTTTTACGGGTTTTCTCGGAAAAATAGATACTCTGGGCAACCCGAAGGACAAGTGAAATCAGCCGCAGCTGACCGGTAGAAGCAGTCTGTACATAATCGCTTCCCTGGCGGATAAAGCGAATCCGGTCGCGATGAGGTCCGGAGGTACACATACCCTGTTCAAGATCGCGGCTCCGCTGAGATGCAAGGAGTCGTACAACCTGTTCCTCATCCTCTGCTTCCTTCCAGGAAGGCCGATATTCTATGCCGAGGTCTCCGGAAATCCGTGATATTTCTCCGAAAAGGCGGCTGAAGGTGCGGTTAAAATCCTGCAGGGTATCCCGGCGGCGTCGCTGGATTTCGAGACCCGCCCGGGCGATCTGAAGATCGTAGCTGTCTAAAAGTGAAACGGGCCCTTCCCTGAGTACCTGGTTCTTATTTTTTATCAGACGGTTATAACCGCGTAAAAGATCGATAAAGAGGGGGTTGAAAAGACTCATTATCTGGTTGATAAACCAGCGCCGCCGTTCAGGTCGGCCGGCAACAAAGTCAATGTCGCCATGGGTAAATACAATACAGGGAACGTTGGAGACCAGTTCCTTCCGGTCCCTGATCTGTTTGCCGTCAAGACGGATCTCTTTTTTTCCGCTCTGATACTTGAGGGCAATATCGATCTCCCGTTCACTGTCCTGAAAAATTCCCCGGACGGAAAACTCCTTGCCCGTATCCCGGGGAATCAGGGTATCCGCGGCTGATCGAAAGGAATTTCCAAAGGAGAGAAAATAAACAGCCTCAAGAAAATTGGTCTTTCCCTGACCGTTCTCCCCGACAAGAAAAACTTCGTCCGCCCCGGTGTCGACTGCCGCATCCTGAAGATTACGATATCCGTAGACGGCAACGCGACGGAAACCCATCAGTCAAGCTGCATGGGCATGACAATATGGAAATAGTCCCCCGCGGGAATCGACATTATGGATATGGCCTTGTTTGCCTCGGTGTATTCAATGGCAATCTCGTTGTTATCGATAACCTTCAGAGGATCCGTAAGATACAGGTAGTTCAGGGCAATCGTCGCCTCGGGTCCGGAGTATTCGCAGGCAATCTCTTCCCGGGCAACACCGATCTCGCTCTCCTCGGAGTTCAGTACGAGGCTGTTTTCATTCAGGGTCAGGTAGACCCGCCGGGATTTCTGTTCCACCAGCAGCGAAACGCGCCTGAGGGCGTCCATAAGCTCATTCCGGTTGATCACGATGCGATACTCCTGGGAATCTGGAATGACCCGCCGGTAATTGGGAAACTGTCCCTCGATAAGATTTGACGAGACCTTTTGATTGTCAAACTGCATGAATATATTCTTGTCGGAAACAGCGATATTGATGATCCCCTCACCAGAGGCCAGTTTTCGTACCAGATTGAGAATTTTCGGCGGAATAATAACACCGTTGAAATCCGGAATGTTTCCTTCAAGCTCCTTCATGATGTAGGAGAGGCGCCTTCCATCTGTGGCAACCATAACAAGAGCAGATTCACTCTTTTCAAAATAAACCCCGTTCATGAAAAAACGGGTCTCGTCATCGGAAATGGCAAAGATGGTCTGATTGATCATCTCGATCAAATCATTCTGTGGAACCTGGAAATAGGCGTCCTGGGATACATCCTGAATTTCCGGATATTTGTCTGAGGTAATGCTCTTGAGCTGAAAATCAATCTTCTTGAAGAGGGGCCGAATTATCAGGCGGTTATCCTGTTGTTCAAACTCTATCTCACCGTCGGGCAGACTCCGAAGTATTCCAAGAAATTTATCGCAGTAGATCGTGGTACTGCCGGGAACGGCGACCTCCACCGGAACCTGCGTCTCAAAGCCAACCTTTAGATCCGTAGCTTTCAGAGTAAGCGTATTATCTGCAACCTCGATGAGAACGTTGGAGAGTATGGACAGGGCGTTCCTGGATGAGATGATTTCCTGGGCAACGGAAACTTCCCGAAGAATACTCGCTTTATCGCAGGTAAATTTCATATTATCATGTCTCCTTATATTATCGTATTTTTAATAAATATAGCAGTAATAGTAATAGGGCCTGTGGTTTTGTGGAAAAGCCGCATAAGTCCTGTTTTGTCAAGACTTTGCTATCTGAATAAAGTGGTATCCTGATTCCACAATTCATACACAGTATCCCCAGAAGTTTGTGCTTTCCGATCTTATCCCCATAGTATTACCATGTTTCTAAGAGTTTGTTCCATACTCTTTTATAGACCTTACAAGCTGCTGAATTGTCGGTTCCAGGGCTGAATCGGTCTTCATGCGGCTCTCTACCCGCTGGCATGCATGCATGACAGTTGTGTGATCCCGGCCTCCGAAGGCGAGTCCCACCTCGGTGGTCGAATATTCGGTAATCTCCCTGACAATGTACATGGCAATCTGGCGGGGAAAGGCGATGGCCTTGGTACGCTTTTTTCCCCGCATGTCGTTGTGGGAGAGGCTGTAGTGATCTGCTACGACCTTCTGGATTACATCGATAGAGATGTTTCCGGTTCGGGTGTTGTTAAAAACATCCTTGAGCTGCTGTTCGGCGATATCCAGGGTTACCCGTTTGTTTAAAAGATCCGCGTAGGCAATCAGCTTTGTCAAAGCCGCCTCAAGATCACGGACATTCGTCGTAATCCGGTTACAGATAAGGGTGATTACTTCATCGGAAATGTCTACTCCTTTTTCCTCTATCTTTCGTTTCAGAATAGCATAGCGGGTTTCGAAATTGGGGGGCTGAAGGTCGACATTCAAGCCTCGTTCGAACCTGCTTTGCAGACGGGCGGTAAGGTTCTTCAGTTCAGATACCGGACGGTCGCAGGTAAAGACCATCTGTTTGTTGGCATCGTACAGGGCGTTGAAGGTATGAAAGAGTTCCTCCTGGGTCTGGTCCTTACCCTGGAGAAACTGGATGTCGTCAATCAAAAGCAGGTCGACGTTTCTGTAGCGGCTTTTGAACTGGGCGTTTTTGCCGTCCTTGATGGCCTGGATAAACTCATTGGTAAAGGTCTCGGAGGTAACATAGACCACCTTGAAGGCGTCGAAGTTTATATGCGCGGCGTTGCCGATGGACTGAATCAGGTGAGTTTTGCCCAAACCAACCCCGCCGTAGATCAGACAGGGGTTGTAGGAGGTTCCCGGGTTTTTGGCGATGGCGATAGCGGCATTGGCGGCAAAGGAGTTGTTTTCTCCAATGACAAAGTTCTCAAAGGTGTAGTCTCCCCGCAGATGGGGATGCTTCTGGCGGAGAAGGGCTCTTTCTGCAGGCACGGAGGTTCTGGTCTGAATTGGGGGAGCGGAATGTGACTGGACCGGTCTGGAGACTTCTTCTGGCCTTGACTCCTTTATACTACCGTTATTCCCCTTGGTATCGGAGGGAACATCCGCATCCATGCTTTGAATTACATAATCTATAACGATGGGACTGCCGCTCAGTTCCTGAAGTTTTGCTTCGATGATGCGCTGGTAGCGCTGTTTTACCTGGTCCCGGTAAAAAACCGAAGGAACTGCAAGGATGATATGGTCCTGCTTTGAGGACTCGTATCGTAAATTCTTGAACCACATCATGAACTCCTGTTCGGAAAGATCATGACGTATCTGCTGTAAAGCCTCTTTCCAGAACAAACTATAGTCCCAGTCGACGCTGTTCATATCTTATCTCCGTATATTCCCAATATATTAACAACATATCCACATATTAAGCATGATTATTTTTTACCATATAAGGGTTTATAAATATAAAAAGGCAGATCCGGAAAAAAGGATGAATTTATAAATATTTAATATACAAACATTTATAAAATACATCTTAACAAAAATGAAGCATTATTTTTTCCGAAATCTCCATTAATAAAAAACTATAGTACACCTCTGCTTTTAAAGTGCCATTATCCACAACTTGTTAACATCCTGTGCTTAAGATGCGGCACACAAAAACAGGTAAAGATCAGTGTATCTTATGGTCCGTCAGATTGCAAGATTCCATTTACTTTACTTTTTTTTTCTTCGCAGGTATACTTTGGCATCCCTCATTCCGCATAGGAACGCAACATGCAAGAAACCTATTCCGCAGAGCATATTCAGGTCTTGAAAGGGCTGGATGCAGTCCGCAAACGGCCTGGAATGTACATTGGTTCAACCGGGCCGGATGGACTTCACCATCTGGTCTACGAAATAGTAGATAACAGTATCGATGAAGCCCTGGCGGGCTATTGTTCGGATATCCAGGTTATCCTCGAAAAGGGGAACATAGTCCGAGTCGTTGATAACGGCCGCGGGATTCCCGTGGATATGCATCCTCTCGAGAACGTCAGTGCCCTCGAGATTGTCATGACCCGGCTGCACGCCGGCGGCAAGTTTGACAAGAACAGTTACAAGGTTTCCGGAGGTCTGCACGGCGTCGGCGTCTCGGTAGTAAATGCCCTTTCCGAATGGTGTGAAGTCGAAGTTCACCGTCAGGGAGAGATCTATACGCAGAGTTACGCACGGGGCATACCGAAGGAACCTGTCAGATCCATCGGACCTACAGAACTGAAGGGTACGACCATACGTTTTAAGGCGGATGATGAAATTTTCGAGACCACCGAGTACAGTTTTGATATTCTCTCCAACCGTCTGCGGGAACTTGCGTTCCTGAACAAGGGCATCAAAATTGTTATTACCGATGATCGCCTGACAAATCCCAAGGTTCACGAGTTCAAATTTGACGGAGGCGTTAAGTCCTTCGTCGAATTCCTGAATAAGAATCGTACGGTTATTCAGAAGGAACCGATCTATTTTCATATAACAAAAGACGACAGTGAGCTCGAGGTCGCTATTGAGTATAACGACGGCTTTAACGAGAGTATCTTCTGTTTTGTGAACAATATTAACACCCGGGAGGGCGGAACTCATCTTGTGGGTTTCAAGTCCGCTCTGACACGAACCTTTAATGATTTGTTAAAAAAGTCTAAATACGCTAAAAAGATGGAAGAGTCTTTTTCGGGGGACGATACCAGGGAAGGCCTGACCGCCGTCGTTTCCGTCAAGATTCCCAATCCCCAGTTTGAAGGTCAGACCAAGGCCAAACTCGGTAACTCGGAAGTAAAGGGGCTGGTTGAATCCATCGTATCCGAGAACCTCTCCTGGTACTTCGACGAGAATCCCCAGACAGCGGAAAAGCTGCTTGACAAGATCATGACCGCCGCCAAAGCCCGGGCAGCAGCACGAAAAGCACGGGATATGACAAGGCGCAAGAACCTTTTGGACAGCACCGGATTACCCGGGAAACTGGCTGACTGTTCGGAAAAGGACCCGAGCAAGTGTGAAATCTTTATTGTAGAGGGAGATTCCGCCGGAGGCAGCGCCAAGCAGGGCAGGGACCGTCATTTTCAGGCAATTCTGGCCCTGTGGGGAAAGATGCTGAATGTTGAAAAGACCCGGGTGGACAAGGTTATCGGGAATGACAAGCTTCAGCCCGTTATCTCGTCCATAGGCGCAGGGGTGGGTAACGATTTTGATGTTACGAAGGTCCGGTATCACAAGGTAATAATCATGGCTGACGCGGACGTAGACGGCTCGCATATCCGGACCCTGCTGTTGACTTTCTTTTTCCGGTACCTGAGGCCCCTTATCGAAGCGGGTTATGTATATATAGCCATGCCGCCTCTGTATAAGATAACCGTTGGAAAGAAGATACAATACGCCTATAACGATGCAGAGCGGGACCGCATCCTTCAAAGTCTCGAGGTTTCTGAAGACAAGGCAGGTATACAGCGTTACAAGGGTCTTGGCGAGATGAATCCTGACCAGCTCTGGGATACCACAATGAACCCGGCTACACGCAACATAATGCAGGTTCGTCTGGATGATGCGGTGGAAGCGGATACAATGTTTACGACCCTGATGGGTGAATGCGTCGAACCGCGCAGAAAGTTCATTGAAGAGAATGCCCTGCTCGTTTCCAATCTCGATGTGTAACAGTTAATCAAGGAGATCCAGATGGAAGAAACTATCGGGAAAACTATACCCATTGCCATTGAGGATGAAATTAAGGAATCCTACTTAAACTATGCCATGTCGGTCATCGTAAGCCGGGCTCTTCCTGATGTGCGAGATGGGTTAAAACCAGTTCATCGCCGGATTCTCTACGGTATGAGCGAGATGGGACTCCGTTACGACCGGCCGCCCAAGAAATGTGCTCGTATCGTCGGGGACGTTTTGGGTAAGTTTCACCCCCACGGTGACGCCTCTGTATACGATGCCCTGGTGCGACTGGCCCAGGATTTTTCCATGCGATACCCGGTTGTAAACGGACAGGGTAACTTCGGTTCAATCGACGGGGACCCTCCGGCGGCAATGCGATACACGGAATCCAGGTTGCAGCGTGTTGCAGAAGAGATGGTCCGGGATATCAAGAAGGAAACCGTCGATTTCGGTCCCAACTATGACGATTCCATGGATGAGCCTCTGGTCTTGCCGGCGGCTTTTCCTTATATGCTGGCTAACGGAGCAAGCGGAATCGCCGTGGGAATGGCCACGAATATCCCTCCCCACAACCTGAACGAAATCTGCAAGGGAATCGCGGCTTACATCGAGAACCCGGACATTACCATCGATGAGCTGATGCATTATGTCAAAGGACCGGATTTTCCTACCGGGGGAATAATCTTTGGACGTCGGGGAATAAAGAAAGCCTATAAAACCGGTAAAGGAAAAATCGTTGTACGGGCACGCTTTGTGCTTGAACAGATGAAGAACGGGCGGGAGCGGATCATTGTTACCGAGCTTCCCTATGCGGTCAACAAAGCTAATCTTCTAATCCGGATTGCAGAACTTAACAGAGACCGCAAGATTGACGGCATATCTGATTTGAGGGATGAATCCGACCGGAACGGAATGCGTGTTGTAATAGAACTCAAGAAGGGCGCAATTCCAAAAATCATACTGAATCAGCTTTTTACCCATACGGCGCTGCAGCAGAACTTCAATGTAAACAACCTGGCCCTTGTAAAAGGAAAACCCCAGGTACTTACCCTGAAAGACGCGGTCGTCTATTTTGTCGAGCACAGGGAAGAGGTAGTTACCCGCAGGACCCGATATGATCTGCGCAGAGCTGAAGAGCGGGAACATATCCTGATCGGATTGAAGATTGCCCTGGATAATATTGACGAGGTTATCCAGATCATCAAATCCTCGCGTAATGTGGATACCGCCCGGGAGAACCTGATGAAGGCCTTTGAGCTTTCGGAGAAGCAGGCCCAGGCGATTCTTGATATGCGCCTTCAGAAGCTGACAAGTCTTGAAACTCAGAAGATTATCGACGAGTTGAATGAGGTTCGTGCCCAGATTGCATACTTCAAGGATCTTCTGTCTGATCCCAAAAAGATCCTGAACGTGGTTAAAGAGGAAACCATCGAAATCGCGGATAAATTCGGGGATGACCGGCGTACAGAGATCCTTATTGATGAGGTTGAAGAGATCAATATAGAGGATCTGATCAAGAAAGAGGACATGGTTGTTCTGACGACGAACCGGGGCATGATTAAACGGGTCCCGGTAACCGCCTACAAAAACCAGGGTCGCGGAGGAAAGGGTTCCATGTCCGCCAATCTTCGGGATGAGGATTTTATCGAAAATCTGTTCATTGCCTCCACCCACGATTATATCTTGTTTATCACCAGCGAAGGGAAAGCCTACTGGATTAAGGTACATGAAATTCCCGAAGGTTCCAGAAATACCAGGGGTACGAATATCAGGGCTCTATTGCAGATATCCGCCGATGAAGAGATTACTGCGGTAGTTTCCATAAAAGATTTTGAGCAGAAAGGGTATCTTTTTATGGGAACCAGCAGGGGCGTGGTAAAGAAGGTTAAAATCAGCGATTTTTCCAATGCCCGAACCCGCGGTATACGGGCCATTAATCTGGATTCCGGGGATAGGTTAATCAGCGCACAGCTTACCGGAGGAGATAATGACCTCGTTATGGTATCCAAGCATGGTATGGCTCTGCGCTTTCACGAAGAGGCAGTTCGGGCCATGGGAAGAGCTTCCAGGGGCGTGCAGGGAATAAAACTGCAGAAAGAAGATGAACTTGCCGGTGTATTGTGCGTCCATCCGGAGGAGAAGATGATGCTCCTTTCTGAATATGGCTATGGTAAGCGTATTGATTACGATAACTTCAACCCACACGGACGAGCTACCCGCGGACAGATTGCCTATAAAGTATCCGATAGGACCGGGGAAGTAGTGGGAGTATCATCTTTGAAAGAAGAAGACGAGATAGTATGTATAACTTCCCAGGGAAATACAATAAAAATAAAGTCTACAGATGTTTCGGTTATGGGAAAAGCCGCATTTGGTGTACGAATCGTCAATATTACGCCTCCTGATGTTGTGATCGGTATGGCCAGGGTGGTTAAGGAAGACGAGGACGAAGAAAAGCCGGAACCGGACAAAGAGTAATGTTTCACGTGAAACAAATCGAGCCTCCCGCGCAGGGGGGCTTTTTTTGTGCAGAATAATGTTTTGCCCGATGCATACAGGAAAGATGAGGAGCACCACGCAAAGGCTGCAGAGGATAGGGAAAAGGGTAACGTCAACGCGTAATCTGCTGGGTAATCTGCGCGGATATTGGTCGTTTGAACAGTGGATGCGTAAACGATGAATAAGCACCACGCTGAGGCCGCAGAGGATAGGGAAAAGGGCAGCGTCAACGCGTAATCTGCTGGGTAATCTGCGCGGATATTGGTCGTTTGAACAGTGGATGCGTAAACGATGAAGAAGCACCACGCT
>CAZKQJ010000028.1:27789-31777 GCA_964554875.1 uncultured Spirochaetaceae bacterium | reverse complement strand
CGTAAACGATGAAGAAGCACCACGCTGAGGCCGCAGAGGCTAGGGAAAAGGGCAGTGTCACCGCGTAATCTTCTGCGTAATCTGTGCGGGCATTGGTCGTTTGTGCAGAAAAGGACTTTATAGCTAATACAAGCGTCGTAAAGGCAATCTTACACTTCAGGTTTCACGTGAAACAGGCTCTTAAGAGAATACCATGTGTTATGGTGCCAGGTAGCCTGCGCGCTTGATGGCGTTTGTAGTTTTTTCCCAGAGGGCTTTTTTTTGTGCTTCAGGAAGGAAGGTCGCAAAGAGGGTGTTCTTCATGATCTGAAACAGCTCTTCAAGGGTGAAATCGAGGTAGTGGTACAGGTTATAGTATTCCTCGACCAACTCTATGTTGAAGAGCGTCGGATCATCAGTATTAAGGGTAACGTTAATTCCGCTGTCGTAAAACTGCCGGATCGGGTGGTCCTCGAGGCGTTGAATATACTTACGTGTAAAAACATTGCTTGTAGGGCATATCTCAAGAGGAATCCGGGTTTTTCTGAGGTATTCAATCAGTTCAGGGTCGTCCTTCGCGCTGATCCCGTGACCTATGCGCTGGGCCTTTAATCTCTGCAGACTGTTCCAGATAGAACTCGCGTCCACATCCTCTCCGGCGTGGGCAACTACCTTAAGTCCTTTTTTCCTGGCTTTCGCAAATACTGAGGAAAACTCTTCGGCCGGTCCCTGACTCTCAGAACCGCCTAAACCGATTCCTATGATTGAATCATTCAGGTTCTCAAGGGTCAAAACAAGATTCTGTTCGGCGTTCTCCACACCGTAGGTCCTGGAAACATCAATAATGTACTTGATTTCTATATTGTCTTCCGTTTTTAAGCGTTGAGCGCCTTCATGGAGAATCTTCATCATCTCTGCGAAATCAAGACCGTTCTGCAGGAATTTTGAAGGGGCAAAGAATATCTCTGCATAGACAATGTTATTCCGTGACAGGTAGGACTTCGCGTCTGCTATCAGGCAATTGAGATCGTTCGAAGTTTTAAAGGCATTCTGAAGAACATTTATAAAAAACCAGATAAATTCATCCAGACTCTTGAAGTTAAACTGACGTTCCAGGTCCTGGCGAGTATTGATTTCATCGAGTTCAAGCTTGTTGTGGTTGATCAAATACCATAAGGTATCCACACTGACCAGACCTTCCAGATGGAGGTGAATCTCAGCTTTTGGGATACTTCGGATCAGTTTTTCTATTCTTGTTCTTTCTTTATCTTTCACCTGTTGCATTTGACCATCTTATTGTGTGATATAGTGGAAAGCAACACTCTCAAAGATATTAACGGCATGTAGCGAGATTTAATTGAATTTTTTAGATAGATATTTACCCTTCCTCCTGTTGATTTGAAGGAAGGGTGAGCAGAAACCAGCTCTTTATACTGAATCAACAGATACTACACCCGGTACTTTTTCTTTAAGGTATTGTTCTACACCCTGTTTCAGGGTCATCTGTGCCATAGGGCATCCGTTGCACGCGCCGGTCAATCTGACCGTGACCTGTCCGCCGTCGGAAACATCAACAAATTCGATATCGCCGCCGTCAGCCTGCAGAGATGGACGTACATCCTGTATGGCTTTTATAACCTCTTCGCGCATTATATTCTCCTCGCGATTAATATACTTAAATAAGCTATAGAAGGGACTTTTTTTGGTCAAGAGTGCGATAAAGAAATGACACGGTTAACTCTTTACGATATAATGGGCTCGCGCTATGGGAAAGGTAATCGTTTTTGCAAATCAGAAAGGTGGCGTCGGTAAGACCACCACAACCGCGAATCTTGGAGCATATCTTGCAGAGGCTGGCAAACGGGTTCTGCTGGTAGATTTTGATCCCCAGGGGAATCTTTCCTCAAGTGTGGGGGCCCATGTGGAAGAGGCCAGCATTTATGACGTTGTTACCAAAGGTATTCCCATCAAGGATGTAATCCAGGAGACAACGGTAAAGAATCTCTTCGTGGTTCCCTCCAATATCGATTTGACCGGTGCCAATGTTGAGCTGATTGAGGAAAAGGAACGGGAGTTCTTTTTGAAAAATGTTCTCAATAGCGTGCATGAGGAATGGGACTATATCCTGATTGACTGTCCTCCTTCCCTCGGTCTCCTGACGGTGAACGGCCTGGTTGCTGCTGACTATGTGCTTGTGCCCCTGCAGTGTGAGTACTTCGCTCTTGAGGGTCTAACCCTGCTGCTTCAAACTATTCAGCGCGTACAGAAAAACCTGAATCCCGATCTTTCCATAGCCGGTATTGTTTTTACCATGTACGACTCCCGTACCAAGCTTGCCAACGAGGTGGTTCAGGAGGTTACAGATTATTTCAAGGACAAGGTTTTCAGGACGATAATTCCGCGAAACATCCGCCTGTCCGAAGCCCCTTCCCACGGGGTACCAATCAATCAATATAACGCCTCCTGTTCCGGCGCCCGAAGTTACAAGGAACTGGCGGAAGAGGTAATTAAACGTGTCTAAACGCGCCTTGGGTAAAGGCATTGAGGCATTGTTGCAGTCTTCTTCAGGCAGCGAAGAACCATCAAAATCTACAGAGCGCCATGTTCCCTTGAACAAGATATACCCCAATCCTGACCAGCCTCGTAAGGCTTTCAATGAAGAACGTCTTAAGGAACTGGCGGATTCGGTGCGGGAACAGGGGATTATCCAGCCCATTATTGTCGAGGAGTATGGATCCGGATACCGCATAGTCGCGGGGGAGCGTCGTTTTCGGGCGGCCCAGATGGCCCACCTGGCGGAGGTTCCTGTCCTGGTCAGGTCCTTTACCGAAGAAGAAAAGCTGGAAATCGCTCTTATAGAAAATATTCAGCGGGAAGACCTGAATCCCATCGAAGAGGCCAACGGCTATCGTCAGCTGATGGAAGCGGCCGGACTCAGCCAGGAAGAGCTTGCCCAGAAGGTCGGCAAGAACCGATCGACGGTTGCCAACAGCCTGCGTCTGTTAAAAATGCCGGAGTCGATGCAGGAGGCTCTGGTTTCCGGAGAGATGAGCGCAGGGCATGCCCGGGCGCTTCTGTCGGTCCTAAATCCTGCGGACCAGATGATTCTGTTTAACCGCATTCTGAAGGACGGCCTGAGCGTGCGGGAAGCGGAAGTCCAGGCGGGAGAGCTGAACCGCGGCGGCAGGGCCTCGGGAGGGGCCGAGAAGCATGCATCCATGAAGCGACAGGACCCTGAGCTGTCGAAGATTGAAGAACGCCTGATCGACCTTTTCGGGACCAAGGTTTCGGTAAAAGGATCGGCGAAAAAAGGACGCATAGAGATCTCCTATTTCTCCCTGGATGACCTGGACAGAATCCTGGAAATTGTCTCCCCGGATTGACAAAGAATCCGTCAACATCTATAGTGTGAACCCGATCAATAAGACTGGAGAGGTGTCCGAGTGGTCGAAGGAGGCGGTCTTGAAAACCGTTGAGCCGAGAGGCTCCGTGGGTTCGAATCCCACCTTCTCCGAAAGCTCAGGACGCAGGTCTTGGGCGTAACGAGAGGCGGGATTCGATCCGTAGTGAGCGCGCGCCGATGAGGCGCGGAAGGCCGGCAGGAAGCCGGCCGCCAGCGAACGAGGCGGCCTGGAGCTGCGAGACACGATGTCGAGCAGTGGAAGGGAATCCCACCTTCTCCGATAGCACAGGCGTAATTGCGCCTGGCGGGATGCGTCCCCATTTTTTATTGTGTTATCTAGTTGGAGAGGTGCGAGAGTGGTTGAATCGGGCTCCCTGCTAAGGAGTTGTGTGGGTAACTGCACCGAGGGTTCGAATCCCTCCCTCTCCGCTTATTTGTACCCATAGCTCAGTTGGATAGAGCGTTAGGTTGCGGACCTAAAGGTCAGAGGTTCGAGTCCTCTTGGGTACGCTATTTCCGGAGAGATGCGAGAGTGGTTGAATCGGGCGGCCTCGAAAGCCGTTGTACCGCTAGTCGGTACCGAGGGTTCGAATCCCTCTCTCTCCG
>CAZKQJ010000028.1:0-27689 GCA_964554875.1 uncultured Spirochaetaceae bacterium | reverse complement strand
TCGAAAGCCGTTGTACCGCTAGTCGGTACCGAGGGTTCGAATCCCTCTCTCTCCGAGAGGAAGAGAAAGGGGATTCGAAACAAGCGAGCGCGGCCCGATGAGGGCCGGAAGCCCGGCAGGACGCCGGGCGCCAGCGAGCGCGGCGGCCTGGAGCTGTGAGACACGACGTCGAACAGCGGAAGGCGAATCCCTCTCTCTCCGTATGAGAGAGGGCAACCGGTTTTGCCCGCACTCTTTGGTAAAAGTAGTACATTCTGGAGAGATGACCGAGTGGCCGAAGGTGCACGCTTGGAAAGCGTGTGAACTCTAACCGGGTTCCGAGGGTTCGAATCCCTCTCTCTCCGTATTTCCCCTCAGGCGTTGATAGCCAGGTACTGTGCTACCGGTTATCGCCCAACCCCGTCAGGACCGGAAGGTAGCAGCGGTAAGCGACTGATCGGTGAGCCGCAGCTCACTTGGCTGGAGCTTGAGGGGTTCTTTTCCGCAGCAGAATGGTAGGGAGCGAATGAATTTCGAGGTAACGGCGACGAAAAAAAGGCCACAATCTTTTGATGATCTGGCCGGTCAGGATTTCGTTGTCTCCACCCTGAAGAGTTCCGTTCAGGCAGGGCGCATAGCCCACGCCTATCTCTTCTCCGGTCCCCGGGGAGTTGGAAAAACCTCCGCTGCACGGATTCTTGCCAAATCCCTGAATTGCCAGGAAGGCCCCGCGGAAACTCCCTGCAGCGTCTGCTCCAACTGCGTCGAAATCAGCCGGGGCAACTCCCTGGATGTAATCGAGATCGACGGGGCCAGCAATACCTCCGTCAACGATGTGCGGGAAATCAAGGACGAAGTACTCTTTGCCCCCAACTCCTCCCGATACAAGGTCTATATAATCGACGAGGTTCACATGCTCTCCAACAGCGCCTTTAACGCCCTGCTGAAGACCATCGAGGAACCTCCTCCCTATATCGTCTTTATCTTTGCCACCACGGAGATTCACAAGGTCCCCGCGACAATCCGCTCCCGCTGCCAGCAGTTCAATTTTCGTCTGGTGAATGTGGAGGTAATCAAGGAACGCCTCGAGATGGTCACCGACGAGATCGGCGTCAAGGCCGATGAGGACGCCCTGTTCTGGATTGCCAAGGAGGCCACCGGGAGTCTCAGGGACGCCTATACCCTTTTTGACCAGGTTGTCTCCTTTTCCGGCGGACACATAACACTGGAAAAGATCCGGGAAAAACTCGGGCTCGTGGGTCTGGACGATCTGAACGAACTGGTGGAAGCCATGGCTGCGGGTAACGCGTCCAGAGTGCTGGAGAAGAGCGACGAGATTCTGATGAACGGAGTCGCAGTCGAACAGCTTATCATGGACCTGGCTGAGTATTTCCGGATAATTCTGTTTATCAATACGGGTATCAACAGGGAAACGATTCTCGGGTATGCGGCCGACAGGTTTTCCGCCGCGGTACGAGAGGGTTTTTCCCGGAGTCAGCTTGAACATGCCCTGAAGCTCATCCTCGAGCTCTACAGAAACGTGCGTTACTCCCTTAATCAGCGCTTTGAGCTCGAGCTGCTCCTCTCCCGGCTCAGCGATTTGAAGGGTTACCTCAATTCCCGGGAGATCCTTGATCAGATCCATACCCTGCGGGGTGAAATCGTCTCTGGTTCCATGGAAACCGGTGGTTCCGACGGCTCGGGTTCAGAGGCCTCCAAAGCGGCACCGAAGAGCGATGCTTTCCGCGAACAGGTCATGGAAGCTATGGGGAAAAAAAAACTGACCCTTTCGGCGGCCCTTGAAAAAGCGGTCTCCTGGGTCCTGGACGGAGATGTCCTGCGGCTCTCCTTTTCCGACTCCTTTTCCGAAAACCTCCTGCGTCGGGAGAGTTCGGAGGTAATCCAGATTTTCAACGAGATCTCCGGACTTCAGGCCAGGCTTGAAATAGTTCATATACAGGAAAACAGTGATAGCGATTTTGTAGAGCCCGGGGAAGAAGACGACCAGGTCGCTCTGGTACAGAAGGTCTTCCGCGGGGAGATAGTGCGAGGAGAATCACGATGAATCCCTTTGAAATGCTGAAAAACTTCCAGTCGCTGCAGAGCGGTATGCAGGAGATGCAGGGTAAACTGGCAGAGATAAACGTCACCGGTACCGCCGGAGGCGAGATGGTCCGGGTCAGCATGAACGGCCAGATGCTGGTGACCGGTGTGAAGATAGAGCCCGAGGCGGTGGATCCCGAGGATATAGGCATGCTCGAAGACCTGGTTCGCGCGGCCATGAGTGACGCCATGGCAAAGATCAAGGAGGCCATCCAGCAGGAGGTCTCCTCCATGACCGGCGACATGCCGATTCCGCCGGGTTTCATGGGCATGTAGATGACCGTCCTTGACCAGCTGATCCGGAGCCTGTCGCGTTTTCCCGGAGTGGGGAAAAAGAGTGCTACCAGAATGGCCTATTTCCTGCTCCAGAGCGAGGACGAGTACCTCCGGGGACTCTCCGAGCAGATCGGTACCCTGAAGGCCAGGATACGCCGCTGTTCAATCTGCGGCATATATACCGAGGCGGATCCCTGCGACTTCTGCAGCGATCATCGTCGGGATTCCCGGGTCCTCTGTGTGGTGGAACAGTCCCAGGATGTGGGCACCATCGAGGCTACCGGAGAATACGAGGGCAGGTACCATGTTCTTGGCGGAGCGCTGTCTCCCATTGACGGAATCGGTCCGTCGGAACTGAACATCGACTCACTGCTCAAGCGACTGAAGGCGGGGGGCATAGACGAGGTGATTATTGCCACCAACCCTTCGGTGGAAGGCGATACCACAGCTCTGTATCTTGTCAATCTTATAAAGGATCTGGGTCTTACTGTCTCCAGGCTTGCTTCCGGCCTGCCGGTGGGGGGAGATCTGGAATACGCTGACCGTCTTACCCTGGCCCGATCTCTCAAGGGCCGGACAAAAATGTAGATTCTCCGCTATACTATTCACCACGAAGCAGATTTTTCCGATATAATAGAAAAGACAAAAGTCGGTGGAGTTTTGTGATAAAACAGATGAATGAAATAGCGGAAGAACTGCCGCAGGATTCTCGTTCAGAGGAAGACAAAGGTATTATCGGGTCTTCGTCGGATGCTCCTCCCAAGAATGTGCATAATCTGAACCGCAATTTCCTGATCAATAAGCTCAATCATCTGAATTTTTCCTCGAAACCGGTGGAGTTCCTCTTCTGCAGCAACGAGTTTGCCCATACGCGCAGTGTAATGGCCCATCCTCAGCCCTGCAGCAGCGAACGCTGCGATTTTGTCTGGGCCGAAGCGACGGGACCCGAAGGTGCAGTTCCCTCGGGATACCAGCTGGACAGCCTCAGAATAAACCTCGAAGACCAGCAGCTCATTGTCATCGAACCCGAGGACTATCAGATGGGCCCCGAGGGGCTGACCTTTATTCTGCCGAAACAGGCCCGGATCTTCGAAGTAGATCCGGAGATCAGCGAAACAGCGAAGGATATTACCGTAACCGTATCCCAGAGCGGTATAGCCGCTTCGGGCGAGCTGGTCAGTTTTTCCGAATCCGCACTTATGGTGCGTCTGCGGGACTCGGCTGGAATCCGCTGGATTGAGGGGGATTATCCGGTTCACGTGACCCTCAGTACCAGAGAGGAACCCGTCTATTCCGAGATCTGCCGGGTGGACAGCGCCTTCTCGTCCCGGAGCGACAGATGCTTCAGTCTGGGAATCGGCGCTACCTCCGTGCGGCGTTACCGCTCCCGCCAGTTCCGCAGCAGCCGGAAAAGCCTGGAGATGAGCCCCAGGGTAAGTTTTCGACATCCTCTTTCGGGGAGGACCATTGAACGGCGAATAGGAGATCTTTCGGGATCCGGTTTCTCCTTTCTTGATGAGAAAGGGACCTGCCGTCTGCCGGCGGGACTGATAATACCCCGGGTGGAACTCTTTTTTCCCGATTATGCGGATCTGAAGGTAAAGGCCCAGGTTATCCATCATACCCCGGACAGTTCGGAAGGGGTCGTGCGCTACGGACTCTGCATCCTGGACATCGATCCCCAGGACCACCTGGTTCTGTTGTCCCTGGTGCATCAGTCCTTCGATATTTACGCCAGTCTCTGTAAGAAGGTTGACCTGGAACGTCTCTGGCGCTTCTTTTTCGAATCCGGGTTTATCTATCCGGAAAAATACACCCTGCTGCAGCGGCAGAAGGAAGAGATCCGTGCCTCCTTTGAAAAACTCTACACCCAGCGCAATAACGTGGCCCGTCATTTTATCTACCAGAAGGACGACGATATCCTGGGTCATCTCTCGATGGTCCGTTTTTACGAGCGGACCTGGCTGCTCCATCATCATGCCTCGGCGGGTATGAGAGGCAGAAACGCCGGAGTCAGTGTGCTGCATCAGGTTGGAAGCTATGTAAACGACAGCTGCCGTTTCGGCCGGATGAACCTGGATTACATGATGTGCTACTTCCGGCGGGAAAACCATTTTCCCAACCGTATTTTCGGCGGACTCGTTGATTATGCGAAGGACAGAAAGATCTGTTCCGATGATGAGGTGGCCTACTGCTCTTTACGATCCGAGAGTACGGACCTGCGGGAAGACCCTCTCTGGAGTCTCGAGGAGGCGAAGGAGGACGACTACATTCGGATGAACTGCTTTTACGAAGAGGTTTCCGGAGGTCTGCTCCTGAATGCCATGCATCTGCCGCCCTTCGCGGACCTTGAAATCTCCAATGCTGGAGTACGGGAGGCTTACAGGGAGCTGGGTATCCTCAGGGATATACAGGTGCGGGCCCTGAAGCACAACGGGCGCCTGACGGCAATCTTCATTGTTAACCGCTCGGATACGGGAATTAATCTTTCAGAGTTGACAAATTCCACCACCTTGTTTTTACTTAAACCTGAGTTGATTTCTAAGGAAATTATATCCCGCGCTTTTACGAGTTTATGCCGGGAAGGGGTAAATAGATTATCCCCGGTACTTGTTTTTCCGCGGGAATCTGCCGATAAAGTCGGGGTAGAATATGAAAAGATATACGTTGCCTGGGTCATGGACACAATGATCGGCGATAAGTACTTTGAGCATATTCAATCTATCCTGCGAACAGTCAAGCCCTGAAGGATGTGCGGTCAATGGACGACGGCCCGGATAGCATAAGCAGATTGTATAACAGCCGTAACATACAGGTATGGATACGTTTTCTTGAACAGAGGTATCCTGATGTCAGTATAGGACGAATCCTGGACTACGCAGGGATGAAGTCCTATGAAGTCAACGATGACGGACACTGGTTTACCCAGAGCCAGATTGACCGTTTCTATGAAAAAACAGTCCAGCTTACCAGGAATCTGACCATAGCCCGGGAGGCCGGGCGTTTTGCCACCGCCATCGAGACTAAATCAATGATTCGCCGTTACATGCTCGGCTTTCTTGGCCCCCAGCAGGCCTATGCCATGCTGGATCGCTCCTCGGCACTGATTACCCGTTCGTCCCGGTTCGAGGTTCGTAAGATCGATTCCAATTCCGTTGAAATAGTTGTGACGCCGCTGCCCGGGGTAATGGAGAAACCCTATCAGTGTGAAAACAGGACCGGAATTTTCGAATCCATCGCCCTGGCCTTTACCCATCATTTGCCGAAGATCGATCACCGGGAATGCATTTTCCGCGGCGATAAAAGCTGCAGGTATTTGATACGCTGGGAGGCAAACTCCCTTGTCCCGTTACGACTGCTGCGCAACAGCCTTGCTGCTGCGGGACTCCTCCTTGGAGCGGGAAGTTTTCCCCTGCTCTCTTTTTCGAACTGGCTGATCTTTTCCCTCAGTCTTCTGTCTTCGAACCTTCTGTTGAGCTTTATTGCCAAGAACCGGGAGAACCATCACATGATGAAGACCCTGGACGAACTGAGGCAGTCCACGGAGGAGCTGGCGCTGCAGACCAGGATAAACTATAACAACACCACGGTCTCCCACGAGGTTGGAGAGGCAATCAGCAAGTACACGAACATTGACGAGGTGCTGAGCAACGTCGCCCGGATTTTCGAAAAGTTATTGAACTACGATCGGGGAGTTATAATGCTGTCCAATGAAGACGGCAGCCGCCTTGAGTTCCGGGCGGGATTCGGCTACAGCCGTGAATACCTGGCGCTTTTGAAAGACACAATGTTTCACCTGGACAAGAAGGGTTCCCGGGGAGTCTTTGTGCTGAGTTATCGGGAGCGGCGTTCATTTCTGGTGAACGATCTGAACGAGATTGAAAAAGACCTCTCCGCAAGGAGTCTCGCATTTGCCCGCAGTACCGGTACCCGCTCGTTTATCTGCTGTCCCATCGTCTGCGAGGAGGAGTCTCTGGGAATCCTGGCGGTGGACAACGTGCAGAGTAAGCAACCCCTATTGAGCAGCGATCTGAACATGCTGAGGGGAATTGCCTCGGTTATCGGAATGAGCATAAAGAACGCCCGGCTGATAGAGAGCCGGGAGGAGCAGTTCAAGTCCATCATCAAGGTCCTTGCAAGCAGTATCGACGCCCGGGACAACCTTACAGCGGGCCATTCGGAAAAGGTGACCGAATACGCCGTCGGTATAAGCCGGGAGCTGGGATTGAGCAAGGATTTTCAGGAGATGATTCGCATCGCCGCCCTGCTGCACGATTACGGCAAGATTGGCGTTCCCGATTCCATCCTGAAAAAACAGGGGGAACTGAGCCCGGTGGAGTACGCGGAAATCAAGACCCACGCCGCCAAGACCCACGCCATCCTGAGCCAGATTGCCTTTGAAGGTATCTACACCCAGGTCCCTGCGATTGCCTCGTCCCATCATGAACGGCTGGACGGCGAGGGATACCCCAAGGGCCTCAAGGGGAATGAAATTCCCTTGGGAGCCAGAATAATTGCTGTGGCTGATTTTTACGACGCCATTACATCACAGCGCCACTACCGGCAGCCGATGCTTGCGGACGACGCCCTGGAGCTGCTGATGAGGGAAGCGGACCATCACCTGGACAGACGGGTGATTATCGCCTTCTTTCTCTACCTGCAGAAGAACGATCTGGTCCAGCACGTACCGGATTTTATCGAGCGCCTGGCTTGATACCCCGGCAGATGATTATCGGTGTATAGGTAAAGCGCCTCGGATTTTCCAGAAGACTCTCAGCCTCCTCAAGAAACTCCTCAAAGCCTCCCTCGTATTCATCGAAGGGATAGCCGCACTTTCGGGCCGCCACATTCAGCTTTGTGAGCCAGTCGCTCTCCTGAAGGCTTTCCATTTTTCCGTAGATAAGGTGATGCGCGTCAAAACGAAGTTCAATTTTTTCTAATCCCGCATCGTAGAGGTGGGTATAGAGCTTGCGTCCGGCGTAGGGGTCCCAGTCGGCATGTTTCTGCAGATACTCGGAAAGGCCGCTGAGTGTCCGCTGCATCCGTTCTTCCATGGGATAGTGGTTCAGACTGTGATGGTCAAGCTCAGCAACGCAGAGAATCCCCTTCTCGGCCAGGAGGCCGGATATCCGCTGAATAATTTCCGAGGAGGAGCGGCGGTGGTACTCCAGAAAGAAGCGTATCCAGATAAAATCGTAGGGACCGAGACCCTCCAGGGACTGATATATGTCCCGCTGATGGAAGGTCAGCTCCGGATAATTAATCCGGGCGCTCTCTATACGGTCCCGGGAGAGATCGAGTCCTTCGGCGCTGCCCGAGATGCCCGACAGCAGGGATGTGGTAAAGCCCGCACCGCAGCCCACGTCCAGCACCCGCATTCCAGGTTTCAAGCCCGCCCAGAGAGCCTGCTGCATGACCCTTTCGGCCCGGGTTTTCCGGATCAGGCGTTCACCTTCGCCGCTGTGTTCCATTAGATAGGGGTGTTCTTCCGCCTCGACCATTTTTTCCACTGTCAGATACTACCATGGCCGGTGTTGGTGCTCAAGCAGAAAAAAGCAGATTGCGGATCTGGGCTGTCATTTTATCGTAATGGCTGCCCCGCCAGTAGAGCTTTGCGCAACAGGTGCAGCGGGATATCTCCTTCTGCTCCTCCTGGACGTCCCGGGGAATCATTACACCGGAGCTGTTCTCGTCCAGGGCTTTTTCCAGGCTGATCCGTTCCAGGGGTCCGTTGCAGCGTATGCAGCGGCTAAGGGGCCGGGCACTTTTCGCGAGGTCAAGGCGCCTGATTATCTCCCGCAGCTGTTCAGCGGGTCGATGGGAGCGGATAAAGAGCCCGCGGCGTACTATGCTGCGCTTCAAGAGACCCCGGTCCCGGGTCAGAAGGATACGTTCCTCCCTGGTGGAAATATCCGCCAGCTGCGGGTCATCCCAGGATTGATCGTAGAGGGTGTCGAAGCCGAGCATCCGCAGTTTGCGCGCCAGGGTCTTGAGGTGCACGTCGGCGATGAAGCGGGGTTCCCGCAGGGGCTGGGGCCGCAGGCGGGTAACAGCGGAGATATCCAGGCGCTCAAAAACGGGGTATACACTGATCAGGTCGCCGTTTTTTACCTGGTAGTCGAAGTTTACCGATTCCCCGTTCACCAGGATCAGGTCCACCTCCACGTGGGGGACTCCCAGGGATTCAATGAGGTCCTTTACGCTTCGGGGGAAATCCAGGGGAATTGAAAAGCTGCATTTACGGCGCCCGGGATCGAGAAAATCGTTCAGCTCCTCGTAAAAGCGCAGCAGGATCATTTCTGATCTATAATCCGCGTTCCTTGCGGATATGCTCGTAGGCGTCCTGGATCTGACGAAACTTGTCCGCCGCGACCTTCTGGAACTCGTCGGGAAGCCCCTTGGCAGCGATGGCGTCGGGGTGGTTTTCCCGTACCAGCTTGCGGTAGGATTTTTTTATGGTCTCATCGTCGTCTTCGGGACTGCAGTTAAGGATGGCGTAGTACTTGTTGGTGTTGGCTACGTAGCGTTCCTTGATCCGGTCGTACTGGTACTGCTGAAAGTTGAAGATCCTGGCTATGTTCAGGATCATGCTGCCTTCCGCCTTGTTTACTCCGCCGTCGGCAATGGCCACCCGGAACAGGATGTCGATCATCAGCTCCAGGATCTGGGGGCGGTTACGGAACTCCCGGTAAAACTGGCGGGCGATGTCGCTGTAGTCCTGATCGGTGGTGAGGGCTGCGTCGAATATCCTGAGGGCGGTATACTGGGATGTGGGATCCAGCCTGAGTTCTTCGATCATGAAACGCCGGATGGTAGCCTCTTCATTGCGGGTCAGTTCTCCGTCAACCTTGGCCAGCTTGGCCAGCAGGGAGAAGGCCCCCACGAAGAAGGTCATGTGGGCATGTTCGGTGGTGTTCATGCGGCGGTTATAGTTGCGGAAATAGGAGGACCCGGAGATCCTGTCCGCCTCCTGGGATTGCTGCAGCACGTGGGCAAAGGCCACCCCCGCAATGGCCCCCAGGGGACCCCCCATCAGAAAACCGATGGTACCGCCGATGAACTTGCCGAAAAAACTCATTCCCCTGCAGCTCCTACAATTTGTCGATGAGCATGGAACATTTACCCGAAGGGATCGGCAGGGTCTTCTTTTTGCGCTCGCTCAGGATATTGATGGTAAAATAGTAGAGTTTTTCCGATTCCAGCCTGATCTCCCAGCCCCGTCCGCTCTTGTTGCTGAGGATGGTGATCATGTTCCGTTTTAAGGAGAGCCCCTCGATTCCCATGATTTCCAGGGTCGGGATTATCCAGTCCACGGTCTTGCGGGGCAGACTGATGTACAGGCCGATAATGTTTTCTATCATCAGGGTTACCGCTGAGAGTGCGGCATAAGCCAGGTAGAGTGGCCGGGGGTAGTCGGGGTTTCCGCTCCATTTGGCCGGTCCGTCCCGCCTGGGAGCGTAGGCTTCGTAGATGTTTCCCTTCTCCTTGCCTTCGGGGTGCAGGGTGTCAAGCATGTAGTAGAGGTGCCGGATGGCGCATTCCCGGGCCAGCTCGTAGCGGGCGAATTTCTCAAGGCCCTTGACGATCATGAAGGTAAAAGCCGGCACCACCGAACCGCGGCAGCCCTCACCCTCTTCGGAGAAATCGGGATCATCCGCAGAAAGTGTCGGAAAGGGGTTTTCCAGACCGAAGGTACTGGGGTTTTTCAGGTGATCGATCATGCTGTTGGCCCGGTCTTCGTTGGGAATCTCCGCCAGAAGGGGCCAGAATCCGGCAATGGTCTTCTGCGGCAGGCGCTGCTGGTTCTCGTCCAGATCATGATAAAAACCGGTTTCGTGGTCCCACATCTGGGAGTTGATGCGGGTCTTCAGGGAGAAGTAGTGCCGCTTGTACTTGAAGCTCATTTCCTTGTCGTTCAGCACATCCCCGATGGCGGACATGTAGAGGGCGTTGACAGCCTGCTGGGTATTGAAGTCCACCGGGTATTTGGCTTTTGTCCGGGGGGCGTTGGGCATGTAGAGGGCCGCAAAAGGGACGCTGTACATCCCGGTATCATCCTTGAAGGTAGCTTCCAGCCAGTCGAAGTACCGTTCCAGAATGGGCATGACCTCTTTCAGGCGTTTTTTATTGCCCTCCTTGTGGTAAAGGTTGTACTCGGCGTAGGAAAAAAGGGGCGGGGCTGCTCCTTCGGGATTCTCGTCGGTTAGGACCGGTTTTCCGCTGGCGATATCGTATTCACCCCGGATGGCTCCGGACTCTTCCTGCTTGGCATAGAAGTTATCCAGAGAAGGAGACGCCGGGTACACCTTGTTGCTGTAAACCAGGAAAAAGGTGGAGAGGCAGGCGTCAAACTGGTTTACTGTCTCGCTGGAAGGATAATAGAAAAAGCTCGATTCAAAACCGTTTTTCTTGGTGCCCCTGGCCCAGAAGTCTTCGAGCCATGCCCAGGTCCGATCGTAAAGATCTACAAAATCTTGGTCATAGAAGTGAATAGTGGGAAAGCCCGTCTTGACCACGAATACTCCTTACCCGTATCAGGGTATACACGACAATTATAATACACTTAAAGCGTTCTGTGTATTTTTATAGTCGATAAAAGGTTATGTTGCAGGATAAGACTAAAGAATACAGTATTACGGATAAAAAGTCAAATCGGTCGGACCACCGAAAGAGAGTTTTGTCAGGAATGAAATTCCTTAATCCGTTGCCGCGTAAACAGTTAGCTCCTCATATTGACAGAGGGAAGAATACTCCGGTAGAGTGGGCCCAATCATGGAAGAAAAAGAACTCGACGTTACCGCCGAACTGGCAAACCTGAACCTGTCCGGGAATGAACGGGCAGCCTTCGAGGATGAGGTCAGTCGTATTCTGGAATATTTTGAACTGATGAAGGGTATCGATGTGGAGGGAATCGAAGCTACCACCCACGTTGGACTCCGGGGCAACCGGACCCGCCCGGATCAGGCACGAACCGTGGACCTCTCGGAGGGGATACTGTCCAACAGTCCTGACCGGCAGGAGCGTTTCTTCCGGATTCCCAAGGTCCTCGGGTAGAAGGGGGGCAGGGCATGAAACACTCAAGAAACAACGAAACCCTGGTTTCATGGCGCGGACTGCTGGACGACCCGGAGCGGTCGGCAGCGCACCGAAGCTATGTGGACGAATGGGAAAAGAAGATCAATTCCTTTGTACAGATAGATACCCAGGCTGGAAAAGGTGACGGCCCGCTCTCGGGGGTTCCCTACGGGGTCAAGGACAATATCGCCGTCAAGGGGATGGGCTTGAGCTGCGGATCAAGGATACTGGAGGGCTTTACCTCTCCCTATACAGCCGGCGCGGTGGAGCGGCTGGAGGCGGCCGGCGCCCGGGTCTATGGCAAGTGCAACCTGGACGAGTTCGGCATGGGCTCCTCCTGCGAGAACTCCGTACATGGGGCAAGTTCCAATCCCTGGGATACGACGAGGGTTCCCGGCGGCTCTTCCGGGGGTTCGGCCGCGGCGGTGGCCGCGGGACTTGTGCCCTTCGCCCTGGGCAGCGACACCGGCGGATCGGTGCGGCAGCCCGCCTCCTTCTGCGGGGTCTACGGGCTCAAACCCACCTATGGTGCGGTGTCCCGCTACGGACTTGTAGCCTACGCCTCTTCACTGGAGAGCATCGGGGTGCTTGCCGGAGACGTTGACACCTGCCGCAAGGTTTTTGATACCATCAAAGGGGAGGACGCCAGGGATCAGACCAGTGTTTCCTGGGAGGATCGTTCGGGTGAATCCGCATCCCGCAGGATCGCCGTTCTTGAGGACCTTTCGGACCTGAGCCCCGGGGTGGACACGGTGTACCGGAAAAGCCTGGAAGGATTCAGGGAGCTTGGCTGGGAGATTGTCCCGGTCAGCCTGAAGACCCTGGACTACGTGGTCCCCGCCTACTACACCATCGCCACCGCCGAGGCCTCGGCAAACCTGGCGCGCTATACGGGCATTCGCTACGGTTACCGGGCCGAAGGGGAGGAGCACGCCGATATGGTGCGAAACACCCGGAGCGAGGGCTTCGGGCACGAGGTAAAACTCAGGATACTCCTGGGAACCTATGTACTGCGATCGGGCTTCCAGGACCAGTATTACGGCCGGGCCCAGCGTATCCGCACATTGATAGGCGACGAGTTTTCCAAGGTTTTTCAGGGCGCGGAGATGCTCCTTATGCCCACCTTTCCGGTGGCGGCTTTTCCCCACGGGGAGTCGGGAATGGATGCCTTTCAGCAGAAACTGGCGGACAAGTTTACCGCCGCCGCCAACCTGGCGGGGATTCCGGGCCTCAGCTTTCCGGCGGGGATGGACGGAGAGGTTCCCGTGGGCATGCAGCTGCTTGCTCCGGCTCTCTGCGAAGAGCGGCTCTTTTCCGCTGCCCGGGAGTTCCGTTCCGTTTACGAACCGGCCCGCTGCCCGGGATTCAAGGAGCCCGCATGAGCACGTATCAATCCTTTATCGGCCTTGAAATTCATATACATCTTCTTACCGCAAGCAAGGTCTTCTGCGACTGCGCCTCCCGTTTCGGGGACGAACCGAACACCAACGTCTGTCCCGTCTGTATGGGTTACCCCGGTGTACTGCCGGCCCTGAACGAAGAGGCCATGTTCATGTCCTATCTGGTGGGGAAAGCCTTGAACTGCAAACCGGCAGAATCTGCAATCTTCGACCGAAAGAACTACTTTTACCCCGACATGACCAAGAACTACCAGATATCCCAGTTCCACTCCCCCGTGGGTACCGGCGGCTGGTTCGATATCGATGTAGAGGGCCAGGTAAAGCGGGTCAGGATACACGACATTCACCTGGAAGAGGATGCCGGCAAGATGATCCACTCTCCGTCCGGGAGTCTTCTGGATTACAACCGCGCCGGGACCGCTCTTTTGGAGATCGTTACCGAGCCGGATTTGACGACCGGGGAGGATGCCGAGGCTTTTCTGCAGCAGTTCCGCAGCCTGGTACGCTACCTGGGGGTCTGCGACGGCAACATGGAAGAAGGTTCCCTGCGCTGCGACGGAAACATCTCCGTGAACCTGACGGGAAAGGGACTGGGGACCAAGACGGAGATCAAGAACGTCAACTCCTCCAAGTTTCTGCGCCTGGCCCTGAACCACGAGATCCGCAGGCAGAAGAAGCTCCTTGAACGGGGCGAAAAGGTCGTACAGGAGACCCGTCTCTGGGACGAGGCTGCAGCCCGGACCGAATCCATGCGCTCCAAGGAGAGCGCCCACGATTACCGTTATTTTCCCGAACCCGACCTGCCCCCCTTCCGGCCGGACGAGGCTTTTCTGTCCCGGGTGGACGGTGCCATGACTGAACTGCCCCTGGCGCGGCGGACCCGCTTTATCGAGGAACTGGGGCTCAAGGCGGTTCAGGCTGAACTCCTGACGGAGGAAAAAAGCACGGCTGATTATTTCGAAGCCGTCGTCGCCCTGGGATCAGACCCGCTGAGCAGCGCCGCCTGGATTACCGGGGATGTGCAGAAGTACCTGAAGCGGCGGGAGGAAGAGATTGCCTCCAGCACTCTGAGTCCCGAACGCCTTGCCGCACTCATGCGTCTTGTGGATGAGAACCGGATAAGCCGTAACGGGGCCAGGGAGATTCTGGAGGCGGTGCTGGAAGAGGACCGGGATCCTGAGACCATCATGGCCGAGCGGGGGCTCGAGCAGGAGGACAATTCCGAGGAGCTGGCGGCCCTTGTGGACACAATTGCCGCGGATAACCCCCAGGCGGTGGAACAGCTGAAAAGCGGCGACATGAAGCCCATCGGTTTTTTCGTGGGACAGGTCATGCGCGCCACAGGCGGCAAGGCTGACCCCCAGGCGGTGCAGGCCCTGATACGCAGCCGTTTCGGTCTGTAACTGAGTCTTGAGGCTTTATTGCAACGATCGTTTTAAATCTGATAATATCAGGAAACTTTTTTCCAGTTTTTTCACACTACTACGGGGTAAAACATGAGTATGTACCGCACTCACCGCTTGAATGAATTACGGGAGTCCCATGTCGGGCAGGAGGTGACCCTTTCCGGGTGGATCAATAACCACCGCGACCACGGGGGAGTTCTTTTTATCGACCTGCGAGACAATTACGGTATTACCCAGCTGGTCAGCTACCCCGAATCGGGATTCAAATACGAAGTCGCCCACCTGCAGAAGGAAAACTGCATCCGTGTGACAGGAACGGTCAAACGCCGGGACCCGGAAACGGTGAATCCGAAAATCGAGACCGGGGCGATCGAAGTAGAGATCAAGAGCTACGAGATACTGGGAAAGTGCAGTCCCCTGCCCTTTCAGGTATTTCCCGAGGACAGGGAACCCGAGGAGCTGCGCCTGACCTACCGCTACCTGGACCTGCGGCGGGAGACGATCCACCGGAACATTCTTATGCGTTCAAGGGTTATCTCTTCGGTTCGACGCCGCATGGAGGCCATGGGGTTTACCGAGTTCCAGACGCCGATTCTGACCGCATCCAGCCCTGAAGGGGCCCGGGATTTTCTGGTTCCCTCCCGGCTGCACCCAGGTAAGTTCTATGCCCTGCCTCAGGCGCCCCAGCAGTACAAGCAGCTTCTGATGGTGGCCGGCTTTGACCGCTACTTTCAGATAGCCCCCTGCTTCCGCGACGAGGACGCCCGGGCCAACCGCAGTCCCGGGGAGTTCTACCAGATCGACATGGAGATGTCCTTTGTCGAACAGGATGAGGTTTTTGCCGTAATCGAAGAGCTGATGACCGGGATTTTCAGCGAGTTCTCGGACTGGGAAATCTCGTCGGCGCCTTTTAAGCGGATTCCCTACGCCGAAGCCATGCTGAAGTACGGTTCGGACAAGCCGGACCTGCGGAACCCCATCGAAATCCGGGATGTGACCGAAGCTTTCAAGGGGTCGGATTTCAAGGCCTTCGCCGGGGCAATCGCCTCCGGCGCGGTGGTACGGGCCCTGCCGGTCAAAGGGATTGCCGGACAGCCACGCTCCTTCTTTGACAAACTGATCGAGTACGCCCAGTCCGTAGGCTCCAAGGGGCTGGCCTATATCACCTGGACCGACGGCGAGGTAAAGAGTCCCATCGCCAAGTTCCTCTCCCAGGAGAGCATCAATGCCATAGCCGCTGCCTGCGAGGTGAGCGACGGGGACGTGGTCTTCTTTGTCTGCGACCAGACAAGAAGTGCCGCCGCCATTGCCGGACAGGTGCGCAACAAGCTGGGCAGGGACCTGGACCTGCTGGAGAAGAATGCCTTCCGCTTCTGCTGGATTGTGGATTACCCCATGTACGAGCGGGATGAGAATACCGGAAAAATCGAGTTCAGTCATAACCCTTTTTCCATGCCTCAGGGCGGTTTGGAAGCGCTGAACGAAAAGGACCCCCTGGAGGTGCTGGCTTTCCAGTACGACCTGGTCTGCAACGGGGAGGAGCTCTCCTCCGGAGCAATCCGTAACCATCAGCCCGAGGTCATGTACCGGGCCTTCGAGATCGGGGGTTACACCCGGGAAGAGGTGGACTCCCAGTTCTCCGGCATGATCAACGCCTTCCGTTACGGGGCGCCGCCCCACGGGGGCATAGCACCCGGCCTTGACCGTATTATCATGCTGCTGGCAAAGGTGGAAAACTTACGGGAGATTGTAGCTTTTCCGATGAACCAGAAGGCTCAGGAACCCATGATGGGTTCTCCCCGGGAGGTTTCGGACAAGCAGCTCGAGGAGCTGCACATCCGGGTCGAACTGCCCGATGAGGAACTGTAAACAGAGCTTTAGAGGTAGCGTTTGAGCTCTCCGCCGATTACCCCGGCATAGAGTTCGATGTAGGGTTTCATGGTGCTCTTGGCGATCTTGGTCAGGAGCACCTCCTCAACCTGAAAGAATCCCACCTCCGTGGACATGTCCACCTGAATCCTGACGGGAAGTTCCTTCCCTGCCTCGATGGTCACCTTTTCAATTGAATTGGCCGAGTATTTATGAATATCCCCCACCTTTGGCGATGTGTTCAGAAACATGGGGATGCGTGCCCTGCCCCGTTCCATATCGCAGCCGTCGGCAACCAGGATGACACCTGCCTCCAGGGAGTGAATGGTATGGTGGGCCATGTGACCGACGATGCCCTCGATTGCCAGGGAACGCAGGGCTATCCGTTTTTCCAGCTCCACGGGATAGACCTCCTTGAGAATCCGGTCGATTATCGGGTAGGCCAGATAGGTGCTGTGGAGCTCGTGGTCCTGCCGGCCGATGCCCATTCCAAGATCGTGCAGGAAGGAGGCGAGCATGACCGCCGACAGGCTGTCGTCAAAGGTCCCCTGCTCTTCATTTTCAAGGCTTGTCTGTATGCCCGCGCTCTGCAGCAGCTCCATCATGCTGATGGCATTCATCAGGACAACCCGCATGTGTACAGGGCCGTGATCGTTGAAGCCGAGGCGTTTTATCGAAACCGTATTAGCATACTCCTGCATGGCGCGGATCTCCTGATCTTCCAGCAGATTTTCAGCGAGATTGCGGAGAGAACCCTTGAGCCGTTTGAGAATTTTTCTGTTTAATGAACGTTCTTTCGGTGAAATTATCATGGTATCTGAAAAGTAGCCCTGGAAACGGGAAAAGTCCAGTTGAAAAGACTTGACGCAAATACAGAAAGTACCGTATTGTTAAGGTGTTTCTATATGAAGTAACGACAGGGTGATAAAATACAAAACAGGAGAATACAATGAAAAAGAGTACCTGCATTCTACTTGCGGCATTAGCGGCTGCTTTTCTCTTTGCCGGGGGCAGCGCGGAAAAGGCGGATGACGCTGCGATTACCATCGGAATTTCGAAAATCGTCAGTCATCCGGCCCTGGATTCCATCGAGAAAGGGATTCAGGACGAGTTGGCCGAGCTGGGCTATGCCGACATTAAATATGATCTGCAGAACGCCAACGGCGATCCCAACACGGCCAAGCAGATCGCAATAAAGTTCAAGAATGACAAGGTGGACATCGCCGTCGGTATAGCGACTCCCACCAGTCAGGCTCTGGCGTCAACGATCAGCGATTTTCCGGTTATTTATTCCGCGGTGACCGATCCGGTGGGGGCCGGACTGGTTACATCTCTGGACAAGGGGGGCGAGAACATTACCGGCTACTCCGACATGACGCCGGTGCGGGAGCAGATTGAACTGCTGACCCGGCTCATGAAGGTAGAACGCCTTGGCCATGTCTATTCCACCGGAGAAGCCAACGCTGTGGTGCTGGCGGGAATCGCCAAAGAGGTGTGCGCCGACATGGGCATAGAGTTTGTGGAATCCACGGTAACCAACTCCGCCGAGGTAAAACAGGCGACCCAGGCCATCCTGAACCGGGTGGATGCCATTTACGTGAGCACCGACAATACCGTCTTTTCCGCTCTGCAGTCGGTGGTGCAGACGGCTCTGGACAAGAAGATTCCCGTCATGTCCGCGGACCCGACCTCGGCGGTTGATTTTGAGGTTTTCGCCGCCCTGGGATTTGATTACTACAGGCACGGACGGGCGACGGGCCGACTGATTGACAGAATCCTGAAAGGCGAGGCCCCCTCGAGCATTCCCACCCAGTTCATGTCGGATCCCGGAGACCTGGACCAGCTGATCCTGAACCTGGATGTGGCAAAAAAGATCGGCGTTACCGTGCCTGCGGATATTATTGACCGGGCCTCGGTTATCATTGAAAACGGGGAAGTCCGAACCCGGTGATTGAAGGAATTCTCCACGAAGGGCTGATTTACGGCATACTGGCCCTGGGGGTGTTTATTACCTTCAGGATTCTCGATTTTCCGGACCTGACGGTGGACGGGAGCTTTCCCTTCGGCGCGGCAATCGCGGCGTCAGCCATTACAGCGGGGCTTCCGGTATTGATCGCGGTTCTGCTGGCCCTTCTGGGGGGGATCCTGGCAGGGATAGTGACTGCCCTGATCCATAACAAGCTGAAGGTGCCGAACCTGCTGGCAGGTATTCTTACCATGACCATGCTGTATTCGGTGAACATTCGGGTACTGGGCAACC
Organism: uncultured Spirochaetaceae bacterium; assembly: GCA_964554875.1. Lineage (GTDB taxonomy): Bacteria > Spirochaetota > Spirochaetia > JC444 > Marispirochaetaceae > Marispirochaeta. The sequence goes on along the minus strand of CAZKQJ010000028.1, from coordinate 9,321 downwards.
GGGCCAACCTGCCCCTTTTGCAGGTGAGTACGGCCTTCAGCGCCATCCAGGACCTGAGCAAGAGCCTCGGAATTCCCGCGGAATACGGGGCGCTTCTGTTTCTGCTCCTTTTTGTGGGGGGGATAATTCTTGTTCTGGACCTTTTTTTTCATACCGACCTGGGCCTTACCCTGGGGGCCATGGGAAACAATCAGCAGATGGTTATTTCCCAGGGGGTAAATCCGGAGGTGATGAAGATAATCGGCGTAGGCCTCTCAAACGGGCTTGTCGGTATTGCCGGGGCCCTGGCCGCCCAGTACCAGGGTTTCGCGGACGCAAACCTGGGACAGGGAATCGTGGTAACCGGACTGGCATCGGTGATGATCGGTGAGTTCTTTATCCGTTCCAACAAAATCTGGCCCCTCTTGCTCAGGGTGGTAATCGGTTCGGTGGTGTTCAAGGGAATCATGTTTTTAGGGCGTTACTACGGCTACATTATCAAGATGACTCCCAACGATCTTAAACTGATAACCGGGCTTTTGATTATCCTTTCGCTGATCATGACAAAGGTAAAGACCGGAAAACGGACCAGGCAGGCGGCGGTATGATCAGGCTTGAGCAGGTTTCCAAGGTATTCAACGAAGGGACCGTCAACGAAACCAGGGCGATTCACAATGTGAACCTCAATGTAAAGGAAGGGGATTTTATTACCGTAATCGGTTCCAACGGTGCGGGTAAATCGACCCTCTTTAATCTGATCGCAGGTACCTACGCCCCGACGGAAGGGAAGATTTATGTTAACGACGCGGATGTAAGCAGAATTCCGGAGTACAGGCGGGCCAGATATATCGGGCGCATATTCCAGAATCCACTTTTAGGGACCGCCGGGAACATGAGTCTGGAAGACAACATGACTATCAGCTATAAGAAAGGTTTCAAGGGCCTCAGGATAAGTCTGAATAACCGGCTTCGGGAACGGTTTATAAACGAGCTCAAGGCCCTGGACATGGGACTCGAGTCCCGGCTCAAGAACAATGTGAGCCTGCTCTCCGGCGGTCAGCGTCAGGCTCTGACCCTGCTGATGATGGTCCTCTCCCGACCCGCCCTGATTCTACTGGACGAGCACACCGCGGCCCTGGACCCCCGGAACGCCGCCAAGGTCCTGGAACTGACCAAGCGCTTTATTGAAGAGTACAGACTTACGGCCATAATGATTACCCACAACATGGCCAACGCCATCGCATACGGCAACCGGCTTTTAATGATGGATGCGGGAGAAATCATCCTTGATATTGAAGGTAAGGAAAAACAGGAGATGACGGTGGATAAACTTGTGGACAAGTTTCACGCTATCCGCAAGAAAGAGTTTGAAAACGACGAGGTGCTGTTGTCTTAGGTGTCTGTGAAGAATTTAATAACTAAAACCTAATGCCGAAAAAAAACATGGGAGGAAAGTAAAAAAATCTGTTGTCCTTTTCGTGCTCCTTGAAACTCTCAGGTTTGTTCTGGGCGTAGAGCCCGAAGCCGAAGGGCCATTGGAGATTAATGAAGGCAGGTAACCTGACCAGGGTAAAGTCAAAGCGGTACCCCAGCCTGAACTCGTTCCAGACGTCGACCCCCCTGTAATACCTGTCTTCGTTTTTTTCGTAAAACCGGTCGTAATCCAGCCAGAGCTGATAATCTATATGAAGATTTTTCCAGAAAAAACGGCGATAGCCTATTATTGCTGTGGCTGCGTTTGTTTCTCCGAAGTCGTATTGAATATTTGTGTATGCAACGCCGAGGATCAATTCATCGCTGGATGTCATACGATAGTTATACTGGAGAGCATAGATATTAAACAAAGGAGACATAGGGCTGAATTCTATTGAATGACGGGACTCAGTAATCCCGGAATCTTCTGATAAAAGGACGCCGGGGACCAGGATCATGCCGACCAGCAAGACGATAGTTAAAGGTTTATTGTTGAGCATTGTATTCTCCTCCAAATGGATAAAAATGGAAACGGTAATTTCATTTATAGAACAGATAACCAAGCTCGAGTTCCGTTTTTATTATCAGCTCCTGCGGGGACAGGGGAAGACGTTTATTCATATAAAAGAAAAGGTTGCCGTGGATTGTATTGTCCACAAGCCCGAGGACAAGCTCAATCTCCTCAGGGGCAATTATCCCGGCTGAAGCGCATTCTTCTACACTTTCTCTGGCGCGTCTGATTATGTCCGGAATTGTTTCCGGTGATGACAGATTTGAGTTCACCCTTTCTCCCAGATCTTCCAGAAAAAGCAGGCGGAAAATAGCCGGTCGATCAAGAAAGTAGGCGAAATAGGCCATCGCTGGCTTTATTACCCTGTCGATCGGTGAAATATTCTCTTTTCGCACGTTTTCCACGATTCGGGCGCAATCATCCAGATAGCTGAGCCCGCATTGCACTAGTAGATCCTGAAAGTCATTAAAGTAGTTGTAGAGAGTTCCCGGCGAGTAGCCGGCCAGTTCGGCGATGGTCTTCACATTCAGGGATTCCAGTCCACCGGCTGCGACGTGCTGTTTAGCTGCATCAATGAACATGTTACGTATCCGCGCTTCACGGTTTTTCTGCCTGGTTGTGTGTGCAGCCATTAAATTTGAACCTCGTTCAATAGATGAACGTAGTTTACCATGGAAAAACTGCGATTTCAAGAGCTATCCTGTATAAGGAAGCTCTTAGATAATCCGGTCTGCGGGGCGATTAAATTGAACAGTCTGCATGCGCTGTCGCTTGAGGTTGTCCGACATCAGTTAGTGTAAAACCATTGTGTTCCGCTCGCCTTTCCGGAGCTATGGAGCTAACCCTCGCGCTTCAGCTGCTGCACTATGCGGCGAAGGAGTTTAGGATCGGTTTCCAGGTCCTGCCGGACGGGAGTGCTGAGAAAGGTTGGCGGACGCTGTGCTGCCGCGTCAGGATTCTGACCGGTATCGGCTATACGTCTGCGTACTGCGGCGAAAAAGCGGCTTGTCCAGGCATTTACGAGCTTGCGCTTACCTGCAAAAATACGCTGAACCCCGGAATGCAGGGCGCAGAAAGGCTATGGGGACAGATTCGATCTGCACCAGATGCTCGTCGTCGGGAACACCGGATTCCCGAATAGAAAAGTTGTTTCCTTTCTGTCCCGGCCACTTGTCCCGGGTGCGCAGCGCGAGGACCGTACGTAAATCTTCCAGGATAGAAATCCGGAAAGGAAAGCGTGAGTTCGGTGTTTTATCAACCTGCCAGATGTATCCGGTCATACACCGGGGATTGTAACGGAAAAAGACCGTCATAAACAATGTTTTCGCCTGAAGCACTACGAAAAGGACTTGAAAGGCATAAAGAAAACCGGTGTTTATGCGAAATTCAGAAAACCTGCGGTAGAAGAAGCTTATGCGCAATGCGTTATAGCGGCGAATGCAGGGAGTCTTCCATTACGCTGGTAATCTGTGTATACAGCATGGTCGTTTTGATATTTGAGTGCCCCAACTGGGCCTGGATAATGCGTATATCCACTCCGTTTTCCAACAGGCTTGTAGCAAAGGAATGGCGCAGAGTGTGGCAGGACGCCTCGAGGGGAATTCCGGAACTGGAAAGAGCCCGCTTAAAGATTGTCTGAAGGGTTCTGACTGAATATTTGTTACCGCTCTGGGTGAGAAAGAGAAACTCTTTTGCCTGCCGGTTTCCCGTTATCAGATTCAGATAATCCGTCAACAGGGGCGATAGAACCGTAATGCGGTCTTTGAGGTTCTTGGATTGACGGATATGGACACGGTTTCTGGAAAGATGTACATCTCCCACCCTAAGGCTGACAACCTCGCTGACCCTCAGTCCCGAACCGTACATCATGGCGATCATGGCACGGTGTTTCGGATTTGGAATTGTATTTAAGATTGCGGATACCTGGTCCCGGTTTAAAACAGTCGGCAGTTTCCGGGGTTTTCGGGTCCTGGTCAGCAGAACAGGTGCCGGAAGCGTAAGGATGTTAGCATACAGGTACTTAAGGGCCGAACGGGCGACGGCCTTCGTTGCGGGATCAGGGTATGTATTGAGAAAGCGGATAATCTTCTGCTCCCGCGTCAGGGACGGATTATGCAGGCAGAAAGCGCAGAATTCGGAGCAATAGCGGGTATACGCCTTGATTGTGCGGGGAGAGTAATTGCGCATAAGCAGGTGTTCCCGCAGGTTATGTAATATAGAGTCACGAAATGTACTATCCATACCTGTTATAACCGCAGGAGTAAGGGTTTTGCTTCTGAGAAAGAGGAATTTATTGTATAATGCGGATAAGGGAAGATAAACAAAACGCCTTCGGCTTTTTGTTTATCGGGCGGCGGTTCCACCGCAGACAAGCGAGTGCCTGCGGCACTTCGCTTATCTGCGGTTAAGCTCAATTACCTACACAGAAGCAAGCTTCTGCTTCGGCAACTGCGCTTAACCGCCGCCCGTTAAGCGACGAAATTAGCCGGAGTTCACCGACGCACTTTTTGTATAAGGTGTCATTGTGGAAAGTTTGAACACATCGAGGTGAGGCCGTCTTTCATGCGCAATGCGTTAAACTCGCTCTTTTATAAAGAAAAGTTCACGTGTCGTTACCCGCTGCCAGATTCTTCGGAAAGGGTGGTGAACTTAGAAGAAATCACTAATTTCTACGCTTAACAGCGGCTATGCGCTGCGTCGCTTTGCTCCTTGGCCTTCGGCACATTTTGCTTTGTCATGGTTTTTGCCTGTGGTAGAATCAGAAGAAAGGTTAAGGACTTAATAGCAAAAACACATGCCAACCCTGGCGGGACGCAAAACGTCGCATACCCGCGGGACGTTAGGCGTCACTCGAAAATCCAAGATGAATAAGCAAGATCATTACATGCAAATCGCGATTGAAGAAGCCAAACTCAGTCTTCGCGAAGGCAATCATGGCTTCGGTGCTGTTATCGTTGCCAACGATGAAGTAATTGCTCGTGCTCATGATCTTGAAGAAAGTGAAAACGATTCGACTTCTCACGCCGAAATCAATGCAATAAAAATCGCTTCAAAAATAGTTGGTAAGAACCTTTCAGGCTGTCTTCTCTTCTCAACCCATGAACCCTGTCCAATGTGTGCAACTGCGATTGTGTGGTCCGGTATTCGGGAAGTTGCTTTCGGTTACTCAATCCAAGAAGCCATGAAGCAGGGGAGGAAACGAATAGATATTCAGTCCGAAGAGATTTTCAGACGTTCAGGAACGGAGATACAAGTCATTCGAGACTTGCTGAAGGAACAGTGTCGGCTTCTCTACGATCAAGATGTCCGAAAAGAAATCAAACGACTGAGAACACACTCCTCCAAAGATCTAGAACGCTTCAATTCTGAATCTACAAGAAAACGAACAAAGTGGTTCAAGGATAATAAAGGCCAGTTTGATTTTCTCACAAGTAACCCTGTTGAATCGGCTTATCAGCTTTTGCTTCATCGCTTTGGAATTGGCGAAGAGGAGGCACCAATCGTAGAACGGAACAACCGAAAAGTTGTCTTTCACTCCCAGAATTTTTGTCCGACGCTTGAGGCCTGCAAAATCTTGGGTCTCGATACAAGGATTATGTGCAGGGCATACAATGAGCAGTCAACAGATGCCCTCGTGAAGCAAATCAATCCAAATCTTCGGTTTGATCGGAACTACTCAAAACTAAGGCCATACAGTGAATTCTGTGAAGAGATGATCATTCTCGAATCGGAGAGTACGAGCGGCGCCTAACAGCTGTTGATGCGCTCCGGCGTCAACTTGCGTTGCCGCCTCCGGGGCTTCGCCCAAATTTGCCTCTGTCATAGATTTTGCGAGAGGCTAGGGCTGTGGTAAGATGAATTACAGTAAGCGGATGATTTTGTGAAGATTCGCAAAATCTTCGCCAGTCGCTACGCGAGCGGCAAACTTCGCATAACAGCGGGCCGTTATGCTCAATACCAGCCGCAAGAGGACGCCGCCCGGGCCCCTGGCCGACGGGCGAAGATATGCAGAAAATTATTTTTATCCAAAACTGAATACTTTTATAAAATAGAAAAGGAGAATTAAATGGCCTCAACATGGAAAGCTTATAATGATCTATGCTGGACAGAAGATTGGTTTGTAAATCCTGATGATTATGAAGAAGAGTAATGTTTTATATAAACTTGATTAATAAAAACGCCATTGAAAAACCTAAAACACTTTTACATTTTGGCAGCGGTGCAGGTGGACACGATACAATCTTTAAAAAATATTTTTCGGTTACAGGAGTTGATCTTAGCCTCGGAATTCTTGAGAAAGCAAAAAAATTACATCCTGATATTGAATATATGGAAGGTGATATGCGAACAGTAAGATTGAATAAAGAATATGATGCTGTAGCAATTCCTGACAGTATAGACTATATGGTAAGTGAAAAAGATTTACAGCAGGCTATTGAAACTGCTTATATACATTTAAAAACCGATGGAGTTTTATTGATAGTAGCAAAACCTGAAGAAGTATTTCAAAATAATAATTTTGTATATACTGGAGAAAAAAATGGGATACATATTACTCTGTTGGAAAATAATTATATAAATCCGTTTGTACCTAATACGTATGAAGCGACACTGATGTATTTGATTAGAGAAAAAAATGAATTACGTATTCAATCCGAAAGACACATACTTGGTCTTTTTCCGGAAAAGACGTGGGAAAAGATATTTATTAAAACTGGATTTACAATGGAAAATGCATTTTAAATGATATTTATGAAAAAAATATTATTGGAGAAGGAGATTATCCGCTTACTGTTTTTGTTGGCAGGAAAAAATAGAGATTTACTAAATATAGACATTAGATTTACCAAAAAGCTCTTGGCATTGAGTTTATTTAAAAGATTAAAAGAAATTAAAGAAGAGATTAAGTATGAATAATCTAAGCATTGCTCCATGCGGAGTAATATGTGATTTATGTAAAGGTTTTCAGAGAGAAAAAAATAAATGCGTAGGATGTAATTATTCTGGGAATAAACCTTATCATTGTACAGTTTGCAGTATAAAAAGTTGTCTTGAGAAAAAAGGAAATGATAAGCTGTTATGCTCAGAGTGTACTAAATACCCTTGCCAGAGAATAAGAGACCTTAATAAGAGATATATAGAAAAATATGGAGAAAGTCCAATAGAAAACATGAAATCAATCATTGATAATGGAATAAGTGTTTTTATTGAAAAAGAAACAAAAAAATGGACGTGTCTTGCTTGTGGAAAGTTATTATGTGTTCATAGTAATGTTTGCTTGAGTTGTGGTGTGGAAAATAAATACTTTCCTTTAGTTGAAAAATAAGGATTTTTAAATAATAAGTCCAGCCCTTGGCTCCGCCCTATCGGGCTGGACAAGAAGCGGCTGGTACTGGAGCATAACAGCGGTTCAAACACTGCACTCGGAGTACCTCGCTTGGGCTTCGCCACATTTTACTTTAATTCAATTCAGGCAATTACTGTTTTAAAGTTTTCAAGATTAACAATATGGATAATAGTGTTTTGGAGTTTGTAAAGTAAAACGTCGTTTTACCGCAGGACGTTAAGTGAAATAGGTCAATTTATTAACTGGTTAAGGAGGAATATTTTATGTTTCCGTTATTTGATAAAGATTGTGATTTAGTAGCGTGGATTGAACCAAACCGACACATATGGAACACAAACATGGATTGGGTAGCATATATTTCACATGGACATGCGTGGTCCTCCGATTCAGGAAATTGGATGGGGCCAGTAAAAGGACTATTATGTTTAGACACAAATGGGAAACCTGTTTGTTGGAATCCGAAAGAAAGAATTTCAGGTATGGCAAGACCTGCTAGACCAGCGCGTCCTGCCAGACCCGCAAGACCTGCGACACCTGCAGGTGGTTGGTCCTCTTTGTCATTCTATGCATGGGTCGCCCAATAAATTGACCTACTTCACTTAACAGAGAATAGGTAGTTCCGCTGCGCTACACCCAAATTGGCCTGCGGCCAACTTCGCCTATTCTCGGAACGATCAACAAAACGCCTTCGGCTTTTTGTTGATCAGGCGGCGGTTCCACCGCAGACAAGCGAGTGCCTGCGGCACTTCGCTTATCTGCGGTTAAGCTCAATTACCTACACAGAAGCAAGCTTCTGCTTCGGCAACTGCGCTTAACCGCCGCCCGTTAGGTGTAATTTCTGTCTTTACATATTTTTCTGTGTTCGCCCGTCCTGGGCTCACAAAGATTATAGAGTCCAATCTTCAATTGTCAGATCTGTTATTCTAGAGAATTCTCCAGTATTATTTGTTACCATTATTAAATTATTTGAAAGAGCTTGTCCTGCGAGAAGCATATCAATTGGACTAATCTGTTGGCCTGTTCGTTTTAGAAATGCTTTCCATTTTCCATATGGAATAGCATCCTTTTCTTCAAAATCTAAAATGTCAAAAATAGATAAGAATTCGAGCAGAGCCATTCTGTTACTTTCTACGAATTTACTATTTGAAATTCCGGCTTCCATTTCTGCAATTGTAAGAGAAGAAATATAAATACCTTTATCAAAATTCTCAGAGATCCTTTTAATTACATTTTGAGATCTTTTTCTTATAGCAAAAATACAAATATTTGTATCAAGTAGATACATTACGAAAAATCTCTTTCTTGATCAGTTCCTTGATCTCTTCCATCTTGCATGAAATCATCACTGAAGGAATTTAAACCATGCAAAAAAGTTTCCCAAGCTTTATCATGAGGTATTAAGATTACAGCATCACCATGCTTTTGAACAATGACATCACTACCAGAAAATTGACAGTCTTTTGGAAGTCTTACAGCTTGGCTTCTTCCATTCATAAATAGTTTTGCAGTATTCATAATGATCACCTCTCATTTGTAATATATCATGATATATGCTTTAAGTCCATTGTTTCGTTCTTCAACCGAACAAAAAGTACGTCCTGTACTTTTTGAAACTTTAAACAATCCAGACAGAAACTACACCTAACAGCCAATATGCGGCTCCGCTTCGCTTCGACCCAAATTAACCCTTTGACCAATTCCGAAAAAAGTATGATATACTTTTCCCGAAATTGCTCAAGCCCGCAAGGGGCCGGGTTAACTTCGCATATTGGCGAAACGATAAACAAAACGCCTTCGGCTTTTTGTTTATCGGGCGGCGGTTCCACCGCAGACAAGCGAGTGCCTGCGACACTTCGCTTGTCTGCGGTTAAGCTCAATTACCTACACAGAAGCAAGCTTCTGCTGTCAACACCGGAATGAAATTGCAGTTTTTCACCGGAGCTACGTTGCAGACTCCCGGCAAAAATTTTTAGAAGCCAACGGCCCCTATTTTCATTCTGTCCTTCATACG